>CAKZMU010000031.1 GCA_937129145.1 uncultured Lacinutrix sp. | reverse complement strand
AGATACAACTGCTCCTACTTTTGTTGAAGCGCTTCCTGCTGATGCAACTGTTGAGTGTGACGAAGTTCCTGATGCTGTTACCTTAACTGCTACAGATAACTGTGGTGATGCTACAGTAACTTATAATGAAGCTAGAAATGATGGTAGCTGTGAGTCTAACTATACTTTAGTGAGAACATGGACTGCGACCGATGCTTGTGGATTGGAAACTGTACATACACAAACTATCACCGTTCAAGATACAACTGCTCCTACTTTTGTTGAAGCGCTTCCTGCTGATGCAACTGTTGAGTGTGACGAAGTTCCTGATGCTGCTGTGTTGACTGCAACTGACAATTGTGATGTAAACTTTATAAAAGTAGAGTTCAATGAAGTGAGAACAGATGGTGCTTGTAGCTCAGATTATATATTAACACGTACTTGGAAAGCAATGGATATTTGTGGACTGGAGGCTGTACATACACAAATTATTACAGTAACTGATTCTACTGCTCCAATTGTAACAACTGATTTTGATACAGAAGTTGATGCAACTTGTGGGGAAATACCAGATGTACCGAAACTATCGTTTGAAGATGCTTGTTCATCTCAAATAGATGTTACTTTCAATGAAACTGACACCAATGATGGTAGTGGAAACAACTACGTAATTACCAGAGAATGGACAGTAAGTGACGATTGCGATAATGCAAGAGTATATACTCAAACTATAAATGTAATACTAGAAGGTAATGTTACTGGTAGCTCAACTGACCTATGTATTGGTGATAATTTTGACTTCGATTTATTCGATTTATTAAGTGGGAATTATGGTACTAATGGTACTTGGGAGGTAACATCTGGGAATGCAACATTAAATGGTAATCTATTTAATCCTTTTGAATTGGATATGGGTGAATACAGATTCACTTATACTGACAATGAAGGACAATGCCCAAGTGTAACTGAAGTAATAATTACTTTAAACGATGCGTGTATTGTATTACCATGTCTAGATGCATTTGATGCAGACCAACATATTCCAAAAGCTGTTACAGCCAATGGTGATAATATGAACGATACATTCCGTATAGGTGTATTGGATACAGATTCAGAGTGTTTTGATGTAACCATGCAACTACAAATATTTAACCGTTGGGGTGCTATGATTTACGAATCTAATGACTACCAGAATGATTGGGGTGGAGAATCTCACAACAATTCAATTGGGTCTAATGGAAAAGTACCAACAGGAACATATTACTATATATTAAGATTAATAGAAAACGGTAAGTTGATTGCATCACATGCAGGACCAATTTACGTAGGAACCAAATAAATTTAACCTATCATGAAAAAGTTTATTAAGTTTAACATTATTGCTATTGTATTGCTTAGCTCTTATACAGCTATAAGTCAGCAATTACCTCAGTTCACGCAATATATGTATAATACTATCTCAATAAACCCTGCTTATGCAGGAAGTAGAGAAACTCTAAGCCTTGTTGGACTTCATAGAAGTCAATGGACAGCTATAGATGGAGGGCCAACCACTCAAACCTTTTCCATTCATTCTCCTATGAGAAATGAAAAGGTAGGTTTAGGATTGTCATTTATCAACGATAAATTAGGATTTGAGAACTTCACCTATATATATGGCGATTTCTCTTATACGCTTCAACTTAGTGAAAAAACTAAACTAGCACTTGGTCTAAAAGGAGGGTTTACTTCTTATAGTATAGATCAAGAATTAAGAAATGCATATCCAACGGATCCAGCTATTTATGGAATAGAGGACAGATGGAATCCTAATATGGGAATTGGTGCCTTTTTACATACCAACAAATGGTATTTAGGACTGTCTGCTCCTAGAATATTAACTACTGACTTAAATGGTGAAAATAATGTACAAGCCCTAGAGCGTGTAAGTTATTACCTAACTGGTGGTTATGTATTCGACATGAGCAAGACTGTTAAATTTAAACCTGCGTTTATGGTAAAAGCTACCAATGGTGCACCATTATCATACGATTTAACTGCTAACTTCTTGTTTAATGAGAAAATGTGGTTAGGTGCTGCTTATAGAATCAATGAATCTACAGGAGCTTTGGGCGGAATATTTGATTTTCAAGTATCTAAACAATTGCGTTTAGGTTATGCTTACGAGCATCCTATCTCAGATATTAGACCATATTCTAGCGGAACACATGAAATTTTATTAATGTTTGAAGTGTTTAAAAGTAAACGTGTTAAATCCCCAAGATACTTCTAAAATATACTACTATGAAAACAAAAGTTTTACTCATAATATTATTAATAAGTGGCTCTTTGACTTATGCTCAAAGCAAGCTTGCTGATAAATTCTTTGAAAATTTTGCTTACGTTAGAGCTAGCGAATTATACGAAGAAGCTGTAGCCAATGGTGATGATAGCGAACACGTGCTTACGCGCTTGGGTGATTGCTATTACAATAACTCTAATGCCGCAAAAGCAGCTACTTGGTACAAAAAAGCTTTAGATAAATACTCCGATATTCATCCAGAGTACATCTACAAGTACAGCCAAGTACAACGTAGTTTAGGTAACTATCAAGAAGCCGAAAACTGGTTGCAAAAATTCAAGGAAAGACAAAATGAAGACAGTCGTACCAAATTTATTTTGGGAGATGTAAAAGTCTATGACGAACTATCATCAATGGAAAAAGTATATATCGAAGTGACCAACTTGGATATAAATACTGAATACTCAGATTTTGGAAGTTTTGAACATGATGGGAATTTATATTTTGCCTCTAGTAGAAATACAAGCAACAAATTATACGACTGGAATGAAGAACCGTTCTTGGATATCTATCAAGTAGATGTTAAAGATAATAATGGTGTAAAAGCTTTAGGAAATCCAGGATTTATAATGGCTGAAGATGTAAACACCGATTATCATGAAGCATCGGTTGCAATTACAAACGATGGCAAAACCATCTATTTTACACGTGATAACGTAAATAAGCGTAACCGTTTAGATTACGATAAAAAAGGAACAACACATTTAAAAATTTATAAAGCATCTTTAGACAACGGAAACTGGTCCGATATTGAGGAGTTACCATTTAACGATGATGTATTCTCAACTGGTCACCCAGCTTTAAGTCCAGATAACAAAACATTATATTTTGTATCTGATAGAGAAACTGAAGACAGCTTTGGACAAACAGATATATTTAAAGTAGCCATTAACGATGATGGTTCTTATGGAGAACCTGAAAATTTAGGCGCTACCGTAAACACTGAAGGTCGTGAAATGTTCCCATTTGTTGCAAAAGATAACACCTTATATTTTTCTTCTGATGGATACTTAAACCTAGGGTTATTGGATATTTATAAATCTGATGCCTTAAACGGAAGTACAAATAAGCCTAAAAACATGGGTGCGCCTTATAATAGTGGTGCCGATGATTTTGCTTTCTATATCTCTGAAAACGAAACTGGATACTTCTCTTCTAACCGTGAAGGCGGAAAAGGAAGTGACGATATTTATAGCTTCGCCGCTTACGAATGTAAACAAACAGTTACTGGTGTGGCACGTGATTCTAAAACACAAGAGCCACTTAATGCTGTAACTATTGAAATTTTTAATGAAGATAAAGTTAAAATTCAAACAGTGACTACTGGAGCTGATGGTTCTTACAGTTACGAAGTAGATTGTAACCAAAAGTATAGTATTAGAGGTTCTAAGACTAACTACAAAGACGATGTACAACACTTTGTTGCTGGCAGCGAAAATAACTTTGAAAATAAGGTCGACCTTAACTTAATACCACTTTGTTTTGATTCTGAAATTGTTATCAACCCAATATTCTTTGATTTTGATAAATGGAATATTAGAACTGATGCAAAATATGAACTTGAAAACATTGTAACAGTTTTAAGGGACCACCCACAAATGGTCATTAAAATTGAATCGCATACCGATAGTCGTGGTGGTGACAGGTACAACATTAAACTATCTGATAGAAGAGCAAAATCTACTAGAGATTATCTCCTATCACGTAATATTGCACCCGAACGTATTGAAAGTGCTATAGGTTACGGTGAAACACAATTACTTAACGAATGTAGCAATGGCGTGAAATGTTCGAAAGAAAAGCACCAAAAAAATAGACGCTCTAAATTCTTGATTGTTCAAGGAAAATGCGAAAACTAAAATAATGTAATAACGTTATATCTTCCCTACTCTATGTTAGAAGAATAGAAATTTACTTATTGGTTGGTTGTAAATTCTGATAATAACTTATTACACTGAAAGCCGCTCTTTTTGAGCGGCTTTTTTATTGCCAAAAATTGAACAAAATCTTCAACTTATCTTCACTATTCTTCAATTATTTTCGCTCAAAAAAGCGTTATAATTACCCCATAAAATGCTTCAATAAAATCAAATGCTTTAATTACCACCGATTAAAAGCATAAAAATATCCATTAACGTGCATTTCATCGATGATATGTATTATAATTTCGATGAAATACGTGTTTTTCATCGATTTTAACATTTCTTTAACAGTGTTTTTTAAGATGCCTGCTAATTTTACAGTCCCAAATCTTAATAACCTACTTATGAAATTATCAAAGTTTTTGCCAGCTTTGGCACTGTTAACTGTAATGTCTTTTTCTTGTTCAACAGATTCTATTGAAGAAGATAATATTGAAGCGCTTTCTGCTTCTTATGTTCCACAGACAAAAGCTATAGAAATTGAAATTCTAGAATTGATAAACGACCATAGAATTACAATTGGGTTAAACCCTCTAAGTGATATGAGTAAAGTGAAAGCTACAGCATATAGCCATACAGACTATATGAGAGATAAGCAAGAGGTATCACATGATAATTTCTACTTACGTAGTAGTAGTTTAAAAAATAATCCTGGTGCAACTAAAGTAGGTGAAAATGTAGCTTACGGTTATAGTTCGGCACAGTCCGTTGTAAATGCTTGGTTAAATAGTAGTGGACATAAAGAGATTATAGAAGGTGACTTTACAAACTTTGATATTTCAGCAGAAAAAGACCCAGAAGGGAAATGGTATTTTACCAATATATTTATAAAAAAATAGGTTAAGTATAACTCATAAGTGATAAAATAAAAAAAGAACCGTTAACAATAACGGTTCTTTTTTTATGGCGCTAATCTATCTATGTGCCAATTATAATCTTCCTGAAGCCTATATCTAATCCTATCGTGCAGTCTATTGGCTCTACCTTGCCAAAACTCCATCTCAACAGGCTTTACAATAAATCCGCCCCAATGTTTTGGTCGTGATATCTCTTTTCCTTGAAATTCTTTTTCTAGGTCTTGAAGTTTGTCTTCCAATTCTTTTCTGTTTTTAACAACGTCGCTTTGATTTGAAACTACTGCTCCCAATTGACTTCCTCGTGGACGCAACTCAAAATAGCCATCGCTCAAGTTCTCAACGATTTTTTCTGCTTTACCTTTAATAATTATCTGTCGTTCGGCTGCATGCCAAAAAAAAGATAAACACACATTTGGGTTTGCGCTAATCGCTTTTCCTTTTTCACTATTATAGTTGGTGTAAAAAATAAAGCCTTCATAGGTATATTTTTTTAGTAGCACTACTCTACCCTTTGGGAATCCATCTAAACCAATGGTCGAAACAGTCATGGCATTAGCTTCATCAATAGAATCATTATTATCAACTTCGTAAAACCATTTTTGAAACAATTCCATAGGATTTTCAGGCACATTACTTTTTAGCAGTGCTCCTTTTTCATAGGATTTACGATAGTTACTTAAATCGTTATTATTCATAGGTGCAATTTACAAGTTTTAATAATCATATTTTATCAGAATTTAAAAAACTACTAACTTAGACTTATAAAAACCTGTCACTATGCTTTTTTCATCTTTATTAATGGGTGCTATTCTTATTATATGTGGGTTCTTGGTAAAAGAATACCCAAACCTTATTGCTGGATATAATACCATGAATAAGGAAGATAAAGAAAAAGTAGATATTGACAATTTATCGTTAATGATGAAAAAAGGGCTAATCATTATTGGTGCTTTAGTGATAGCTTTTGGGTCTATAATGACTCTTTTGAAAATAAAGGAACACTATGGAATATTAATTACCAGTTCTATTGTAATAATTGGCGTTATTATTATGGTGATACATGCACAAAAGTTTTATAAGAAGTCTTAAAATTCAAACGTTTTTCCTGCTTTTGCGGTATCCACGTTTTCAAAAACCTCTGAGGCTTCGTCAATAAATTCAGATACATCATCGTAACGTGTAGAAAAATGCCCTAAAATTAATTGTTTAACATTAGCCATTTTTGCAATGGTAGCTGCTTGTTTGGCTGTAGAGTGTTTGGTTTTTGTCGCCAAATGAGATAGTTTCTCTAAAAAAGTAGATTCGTGGTACAGCACATCTACATCCTTAATTATTGGCACAATGGATTCGCTATAAGCTGTATCGCTACAAAAGGCATAACTTTTTGGCGGATTCCCAGCTTTGGTAACGGTGTCATTTTTAATTAATTTACCATCTTTATTTACCACATCAAATCCTTGTTTGAGTTTTCTGTAATAAGCTTTGTCTATGTTAGCATCTTCAGCAGCTCCAAGTAATAATTTACGTTCGTTTTCTTTTTCTTTAAACAAAAAGCCATTGGTATAAACACGATGGTCTAATGGAATGGTATAAACCTCCACTTTATCATCTTCAAAAATTAATTGAGAAGTATTTGATGTCAATTCGTGAAAAATCAATTTATAATTGGTCCAGGAATCGGCAAGTTTCATTTGCATGGTAATGACTTCCTTTATGCCTTTTGGACCGTGAATGTGCAAATCGGTTTCACGAGTTAACAACCTAAATGTTGATATTAATCCAACCAAACCAAACCAATGGTCGCCATGTAAATGCGAAATAAAAATATGTTTTATTCTATTGAATTTGACTTTGTTCTTTCTAAGTTGTACTTGGGTGCCTTCGCCACAGTCTATTAAAAAAATATGGTTTCGTATTTCAAGAACTTGTGAGGTTGGATGTGTATTTATTCGCGGTGTAGCACTATGACAACCTAAAATTGTTAGTTTCATAAATTAAAACCCTAAATCTCTTTCAATTTCTTCCATCTCAATAATATCGTAGGCTTCTTGTAGTGTTGGCACTATTACCAATTCGTCAGGAATTTGGTCGTTATGGATTTTATCGGTCACAATAACAAAAGACTGTTTTGCTTTTCTGTGCTGATTGGAAATTTGTAAAAACTCTATAACATCTTCTGCCTTAAGAGGCTTTAATGTTGTAAGGTTTATAATAATATTATCGTTTTTAAACCTTTTATAAATTACTTGTAGTTTTTTTACCAGTTCTACAATGGATGCCTTTTCTTGGGTAATGATTGAAGTACTGCCATCTTTATCAAAAATCATAATCTACTGTTTAATTTTAGAGGCTAATAAATATATAACTGCCATACGAATTGCTACGCCATTTTCTACTTGATTGAGTATAATTGCTTGGTCTGAATCTGCTACATCACTGGTTATCTCTACACCACGATTTATTGGGCCTGGGTGCATAATGGTGATTTCTTTATTTAGGGAATTGAGTAATTCTTTAGTCACTCCAAATTGCTGCGCATATTCCCTTGTAGAAGGAAAATAGCTTATATCCATACGTTCATTTTGCACGCGAAGCATATTTGCTACGTCACACCATTCCAAAGCTTTACGTAAATTAGTTTCAACTTTTACACCTAATTTATCTATGTATTTTGGTATCAAAGTTTTTGGACCGCAAACCATCACTTTAGCTCCTTGTAATTGCAAGGCGAATATATTTGATAAGGCTACACGACTATGCAGAACATCTCCTACAATAACCACATTTTTTCCTTTTACCTCTCCTAGTCTTTCTCTAATTGAATAAGAATCTAACAATGCTTGTGTTGGATGTTCGTGAGCGCCATCACCTGCATTTATTATACTTGCATTAATATGGTTTGATAAAAACACACCTGCACCTGGATTAGGGTGCCTCATTACTACCATATCTACTTTCATAGATAGAATGTTATTGACTGTATCTATTAAGGTTTCACCTTTTTTAACTGATGATTGCGATGCTGAAAAGTTTATAACATCTGCTGATAAACGTTTTTCTGCAAGCTCAAATGATAGTTTTGTTCGGGTGGAGTTTTCAAAAAATAAATTGGCAATAGTAATATCTCTAAGCGAAGGTACTTTTTTAATAGGCCTATTAATTACCTCTTTAAAATGATCGGCTGTTTCAAAAATAAGCTGAATATCTTCCTTGGTAAGATATTTTATTCCTAATAAGTGGTTGACACTTAATTCGCTCATAATATTAGTTTTCAGTATTCAGTAGCAGTTTACAGTTTTTAACTAATTTATCTAATACAATTTTAGTTAATTTAATTGCTTGTTTTGTTTTTCAGTCTCTTTAACTCTTTTAATGTAACCAGATTTTCTACCTACAATATATCCTAAAAAAAAGATTCCTATAGGTACTATTAAAATTAAAATTACCTGAATTGGTCCAATAGCTATAAACATATTTTATTTATTTATTAAATACACTGAATCTTCCCCTTCGTTTTCAATCCAGTTTACTTTTACTTTTTCATCATTAATAGCATCTACTTGTCGTCCTCTATAATCTGGTTGAATTGGTAAATGCCTGCTAAAACGCCTATCGATAAGCGTTAGTAGTTCTATTTCGTCTGGTCTTCCAAATGATTGTATGGCTGTTAATGCTGCACGAATACTTCTTCCAGTATATAAGACATCATCAATAAAAACTACTTTTTTATTTTCGACCACAAAGTCTATTTCGGTGGTGTTTGCTTCTAATGGTTTATCGCCACGTCTAAAATCATCCCTAAAAAAAGTGATGTCTAATTGACCTAATTCAACATTTTTAATTTTATAATCTTCACGAAGCATTTTGCACAAGCGGTTAGCTAGAAATTTTCCTCTAGGTTGAATTCCTATTAATACCGTGTTAGAAAAGTCGTTGTGATTTTCAATTAGTTGACAAGCCAATCGATGAAGAATGATGTTTACCTCTTTTGCATTAAGTAACACTTTTTGACTCATATAGTTTCCAAACGTATTTGGTTGGCAAAGTTAAGGTAAAAAATTAGTGTTTGCAATGGTTTTATATAGCAATAAAAAAAGCCCTCCAAACGGAAGGCTTTAGTTTTATATAAATGTCTAAGAAATATTATTTCCCGTCCATTTTATCTTTAAGCGCTTGTAAAGCGTCATTAGCATCACCTAAAGTTGGTTTTGCCTCTGCAGCAGCAGCTGAAGCTTTTTTAGCAGCAGCTTTTACAATTTTTGCTTCTTCTTCTCTAAAGATAGCTGTATGAGAAGCTACAACACGTTTAAATTCTTTATTGAATTCAATAATTTTAAACTCTGCTTCTTCTCCTTTTTTAAGCTTTTTACCATCTTCTTTCTCTAAATGACGAGAAGGAATAAAGGCAACGATGTCTTCGTTAAACTTAACAGTAGCACCTTTGTCAACTATTTCTTCAATAGCTCCAGTATGTGTAGAGTTTAATGCAAACTCAGTTTCATACTTATCCCAAGGATTTTCAGTTGTTTGTTTGTGACCTAAACTTAATTTACGTCCTTCAACATCTAACTCTAATACTACTACGTCTAAAGTATCACCTACAGCACAGAACTCAGATGGATGCTTAATTTTCTTAGTCCAAGATAAATCAGAGATGTAAATTAATCCATCAATACCTTCTTCTAATTCAACAAACACACCAAAGTTTGTAAAGTTACGTACAATACCTGAATGCTTAGAACCTACAGGATATTTCTTAGTAATATCTGTCCAAGGGTCTGGAGTTAATTGCTTAATTCCAAGAGACATTTTACGTTCTTCTCTATCTAGAGTTAATATTTGTGCTTCAACTTCGTCACCAACAGTAACAAAATCTTGTGCAGAACGTAAATGTGTTGACCAAGACATTTCAGATACGTGAATTAGTCCTTCAACGCCTTCAGCAACTTCAATAAATGCACCGTAATCAGCAATTACAACAACTTTTCCTTTAACTTTATCTCCAATTTTTATGTCTTCGCCTAAAGCTTCCCAAGGATGTTTACTTAATTGTTTAAGACCTAATTGAATTCTTGATTTGTTTTCATCAAAATCAAGGATTACAACATTAATTTTCTCGTCTAACTCAACAACCTCACTTGGGTGGTTAATTCTAGACCAAGAAAGGTCTGTAATATGAATTAATCCGTCAACGCCACCAAGGTCCATAAACACACCATAAGAAGTAATGTTTTTAACAGAACCTTCAAGTACTTGACCTTTTTCTAATTGACTAATAATTTCCTTCTTCTGTAACTCGATATCAGCTTCAATAAGCGCTTTATGAGATACCACAACGTTTTTGAATTCGTGATTGATTTTAACCACTTTAAATTCCATTGTTTTGTTTACGTACTGGTCGTAATCTCTAATAGGTTTCACATCGATTTGAGAACCTGGTAAGAAAGCTTCAATGCCAAATACATCGACAATCATACCACCTTTAGTACGACATTTAACAAAACCATTTACTATTTCTCCAGAATCGTGAGCTGCATTTACACGGTCCCAAGCCTTAATTACTCTAGCTTTACGGTGAGATAATACTAATTGTCCTGTGGCATCTTCGCGAACATCAATTAATACTTCTACTTTGTCACCAACTTTTAAGTCTGGGTTGTAACGAAACTCGTTAAGAGAGATAACACCTTCAGATTTTGCATTGATGTCAATAATAGCATCACGGTCTGTAATGTGGATTACTTCACCTTCTACAACTTCGTCATCTAAAGTGTCAACAAAATTTTCGGCTACTAATTTTTCGAATTCTTCTAATTGTTTGTCATCAACTGGGTCAATTCCTTCTTCGTAATTGTGCCAATTAAAATCTTTTAGAAATTTGTCTGGATTTGCTTGCGCTTCAGAGACTACTGGAGCTTCGGTTTTTGCAGTGTCTTCAACTTGTGCTTCTACTGCTTTTTCTTTTTTTTCAGCCATTGCTGATTAAAATTTGTATTCTGTATGTCTTCAGAAAAATTAAGCGATTAACACACAGAAGCGTTATAATTTGTTTTTTTATTCCTTTTAATTTCCTGATAATTCGCTAAAAGGAGTGCAAAAATACATATTATTTATGGAATTGGCTAATTTTATTTTACTAGAAATGAAGATTTTAAAGTATTGGAAATGAAACTACTATTCTTGACCTTCAAGTGTCATTCTAACCAAGTTCATAATGCTTTCAAATTGCTCTTCTAGGGTAAGGTTTGAATTATCAATTTCTATGGCATCATCAGCTTTAACTAATGGTGAATCTTCGCGATGTGAATCTATATAATCTCGCTCTTGCACATTTTGTAGCACTTCATCAAAATTTACCTCATCTCCTCTTTTAATAAGTTCGTCATATCTGCGTTGCGCTCTAATTTCTGGTGAAGCCGTCATGAATATTTTTAATTCCGCCTGAGGAAACACCACCGTACCAATATCGCGTCCATCCATGACGATGCCTTTACCTTCGCCCATTTTTTGTTGCTGTTTTACCAATTGATAACGCACTTCAGGAACTGCTGATACTTTACTAACATAGCTTGATACTTCTAAGGTTCTAATCTCTTTTTCAACATTCACACCATTTAAATACATTTCAGAAAACCCTAAAGCTTCATTGAATTTAAAAGATACCTTGATGTTATCTAGCTCTAGTACAAAATCGTTGACTCTAAAATCATTTTCATCAATAAAATCATGTTGCAAAGCATATAGGGTTACTGCTCTATACATAGCGCCAGTATCCACATATACATAGCCTAATTCGTTAGCTATTTGTTTTGCTAGCGTGCTTTTTCCAGTGGATGAAAATCCGTCGATGGCTATGGTAATGTTTTGCATTATTGTAAATCTATTTGTAATCCAAAAAAGCTTGCATTTGAAGCACTTGTATATCTAGCATGCGAATAACTAAAACGCATATTGTTCATTTTTATACCAACTCCAAACGATAATCCTGAAAAATTTCGCTGTTCTAAAATTCGTAATTCTTCGGCACGTCTAAAACTATAGCCTAATCTAATATTAAATCCTTTATCTGGAAACAATTCGGCACCTAAAATTAAATGGCGAAAGGCATTATTAAAAAATCCTACCTTTTCTTGTGTTTGATTACCTTCTAAATCGCTCGTAGCCCTTGCTGGGTTTGGTCGCCCTATTGGCCATTCCTGTAAGTTTTCAAACGTCATGTGCCAACGTAAAGGTACGTGTTCGAGGGTTTGTGCCATTCCAAAATCTATTTCAAAAGGCAACGGTTCTCGTAAACCTGCATACGTGGTAATTTGGCTTCCTAGATTTCTAACCACAAGAGCTGCGTTAAAATCCAAGTACTCGTTTATATACAACAAACCTAAATCCACAGCCGCACCAAAGGAACTATACTGTTCTAATTTAGAGGTTATGAGCTTTAAATTTGCGCCAGCATAAAAATCGGAATACCCAATTTGCGTTGCATAACCAACCGAAAGTGCTGTTTCGCTTCCTGAGAAACTTCCTGTCGAAACACCATTTTCATCGTACCCGTCAAAACTTCCGTAGTTAATATAAGTCACACCTCCATGAATGGTTTGTGTGCGTCTATCGATGGTGTAAGCATAAGCAGCCGTTCCATAACCGATGCCACCAAGATAACTGGTGTAATTAAGCGCCAATTGGTTATCCATTTCCACATTAATGGTCGCTGGATTATAGAGCCCTTGGGTAACATCGTAATCTACATTTGTGATGACTTTTCCGCCCAAAGCAGCTTGACGTGGCGACGAAACAAGGTTTAAAAATTGATATGTAGATTCACCTCCAACTTGTGAAAAGCTAGTTTCAATGCATAACACCAGTAAACATATTGTGGTAAAGACTCTTATCATAAAAAAGGCAAAGTAACTAAATCTATTTTAAAACGATTTGCAAAGAGTTTTATTTTTAACTATTAAAAAAAACCTCGGCTAAATCGAGGTTTAAATTTACAAGGTCTTAGCGTTTTTTACTTTTTTATCTGTGATAGCGACATCAATCACTTCGCTCATATCACTAACATAATGGAAAGTTAATCCCTTTAAGTATTCTTCTTTAATTTCTTTGATATCTCTTCTGTTATCTTCACATAGCAAAATCTCTTTTATTCTAGCTCGTTTTGCTGCTAAAATCTTTTCCTTAATCCCTCCTACTGGTAATACTTTGCCACGTAATGTAATTTCGCCTGTCATTGCTAAACTTTTCTTTACTTTTTTCTGGGTAAATAACGACACTAATGATGTTAACATAGTAACACCTGCACTTGGGCCATCTTTTGGCGTAGCACCTTCTGGTACGTGAATGTGTACGTTGTACTTTTCAAAAATTTCAGGATTAATTCCGAAAGTACCAGCATTAGCTTTTATGTACTCCATTGCAATGGTCGCCGATTCTTTCATGACCTTCCCTAAGTTCCCAGTAATGGTCATATTGCCTTTTCCTTTTGAAAGAATAGACTCTATAAATAAAATATCACCTCCAACACGTGTCCAAGCAAGTCCGGTAACAACACCAGCGACATTGTTGTTTTCGTACTTATCGCGTTCCATTTTTGGGCCGCCAAGTACTTCAATAACATCCTCGTTAGTGACTTTGATATTATATGATTCTTCCATGGCTATGTTTTTAGCAGCATGGCGAACCATTTTTGCTATTTGTTTTTCCAAACCACGAACTCCAGATTCCCTTGTGTAACCTTCCACAATTTTCTCTAACTGTGGCTTCCCTATTTTTAAATGTTTGGTGGTTAATCCGTGTTCTTTTAATTGCTTTGGTAATAAATGGCGTTTAGCAATTTCAACTTTTTCTTCAATGGTATAACCGGTTACGTTTATTATTTCCATTCTGTCCCGTAACGCAGGTTGAATGGTTGACAAGCTGTTAGATGTCGCAATAAACATAACTTTAGACAAATCGTAACCCATTTCCAAGAAGTTATCATGAAACTCTGAATTTTGCTCAGGGTCAAGCACCTCTAACATCGCAGATGATGGGTCGCCTTGATGCGAATTTGACAACTTATCTATTTCGTCCAACACAAATACTGGATTGGATGTTCCTGCTTTTTTTAAACTTTGAATAATTCGCCCAGGCATCGCACCTATGTATGTTTTACGATGTCCACGGATTTCAGCTTCATCACGTAAACCACCAAGTGACATCCGTACATATTCCCTACCTAAAGCTTCAGCAATAGATTTTCCTAAAGATGTTTTGCCAACTCCTGGAGGGCCGTACAAACAAAGTATTGGTGACTTCATGTCATTTCTAAGTTTTAGAACCGCTAAATATTCAATTATACGACGTTTTACATCGTCTAAACCATAATGGTCTCGGTCTAAAATCCTTTTTGCACGTTTAAGGTCAAATTTATCTTTGCTAAACTCGTTCCAAGGTAAATCCAAAAACAAGTCTAAGTAGTTTCGTTGAATAGAATATTCAGCAACTTGAGGGTTCATTCGTTGTATTTTTGACAATTCCTTATCAAAATGCTGCTTAATTTTCTTACTCCATTTTTTAGACTTGGCACGAACTCGCATTTCTTCAATTTCCTCATCAGATGATACACCACCCAATTCCTCTTGGATAGTTTTCATTTGCTGATGTAGAAAGTATTCACGTTGTTGTTGGTTCATGTCACTTTGAACCTTAGACTGAATGTCATTTTTAAGCTCCAGTTTTTGAAGCTCAATATTCATATTCTTTAACGTTGCAAGAGCACGTTCCTTTAAATCGTTTATTTCAAGTAGTTCTTGTTTGTCTTCAACTGAAAGGTTCATGTTTGAAGACACAAAATTGATTAAAAACGAATTGCTTTCAATGTTTTTAATAGCAAACGTAGCTTCTGAAGGTATATTTGGACTCTGCTTGATAATTTGAAGTGCCAGTTCTTTAATAGAATCAATAATTGCTCTAAACTCACTATTATTATCCGCAGGTCGAGTCTCAGCGACTTCTTTTACAGTAGCATTTATATATGGTTCTTCAGTAATTACATCATTTATTTCAAACCTCTTTTTACCTTGAATAATGATGGTCGTATTACCATCAGGCATTTTTAAGACTTTAAGTATTCTTGCTACGGTTCCTTTTTTGTAGATATCTTTTGCAGTAGGGTCTTCAATAGTTTCGTCCTTTTGCGATACCACACCAATAACTTTGCTTCCTTTGTTTGCATCGTTAATTAGTTTTATTGATTTATCTCTTCCTGCGGTAATAGGAATAACAACGCCAGGAAACAAAACGGTATTACGCAATGGTAAAATTGGTAGTGTTTCTGGTAATATTTCGTTATTAATTTCTGCTTCATCTTCAGGTGTCATTAACGGAATTAACTCTGAATTTTCATCAAATTCTTGAAATGACAAACTGTCAAGACTTGTAAATTTAGACTTCGCCATAGTATTTTTAGGTCATTCTGTCACATAAACAGAACTAATTTATATTTTTATTTAACTTATAAACTAAGCTATATGCTTAGAACTCTAATTTTTATAGGGTTTTCAATTACTTTACACATGCTAATATTCAATTGTTATGCCATTGTAATATTGGTTTTCTTAAATAAAACCAAACTTTTTTTCATTAAACTGTAACAAAGTTTAATTACCTTAATCTTTCATATAAACAATTTGTTTTAGTGTCACTACCAAACCTAAATACTGAAGCGCTTGCAGAGCTTTGTAAATCTGGAAATCAAAATGCCCAATTGGAGTTATACAATAGGTATTATAAAGCTATGTACAACATTTCACTAAGAATTGTAAAAGACAGTTTTGAAGCAGAAGATATTATGCAAGACTCTTTTTTAACAGCGTTTACAAAATTAGGTGAATTAAAAGATTTAAAAACCTTTGGCGCCTGGTTAAAACGAATTGTTACAAACAATAGTATTTATCACTATAAAAAGAGTCATAAATACCAAAACGTTCCTTTTGACAACGTGCTTTATAAAGTTGAAGAGAATCAAAGCATTGGTAGTGATTATGATTTTACAAGCTTGAAAGCACAACAGGTGCTTAAGGTATTAAATAACCTTAAGGACAATTACAGAATTGCTTTAACCCTAAATTTAATTGAAGGTTATGATTATGAGGAAATTAGCGACATTATGGATATTTCGTACGCTAATTGCAGAACAACCATATCACGAGCTAAAGAGAGTTTAAGACAAAAAATGCAGCTAGCCGCTGAGTATTAAAATATATTATGAACGAAGATAATTTAAATAGCATTTTTAAAAGTTTTGAAGGTCAATTTGAAACTGAAGAACCTAATGCTGGACACCAACAGCGTTTCTTAAATAAATTGAACAATCAAAATACTGTTGTTATTACACAGAAAAAATCGATGTTTAAATTTTGGAAACCTTTATTGGGTGTTGCAGCTTCTTTAGTATTGCTTTTAGCTGTTTCTTTTGGAGTATTAAAAAACAATAATTCGGTAGACTTAGCGAGCGTTTCCCCAGAAATGGCAGCAACGCAAAATTTTTTCACTACAACCATAACCAACGAGTTAGAAAAACTCAATAGCGAAGAATTGCCAGAATATCAAGATTTAATTGTAGATACGATGTTTCAAATGAAAATTTTGGAAGAAAACTACGAACAATTGAAGTTAGATTTAAACACTAGTGGCCAAGACGAGCGTGTTATTTACGCCATGATATCAAATTTTCAAGACAGAATAGACCTATTACAAAATGTAGTAGAACAAATAGATGATTTAAACCAAACAAAAAACGAACAAGATGAAAACAGCACTACTCTCTAGAGTCTTAATTGCTTTATTATTAATTCCTTCATTGGTATTTGCCAACAATAATGATAAAACTGGCAAGCACACAAAAGAGAAAAAAATACATAAAGAGTTTAATGTAAACGCTGATGCTACTTTAGAAGTTGACAACAGCTACGGAAATATAGACATTATTACTTGGAACGAAAACCGCATTGTTATAGACGTTACCATTACCACAAATGGAAATAACCTTGAAAAAGTGGAGAAAAAACTGGATGATATAGACGTTGAGTTCTCAGGAACTTCAAATCGTGTAATTGCAAAAACACGCTTTTCTAAAAAGAAATCTTTCTGGAATTGGGGAAACAGTAATGTAAGTATGAAAATTAACTACGTTATTAAAATGCCAATGAGCAACAATGTTGACCTTGAAAATGATTATGGCAGTATCAACCTTGATAAACTTGAAGGTCGTGCCACGATTGATTGTGACTATGGAAAAATTACTACCAAAGAGTTAATGGCAGATAACAACGATATATCATTTGACTATACAAAAAACTCTTACTTCGAATACATTAAAAGTGGCAGCATACATGTTAATTATAGCAGTTATACTGTAGGAAAAACGAATAATTTAGAAATTGATGCTGATTATACTAAATCTAATATAGAAATTGCTGAAGACGTTTCATACAATTGTGATTACGGCTCGTTAACAGTTGGTAAAGCCAACAATATTAAAGGTGATGGTGACTACCTAACATTACGTATTGGTGAGGTTTATAAAAACGTATCGGTAACTGCCGATTATGGTTCTATGAAAATTGACAATATGACTAGCAATGCAGGAGATGTAAATATTGAATCAGATTATATGAAAATAACCATTGGCTATTCATCAGGATATAATTTTGATTTCGACATAGATCTTAGTTATGGTTCATTAAGAGGAGAAGATGATTTTGAAGCATCAAAACGTATAGAAAAATCTAGTAGCAAAAAATATGTTGGCTACAATGGTTCAAAAGGGTCAGGCAACACAATTAATATCACCTCAGATTATGGAAGTGTAACTTTCAATAAAAATTAAATATCAATCAAAAAAACAAACAGACATGAAAAAATCAATTTTATTATTAGCAGCTATTTTAAGTGTATCTAGCATTAATGCACAATGGTGGGGAGGAAAAAAAATTAAGGGCAATGGAAATATGACTACTGAAACTAGAAATACTGGAGATTACGATGGTATTAAATGTGCTGGATCGATGGATTATATTTTAGTAGCTGGAACTGAAGGAAAAATCACTTTAGAAGGTGAATCTAATTTATTAGAACATATCGTTACTGAAATTAAAAATGGAAATCTTATTGTAAAAGTAAAGAACAAAGTAAATTTAAGTCCTAGTTGGAATAAAACTATCAAAATTACAATTCCATTTGAGGATATTAATAATGTATCATTAGCTGGGTCTGGAGATTTATGGAATGAAGACAAAATTAAAAGCAATGACTTTAGTGTATCACTTGCTGGTGCAGGAGATGTCATTCTTAATGTTGAAACATCTTCTCTTGAAGCTAGCTTAGCTGGGTCTGGAGATTTAACCTTAAAGGGCAATACAAATGATTTAAATGTTAGAGTTGCAGGTTCTGGTGATATTAGTGCGTTTGGATTACAAGCAAATAACACAACTGCAGCAGTAGCTGGTTCTGGTGATATTGAAGTGGTAAGCAATAAAAGCTTAAAAGCTCGTGTCTCAGGTTCTGGTGATATTGAGTACAAAGGAAACCCTGAAAAAGAAGATACTAAAGTATCAGGCTCTGGTACAATTAGTAATTAAGAAAGAATAATTATTTTGCTAAAAAAGTCACTCTTTGAGTGGCTTTTTTTAATTAGTAAGCTCATTTTTTGGAACTCGATATAATAGAATTACACCTCCAATAAAAAAGACAATAAGGAATAAAATAGCATATCGCATACTTCCTGTTATTTCAGCAATAAATCCGTACATAAACATCCCAATTACAATACCTATTTTCTCAGCCACATCATAAAAACTAAAATAGGATGCAGTATCTTCTGATTGTTCTGGAATCAATTTGCTATATGTTGACCTAGATAGAGATTGAGTACCTCCCATAACAAGTCCAACGCAAGCAGCAGTAATATAAAACTGAATTGGATTTGTAACAAAATAGGCATAACCGCAAATAGCAATCCAAGAAAACACAATAACAATTAGAACTTTAATATTGCCATGTCTACTAGATAATTTTGCAGTATAATTAGCACCAACAATAGCAATTAATTGAATTAGTAATATACTAATAATCAATCCAGTAGTTGAGTCTTGAGTTCCCCAATCTAGCTCTTCAACAGCAAAATATGTGGCCGCTATCATTATAGTTTGAACTGCCATACTATACACAAAAAAGGCGCTTAAATAACGTCTTAATACCTTATTCGTTTTTAGGGCTTTCCATATTTTTTTAAGTTCATTAAAACCATGTGCTAAAACAGATCTAGTTACTTTATGTCCTTCATTTGTTCCAGACGGTAAATGCTTAAATGTGTACTGAGCAAATAAAATCCACCAAACTCCTACCATAATAAAGGCTATTCTAGTTGGCTGGCCTGCATCTTTAAAACCAAACAAGTCATAGAATAGAATCATAACTAAGTTAATAACCAGCAGTATAACACTTCCTATATAACCTAATGAGAATCCTTTAGCACTTATTTTATCTTGCTGTTCTGGGTAAGCAATATCTGGTAAATACGAGTTATAGAAAACCAAACTACCCCAAAAACCAATTAATGCCAACATATAGCAAATCAATCCAAAAAGCAAATTATCTAGAGTAAACCAGTATAGCCCAATACAAGAAAGTGCTCCTAAGTAGCAAAAGAATTTCATAAACCCTTCTTTATTACCAACAAAATCTGAAATACCTGAAAGAATAGGAGATAATATAGAGACCACTAAAAAACTAATAGCAGTTATATAACTAATAAGCGAATCATTATTAAAGTCATATCCTAAAAAGGTAACTGTGTCACTAATTTTATTGCCATCTGCATCTTTGATAATTGTCAATGCTCCATAAAATATAGGAAATACTGCCGATGAAATAACTAATGGATACACCGAGTTAGCCCAATCGTAAAATGCCCATGCATTTAATAGTTTTTTACTTCCTTTTTCTAAAACTGCCATAAATAAAAAGCTGCTCATTTTGTTGAGCAGCTTCTAAAGTAACCATTTATCTTTAAATGACTAATTTTTTATTCTCTAAAGGATGTAATACCAAACTTAGCAGCTTCCTTTTTTGCAGTAGGAGCTAATTCTTGTAAGTTGGCAATTCTGGTGTCGTTAGAAGGGTGTGTACTCAAAAATTCTGGAGGAGCTTGTCCACCACTATTAGCTTTCATACGCTTCCATAACTCAGCAGCTTCATCTGGATTGTAGCCAGCAATTGCCATTATATATAAGCCTATTCTATCGGCTTCAGTTTCATGTGCTCTACTAAAAGGAAGCATCAATCCAACTGTTGAGCCAATACCATAATATTGATTAAAAGCATTTCTCGACTTCTCATCTTTAATTGCTATGTTACCAGCAATAGCAACACCTTGTTGTACCATTCCTGCACTCATACGTTGCTGCCCATGATTAGCTAATGCATGTGCCACCTCATGGCCCATAATTGCCGCTACTCCTGTTTCATTTGCCGCAATAGGTAGAATACCAGTGTAAAACACAATTTTACCACCAGGCATACACCAAGCATTCACTGTTTTATCATTCACTAAATTATACTCCCATTTATAATCGTTTAAATAACCTTGGTATCCATTAGCATTTAACCAACGTTCGGCAGCAATAGCTATACGTTGCCCTACTCTGGTTATCATTTCTGCATCTTTTGTGCCTTTAACAACATTGTTTTCATTTAAAAACTGATCATATTGAGCAAAAGCCGTTGGGAATAATTGAGAATTTGGCACTAAAGCCATGGTCTTTTTTCCTGTAAATGGGTTTGTAGCACATGAAAGAAACAAAAGTATGGCTCCAAAAGTGACTAATAGTTTACGAAATTTCATCTTGTTTAAGGTTTTTGTAATGAAACCTAAAAATACAAAAAGGTTTCTTAAATTTAAGACACAGTAAATGATATTTTGTCACATAAAAACTTTGTAATAATCTCTATTTTTTATCGACTTAACAAAAAAGACAATAAAATACACTAAATTCTTACTATGAAAAAGATATTAATCCTAACCTTAATCAGCTTTTGTTTAAGTTGTAATAGTTCTGCTCAAAAAAAAGAACAAAAAGATACATTTCCAATCACTAAAACAGATGCCGAATGGAAAGCTCAATTAACCGATTTACAATATTACGTGCTTAGAGAAGCTGGTACGGAACGTGCTTTTAGTAGCTCTTTTAATGATAATCATCTTAAAGGCATGTATGTTTGTGCAGCCTGTAAAACACCTTTGTTTAAAAGTGAACACAAATACGACTCACGTTCAGGTTGGCCTAGTTTTGATAGAGAAATAAAAGGGAATGTAGCCTATTCGGTAGATTACAATATTGGAGTACCCAGAAAAGAAGAGCATTGTGCCACTTGTGGAGGACATCTTGGGCATGTATTTGAGGATGGTCCACAAGAAACTACAGGGTTACGACATTGTATTAATGGTGCTGCATTAAAATTTATTCCGAAGAAAAATGACTAATAGCTACTTATCAAGCATTTTAAAACAGTTTGAATACTATAAAAGTCTTGGTGATAAGACATTTAATCAATTAACTGATGAGCAAATACATTGGCAATACAATAACGAAAGTAACAGCATTACCATAATTGTAAAGCATATTGTCGGGAATATGTTATCACGATGGACTAATTTTTTAATCGAAGATGGTGAAAAAACATGGCGTAAACGTGATGAAGAATTTGAAGACACATACAAAAACAAAGAGGAAATGCTAAAAGCTTGGGAACATGGTTGGGACTGCTTATTTAACGCCTTAAAACCATTAGACGAAGTTCAACTTGAACAAATTATCTACATACGTAATCAAGGACACACGGTGACCGAGGCCATTAACAGGCAATTGGCCCATTATGCATATCACGTAGGGCAAATTGTTTTTTTAGGTAAAATGATAACTGATGACCATTGGAAATCGTTGTCCATTCCAAAAGGAACCTCAAAAAGTTATAATCAAGAAAAATTTGCCAAAGACAAAGCTAGAAAGCATTTTACTGACGATTTATAGTTTAATAGAGTTGTTAACCAATTTATCTTTCAAAATAGTTTCTACTTCTTCGGCAGTTGGGTCAACAGCTAAAATTTTACCAGAACCATCAATTAAAAACATACCTCCGCCGCCGTTCATTACATTATATTTCTCCCAAATTTTGTTTTCCCTATCCAACTCAATTAGGTTTAGCCAAGGCCATTGCTCTTTTGCCATAAATTTGTTGTAAGCATTTAAGTTTTTAAACTCTCCAGCTACTCCAACAATAGTGAATCCTTTATCTTTATATGTTTCATAAACTGGTCTTATTTTTCGGGATTTAACAATGCAAGGTCCACACCATGTTGCCCAAAGGTCTAATAATACAATCTTGTTTTTATCGACAATTGGTTTTAGCTCGTAATCAACATCATTAATATCTGGTGCCGTAAAATTTATATACTCTCCACCAGGTTGAAGTTCGGTATAACCAATCCAAAGGTTTTTTGCAAGTTCAGAATATGGATGATTAGGAAATTTAGCACTCAAAGTGTTATAAGCTTCTACAATTTTCTCTTTTGGAATATCTTTATATTTTAAACTTTGCATATCTCTCATTAAAATGGAATAAGAGACTAAAGAAGGGTAATTACCAATAAATTCATATTTTTTATTTTCAAATTGCTTAGACAATACATTAACAACTGAATCTAATTCTTTTCCTATCTCACTTCTATGTTTACCCGTTTTTTCAAATTTTTTAATGCTTTGATAAATTGGCACTTTTTCTTCTTGAGATTTAGCCTCTCTTAAACGAGAAAATAACTCATTGTATTCTTTAGAATTAAATTTCTCAAATGAATCAAATAGATTATAATCTTCATAAACAGCTTTAAGTTGGTTATTATAGCCATCTTGAATTGAATCTAAATATTTCTGATATAAATTGTTGTTTTCTCCACCCTCACGAGTAAATTTGCTTGAATTATCTCTGTCATATAAATTAAAAACTATATCGGTATTTTCTGAAAAAAACCGAGTAGGCATAAAACTACCTGTCATTAATTCGTCTTTAAAAATAAGCTCATACATTTCTATTTCATCAGATATAAATTTATGCTCAAATTTACCATTAATAACAGGTATTGTATCTATTATATCTTGTCTGGGATCATCCGTAGCTTTTAACAAAAAAAGAGTGTCACTGTCTCTATTTATTACAGTTCCTTTAATTACTGACACATTAATTATTGATTTTTTGTTTTCATTTTTACATGAAAAACAAAGAGCTACAATAAATAAAACTAAAAGTATATTCTGTATTTTCATAATAGGTTGGTATTATATAAAAGTAACTATTTAGCCTCAATTTTAATGCCACTTAATTTAAAAAGCCAACTATTTAATTATTCAAATGTGATTTCGTAAATTCGTAGCCTAAATTTAAGACTTAAATATATACTCATGAGTAAATACGATATTATTGTTCTTGGAAGTGGCCCAGGAGGCTATGTAACAGCTATTAGAGCGTCTCAATTAGGATTTAAAACTGCCGTAGTGGAAAAGGAAAGCCTTGGTGGTGTTTGTTTAAATTGGGGATGTATTCCAACAAAAGCTCTATTAAAATCGGCTCAAGTTTTTGAATATTTAAAACATGCCGAAGATTACGGACTCTCCGTTAAAGATGCCGATAAAGATTTTGATGCAGTTGTAAAGCGTAGCCGAAATGTTGCCGATGGTATGAGTAAAGGTGTGCAGTTTCTTCTTAAAAAGAATAAAGTTGATGTTATAAATGGCTACGGAAAAGTAAAACCTGGAAAAAAGATTGATGTCGATGGTACCGAGTACAGTGCCGACCATATTATTATTGCTACTGGAGCTCGTTCGCGTGAATTACCAAGTTTACCGCAAGACGGTAAAAAAGTGATTGGTTATCGTGAGGCGTTGACTTTAGAAAAACAACCAAAAAAAATGATTATTGTAGGCTCTGGCGCTATCGGCGTTGAGTTTGCATATTTCTATAACTCTATGGGAACCGAAGTGACTATCGTTGAATTTATGCCTAACGTGGTGCCAGTTGAAGACATTGATGTTTCAAAACAATTAGGGCGTTCGTTTAAAAAGAGCGGTATTAAAATCATGACATCTTCTGAAGTCACAAGTGTTGATACATCTGGCAAAGGTGTTAAAGCCACTGTAAAAACTAAAAAAGGTGAAGAAGTATTGGAAGCAGACATGGTGCTTTCGGCAGTAGGGATTAAATCAAATATTGAAAATATAGGATTGGAAGATGTTGGTATAGTGGTTGATAGAGATAAAATAATTGTTAACGATTACTATCAAACAAACATTCCTGGGTACTATGCTATTGGTGATGTATCACCTGGACAAGCATTAGCTCACGTAGCATCAGCTGAAGGTATTTTATGTGTTGAAAAAATTGCAGGACAACATGTAGAAGCTCTTGATTATGGAAATATTCCTGGATGCACCTATTGCTCACCAGAAATTGCTAGTGTTGGTCTAACTGAAGCCCAAGCAAAAGAAGAGGGTTACGATATTAAAGTTGGTAAATTTCCATTTTCAGCATCAGGCAAAGCTAGTGCTGGAGGCAATAAAGATGGTTTTGTAAAAGTGATTTTTGATGCCAAATATGGCGAATGGTTAGGTTGCCACATGATTGGTGCTGGCGTAACTGATATGATTGCTGAAGCTGTTTTAGGAAGAAAACTAGAGACAACAGGACATGAAGTATTAAAAGCTGTACATCCACACCCAACAATGAGTGAAGCAGTGATGGAAGCTGTCGCTGCGGCTTATGATGAGGTGCTACATATATAAAATAGCCCCTCCTAACCTCCCCAGAGGGGAGGAACTCTTACTCAAACGCAAAAAAGAATGCGGTTCAAAAACTTTGAATCGCATTTTTTGTGTGCTATATTTTAAACGTAAGAGTTGTTTTCCTTCCCTTGCGCCTTCGCTAAACTATGGCAGCGCGCGGATGGGAAGGATTAAGGATGGGGTTTAAGTTTAGGATGTTCCGAAACTCTGTATTGCCAACTCATAACTCTGTAAGCCAAAACCTAAAATAACACCATGAGCATTTGGTGAGATATACGATTGATGCCTAAACTCTTCTCTAGCAAATGTATTAGAAATATGAACCTCTACTACTGGTGTTTCAATAGCTTTAACAGCATCACCTATTCCAACAGATGTATGTGTATAGGCAGCTGCGTTTAAAATAATACCATCATAACTAAAACCAACTTCTTGTATTTTGTCAATTAATTCTCCTTCAATATTAGATTGAAAATGTTCTAAACTTACATCAGGGTATTTTTCTTTAACAGTGTCAAAAAACTCCATAAATGTTAAGTTTCCATATATATTTGGTTCGCGCTTACCAAGTAAGTTAAGATTTGGACCGTTAATGATGATTAGTTTTTTCATATTTCAAAGGTATCAAAAAATAGAGCATAAAAAAACCGAAGCGATTAACTTCGGTTTTAGTTTTAATATTATTACTAGAAGTGCAATGCAAATCCAATACGTGCTTCAAAGATACCTTTATCGTAAAAATCCTCGTTTAAAGAATGGCTGTATCTTAATCCTGGCTCAATACTAACGTTCTCCCCTAAAAAGAAAGCGTAACCGCCTTGTAAACCTAACCACAATGGTGTTTCATCACCAAAGAAATCATCACTAGATGCACCAGTAAAATCAAGTTGTACAGGTATATTACCTGTCACATAGTATTTTGCTCCAAGTTTGTAAGAAAAAACAGAAGGCCCGTCATAATCTGCATACCCTAATCCAGCTTTAACAGCTAAATCGTCCATTACAAAATAACCAACTTCGGTACCTATTGACCACATTGTCTGTCCATCGATAGACGCTAATCCAAAACCAGTATTTGCGGTATGTTGAACAATTCCAAACTCGCCACCAGCGGTAAATCCTGTGTTAGCTTCAATAAGCCATTTTCCTTTAGAAGTTTGCCCTTGGGCTGTGTCCTCTTGCGCGTTAGCAGTTGTTAATCCTAATACTGCTATTGCTGCTACTAATAAACTTTTTTTAATCATAATAAATTTGGTTTTTAATTTTATTAGTCGGCAAAACTATAAATTACATATTACTAAAGCAAGAAAATTAACTTGTTTTTATATGATATTTCTTACATTAGTTTGCGTCAATTTTATAACAAAAAAAGAGCGCCAAAATTGAACGCTCCTTCTTTCTTGATTAGCTATTAATCAATATTATCTTATAATCCGAAATTTACTCCAAGATTAATGGTTGAAAAGCTACCACCATCAACACTTATGCCTCTATAAGAGGCTGTAATTTGCGTATTACCTCCAACATTATATCCAATCATTGGGCGATAATAAAAACCTCCATCACCTCCATCGCTAATAGCAATGGCATACCCAAGGTCTGCTCCAATTTGAAAATCTTCAGATGCATTAAATCGCGCTGAACCTGCTAAAGGCATATAAGAAAAGTCCTTGCCATCTATTTTGGAATCCAAAGTAGAATGATTATACCCAGTAGTTAAACCAGCATTAAAATCGTCTGACACCTCCCATAAAGCATCTATATCGACTCCAAAGTTAAGCGAGTAATAATCGCCAAAATCACCTGTTGGTAAACCAACAGTAACACCTCCACTAAAATTTTGAGCGTTGGCATTAAAGCCAAAAGCTACAATCGTAATAACTAACAGTAATTTTTTCATGATTTGCAAATTTAGTTTTTGATTAATTGAAACTAGCTGAAGAAAAGAGCGCCAAAATTGAACGCTCCTTCTTTCTTGACTTGCTATTAATCAATATTATCTTTAAAGTCCAAACTCAATACCAAAAGTTATGTTATTGAATGAACCTCCATCTACACTAACTCCTCTGTAAGCTGCAACAATATCTATCGCATCACTCACACCGTATTGAACCCTAGGAGCATAGTAAAAACCTCCATCATTACCATCAGGAGAAATTCCAACTGCATACCCTAAATCAGCTCCAACCGAAAATCCATCTCCTAAACCTAAACGTCCAGAAGCAGCAAGTGGTAAAAATCCAGCTGCATCTACATTATCTTCTCCAAGAGAATGAGAATAACCTGTTGTAACTCCTGCGTCAAATTGCTCTGACACATTCCATAATGCACTAACATCTAATGCAATTGTAAATGAGTATCCATCACTAAAATCACCAGAAATAAAACCTCCGTTTACCCCAGCTTTAAAATCTTGGGCATTTGCAGTGAAGCCAAATGCCACAACTGCCATAACTAATACTAATTTTTTCATAATTTGTAAATTTAGTTTTTGATTAATTGTCAACTAAATAAGAAATAAAAACGCTTTTTAACAAAAATTAGGCTTAAAAAGTAGTACTTTTATCGATAAAACCGCATTATTACTAGTGTTTTATGGGTAGTATTTTACTTACTTATTGTTAATAAGATTGAAGTTATAAACATGAAATGGCAACAAACCCTTGAGGATTACATACATTATTTAAAAATTGAAAGAGGGCTTTCAGCTAATTCTATAAGCAGCTATTCTAGAGATGTAAAAAAACTGATTGGCTTTTTAGAAGACAATGATATTTCAATATCTCCGATAAAAATTGAGAAGGACAATATTCAAAAATTCATTTATAATATTGCAAAAGAAGTCAATGCTAGAAGTCAGTCAAGAACTATTTCTGGTTTGCGAAGTTTTTTTGATTTTTTAATATTCGAAAATTATAGAGAAACCAACCCATTAGAATTAATAGAATCGCCAAAAATTGGCAGAAAACTCCCAGATACTTTATCTATTAAAGATATTGACACTATTGTTAGTGCAATAGATTTAAGTAAACCTCAAGGCGAGCGAAACAGGGCGATTATTGAAACTTTATATAGTTGCGGATTGCGTGTAAGCGAACTCATTAATTTAAAAATATCAGACTTGTTTTTTGACGAAGGTTTTATAAAAGTCACAGGCAAAGGCGACAAACAACGCTTTGTACCTATTGGAAAACTCACCCAAAAGTATATTAACATCTACAAAAATGAGGTGCGAACACACATTTCTATTCTTGATGAACATCGTGATATTTTATTTTTAAACAGAAGAGGCAAACAACTCACTAGAGCTATGATATTTACCATTGTTAAGCAACTAGGTGAAAAAGCAGGCATTAAAAAAACAATTTCTCCTCATACCTTTAGACATTCATTTGCAACGCATCTTTTAGAAAATGGTGCCGATTTAAGAGCGATACAACTTATGCTTGGTCACGAAAGCATTACCACTACCGAAGTTTATATGCATGTAGATAAAAGTCATTTGCGAAGTGTTGTAGATAAATTTCATCCTAGAAAATAAAAAAGCACCCAACTTTGGATGCTTTCTTTTAACTTGTGTTGTCAATTCTATCTATTTAGCAATATTTACTGCTCTAGTTTCTCTAATCACAGTTACTTTTACTTGCCCTGGATAGGTCATATCTGTTTGAATTTTTTGCGATATTTCAAACGATAGTTGCGATGCTTTTTCATCATTTACCTTTTCACTTTCCACAATCACACGTAATTCCCTACCTGCTTGAATCGCATACGCTTTTTTGACGCCTGAAAAACCAAAGGCAATATCTTCAAGGTCTTTTAAACGCTGAATATAAGAATCCAACACTTGACGTCTCGCTCCTGGTCGTGCGCCTGAAATGGCATCACACACTTGAATTACAGGTGATAATAGCGATTTCATTTCTATTTCGTCGTGGTGAGCTCCAATGGCGTTACAAACCTCAGCTTTTTCACCGTATTTCTCAGCCCATTGCATTCCTAAAATAGCATGAGGTGTTTCCATATCTGCTTCGGCATCTGGCACTTTTCCTATATCGTGTAATAACCCTGCACGTTTAGCTAGTTTAGGGTTAATACCTAATTCTGCTGCCATAATACCGCAAAGTTTTGCTACTTCACGAGAGTGCTGCAATAGGTTTTGACCATACGAAGAACGGTACTTCATGCGTCCAACCATTTTAATTAGTTCTGGATGGAGACCGTGAATTCCCAAATCTATAACTGTGCGTTTACCAACTTCAATAATTTCTTGCTCAATTTGCTTTTGGGTTTTTCTAACTACCTCTTCTATTCTAGCTGGATGTATTCTACCATCAGTCACTAATTTATGCAATGATAAACGAGCAATTTCTCGTCTTACAGAATCAAAGCAAGATAAAATGATAGCTTCAGGTGTGTCATCTACAATAATTTCAACGCCTGTGGCAGCTTCAATGGCACGAATATTACGTCCCTCTCTACCAATAATGCGTCCTTTAATATCATCCGATTCGATATTAAAAACAGATACACAATTATCAACCGCTTCTTCTGTACCAACACGTTGTATGGTATTGATAATAATTTTCTTTGCGTCTTGTTCGGCAGTCAGTTTTGCTTCTTCCATCGTATCCTGCAGATAAGCCATAGCTTCATTTTTAGCTTCCCCTTTAAGAGATTCTACTAATTGTGCTTTTGCATCTTCGGCGGATAATCCAGAAATAACTTCTAATTGCTGAATTTGACTTTTATGCACCTTTTCAACTTCAGCTTTACGCTTTTCTAAATGCTCTAGACGATAATTGTAGTCTTTAATTTGGTCTTCTATTTGAGCATTTATTTTCTTCTGTTTAGATAATTCTGAAGAAATTTGCGATTCTTTATCACGAGTTCTCTTTTCAGATTCAGCCATTTTTTTGTCCCTTGACAAAATCACCTTTTCGTGCTCAGATTTTAGTTCTATAAATTTTTCTTTTGCTTGAAGAATTTTGTCTTTCTTTATCGACTCTCCTTCATGATTAGCTTCCTTAATAATGCTAGAAGCTTCCTTTTTTGCATTTTTAATGAGTTTTGAAGCGTTGCTTTTTTCAAGCGTTTTAGCAATAAAAAACCCTATTATTAATCCTAATATAATTCCTCCTACAATTAATAAAATTGTGTTAGTTTCCATGTTGTTGTGCTTAGTGAAATGGTTTAAACTTTTTACGTTTAAGCGAAAATTTTAAATCACTTCAATTAAAAAAAAAGCCTACATCAGTTTTGTCTTGTATAAACTCCTTAAAAACAAGTTTAGGGCTAACAAGCTGATCAAGTATCTGTTTTGCACTGAAACGAGTTCGGTACATGCAGCACGCTTTTACAACTTCAACTCACCCTTTTTAAAGAATTAACGTTGAGTTTATCAAAAATTAACTAATGTAGGCAGTAACCTTTATTTATTTTAAAGAACTTAAGAGCTTAAACACTCTTTTAAAAGCTGATTCATAGCTACTAGCTTATGCTCAACTTCTTCACTTAAATTATCTTTATCTATTTCCTTTTGTTCTGTTTGAGAAGCAAATTGTAAAGCACACATAGCCAAAACATCTTGCTTATCCCTAACGGAATAACTTTGCTCAAATTGTTTAATCATAGCATCAATTTTCTGAGCCGCTTTACGCAATCCCTCTTCCTGATTTGACTCAATGGTTAAAGGATATACACGGTTAGCTATAGATAGCTTTATTTTAAGCTTTTCAGACATATAAAAAACTATGTTACATTATTCAGATAATTGTGATATACAATGGTCAATGTCCCTGATTAATGTATTTATTTTAAGCTTTGTTTCTCTTTTACTTTCGTCACTGCCTAGTATGGAATTTGCAAATTTTAGTGTTTCGTATTTGTCAACCCAAGTGGCAACTTCGGCTTCTTGTTTTGACAATCTTTCTTGAGATATTGACAATTCTTCACTTAATTTTGCGTTAGTTTGCTTTAACACTTCTAGTTTATGCAACACTTTACTAATTCTGTCTTCTAAAGAATCTACAATTGCCTCAATATTACTCATTTATCAAATTCAATACTAATTACACAAAGTTAACATACCAATAGTTAATTAGCAATAGTTTTTGTCTAAAATTTAAAATACATTAATTATCAGGTAGTTATATTTGTTGGCATGTGTTTTGAATATCCTTTGCAAATTTGCAACAAATTAATATTTTAGCAGTAATATCTTACTTATGGCAAAATCCCTCATCATTGTTTTTATCATTATTTCGCAATTAACTTTTGCTCAAAATCCGTATCCACAAGATTATTTTAGGAATCCTTTGGATGTGACATTGGTGCTTTCTGGAACTTTTGCCGAATTGCGCTCCAACCACTTTCATTCTGGACTGGATATTAAAACCCAACAGCGTGAAGGTCTAAAAGTGTATACTGCGGCTTCAGGTTACATTAGCAGAATAAAAATTTCGCATTGGGGCTACGGAAAAGCATTATACATTACGCACCCTAACGGTTACACTACAGTGTATGCGCATTTACAGAAATTTGCTCCAAAAATTGAAGCCTATATTAAAAAACTACAGTACGAAAAGGAAAGCTATGAAATAGAAGTATTTCCTAAAATAACCGAATTGTTAGTAGATACCGATGAAGTAATTGCTTACAGCGGAAATACAGGAGGCTCTGGAGGACCGCACTTACATTTTGAAATTCGGGATAATAAAGAGCGCCCTATAAACCCATTACTTTTTGGTATTGACATAAAAGATACTAGACGACCTATGATTCTTGGTTTATACGCCTACCCTATTGGAGAAGACTCACATGTAAACAACGATAATGAAAAAACCAAACTACGCATTGTTCCAACAAATGGTGGAGACTATACAGCCGAAGCCATAAATGCTTACGGCAAAATAGGTTTTGGCGTGGTTACTTATGACCAACAAGACTTAGCTGCCAATAAAAATGGTGTGAGTAACATACAAACGTTTTATAATGGTAACAAAAACTTTGAAATTGATTTTAAAAGGTTTTCTTTTAGCGAAACAAAACATTTAAACCGTTTAATTGATTATGCCTATTTTAAAGAAAAGAAATCTAGGATTCAAAAATTATTTGTAGAAAACAACAACCCTCTTAGCTTGTACAAAAATGTTATTGATAATGGTTATATCGTTACCGAAGACAGTACAGCATCGGTTTACAAATTAAGGGTTAGCGATTATAAAGGTAACGACACGTGGATAACCATTCCTATTTCTGGTAAAAAAAGCAATACCATAAAAAAGAAGCCTAGAAAAACAACTGAGCATTTTGTTTATGCCGACCAAACTAATGTTTTAGAAGATGATAATGTTACGGTATATATACCTAGCAATACGTTTTATGACGATTTTTTTATCGATTTTAAAGCCGAAAACGACACGCTAACATTACATGAAAGCACAGTTCCTGCACAAAAAAACTTTACAATTAGTTTCGATATTAGTCGTTATCAAGAACCAGACAAAGACAAATTATTTATTGCTAGAAAAGTTGGTTATAAAGACTTCGTCACCTATTCTTCAACTAAAAGAAAAGGAAATATTTTAAGCACTAGCACCAAAACACTCGGCACTTACACCTTGGCAACAGATACCGAAAAACCAAAAATAAGACCTGTAAATTTTCAAGATGGCAAATGGTTAAGTAAGTATCGCTATTTAAAATTAAAAATAACCGATGACGTTTCTGGAATAAAAAATTACAGAGCCACTATTAATGGCAAATGGATTTTAATGGAGTACGATTATAAAAAAGATAGTTTAGTTTACGATTTTAACGATAATATTGTTTCAGAAACAAAAAATAATTTAAAGATTATTGTTACCGATAATGTTGGAAATAGCTCTACATTTGAAGCAACATTTTTTAGAAAATAACAATCTCTTGAAAATCAAACCTTTTTTAATATTTACACTCTTTACCCTATTACCACTTATAGGGTTTTCGCAAACAGCAACCTTAAAAGGTGTTATACTAGATAAGAGCAACTTACCAATTTCGAGTGTTAACATTAAAGCCAATGATACTGAAAATAATGGCACTGTTAGTAACGAAAATGGTTTTTACCTAATTAAAATTGAAGCAAGTAAAAATGTAGTTGTAGAGTTTACACATTTAAGCTTCAAAAAAATTACAGTCACTTTTAATTTAAAAAATGGCGAATCGTTTGAGTTCAATCCAGTATTGGATGCGCAAGTAGAACAAATTGAAACTGTTGTCATTACAAGTAGCGAAAGAAATCGTGTTGAAGGTATTACAACCATAAAACCAGAAATCATTAGAACCATTCAAGGAGCTCAACCAGGTGTGGAAAATTTATTAAAAACACTTCCTGGAGTTAATATTTCTAATGAATTGAGTACTCAATATTCTGTTCGAGGTGGGAATTTTGATGAAAACCTCGTGTATGTCAACGACATTGAAGTGTATCGTCCTTTTCTTATTCGGTCTGGGCAACAGGAAGGTTTGAGTTTTGTAAATACCGATTTGGTGCAAAACGTCGATTTTTCGGCTGGTGGGTTTCAAGCTAAATATGGGGATAAACTATCTTCGGTATTGGATATAACTTATAGAAGTCCTATAAAATTTGGTGTGTCTGCCGATTTGAGTTTGTTGGGTGGTAGCGTGTCTGCCGAAGCCATTTCAAAAGATTCTAAATTTTCAGGTATTGTAGGGTTGCGTTATCGTGATAATAGCTTGCTGGTCGAAGCCAAAGAAACCGAAACTAATTACGACCCAAAATTTGCTGATATTCAAACCTATCTTACGTATAAGTTTTCAGATAAATTTCATTTGAATTTCCTCGGAAACGCTTCTATTAACAGTTACAACTACGAACCACAAACAAGGCAAACCAATTTTGGAACGCTCACAAATCCGTTAGCGCTTTTGGTGTATTATGATGGTCAAGAAAAAGATACATACCAAACCTTTTTTGGTGCATTTAAAGCAAATTATTTTGTAAGTGATGATTTGACGTTGAAACTCATCGCATCGCAATACCATACAACCGAAGAAGAATATTTCGACATATTAGCACAATACAGACTTGGCGAAGTAAACAGTAATATTGGTGATGAAAACTTGGGCGAAGTGGAGTTTAGCGAAGGCATTGGCAGTCAGTTAAACCATGCTAGAAACGATTTGGACGCGCTTATTACCAATGTAGAACACAAGGGAAGTTACAATTACAACGACCATCTTTTGGAATGGTCGGTAAAATATACGCACGAAGATATTCGTGATAGAATAGTTGAATGGGAAGTGATAGATTCCGCTGGATTTTCTATAAATCCACCAAATATTGATAAATTTAACGAACAACCTTACCAAGCCTATCAAGGCCCTTTGGTGCCGTTTCAAAATGTAAGGGCTACCAATAGCACAAAAATTGACCGCTTGCAAGCCTACGGACAATGGAGCAAACGTGATGACATTAACGGTCATGAATTGTTTTACAACGCAGGTATGAGAATGCATAACTGGACTGTGAGTGGCGAAGGTGTTGAAAGCACTACACAAACGGTATTTAGTCCCAGAGCGCAATTTGCCATTAAACCAGATTGGGACAAAGATATGCTGTTTAGATTAAGCGGTGGTTTGTATTATCAACCGCCTTTTTATCGTGAATTACGAGATAAAGATGGTGTTGTAAACCCTGATGTAAAGGCTCAAAAATCCATACATGTTGTGTTGGGCAATGAATATAGCTTTAAAATATGGGAACGCCCTTTTAAACTGGTTTCTGAAGCCTATTATAAAAACATGAGTGATGTGAACCCTTATACTTTAGACAATGTTAGAATTCGCTATGAAGCCAATAATAATGCAAAAGCCTATGCTTACGGAATGGATTTTAGACTAAATGGTGAATTTGTTCCAGGTACCGAATCGTGGTTCAGTTTTGGGTATTTAAAAACTGAGGAAAACATTAATAATCAAGGCTACATTTCTAGACCAACAGACCAACGTTTAAAATTTGGTATTTTGTTTCAAGATTATATGCCAAACATCCCAGATTTAAAAATGTATTTAAACCTAGTGTATAATACAGGAGTTCCGGGTGGTTCGCCTAGTTATGCCAATCCTTATGATTATCAAGAGCGTTTACCAGATTACAAACGAGCAGATATTGGACTATCGTATGTTATTGTAAATAAGGACAAAACCTATTCTGGTTGGAAGCAAAAATTTAAGGAACTAAGTATTGGCTTTCAAATATTTAACATGTTTGATGTGCAAAACTCTATTACCAATACTTGGGTAAGAGATGTATATTCAAAACGACAGTATTCTATTCCCAATTACTTAACACCAAGAGTTTTTAATGTACGTGTTGGGATGCAGTTTTAGTTACTTTACTTGTTTTTGCACAAAATTTTAAAATTATGTAGCCTTTATTTAGGACGGGGTAAACTGCATGGTAACGTGTTCGTGTCTAATTTCGTTGCGTATTTAAGCACTAAAAAGCAAATAAACCACAGATAGAAAGTCCGCGAGGGCTTCCGTAAGTAAGTTATAACTAGCAATAATTATACACGGTGTTTTAGCACATTTTTTACTAATAACTTGTTTTTCTAAAAAAGTGCGACACAGAATTCGCTTTTCCATGACTGATTTTGTCATTTTTCATTAGCTGTACAAGTTCGATAATTAGTTTTTTGAATTCTTTTTCTTCTCCTTGAGAATTAAAATAACCAACTTCCCAGACTGCGCCAGATCCTCCCCACATATCAACTCCTCTTAGTTTTTTAAGAAAATCTGATACATCTTTTCTGTAAAGAGCTCCATGGATTTGGCGAACACAATCCGCTTGAGCAACATGTGCATTATCACGTAATAGAGTAATCATTTTTTCGAATGTATCAAGCCATTCTTCTCTATGCGTTATTTCGACTTTTTTCTTTTTGAAAAATTTAAACATTTTGGTCAAATGTGCTACAACGTGTTCGTGTATGGTTAGTTGCGTTGGCTAGAACTAAGTTAACAAAAGAAAACGAATCAAAGGAAAATCCGTAGGATTTTCCGAGTACATACAGACCAGGCAATTGACTATACACGTTGTTGTATGCAGTTTTTATTTTATATTTCTTTCAATTAGTTTAAATTTTCTTCTTTTCTTTTCAGAGATGACATTCTTTACCATTTTTAAATCACAAGCTCCATACTTTATAAAATTATCTCTTCCTTCTCTCAAAGTCATATGATTTGGACCAGAATGAGCGTCAAGTTCATCAACGTCAATTCCATCATCTTCCCAAAAGCAAATAGGACAAATCAAATAACTGCCTCGTTCAGGCAAACTAATATAATCACAACAAGGACATTGATTTTTAGGTGTAGAATCCTTTGGTTTATACCATTTCCATTTCATTTTTTATTTCAGTCAATTAATGTACCTTTTAGGGTTTTAAGTAATTTGGTTAGTCGAATGTCTTTTAAATCCGAAATTCTATATTCACGATATAATTTGTCAGCGTCTCGAAAAGTTACTTCATAATCATCAAAGTTCAGCGTTTCGATTTTCACGTGTTTCTGGTCAGTTCGTAATCCAAAATCTACAGAACGTGAAAAAATCAGCGTAAACATCGATGTTCCAATTCGGAAATTTTTCCACTCTCCATTTTCTTTCATTTCGATTATTAAGTCACGTATTGGAATCCATTTGTCAAATCCACCATTATCAATCAGCATTTGATATCTGTCAAGAGTTTCATTCCAAGATTTTTCGAAACGATTTATTATTTCTTGAGTTCTTTCGTTCATTGTTTGGTCAAATTGCATACAACTATGAGTTAATAACATAATGATTTGCTAAATCAATACTTTAGACAGATTACTTCACTACGTTCGCAATGACGTTATCGTTATTCTTGTTTAATAGCGTATAGCTTTTACTAATCTTGATACTCATTTTGAGCAAACAACGGTCTGTGTGCCATCATATCATATACTTTCCCTTTAACGGCTTCTAAAACAGCTTCGTTGTCGTAGTTCATGATTACTTCATCAATCAACTCAACAATAGGCTTCATATCATCTTCTTTCATGCCTCTGGTTGTAATAGCAGGTGTACCAATTCTAATTCCTGAGGTTACAAACGGGCTCTTATCATCAAACGGCACCATGTTTTTATTAACAGTGATATCAGCTTTTACTAAAGCTTGTTCAGCATCTTTTCCAGTGATATTTTTATTTCTTAGGTCAATTAACATCATGTGATTATCTGTACCATTAGAAATAATGTGGTAGTCTTTATCTACTAAAGCCTTCGCCATAGCATCAGCATTCTTTTTTACTTGTAGGGTATAGTGCATAAAATCGTCTGTCAACGCTTCACCAAAAGCAATCGCTTTAGCAGCGATAATATGCTCTAATGGACCACCTTGATTACCTGGAAACACTGCAGAATTTAAAAGTGATGACATCATTTTTGGCTTTCCAGATTTTAGAGTTAATCCAAACGGGTTTTCAAAATCTTTTCCCATCATAATCATTCCTCCTCTAGGCCCTCGTAAGGTTTTATGAGTAGTTGTAGTAACAACGTGACAATGTGGTAATGGATCGTTTAAAATACCTTTTGCTATCAATCCAGCAGGATGAGAAATATCTGCCATTAAAATAGCTCCTACACTATCTGCAATCTCTCTAAAACGCTTAAAGTCCATATCACGTGAGTATGCAGATGCTCCAGCAATAATCAATTTTGGTTGTTCTGCTTTAGCAACAGCTTCTACATGGTCATAATCTATATGTCCAGTATCTTTGCTAACACCATAAAACACAGGATTGTATAATTTTCCTGAAAAATTTACTGGAGACCCATGAGTTAAATGACCTCCATGAGATAAATCAAAGCCCAGTATTTTATCACCTGGTTTTAAACACGCAAAAAATACCGCAGTATTTGCCTGACTTCCAGAGTGTGGTTGTACGTTCACGTAGTCTGCTCCAAACAACGCTTTTGCTCTGTCAATAGCGATTTGCTCTACTTCATCTACCACTTCGCAACCTCCGTAATAGCGTTTTCCAGGATACCCTTCGGCATACTTATTAGTTAAAACAGACCCAGCAGCTTCCATGACTTGGTCACTTACAAAATTCTCTGAAGCTATTAATTCTATACCATGTAATTGGCGTACTTTTTCTGCTTCTATTAATTCAAAAATTTGATTGTCGCGTTGCATAAATTTTAATTATCTTATTATCAAACTCAAAAATAGTAAATACATTAGTTTAATTACGCAAAAAACATATATTTACTTAGCAATTTATTAACCACTTATTAAGTGTTAATTAATCTGTATTTTTTAACTTAAATATCACATTAAGTTTTAAAAAATTATGTAGGTTTGAACTAAACATTTATTAAAAAATTCAATATAAATACTATGCCGTTATCAGCAAATAATCCGAATAGAACATCTTGGTTATACGTCAATAAACATTCCGATTTTCCAATTCAAAACATCCCTTTTGGTGTGTTTCTTACAAGAGAAGATGTAATTACCATTGGTACACGAGTTGGAGATACAGCCATAGACCTTGGAGCATTGCATCAATTAGGATACTTTGATGGAATTCCGTTAACAGACGATATTTTTCTTCAAGACACTTTAAACGATTTTATAGCTGATGGAAGAAAAACCTGGAGAGCTGTTAGAAATAGAATTGCTGACATTTTTGACGCCAACAATACAACACTAAAAAACAATACAAAACACAAAGAAATTGTGTGTTTTAGATTAGATGAAATTGAAATGCAAATGCCTGTACTAGTTGGTGATTACACCGATTTTTACGCAAGCAAAGAGCACGCAACCAATGTAGGCACCATGTTTCGTGGCGAAGACAACGCTTTAATGCCCAATTGGTTACATCTTCCTGTTGGTTATCATGGTAGAAGTTCGTCAATTATTACAACACATATTCCTATACATAGACCACAAGGTCAAACCTTTCCAGAAGGTGCTAAAAAACCTGTTTTTGGGCCAAGTAAATTAGTTGATTTTGAATTGGAAATGGCTTTTATAACCACTGATGCTAACGATTTAGGTGAACCTATTCCTATTGAAGAAGCTGAAGATTACATCTTTGGACTAGTACTATTTAATGATTGGTCTGCTCGTGATATTCAAAAATGGGAATATGTACCGTTGGGACCATTTTTAGGAAAAAGCTTTGCTTCTACCATTTCGCCATGGATTGTAACCCTAGATGCATTAGAGCCTTTTAGAGTAGAATCGCCAAAGCAAGACCCAAAACCATTGCCTTACTTACGCACCAAAGGCAAGAATAGTTTTGATATTAATTTAGAAGCGGCCATAAAACCAAAAGACGCCAAAGAAACTGTAGTGTCTCGTACAAACTTCAAATACATGTATTGGAATATGGCACAACAATTGGCACATCACACAAGTAATGGTTGTCCTATAAATTCAGGTGATATGATGGGAAGCGGAACTATTTCTGGTCCAACTGAAGATTCGTATGGCTCTATGCTAGAACTGACTTGGCGAGGTGAAAAACCTATCAAGATGAAGGATGGTTCAGAACGCAAATTTATTAACGATAATGATACAGTCATAATGCGTGCTTTTTGTGAAAATGATGATGTACGTATTGGATTTGGACAAGTAAAAACAGAGTTACTTCCTGTTTATAAAAAATAACTCATTTTAGTTATTTAAACTATTTAGCACGTTTAATAAGTCTGCCTTTTTTCGTTTGGAAACAGGTAAATTTGTTTTGTCATTTAAAATAACATAACCTCCATCTTTATTAATATAACTTTCCATGTGATTAAGGTTTATAATATGTGAATGGTGTATTCTAATAAAACCTAAATTACTGAGTAGTTCTTCAAAATCCTTTAAAATTTTGGCTACCATTAATTTTTTTCCATTAGTTAGATATACTGAAGTGTAATTTCCATCAGATTGCAAGCGAATTATTGTTTCCAATTCATGCAGAAAAATACCTTTAGATGTTTGTATAGCTATTTTCTTCCTTAAAGTATTTAGCTGCTGATTTTGAATAAAACTCTGTAATTGAAGTTGCATTAAGTCAAATGAGTTTTTCTTTGCTTTATTTACTGCATTTATTAACTCTAAACTATCAATTGGTTTTAAGAGGTAATCCAATGCACTTATTTTTATGGCAGTAAGTGCATAATGACTATAAGCTGTTGTGAAGATTATTTTAAAGTTATACTCACCAATTTTAGATAATAAATCAAAACTATTTCCATCTTTTAATTGTATATCCAAAAAAACCAATTCTGGATTTTTATCTATGATAAGCTTTTTAGCTGCATTTAAAGTACCAGCCACCCCACAAATATCCAAGTCTGGACAATGCACTTTTAATTCTTCTTTCAAAGCAGTAATTGCTTGTAATTCATCTTCTATAATAACTGTTCTCATCTTACCATAATTTTAAAATTGGTAGTTTTAATAGTATTGTTGTTCCTGTTTCTCCCTTGTTTTCTGAAACAATAAAATTATCTGGGCTGTTCGAATTATTTATTAATTCTACTCTTTCCTTAGTTATATGTATTGCTTTTGATTTATGATTAGAATTATGCTTTAACTGGCTCTTATTTATGCCAACGCCATTATCTGCAATGGTGCAAATCAATTTATTATTAGCAATAGAAAAAGTGATTTTTACAGTCCCTTCATTGTTACTTGGTGCAATTCCGTGAATGATAGCGTTCTCTACCATAGGCTGTAAAAGCAAAGGTGGTATTCCTATATCGCTTACCCTAATATTGGGTGATACAGTTATAGCATAAGTAAAGCTATTTTGGTAGCGTAGCTGAACCAATTTAATGTACAGCTCTAGCATTTCCACCTCTTTCTCTAACGATATTAAGTGCTCGTCGTTTTCTAAAATAAGTCGTAATAGCTTCGAAAATCGACTAATATATTTATTAGCTTCATCAATGTTTCCACCTGAATAATAACCTTTTATTGTATTTAGCGCGTTAAAAATAAAATGCGGATTCATTTGCATTCTCATCGCTTTCTGTTCTAATTGAACGGTTTGTTTTTCCAATTCAATTTTCTCTTGTTTAGCCTGAAACGCTATACGCTCTAATTCAAATTTCTGCTTCTGCTTTTTTAATCTATACTTAACAAGTGTATAAATAAGCAACCCAAAAACAAAGATTGATAAAATAACAAAAGGTACAGTTTTCCAAAATGGTGGATGGATTTTAAAGTTTACAGAGTTTATCAAACTGTGATTATTGCCATTAGATATGGTTCTAATACTCAAATTATAAGTGTCATGTGGTAAATTTTTAAATTCTATTTGCCTACTGAGTGTTTTTGTCCATTTTTTTTCATCATTTAATTTAAACTCATATTCAAGATTACCATAATCTTTATAAGACAATCCAGTAAACACAATAGTCAAATTATTTTCTTTATACGAAAGTTGGTTTAAATCACTATTCTCTTCTCCATTAACTAGTACTTTTTCAATAATTACTTTTAGCTTCGTTTTTTTATTAGATAAGTCGGAAAGCATAAATGAAAACAAACCCCTATCAGTGGCTGTGTAGATAGTACTTTCAATAATTTCTATGCCATTTACTTTTTCGTTTTTCATCCCTAATAACCTGTTTAGAGACTCTACTTTATAAGTGTTGTTTTTATAAATAAGCCTATCAACTCCTTTGTTAGTTGCAACTAAAAAGTCGTCATTTATAGGTTTTATGACATAACAGGTATTACTGGAAAGTCCCTGCTTTTTAGTAAAGTGATTAATAATGGAATCGTTTTTAATCACGCTTATTCCTTTTGAGTTAGTTGCCACATAAACATTATCGTTCTTGGCATCAAAATAAATATCTTGAATAGATGTGTTTAGCTCTTCAGATTGCTTATTCATTTGAAAAACCTTCTCATTATCGTAAGAGTATAAGCCAGTATTCGTTCCAAATAAAAAGTTATTGTTCTTGTATAATGACAATACATTTGTCCTTTTCTTTAGAATAGTATAGTTCAGCAAGGTTTTAACTTTAAACCAGTTTTCGTCTCTAAGTCTTGGGAATTTGTGTATTTCTCCTTTTGGAAATTTAAACACTACTGATGAGGAAAAAAAGTAAGTTAAACCATCAAAATATAGGTCGTTGGCTCCGAAATCTAAAGTCTTAAAAGAAATGTCATTGGCTTGCGTAATACTAGTGTTACCAATGGAGAATATTTGATTCTCATAAAATCTAATTTTTTTTATATAATCTTGTTTTCCAATTCGATTTGTAACTGACTTTGTTTTATTATTTAATGAATACAGTCCATTTTCGGTACCAATCCATAAAGTACTATTTGCGTCTTTTTGAAGCGCATTGACTTTTTCATGTTTATTGGAAACTTGGTGATGAATAAGGTTAAAATTTGGTATAAATCTAATACCATTGTTTAAAGATGTAATCCAATAATTTTGTTGTGAATCTTTAAGCACATAAGTTACTGCCAAGTCCTTAAAATATGTTTTTAAAGTGGAGCTAGATTTTATTATAAGACCTTCTCTAGAACCAATCCACAAATCGTTATCAATGGATGATAAATGAATAATTTCACTGTCAATTTCAACTTGCTTGATTATTGTATCTTTCTCGAAAGTGAATAATTTTTCTTTAATTGAAAACAAATAATTCTTATTATGCAAAACATTCCTATAAATAACTGAGGCATCCATTTCTTTTTTAAAAGGATAACTAAAATCGTTTACAACATTGATTATTGATTCCTTTGTTAAATAATAATACTTCCCTTCAATATTCCAATAACCAAAAACTGCATTACTAGTTTCACTGTTAGCAACTTCATTATTCAAGAAATTTATTTGTGAAATTGTACCGTCTCTATAAAGGACAAAAAGGTCATTACCTTTTTCATAAATTTCGACTACAATTTTAGAGTGCGATGCTTTTTTTAATAAAGCATTATTTTTACTGTTAGCAAATACTCCATTTTCATAAAAAGATAATTGTCCATTAAGTGTTAGGAACCAAATTTTGCTGTTTTTATCTTCATAAATTTCAAATACCTCGTTATCTCCCAATCCATCATCAGTACTAAAATGCTGGAAATTATAACCATCAAACTTCAATACACCAACGTCAGTACCAAACCAAATATAGCCTTTACTATCCTCAAAAACTGAGTATATGTTAGATGTTGGCAATCCTTCATCAATACTATACTTAATAGCATAAGGGTTTTGGGCAATAATAAAATTTACTTGAAATAAGAATAAAAAAAATAGTAGTCTCAATGTCAAAAATTATCTTCTTAAAGATAGGCTTTTCGTCTATTAAGACAAATAACACTTAACCCATTTATTATATAATAATTAACACTTATAATAAAATTATATTCAATTATTAAATGAGCCTTACCACTTATAAAAATAATTACAAAACACTTACTAAATTACCATGACCACTTTTCATAAATTAAACAAACAGATTATAATATTATAGATTTTTAAGCCCAAATCATAAACAAATAATCATGAAAAAAAATCTACTTATTACTTTATTTACTATTCCAATTTTCACTTTTTCGCAAGCTACACTCGTAAAGGATATTAATCCAACTGGTGATGGTGTAACAGGCAGAATTATGGTTCTTAACAACAAATTACTTTTTAATGGATATCCAAATTTAACAACTGGCAACGAGCTATTCGAATCTGATGGTACTACAAGTGGAACTACACTTTTAAAAAATATTGCTCCAAGCAATCAATCATCAGGGAATCCTGGTAGGTTCTATAATTGGAATAATACAATTTTTTTTGAAGCTAATGATGCTGCAAATCAAGGTAACGCCGAATTATGGAAAACCGATGGAACTTCCAGTGGGACCGTTTTAGTAAAAGACATTCATCCAGCATCTTCTGGCTTTCCTAAAAACTTTTATGCTTGGAATAACAAGTTATATTTTACTGCAAAGTCAGCAAATAGTATAGGTTCAGAGCTATTTTCAAGTGACGGAACAACAGCTGGAACTAATATAGTTTTAGATATTAGTCCTGCAAATCAAAGCAGTAGTGTTCCAGAGCAGTTTTTTGAGTTTAATGGAGAATTATTTTTTTCAGCAAACAAACAAGGCGAAGGGAGAGAACCATGGAAAACCGATGGGACAGCTGGAGGAACAGTAAGATTATATGATTGCTATTCTGCTTCCGGGAGTGGATTCCCTTCTGAATTCACAGAGTATAATAACGAAATGTATTTTAGTGCTAGAGATTTTAATAATGGTTATGAGTTATGGAAATCTGATGGAACAACAGCTGGTACTGCAAGAATTACCGATTTAAATCCTGGGAATGCAAATAGTTCTCCAAGTGATTTAACAGTTTACAATAATAACCTTTTCATGGTGGCTACTACATCTATTTTTGGGCGAGAAATAATGTATAGAAATGCTGGTGGAACTATGCTTTTATTGGATGATATTAATCCTGGAAGTTCAAGCAGTAATCCAGATAATCTGTTTTTATTTAATGGAGTACTTTACTTTTCAGCAGATGATGGAACAAACGGAGTAGAAATTTGGAGGTCTAACGGAACACAATCTGGAACATATATGCTTTTTAATATAAACCCAACTGGAGATAGTAATCCATCAAAATTTACCGTGTACAATAATAAATTATATTTTACCGCTACAAGTGCTTCAGGGAACGAGCTATGGTCAACAGATGGAAGCATTTTAGGCACTCAACAAGTTGCAGATATAAATCCAACTGGAGATAGCAACCCTATAGGAATGGTTGTTTATGACTATGCACTTTATTTTCATGCTGATGATGGTGCAAATGGCAGAGAATTATGGAAGTATTTTGACCCAGCTCTTTTGTCTATTGACGACGCAAAACAAATACAAGTGAAACTTTATCCAAATCCTACTTCCAATAATTTCACAATCGAATCAACGGAGCCTTTAATACATTTGAGCATCATAAATATTCTAGGTGAAAGTATAAAACGGTTAAACCCTAAAAACGAAAAGCACAATATTGAAAATTTAAGCGCTGGCTTATATTTTATCAAAGCGTCAACAGAAACAAAATCTCAAACTATTAAGTTAATTAAAAAGTAATGCATGATTAATATTATTGAAAAATATAGATTAGAGCTATTTATTATTTGCTTCTATTTAACTTCTGCACTTATAATTTGGTTATTTATCTAAATTACTTTGCCCTTAAAAAGCACCATTATTAATGGTGCTTTTTTTTGTTTAATAGATAAACCATTTCATTTTGGCATCATAATTGAAATTAACCTTATATGAATCAATTAAAAACACAAGATTATGAAGAAATTATTACTCTTAACAGTCCTTCTTTCAGTACTTGTATCTTGTGGAGGGCGACAACAAATTGAAAAGCAATTGCACTCTGGCAACTACGATGTTGCTATTACTAATGCTTTGAAAAAACTTAAAAACAACAAAGACAAGAAACGTAAAGAAAAATTTGTTGTGTTGTTAGAAGATGCTTACTACAAAGTGGTTGAGCGTGACTTAAAAATTATTGAACGCCTAAAAAAAGATGGTAACCCAGAGCATTTTAAAACAATCTATGAGATTTATGCTGATTTAGATGCACGTCAAAAAGCTATTAAACCAGTACTTCCATTAAAAATTGGAAACAAATATTTAAATCTAGAATTTAATAACTATACCGACAGCTTAGTTGATTATAGATATAAAACGTCTGATTACTTAATAGACAAAGGTATTGACTTATTGGATTCTGATGATAAATATAATGCTAGGGAAGCTTACAATATTTTTAGTTATATAGAACGTATTAATCCAAATTTTGAAGAAGTTAGAGAACTGTTAACGGAATCTCATCAAAAAGGTATTGATTACGTTATTGTTGGTATTGAAAACAGAACACATCAAATTATTCCACAGCGTTTAGAGCAAGATTTATTAGATTTTGATACTTATGGATTAAATCAATTCTGGACAGTTTATCATTCAGTAAGCAATGAAACAATTGCTTATGATTATGCTATGCAATTACAATTAAAGCATATTAATATTTCGCCAGAAGAAATTAGAGAGCGACAACTAATTAGAAAAAAACAAATTGTAGATGGTTGGAAATATCAACTAGATGGCGACGGAAACGTTATGAAGGACAGTCTGGGCAATGATATAAAGATTGATAAGATTATTAATATTAGAGCACGAATAGCTGAGTTTAGTCAGTTTAAATCAACTCAAATTTTAGCTGATGTTGTGTATACTAACTTAAAGTCAAACCAAGTGTTAGATGCATTTCCAATAGATACAGAATTTGTATTTGAAAACAGATATGCAAGGTTTAGAGGCGATAAACGAGCTTTAAACAATCGCGATAAAACTTTGGTAAATCAGAGGCAGGTACATTTTCCATCAGATTCTCAAATGGTGTATGATTCTGGTGAAAATTTAAAACAAAAACTTAAACGTATTATCAATTCGTATAGTTTAAGAGGTTAAATAAAAAACTCCCAATTAATTGGGAGTTTTTTTATAATTAAATTTTACAACAAAACTATACTACGCATTAATTTTTAATGCTATATCCTTTCATATATAAGTTAATAAGCAACTATTAATTCAAATACTAATTTTTACGTTTTGCTTGTTTTAGTCCTTCTTTCATAACAATATCAAATGTAGAATTTGGATACGTTGAAATTCCGTTTTCGAAATACTTAATAGCATTTTTATAGTCTTTATGTTTTAAATAAAACTGGCCAAATCTATTTTGCCAATATGCCGAATCATATCTTCTTGTAGACAACACATCTTTAAACTCGGTCATAAAAAAATTAAAGTATTTGAAATTATCCTTATTCCAAGCCAACCAAATCAAAGCGTTTTTTGCGCTATCGTCAATTTTACCATCACCTCCAAAACGCTTCGCTCTTTCTTTATAAAATGTTTCCATATATGGTAATCCTCCCAAATTCTCAAATGCTTCGAAGCTTTCATAAACTAACGAGTCGTAATTATGATAATAATATTTAATGCCTTTATACATAGCCAAATGCCCTAAGGTTTCATGCACTTCTTCATTAAACAATTCATACTTCCAAATTAAATGCTTTGGGTTATGCTTAGTTAATATCTCATTAAAAGCGTCAGATGAACCTACATAGTAAATGTCTTTTTTAGAATTGGCCATATATAAATAAACGTCCGAATCTGACGAAAACCGTTTTACCTTTTCTTCTGGTGCATATCCACCATCAGTAATAATAGCTCCAGAAAACAAATCTCTTTCTTCTAAAATTAGCTCACTTATATAATAGGCTGCAGCTTCCCAGCCAAAAATTACACGCTCTTTGGTTGTTCTATAGTTTGAATCTATAAACTGAATCACTTCATCTTTAATAAAAGACGTAAATTTTGCATTCTCCTCTCCAAATAAAGTACGCCTCAAGGGGTTACTATTAATAATACCTACCACAATCATTTCTGGTATAGCTCCTGGAGTACGCAATGCTTTTTGTATTGAAACACCACTAGAAAAATACCATTGTCCATCTAAGATGTATAATACAGGGTAATTTTGACTTGAATTATTATAAGTATTTGGAAGATAAATTTGAATCTCTCTTTCTTGATTTAAAAATTTAGAGGAAATCGTATAATTAGTACCAATGTTTATTTCAGAATCTTTGACTTGAGATGTCGTAGTATGGCAAATAGAAAAAACAATTATTGCGAACAGAATGATATGTTTCATAAAATATTTCAATGATAATTTCATTAAAAATATCATTTTTGAAGCATTATATTTATTATGCTGTTATCTTTATAATTAATTTAACTATTTGTACTTATTAAAATGAGATTGGAATTTTTAATAAATAAGCTTATTAATTCTTAAATAAGTTATTTCTAGAAAGTATCCTATCTCTAAATTTCATTGGAATTCCAACTAAAGTACTATCAGAATTAAATTTTGAAGCTTGAATATGTAAATGTGGCTCCTGAGAAAATCCTGAATTACCAACTAAACCAATTGGCTCTCCTGTTTTTATTTCTGACTCTGGGGTTACAAAAACACTTCCTTTTTTAAGATGTAACATAGAGATATAAATACTATCACATTTTAAAGAAACGAAATTTCCAAGACCATCTTTACTGCTAACATTAATACTACTAATAACATTGTCATCAACATTATTTTTAATCTCTTGAATAATGCCATTACATGGACAATAAACTGTATCCGAATAAATGAAGTGACTTTCATTTTTTTTTGATAGTATTTGCTTTGATACAGACTTTAAATTATTCAATTTATTAACATCTATAGCATATTGCTGTGAGTTTTCATACTCCCCTACGTGATTATTCATCAAGTTATTTGTTCCACCAGATGAAACATAAAATTCGCCATTCTGCAAAGGGAAGCTTAATTCAATTGTCTCATAATTATAGTTGCTATTAAAAAAGATAACCTTTACACAAGCAAAAATGATGATTAAGGAGACTAGACAAGTTAGAACGCTTCTTATTTTACCGAAAATCCCTGAGTGCTTTATACTTTTAGAAATAGATTTATTTTTAATATAAAATATGAGTAGGAAAGCTAATTTTAGAATAAGCACTAAATATCTAAAGTAATAGCTGCCAACTATTGGCCATTGTCCCCATAAATAAAGTAATAACAATATGGAAATGGAAAAAATGGCAGTAATAATCAGTCCTAGTTTATTGTCAATTTTTTTAAAAATAAAATAAATCAATAAAAGTAATGGTAATCCATAGTGGATAAATAAATAGAGAAACGTTTCCATTCTATAAAGTTTTTTATAAACCTTGTACTATAGCTAAAATTTAATTCGTTTTTAGTAATCAGCAAATTTTCCCGTAACAAGCCATCCTCCAAAATCTTCTGAAACTGCCATTAAAAGAGTGTTTTTTCCTTTCTTTAAAGGTAAATAAACCGCATCAAACAAACCTACTGTTCCTAAATAGCGATAATCTCTTGTTCGCCATTTATTAGTTCCTCTATAAATTGGCTTTCCATTGAGTATTACTACTACTCTATCACTATAACCAAAGTTAAGCAGTTTTAGCACACTTTTATCAGAATTAATAATTGTTTTTGCAAAGACTGTATTTCCCTTTTTACCATCACGCAAAAGCACTTTTCTAGAAATATTTGCCGCTGTGCCTTCCTCAACACTAATGTTTCCAAGCCATTTCCTTGATTTAATAATTGATGGAATATTTGCAGGATTGTCTAATTCGGTTTCTTCAAATTTATTAGACACTACCCAAGTTGGTATTACATTAGCAATTGGTTGTCGCTCAATTGGATTAAAGTCAACAAGCTCGGTCTTGGTTTTATCTATGCTAAAATTGGCATAATGAACTGGTGCAAAAGAACCACCAATCATTATTTCACCTTCCTTGACTGGGTTCTTTAAATTCCACGACAAGTGAGGTTTTTTTGAATGGTCTAGAAAAACTTGGCCTTTATCATTATTTATAACAATCTTAATATGCGTCCAACCATTAAAATTATAATCATAAGCAAATGAGTAACTAGGCCCAAAATATAATTGCCATGGTGATATTCCATTTACTGTAGGAGCGACTTGATTTGCATCTGGTTTCCCAGATAAATGAGGCCTTAAATAAAATGATTCTGATTGATTTCCATGCGCCCTAAATGCAACACCTGGAAAGCTTTGCCTGTCTGTTAAATACACATCAAACTCGATAGTCCCATTCAAAAATTTGACCCCTCTTAATGTGGCATATCCTTGTTGAATGTAAATAGCATTATTTCCTTTATAGTTTTCTAGAACATAAGACTTAGCATTCATATTCCAATTTAATGTATCCAATGGGATAACTTCTTGAGATTTAGAAATAGTAATTATAGCTACTAATAGAAAAGTTGTAATGATTAATTTTTTCATGATGAATTGATTTTTTTATCAATATTCAAATATTATTATATTCTAACACAAACAAACCTGTTCAAAGTGATTCAATGTTGTGCAGGTCACATTTTTTAAACACTTTTGTAAAATATGCAAAACACATATTCAGAATATAAGTTAGTAATCAAGTGTTTAAGAGAAATTGAAGAATGTCTTGATTGGGGAAACTCTGCAAACTGGCATAATGACGTGTTCTCTGAATTAAGCGAGACTATTCATGAAAAAACAAATGTGCTCTTAAGTGTCACTACTTTAAAACGAGTTTGGGGTAAGGTAAACTATAATAGTGCTCCAAGTATAAGTACACTTAATACACTGGCCAACTTTGCAGGATATATTAATTGGAGAGATTTTAAAAATAAAAACAATAACAATAAATTTGAAAAAATACGATATAGAATAAACTCCAATTTGAGAGTTATTGTTACTTCTGCTGCAATACTAACTTTGATTTTTATTTCATTTTTCTCCTTGACAAGTAGAGAAACAAATTCTGTTAAAAATGATTTTGCTAACGTTAATTTTAAAAGTAAATCTATTGGTGAAAGCTTGCCAAGCTCCGTCATATTTGATTTAAACATTGAAAATATAAATTCTAATAGTATTTATATCCAACAATTTTGGGATGTAACAAAAACTATTAAACTCAAACAAAATCAGAAACAAGCAACAGGGATATATTACTTTCCAGGTTATTTTAACGCTACGCTTTTAGTAAATGGCAAAACAATTAGCGAGCATGATTTATTTGTTAAATCAAATGGCTGGTTAGGTACTATTGACTATGAACCCATTCCAAAATATTATCAACAAGAAGAGGTAATATCAAATAAAATGGCAATGCCAAAAGAGGCAATTAAATTGATTACAAACAGTGACACCCCAATACAATCGTCATTTCATTACGTTAAAGACTTTGGAGATATTTCTGGTGATAATTTTTCTCTAACCACTACAATAAAAAATGCTTACAATGATAAATGGGCAGTTTGTCAAACAACAAAAATTGTGATTTTAGGTACAAAAGGAGCAATGATTATTCCTTTTTCAATCCCTGGATGCGTTTCAGATATAAATTTATTTTTAAATGATGTTTTCCTAAATGGCAAAGAAAACGATCTTTCTTCTCTTGGTGTGGATTTTTCTTCCAAAAAAGATATTCAACTTAAAGTAATTGATAAACAACTTAAAGTATATATTAATAATAATGAAGTTTATTCAAACTATTATAATGATACAATGGGACGTTTGGTTGGTATTAGGTATCGTTTTTATGGTGTAATTGAAATTGATAAAATATCAATTATAAATGAAAAGACTAAAAATACAGTTCTCAAAGAAATTTTTTAACTTATTGAAATAAATTTAAATTCAATTCAATTAATAGTTGTATGGTTTGCGTGAGTAACCACTTCTTCATTCTTAATAATAAGCAATTGAAGTGATTCATGTATTACTTGAAACTTGTAACTAACTTAGTTAAAAACGTCTCTATAGTTCAGCAAGTCTAGATAGTAAAACTAATACTGAGAATCTCTTTTTTGCTTCACCACTTTTTTAATTAGCTTTCCTAAGTCTTTATCTTTCTTTTTACGCTCTAAAGCGTCAGACTCGAAATGTTCTTTTTCGCGTTCCATTTTTCTAAAATTGTTAAACGCATCCAAATCTAAATTGCCATTTTCAAGTGCTTCTTGTACTACGCAACCATTTTCGTGTTCATGTGTACAATCTTTAAATCTACATTGCTCAGCATACTCTAAAATAGTATCGAAGGTTACTTCCAAGCCGCTTGCAGTATCAGCTATACCAACTTCACGCATTCCAGGGTTATCTATTAAAATGCCTCCGTCTTTTAAAACTATTAACTCTCGATGACTGGTTGTGTGTTTTCCTTTATTGACGCTAGCACTTATTTCAGCAGTTTTCATAAGTTCGTTTCCAGATAGTCTATTGAGCAAAGTGGACTTCCCAACTCCAGAAGAGCCTAACAAGCAATAAGTGTTTCCCTTTTGGATGAAAGCTTCTAATGTCTTATATCCAATAGGTTCGTTATTAACAGGAATGGTTTTTACGTCTTTAATTCTATCATTAATTTGGTTCAGAATCTTTTCCAATTCTTCATTAGAAATCAAATCGGTTTTACTCAAAATAATAACTGGTGCTACTTTAGCAGCATTACAAATAATGAGGTAACGTTCTAAGCGATTTAAATTAAAATCTCTATCAACAGCTTGAACAATTAAACCATAATCTATGTTTGTGGCTATAATTTGCACTTGTCCAGATTTGCCAACTGCCTGTCTTTCTAAAATAGAATGCCTTGGAAATACTTTATGAATTAATGCTTTACCTTCGTCATACTCCGAAAAAGCCACCCAATCACCAACAGCTGGAAAGTCGTATCTGCTTTCGGCTGTAAATCTTAAATTACCAATAAGTTCTGCATCAAATTCCGTGTTTGGTGTTTTTATCACATAACGTTCTTTATGCTCTAGAATAACGCGACCAACTTCAAAACCCTCTATACCATTTTCTGTTCTATAAGTTTCTAAACTCTCGTTATATCCTAAGTCTTGAAGTGTCATAATTTATACTAGTTAAATTTTATATCGAAAATAATATTGGAACAATAAAATCCAGCTTTTTCAATGGCTTTTTGAGAGCCAATATTATCAATAGTTGTTGAGCATATAGGATTTCTATTTTGCTCAATTGCTTTATGAGCCATTTGCTGTAACATTTTTGTTGCTAAGCCTTTTTTTCTATGCTTCGTATTTACTGAAACACCAACATCGGCATAATCTAATTGTGTAACACTCAATCTACATTCACCAGTGGCAATTATGGTATCATCTTCAAGAGCCATAAATAGTTCTTTTCGAGACACTAGATTATCAACATATCCAAAAGTATCATCAAAACCTACATGGTCTTTATAGTAACTTCTAATTGCATTGGAGTATTGAGTTGTAACTAATTCTACATTCAATGTGTTTTCATTATCTAAATCCTTATTAGAATATTCATAACAAAGTGTGTTGGTTTGTATTGATTTTGAGTGAAATAAACAAGCGTTAAAAGATACTGGTTCTATAGCGCTTAAACTTGCAGAAGATATCAGGCTTGAATCGATTAAATCTCTAACAGTATCTCTCACGAGGTGTCTGTTCTCTTTATTAACAAATAATTGCAATAAAGCCTCATTACTATCTATACAACAATAGCCAATTTGTTGACCATCACGTTCAATTAAATACGGTTGTGATGACGCAATATAAAGGTCTTGCCACATAGAATCTAATGGCGCGACAAACGTTTTGTACAATGCTTTCCTGAAATTGTTTACCGTGTCTGTGTTTTCAGTTTTTATAAAATTCATTTATTCAGCCTTTTAATTTGCTACCTAATGTATGGCTTTTAAATAAACAAATATTATATAGTCTTAATTCTTTTGCATTCCTCTTAAAATAAGAATTCCTATTCTAGCAATAATAAAGGTAAACAATCCAAATGTAGCTGTTAATAGTGATACCTTAAGTCCTCCAGCAAAAACTGCAGGGTTTGGATCTCCCATGGCTTCTATTGAATCGAAAGCAGAAATCAATCCCAAAATAGAGCCAAAAAATCCCAATACCAATCCTAAAAGGCTGCTATCGATAGTTAGTTTTAGCATTTTATTTGAAACTATTTTGTCTTTATTAAGAGCCATAAATCCTTTCATTAAAAAGAACAACGATAATAATAAACAAATTAGAATGAGCGACATCATTAGTGTTCCGCCATCAGTAAAAAGATTTGCTAAAAGAATAAATGAGAGTTTCATAAATAAGGGTTTTAAATTAATGTTGAACAAACATAGCCTTCTTTTTCAATTAAAAAATTAAAATGCGGTGGATGACAAGTTTAGCAGCCTATACAACCTAAAGCATAGCTTTACGCTAGTTACTCTTTTTTGGTACACTTTTTTGGCGTGTCTCCAGATTGACTAAATAACAATGATTTTGTGTTTAAATCAAAGTTTAAAGTAACACCTAAATCTAAAACAAACTCATCTTTTTTGGTTGCTTTTAAGGCTTTTAAATCACTTCCCTCTGGTGCGCCTTTTAATACTTTACCATCTGTTTTAAAAATTAAATTAAAAGGTAAACCCTCACATTCATAAATCCCTACATATTTTTTTAATTCTGAAGGGGTCAAGTCTATACTTGTAAAACTTGGCATTTTAATATCTTCACCTCTAGATACGTTTATAGCATTAAATATAATTGGCATCATACCATAATTTAAGGCATTTGCTGTTAGTGCTATGGCAGTTTTTAACTCAGGGATATAGACTAACATAGATTGAAAAAAATCAATCCTTCCGTTGTGCGTAAATAAAGTTAATCCAGATTTTTTAGCGCTTAAAATCCCGCTACCATACTCATCTTCTATCGTAGTCATGATTGTAAAACTGTTTTCAGACATGAGTTTATTATTGAACAAAGCATTCATAAAAACAACCAAATCTGATGGATTTGAAACAATACCACCAGCTCCTCCTGGATTACTTAAATGTGCTTGTTTAGCTTCATGCAAGGAATTATCATCTTCATAATAATACGAAAAGCTTTCGTTATTAGTTATATCAATTTCACTACCATAGTAAGTATTATTTAGACCTATTGGTTTAGCAATGCGCTCTTCTAAAATTTCTCCATAAGATTTGTTAACAATTCTTTCAAGAATATAACCCAACAGGACGAAATTAGTATTACTGTATTCATGTCGCTCTCCTGGTTGAAAAATCACATCATGCTTAGCTATCATAGATAGCATTTCCTTTTGTGTTGTTGGCTCTTGCTCGTTAAAATTTTCATCTGCTGTTATGTTGAACAATCCGCTACTATGGTTTAATAAATGAGCAATCTCAATTTTTTTAGCATTTACTACTTCTGGAAAGTATTTTGAAAGCTTATCATTTAGCTCTAATTTCCCTTCATCAATTAATTGAAAAATCATTACAGCTGTAAATGTTTTGGTAATTGAACCTATTCTATACTTTGTTTTTGATGATGCTAATTTTTTTTCGTTTTCATTTAAGTATTGATACCCAACAGATTTTTCGAAAACGGTTTGACCATCTTTTAATACAGTCATACTTCCCATAATCTTATCATTTTGATAGAGTAAATCTAAAAGGGTATTTAACTGATTGTAATTAGTGTTTTGTGTGAATGCCATTTGACTGATTAACAGTAGCAGTAATACTATTTTCTTCATCTTGTTCTATTTTAAATAATTATTAGATATTTTTATCATGCGCTCTTTATTTAGGATAGAATCTGTATTAATATCTTCTATTATTTCTCCTAAATCATTAATAATTACAAAGCGAGGCACATAAGAAACTTCATACTTTTCTCTAAGCGCGTTCCCTTCCCCTTCATAAATGTTATATTTTAAATTTATAAATGCTTTATTCATTTTATTTGCAACACTTTTATCAGTTAACACCTCCTTATGAAATTGTATACAGGGACCACACCAAACTGTGTAGAAATCAATAAATAATGGTTTATTAGTTTCTTTAGAAAACTGAAGCGCCTTTTCGAAGGTTAGCTTTGAAAATTTTACTGGTGTTTCTTGATTAAATAATTCTTGATTGGTAGCATTAAATAATAATGAACGCGTACCAATAATAAATATTAACGATAATGCAATTAGCGAAATAGACATTAAACTATTTCGAATAATTCTTTTTTTAATAAAACTAAAAACTACTAGTAAAGTAATTGCTAGTATTGCTAATTTGCCATATGGTTGTGGGTTTTTGAGTATTAAAAAGATAGCGTAAGTCAATAAAGCAATTAATATAACAACAACCCTCTTTTTTATCTTTTTATTTAGCATGTTCTATAATTTATAAGACAAAAATATTTGCAATAAAGATTGCTAAAAATTAAAAGCGACAGATAACCAATTTAGCAATTGAAATAACCATCATGCTAAAACAAGTGTTAAATTGGTCATTCGTCTACAAAACTTATTTTCGCTCAATAATTATGGTAATATTGTAACACATTTGCAGATATGTTTACCAAACAGGTCATTTTAAAAACAATAACCCAAATACTACTGCACCTTATTTTTTGGTGTGGTGTACTCTTGTTTTTTACTTATTTTTTTGGCTTTGAAAGCAATGATGATAGCTATATTCTTAGCTTTTCCCTCTTTTTAATGCCAGTGACCATAACAACCACTTACGTTTCCATTTATAAACTTATTCCAGGTTATTTAGTACAAAAAAGGTACTTTTTATTTGGGGTTTACACGGTTTATACGCTAATAATTTCAGGATATTTAATAATGGTTTCGGTGTTTTTTGGCTTAGCGTTTTTATCAGAGTTTGAATACAACAAGATGTCGCCTTTAAGCAGAAATCTATTTTTTGTAATGATTGCTGTGTATCTAGTTGTGATAATCGTTAGTGCATTTAAACTGCTAAAATTAAACTTAAAACATACTGAAAAAACCAAAAAACTAGAAACCAAAATTTTAGAAACACAACTAAAATTAAAAGAACAAGAATTAAACTATTTAAAAATGCAAATTCATCCGCATTTCTTGTTTAACACCTTAAACACCATGTATGGTTTTGCTCTAAAAAAAGCCGATGAAACGCCAGAAATGATATTAAAACTCTCTAATCTCCTGGATTATTTACTTTATCAAGTAGATAAGCCTTTTGTATTATTAACTGAAGAAATAAACCATATTAAAGACTATATTGAGTTGGAAAAAATGCGTTTTAATGACACGCTAAACGTGAATTTTAAGTGTGATACTATTTTTGAAACCACTAAAATAGCTCCAATGCTGTTATTGCCTTTTATTGAAAATAGCTTTAAGCATGGTAGCTTAAAAAACGGTGTATTGACCATACATATTAATTTGTCCAGCAATAAAGATGCTATTGATTTTTATATTGAAAATACACAATCGAAACAAGAAAAAACAGACAATGGCATAGGTTTGCAGAATATGCAAAAGCGACTGGATTTGCTATATAAAAACAAATACACGTTAACTATTGATGATACTACCGCTTTTTTTAAAGTGCATTTAAAACTTAATAACAACTAATTGCAACAGCAAAAAAACATATCGTGCCTTATAGTAGATGATGAAACCATTGCAAGAGATATTATTGCAACGCATCTTTCTAAAATATCCAACATAACTGTTATAGCTAGTTGCAGCAATGCTATGGAAGCATTTAACACCATTAGCAATCACAGCATTGACTTAGTATTTTTAGATATAAATATGCCTGAAATTTCGGGTATCTCATTTGCAAAATCCATAAATAAAAGCATAAAAATTATTTTTACTACAGCATATAGGGATTACGCAGTAGAAGGTTTTGAGTTGCAAGCTGTAGATTATTTGTTAAAACCTATATCGTTTGAACGTTTACTAAAAGCTGTAAATACTTATTTTGAAGTTTATAGCCAACCTAAAAAGGAATCTGAAACTAAAATAGATACTACTAATTTTATGTTTGTACGTTCAGATAGACGCATGATAAAAATTGATTTTAGTGATATTCTTTATATTGAAAGTTATAGCGATTATATAAAAATTCATTTAGCAAACGAAACCATTGTTACTCGTGAAACCATAAGCGCTATTGAAGCTAAACTACCAAAGGCTATGTTTTTAAGAATTCACCGCTCTTTTATTGTTGCTGTTAATAAAATCACATCGTTTACCAATGAGCAAGTTGTTATTAAAGGTAAATCATTGACCATAAGCAGAAGTTACAAAAACGACGTTTTAGAGTTGTTGAAAAAATTCCAATAAAAAACCCTTCCTAAATTAATAAGAAGGGTATGCAAATAGTTAGCATCCATTAAGGTCTTCCCTAACAATAACTTATCATAACACAAGTTTTAACCCAAAATTTCAACTTGACTATTCACAATATCTTTAATAGGTATAATTAATTTACCTGTTGTTGTTTTTAACGTCATAGAGATGTCATCTATTGCAAGGATATCTCCTTCTACATTGTTAAATTTTATTCGTTGTCCCACTTCGTACGTGCGTCTTGCATAAAATGTTCTTAATAAATCTGCCACTACTTCTCTAGCTCCCAAACCAATAGCTAATGCAAAAGATGCAAGAAATGCGCCAAAAATTAAATTAAGGTTGCTGGTAATAATATCGGTGTTTATGCCTGCTTGGTTTAATGCTGTAATGGAAATAATTGCCAATAAAATAAAAAACACTAATTGGCTTACTATTTTAGAACCTGAAAGCTCAAACGATTTAAAAAATGACTGAATCGATTTTTTTACAAAATTTGCTATAAATAGTCCTATTACGAAAATGGCTGCCGCACTCAACAATTGTGGCAAATACGAAATGAGGTTTCCAATTTCTTCAGAAATAATGCTTAATCCCATCATTTCGGACACCACTATAATAAGCATTAATAATAATGACCATTTAATGAACGATACAATTATTTTTGAAAGGTCAACATTAAGTTTTTTTCCTTCAAAAATTTCAATATCATTTAACTTTTCTCCAAGTTTATTTATTTTAGCCGCCTTTAAAGCTCGCTTTAAGAGTACTAGTAATAATTTAATAAACAGCCATCCAAATAACAGCACCAAAAGTGCTTTTAAAATACTTACTCCTGTTGTAGAGAAGTTATCTATGGCCATGTTTTTAAGTTCTGTTAGCTTTTCCATTAGTAATATTGTTAGGGTAATATTATTTTTTTCTTTCTTTTATGGTACGCTCAATAACGCTTCCTGCATTTAATGAAAATAAACTAGCCAATTCCATTAAAAGCTTTGCAATAGCAACGTCTTTCATCACCTTAGATTTGAGTTCTTGCGGAACTTCTTTTAAAGGTGTGTTTATATATTCAAATGGATTATCGCTCATTTTCATTCTCGTTATATACATTAATGAGTTTCTCTTTCGCTCTTTTAATACGCATTTTTACTGCGCTTTCACCAATATCTAAAATATCTGTAAGTTCTTTAATACTTAATCTATCTTGATATTTTAGCAATAGAATCATTTTCTCTTCGGGAGAAATTAATTCTAATGCTTCCTTCAATTTTTCAACTTTTAGTTGATTTATGTCGTTATCGTTATCTTCAATACTATATCCTGAATCCTCAATATGTGTAGCATCAACCGATTGCTTTTCTATTTTCTTTGCTGTATTTCTGTTTACATAATTCACACAATGATTATATGTAAACGCATATAGCCACGTTGAAAACTTCGCCTTTCCTTTAAACGTTTGCAACTTCACAAACAGCTTTAAAAATATATCTTGAGTTAAATCTTCAGCTTCATCATCACTTTTTGAAAACCCTCTACATTTATTATATACCATTCTTGCAAAACGGTCGTACAAAATTTCAAACAACAACGTGTCATTAGAAGACACGATGGTCTTTACTAATTCTTCATCAGATAGTTTGTTAAAATCTTGCTCTGCTTTCAATGTTACTCTTAGGGTGTTATGCTTTATAAGACACTATAATTTTAAATAGGTCACAATTCTATTTACTTTTAAATAAGAATTCTAGTAAAAATAGAAATTCAATTGTAAAAAGCTCCAAATCATTTATTTATATATGATTATTTTTTTGCTTTACTAATTAGAGATAAGTTTTTAAACAAGAAAGCAACCTTTTTAGGTTGCTTTCTTGTTTAAGTTTCAAAAATATACCTAAATATGAAGTGCTCTATCATCAGTTGCAGCTAGTGCAGCTTCTTTAATAGCTTCGGTAAATGTTGGGTGTGCGTGGGACATACGTGATACATCTTCGGCAGATGCTCTATACTCCATCGCTACAACAGCTTCGGCAATCATATCTGCTGCTCTTGCTCCTACCATGTGAACACCTAAGATTTCATCTGTGCTTTTATCTGCTAGTATTTTTACAAAACCATCTAAATCCATACTTGCTCTACTTCGTCCTAAAGCACGCATAGGAAATTGACCAACTTTATAATCTACTCCAGCATCTTTTAAATCTTCTTCTGTTTTACCAACTGCAGCAACTTCTGGCCAAGTATAAACAACACCTGGAATTAAGTTGTAATCTATATGTGGTTTTTGTCCTGCTAATGTTTCAGCTACAAAAACCCCTTCTTCTTCGGCTTTATGGGCTAACATAGCACCTTTTATTACATCACCAATCGCATAAATATTTGAAGCACTGGTTTGTAAATGTTCATTAACCTCAACTTGACCTCTATCATTTAGTTTTACTCCTGCTGCTTCGGCATTTAAACCGTCTGTATATGGACGACGACCAACCGATACTAAACAGTAATCACCTTTAAACTCTACTTCTTCACCTTTTTTGTTATCTGCTTTCACAATTACTTCATCTCCTACTCTTTCAACAGACTTTACTTTATGAGAAGCATTAATTTTAAATTTCTGCTTCTTAAGCACCTTATTTAACTCTCTAGATAGTCCAGAATCCATTGTTGGGATTATTCTATCCATATACTCTACAACCGTAACATCAGCTCCTAAACGCTTATAAACTTGACCAAGCTCTAAACCAATAACGCCTCCTCCAATAACTATAAGGTGCTTTGGAATTTCTTTAAGCTTTAAAGCTTCCGTTGAAGTGATAATTCGTTCTTTGTCAATATTTATAAAAGGAAGGTTTGATGGTTTTGAACCTGTTGCGATTATGGTGTTTTTAGCTTCAATCTCTGTTGTTTCATCTCCAGAAATAGTGATATGCGTAGCATCTTTAAAGCTTCCTAGACCTTCATAAACATCTATCTTATTCTTTTTCATCAAATAATCAATACCTCCTGTGGTTTGGTCAACAACTGCTTGTTTACGAGCAATCATTTTCTCCAAATTTACTTTGATATCTCCTGGAATCTCTATTCCATGTTCTTCAAAATGTTTTACAGCATCCTCGTAATGATGAGATGAGTCTAAAAGGGCTTTACTAGGTATACAACCAACATTAAGGCATGTGCCTCCAAGCGTAGAGTATTTTTCAATAATTGCAGTTTTCATTCCAAGTTGTGCGCAACGAATTGCTGCTACATAACCTCCAGGACCAGAACCGATAATGGCTACATCGTATGAGTTCATAAAGTATATTTTCTATCAATTAAAAATCGACTACAAAAGTACAAACATATCTATTAATGGCAATACATATTGCTTGCTGATTTTTGTTGTTTAGCACAAAAAATAAAAAGTAATTATTCTTCTACGACTGTAAAAATGGAAGATAAAGTAACTGGTTCTCCTTGTTCTGTAAATCCTTCTACCCTAATTTCAAATTTGCCAGTATTATCGGATGTATAAAAAGTAAAACTATTTGTTTTTTTACTTAATTCAATATTTGGATTCCAATAAAGTTGTCTTCTATAATCAGGAATCCTCGTTTTTTCGTTTAATAAATTTCCTTGGTATGATGCATTTTTATAATGCTTAATGTCTTCAAAACTGTAAAGTTCAAGTTTTCTTGCAGTAGAATCATTAATGCTTTTATAGAAATCATTATTAATAGTTTGGAATGAGATTACGCCGTTAAAAACGCTAGTCCCAAGAAAATACTTATCCTTTACTATCTTTATATACTTAATTTTTTTGGCATTATAATTAACTAACAAATTAGGGTCTTTTATTATTATTCCATCAATAACTAATAGTGGAGGTAAGCTCCTATCGAATGTTCCTAAAGGATTTAATACTGCAAATTGAAAATTATCTTTTGAAACTGTATTAATTTGAGCTTGGTTTATAATTTCAATAAAAGTTTCTCTCATATCTGAGAATCTATTATAATCATCTAAATCATAAATCAAATCATAGTCATCATCAAATGGAAGGTTGCTTTCTTTAATTATTAACGAATCTGATTTTGTGAACAAATAAGCATTATCAATTTGGTTTAGAATGCTTCTTTTTAAAATTTTTTGTTCATCATTCGTATTAATCTCAAATTCATCATAATCCAACATACTATAATCCATTTCAAATAATGAGTTAATCTTTAATTTATAATCATTTGGATTATCATCTAAAATTTGAGCATACGCTATATTATCGTAATAATTTGCTTTAACACTAAAATTAAATTCTCCTTTTTCGTTAGTCTTAACTATGTTTAAAAGTCCTCCGTCTGGTATTGAAAATGCTATGTTTTTATTTGAAACATCATGAATTTCACTTTCTAGAACTCCTTTTAACAGCTCTCCCCTTATTTCTGGCAATTGAATAATATTATTTTGAGGAATAGTTTTTTCTAAAGTTTTATTTAAATGATTATCAAAAAAAATAATGCTTGATAATGGTGACTCTGCTTTTATTTCATTCACTTTGTAAACAGATATTGAAGCATTACTTAACTTTTCTTTACTTGAAACAATACTTAATTGAACTTTGCTTCTTGTCTTGAAAATGTCTTTATCTATTTTTAATTGATAATCTTGTTCAGGAATTGGTGGGTTAATTTTGCTGTTGCTTTTTCTGTTAACAATAGAGTCGGTTTTTAGCACATTTTTGTTTATTGCTAAATAGGGATTTACAATTTTTATATCTGTTTGAAAAAACTTATTAACTGTGTTGTTGTTCATCCAAAGCGTATATCCAATCAATTTATAATTACCAGAAACAACACTACTTGGTAATAAAAAATCTCCTGAACCTTGACCGTTTTCAATCTTTATTTTATGCTTAAAAAATGGCTTAGCATCTTCACCAACCAACTCAACATAAGCTACTTTACTAATATTAGAAAGCTTGTTTGAAAGATTATTAATACAGTAAATTTTATAATACAGGGTTTCACCAGAAAACAGCAATGCAGAGTTATAATGTATAAAAACACTTTCAGTTGGAAAGGCTACATTTTCTTGAGGCATCTTATTTGTTTGCCCATTAACACCATAGGCAAAAAACAGAAAACCAATAATTAAAAATAACTTCTTTAAATTCATATTCTATATTTATTCTATCCAAAAATTTGGCACTTCGGCATTACCTAATTCTCTACAATCTCCACACCTTGGTATTGTCATAAAATAAGGCCCTTCACCTGGTTGGGGAGTTAAGTTCTCATAAACAAACTTAAAATTTAACTCTTCTATATAGTATGTCAATACACATGATATATTTCCGCGAGTGTCTACTTCCAATATTGGAGGAGCAAATATATTACACTCTTCATCTGGCTCATCTTCATCTGGAAAAACATCCTCAAAGTTAAAAAACACTCTATTTGATACTACTGAAGACGCTTCGAAATAACCAATTACATTTTCATTGGGGTTGCTCTCCGAAAACATATTTCCATGTACAAAACCAGTTTGTACCTGAGAAAATACATTTCCTTGTTTGATAGACTCGTTGATTTTTTCATAATAAGCATAGGCATCTCTAGATTGCACATATTGCTTTACTAAAATGCTATATCTGTGTTTAATAATTGGATTAGTCATGGGTACAAACCTTACACTAAAATCACCAACTCTATCCTCAATTAAATTAATGGTATTTGTTTGTATTATTTCTTTTGAATAGAGTGTGTTATAACAAGTTTGTTGTTCTGTTTGTTTTACCACGAATGTAAAAGGCTCTCCACACCCTAGCCCACTTGAAACAATATCGTATGGACTCCAGTTTTGTGCAATAATTTTATAAGTCTCTTCATATTCGTATCTATAATATTTGGAGGTATTGGCTTCGTCATAACTATTAACTAATATATCTACTCCAATAACGCCTTCGTCATTTACTCTACGTATTGGGTTAATATCTACTGGCTTTTTTCCAGAAACTAAGCTAACTTCTTTAGAAAAGTATTTACGCCCATTACTTGTCTGTACATGCAATGAATATTTATTTCCCTCTAAAGCCCCAAATGAACTCTGTGACATATACTTTCCAGGTTCAACCTCTGTGAAAGTATACTCATTTTGAGAATCGTCTTTTACAATTACTGTAGCATTAGTTTCAGGAGAAACATAATGCTCATCAATTGGTGTGGTATTAGTTATATATACTTCTTGTTGCTTCACTTCATCTGTAATTACTGCATTAATAATAATAAGCTTTTCGAAATCTTCAGATTCATATTCAAAAGGCTCTACACAACTATTTATAAACAATAGAGATATTGTTAAAATAATTAATCCAGTATAATTGTATTCATTCAATTTCATAAAATTATTATTCTATCCAAAAATTTGGCACTTCTGCATTACCTAATACTGTACAATCTCCACAAGCTGGTGGAACAAGTATAAAAGGACCTTCATCATCTCCAGGGTTCTCATCATTTAAACTTAAAAATTTAAAACCACTGGTTAAAAAACTTACTAAAGGATAATCGCCAATACCTTCGAATATTAATGGGGCAATTTTTGGGCAGTCATATTTAGGAGGTGTATCATTTTCAAACACGTCTTCGAAGTTAAAGAAAATCCTATCTGAAACTACTGTAGAAACTTCAAAAAACCCAATTACATTTTCATTAATATTTGTCTCAGAAAGCATATTTCCTTGTACAAATCCTGCTTGTGCTTGCGAAAATAGATTGCCAGGAACTTCAATACTTTCCTTTATTTTTTCATAATAGGCATAGGCATCTCTAGATTGTACATATTGTTTAACTAGGATACTATATCTATGCGCTATCATCATATCGGTTATAGGAATAAACCTTACGCTAAAATCCTCAACTCTATCTTCCGTTAAATTAATAGTATTTGTTTGTATAATAGCATTAGAATTAACAGTGCTATAGCATGTTTCCTGTTCTGTTTCTTTTGCATAGAGATGATATGTGACTCCTGAAGGTGTATTTGGATTAGGGACAAGGTCTTGTAAAACCCACAGAGGAGCAATTATTTTGTAACTCTCTTCATATTCGTATTTATAATATTTAGAGTTATTTGTTTCGTCATAACTATTTGCTAATAAATCTACACCAATAATCCCATCGTCATTAACTATTCGCTTTGGAATAATACTTACTGGTTTTTTATTTGAAATTAAACTAACTTGTTTAGAATAATATTTACGCCCATTACTTGTCTGTACATGCAATGAATATTTATTTCCCTCTAAAGCCCCAAATGAACTCTGTGACATATATTTTCCAGGTTCAATTTCTGTAAAAGTGTATTGATTCTGAGAATCATCTTTTACAATTACTGTAGCATTAGTTTCAGGAGAAACATAATGCTCATCAATTGGTGTTGTATTAGTTATGTGTACTTCTTGTTGCTTTACTTCATCTGTAATTACTGCATTAATAATTATTAGTTTTTCGAAATCTTTAGATTCATATTCAAAAGACTCAACACAACTATTAAAACATAGTAGAAGCATTGCTAAAGCAATTAATTCTATATGGTTGTGTTTTTTTAATTTCATAAAATCTAAATTAAAATTTTAAGTTATAAGTTATTGTAGGAATTGGTATTGAAAAAATTGAGCTTTGCTTTGCTTTAATTTCTCCATCTTCATTTACAAAAAATACAGAATACGGATTGTTTCTTCCTAAAACATTATATACTGAGATATTCCAGAAACTATGTGCTAATTTTTCTATTTTATGGTTGCCTTCCACATTAAAGCTTAAATCCAATCTATAATAATCTGGTATTCTAAATTTGTTACGGTCACTATAAACCACAATTTCTTGTCCTCCTTGATAATAACTACCAACAGGGTAAGTTACTGGTCGTCCTGTTTGATAAACAAAATTCATAGAACCACTAAAACGCTTAGTGAATTTGTAATTAGATATAAGGCTTAAGTCATGAGGCTTATCGAAATTTGCAGGAAAATATTCTCCCTTATTAACAACCTCTTCAGGAAAAGGGCTATCTAGTTTTAGTAAAGATTTTGAGTAAGTATAAGACAACCAACCATTTAATTTTCCTTTACTTTTTTTAAGAAAAAACTCTAAGCCGTATGCTTTTCCTTTTCCTTGCAAAACTTCAGTTTCAAGAGTTTCATTTAATAATAAATCTGCACCAACCTTATAGTCTAATACATTATTCATTTTTTTATAATACCCTTCAAGACTAACTTCATAAAGATTATCATTAAAATTTGCAAAAACTCCAAATGAGTATTGTTGCGATTTTTGAGGCTTAATATTTAAATCGGATAATTTCCAAGTATCTATAGGAGAAGCTGTTGTGTTATTAGATAATGTATGAATAAATTGGTACATATTATTATAGCTAGCTTTTATAGATACACTAGGTGCAATAAAATATCGTGCAGAAACTCTTGCTTCAGGCCCTCCATAGGATTTTACAACCTCATTTTTATCATAAAACAAAGTTTCATTAATTGTTCCAGTAGATTTAGGTGCTCCATCTACGTATGTGCGTTGCGAAATTTCACCTAAAAAAGAGTAATTAACATACCTAATTCCTGCATTAAAAGCTAAGTCTTCGTTTACATCATATTTTCCTGAAATAAAAGCAGCAGTTTCTAAGGCTCTTTCTTTTGGCAGTTTTATATTAGATATAATTGATTTAGACCCAAAAGGTTCAATATTACCTGGATTAATATTATATAACTTTCCTGTTAGTCCATAATCGAGTTCTAAATCATCATCAATCAAATAATTTACTTTTAATTTCAACTCCGTTTCATTTAAATCGTAACCCAATTTAAAATCGTTAACGGCTTCACCATCGTACAGAATATCAAACAAATAACTACTACTTTTTAATTGTAAACTCCCTGTGTTTTTATCATTTATTATACTTTTCCACTTGAGAGATACTAGTTTGTTTTTATAGCTAAAAAGGGAATCAGAAGAAATACTGAAATCGTCATTACTAAGGTAGCCAGTAACACTTAAATTATTATTCTCGTTAATTTCATGGTCATATTTAGCGATAAAATCGTAAAAGGAAGCACTACTCTTACTTATTTTTTTATCATCCAATGCTTTTAAAACCCAGTTAGAATAGGCTCCTCTCCCTCCAATTAATAGCGAGGACTTTTCTTTTATGATAGGGATTTCTAATGAAACATTACTTGTAACTGGACCAATAGATGCCTCTCCTGAAAATTTAGTTTTATTTGGCTTTTTTGTTTTTAAATCAAATACTGATGATAATCTACCTCCATATTCGGCTGGAATATTACCCTTGTATATATTAACTTCTCCAATGGTAAATGGGTTTAATGCTGAGAAAAGACCAAAAAAGTGAGTAGGGTTATATATTACTGCGTCATCTAACAATATAAGATTTTGGTCTTCTTTTCCTCCTCTCACATTATAACCAGTAGAGCCCTCTCCTGCCTTAGAAATACCAGGCATAGTTGTAGCAACCTTTAATATATCTCGCTCTCCAAGAACAAGCGGTATGGTTTTAATTTCACTTACATCAATTTTGGTTAAGCCTGTAACTGTTTCTTTTACATTTTTATCTACTCCAGCTTCTACAATTACTTCATCTAATAATTGAGAATCTTCACGCAAATCAAAAGAAGCCTCTCCATCGCTATAAATAAAAACTTTTCCAACAATCTTCTCATAACCTAGAGATTGAATTTCAATCATGCTTTCTCCTAAAGGTAATTCCAAACTAAAGACGCCATCTTTGTCAGTCACTGACCCTTTACTAGAACCAATCACTTTTACAGTTACATCAGACAAAGGTTTTTGTGACTTAAAACTATTGACTGTCCCTACAAGCGTATACTTTTCTCTTTTTTGTTCAGCATTAGCCTTTCCAATTCTTATTGTTCTAATTGATGCTGCTTTATTTGCTCTATTGTCATCGAAAAAAACAGGTAATTGTTCTTTTTTTTCTGCAACTATTGTACTGTCTATCTGCTCTAATGGTTTTTCTTTATTAATAGAAAAGCTGTCTGGCAAAAAATTGTAAATCGCACTATTTTTTGTTAGGATTACTCTTTTATCTTCAGTTATATAGAAATTAATAGTTGTGTCACTAAGTAAACTGTTGAGTATATACTCCAGAGTTTTATCCTTAAAACTTCCTGATTTAAGGTCTTTATTAAACCAATCGTTGAAAAAATAAAATTTGTGAAGTGTTAATTCTTCCAAATCTATAAAGATTTGTTCTAAGGTTTTATTTGAATAATCAAAAGAAAAAACACGCTGTGTTGATTGCGATTTTACTTCTATTGTAATAAGAACTAAAAAAATTACTAAAAGATATTTTTTCATATTTAATTTACTTTTTCTTTTAATAATATCTCATGAATTTTATTAAATACAACAAGCATATCTTTCTTTCTCCATGCATATCGCACAGTTCTATCTTTTTTTAAGGCATTGCTAATTTGCTTCTGGATATTGGGAAACAACTCATATAAATCTGATTTTTCTTTAATAACCCTAAAATTGTTTTTGAACTCAATGACATACTCAGGCTTTACATCTTCAAAAGTAAAAGCAGCCGTTTCATTACCATAAACATCTCTTCCGTTGGCTAGTTTTTTATGCTTTCTATAGAGCTTAAGCCCTATGGTTTCTTTCATTAACTCAAAAAAACCATTTATGTTCACATCATTTATTCTAACAAAATTTGTACTATGAATAGTAAAACTATTAACTCTATTACTTAAAAACTGAATTACATAAATATTTTTATTATCACCAACCTTTGCAATAACCTTGTCTTCAAGAACATCATATGCCATAGAAATGCCATAAAAATCCTGCCCCAAGTAATTAATGTTTCCGTTAGTAAAATATCTTGAAGAAAAATATTTGTGCGAACCACTTGGGTATCCTGGGTACTGCTCAATTACTTCTAAGCCATTTGACAAATCAATATTTGTGTCACCCATTTTATTGTCAAACCAAACTAAAAGTTCTTTTTCTAAATCACTTACTTGAGCATTAGACATTATACTGTGGAAAACAATAAAAATAAAAAGCGCTTTTCTCATTAAGATTTAATTAACAGTTAAATATAGTCTAAATTAATCTTCTAATAGCAATATGTTTGAAGTAAAAAGTAGAATCTATACCATAATAATTAATAGTTATCAACAATTATTTTAAAAGTAAAAAGTTATTGTATATTGTAGAACTATGATTTTTATTAAAAGTCAACACTTTAAATAGACATCAATTAATTAAAAAAACAATACAAACATGGGGAGACCAGCAACAAAGCCTTTAGATTTAAGAGACGGATTTTATATTGAAGTAAGAAACAGAGGATCTAAAACTGGGATAAAAATTAGAAGAGACAACAAAAAGCAAATGGAATTTGCCATCAAGGAATACGAAAGATTAAAAGACGTTATTGTTCTTGGTGAATATAAAGATGGTAAGCTTCTAAGTAAAGTTAGCTAGTACACTAACTACAAGACTGCTAGTATAAAGCTATTTTTTGTTTGTCTAGTTACAAACATTTTTATTTATTCTTTTACTACTTATTTTTTCATTGCTTTATAATGTAATACTACATTTATTAAAGCAAATAGGGAGTTTATTATCTTATTTTAAATGAGATTTGTACTTATTTATGATGGAAAACCAAGCATATCTCCCATCCCAACCGTAAATAACCAGCAACCATAAATAGCATGCTCTACACTTACCAAAAGCGTGGATTTTGTATAATAATATGTATAAGCAAAAAGCAAGCCTCCCAAAAATGTAAGTACTAATACCAAAGTATTTCTAAAGAAAATATGCCCTAACGAAAACACCACGGCATTAATAAAAATAAAAAGCGACTTATTACTTATTAGCTCCTTATACCTCTTAAAGAAAAACGTTCTAAAAATCAATTCTTGGGGGTACACCGAAAAAAAGCTATACACGAATAAAATTACAACCCAAAGTTTTGGCTTGGTAATCATAACATTAAAAAGCGCATCCTTATTTGTAAAATATACAAACACATAGGTTATTAAAGCAATTAACAATAACTTAAGGAATGCTTCCTTTAAAAAGGGCTGCCACTTTAAGTTTGGAGCAATTTTAAATTTCAGTTTTTCTATCTTTAGTAGCACAAAAACAATGTATACAAACCCCATTAACCCTACTACCAACTTAACCCATGCGTTAAAATGTAATGAGAACAAAACAGGAACAATAATGAAAATTATAAAGAATTCAGAAAACCTATATTTAACCGAAGTCATTCCTTATAAATTTATAGCAGTAGTATGTTTTACTTCATTAATCATAAACGAACTGTGTGTACTGCCAATATGATCTATTGTTGTAAGTTTTTTTACCATAAATTCCCTAAAGGCCTCCATATCGCTAACAAACACCTTTAATAAATAGTCATAATCGCCACTTATATGGTAGCATTCTACAACCTCGTTTAGTCTAGCTACTTCTTTTTCAAATTGTATCACATAATCTTGAGAATGTTTTACCAATTTAATACTACAAAACGCAACAAACGATTTATTGACCTTTTCTTTATTAACTAAAGCCACATACTTTTCAATAACGCCAGCTTTTTCAAGCTTTTTAATACGCTCATAAACAGCTGTTACCGAAAGCATTAGTTTATTAGATAGCTCTTTATTTGTTTGTTTACTATCTTCTTGCAATAATTCTAAGAGGTTATTATCAATAGCATCAAATTTCATAATCGATATTTTTTCAGAATAATCTACCATATTAAACAAAACAATTAAAATTTTTCAATTTAATCGATGTAATGCAGTTTTATTTTCTAAACTACACATTATCTATTGATTATTATTCCTATATAACTGAACTTTGTAGTATAGAACTATAAAATTTGAAGCTATGTCATTTAAACCAGCAAACAACATACAAGACCTACAGTACTTTGGGGAATTTGGAGGTGTAAACCCTTCCGTTTCCGATTCATCAACCTATACGTTCCTTTCAGCAAAAACCATGTTCGATACCTTTGAAGGTAATGCAGATGGTTGCTATTTGTACTCACGTCACTCCTCACCTTCCAATCTATATCTAGGAGAAGCCTTGGCAGCAATGGAAGGTACAGAAACTGCCACAGTAACAGCCTCAGGAATGGGCGCCATTACACCAGTAATCATGCAACTTTGCAATGCTGGAGACCATGTAATTTCAAGCAGAACTATTTATGGTGGTACATATGCATTCTTAAAGAATTTCACTCCAAAATTTAATATTGACACCTCGTTTGTTGATATAACAAAACTGGAAGTTGTAGAAGCTTCAATCACTAAAAACACTAAAATCATTTATTGCGAATCTGTTAGCAATCCATTATTGGAAGTAGCAGATATAAAAGGATTAGCCAAAATAGCCAAGAAACATAATTTAAAATTGGTAGTCGATAATACATTTTCACCACTATCCATTTCTCCTGCTAAACTAGGTGCAGATGTCGTGGTACATAGTTTAACGAAATTCATTAATGGGTCGTCTGATACGGTTGCTGGTGTTATTTGTGGCACTCAGGAATTTATTGACGATTTACGAAACGTCAATGATGGTGCATGCATGTTACTAGGTTCTACAATGGATAGCTTACGTTCTGCCTCAGTACTTAAAAACTTAAGAACGCTGCACATTAGAATGCAACAGCATAGCCAAAATGCTATGTATTTAGCTGAAAAATTTGAACAGGATGGTTTAAAAACTGTGTATCCTGGATTAAAATCGCATCCTTCACACAAGCTTTTCAAATCCATGATGCACGACAAATATGGCTTTGGAGGCATGCTGACCATCGATGTTGGCTCTATTGATAAAGCTAATGAACTCATGGAAATGATGCAAGAAAAAAACCTTGGGTATTTGGCAGTAAGTTTAGGGTTTTATAAAACTTTGTTCTCTGCTCCTGGAAGTTCAACATCATCTGAAATACCTGATGAAGAACGAGACGAAATGAGATTGAGCGATGGACTGATTAGATTCTCTATTGGTTTGGATGCAGATATTGAACGTACATATAATATGATGAGAGATTGTATGGAGAAACTCAATGTTTTAAATGCAAAACCTGCGGAGGTAGTTTAGTTTATTGGCCTTTTAAACGCTGTATCATTGGTCCAAACAATGAGGATGCAGTTGTGTTTTCATCAAAGTCTGGCCCACTATTTTTCATATCCCAACGTGAGCCATTTTTATAAACCCTAAAGGTAAATAACGATGATTCTACATCATCTGGGTTCAATAAAGGATATCTTAAATCGCAATATTTATATTCGTTATCTTTTTTAGTAGTTCTAACTGTGTAATAATCATTGCTAAACCATGCTAATTTTGCCAAATCTGTATCGTTCATTGGTAATAAATCATTCTTTTTGCTTATAACTTTCCAATTAGTTATTTGACTACTTTTATCAAGAATGGAATAAAAGCCCAAATGGTATTCTGTTTCCGTTTCAGCAACGCCATACCATAAAATATTATTGAAAATGGTTGGTTGAGTTTGATATCGTAAATATGAAATTCCTTCAGACTGCAACGTTTTTTTATAAACCGAATTGACATACACCTTATTCACCAAAGTAAACAACAAATAAACCGAACTTATCCCCAACCCTAATTTTAACCATAATTTGCGCTTTTCTGTATTTCTTTTATAAAATAGCAATACAATCATACAAAAGAAAAATGGCAAAGTGTACATTGGGTCAGCAACAGAAATATTGTTAAATGCTACACGGTAATCACTAAATGGCGCAAATAATTGTGTGCCATATGGTGTAAAACTATCTAAAATAGGATGTGTAAACAGCGATAAAAAGAACAGCCAAATCCAACCTTTCTTGGTGGTTGTTCCTTTTCGTTTTCCTTTATCGTACAATTTAAAAACCAGCCAACCAAACACAAAAGCACCAATAATAGTAAACAAAATGGAATGCATAAAGCCTCTGTGGAACGCCATAATGTCTATTTCATTGTTGTAAAACCAACGACCAACAAACACATCTAAATCAGGAATGGTACCACCAATAGCTCCAAAGAGTAACGCTTTGTTACCTATTTTTTTACCTAAGGCAACTTCGCCACATGCAGCTCCTAAAACTATTTGAGTAATTGAATCCATATTTGGAAAGCAAATGTAATGAAGTATTTCGATTTGCATAGCTAAAGCGAAAATCGTAACATTACAATGCAAAACTAACTAAACATTTATGGAAAGCCAAGATATAAAACCTAGACAACCGCAAGACGAACATATTGTTGAAAACGTAGAACTGAATATTTGGGAAGCATTAATTCCTGTGTTTGCGCTTGTTGGTATGTTAGCTTATAATATTTATGTATATGGAGATGATGCATTAAGTGGAAGTAACCAATTTGTTTTATTACTTGGTGCAGCTGTAGCAGCCATTGTTGGTTTTTATAATAAGGTATCATATAAGCAAATGCTTGAAGAAGTTGCTAAAAATGTTAAGTCAACAACTGGAGCTATTCTTATTTTATTAATGGTTGGCGCACTAGCGGGAACATGGTTAATTAGTGGTATTATACCGTCAATGATTTATTATGGATTACAAATTCTAAATCCAACCATATTTTTAGCAGCTAGTGTTATTATTTGCGCCATCATTTCAATAGCTACTGGTAGCAGTTGGACAACTTCTGCAACTGTTGGTATTGCTTTAGTAGGAATTGGAGAAACATTAGGGATTTCTATGGGAATGACAGCAGGTGCTGTACTGTCTGGAGCATACTTTGGAGATAAAATGTCTCCTATGAGTGATACTACTAACCTAGCTCCAGCTATGGCTGGAGGTGAATTATTTGACCATATCAAATACATGGCATTAACTACAGTACCAACAATAATAGTTACTTTAATAGTCTTTATCATTATTGGGTTAAGTATTGATACCAATGGCTCACCTGATATTTCAGATAAACTATCAGCTATTGATTCAGCATTTAATGTATCTCCGTGGTTATTTTTGGTTCCAATAGCTGTAATTGTAATGATTATCAAAAAAACTCCACCATTAGTTGCCTTATTATTAGGGACACTATTAGGTGCCGTTGCTGCAATAATTGCACAACCAGAAATAGTAATGTCTGTAGCTCAAGCTGATAGTTTGACATTTCAATCGGCTTACCAAGGAATTATGAACGCTATGACAGTGGATTCAGCAGTAGTAACCACAAGTGCTGAATTAAACGATTTATTTACAGCTGGTGGAATGGCAGGAATGCTTGGTACAATTTGGCTAATTATTTGTGCCATGGTATTTGGTGGTGTAATGGATGCTATTGGTGCTTTAGCACGAATTAGTTCAGCTTTACTAAGTTTAGCCACAACAACCTTTGGTTTATTTGCAAGTACAGTAGCGAGTTGTTTAGCCTTAAATGTCACTGCTTCCGACCAATATTTAGCATTGGTTGTACCAGGAAAAATGTTTAAAAAAGCTTATGAAGATAAAGGTCTTGCTCCTGAAAACTTAAGCAGAACTTTAGAGGATTCAGGTACAGTAACTTCGGTATTAGTACCTTGGAACACCTGTGGGGCTTATCAAAGTGGTGTGCTGGGTGTTCCAGTAGTTGATTATTTCTTCTTTGCCATTTTTAACTGGTTAAGTCCGTTTACAACATTATTGTTTGCTGCATTCTCAATTAAAATTAAGCAGCTTACCACAAAATCAGAATAACTTATTGGTTCATAAAAAATTTTAATTACTATCGCCATTTCAACCTATGTTGTTATGTATATTTGTATTCAAATTATTAATAAACTTAAACAACAATAAAAATGGCAGTATTAGTAGGACAAAAAGCTCCAAAATTTAACGCACAAGCAGTAGTAAATGGCTGCGAATTTGCTGAAAACTTTTCATTAGACCAATATTTAGGTAAAAAATATGTAGTGCTTTTCTTTTACCCAAAAGATTTCACATTTGTATGCCCAACAGAATTGCATGCGTTTCAAAGCAGATTAGCAGATTTTGAATCTCGTGACGTTGCTGTCGTTGGTGTATCAACCGATACTGAGCAATCTCACTTTGGTTGGTTACAAATGGACAAAGGTCATGGTGGTATTAAAGGTGTAACGTATCCTTTAGTTGCAGATACCAATAAAACTATATCTGCAAACTACGATGTTTTAGCTGGTGAAACATATTATGATGAAAATGATATGCTACAATCTGAAGGTGAATTAATCGCATACAGAGGTTTATTCTTAATTGATAAAGAAGGTACAGTACGTCATCAATTGGTAAACGATTTACCATTAGGAAGAAACGTTGATGAAGCGTTGCGTATGGTTGATGCTTTACAATTCTTTGAAGAAAATGGCGAAGTGTGTCCAGCAAACTGGAGCAAAGGTTCAGAAGGTATGAAAGCAGACCACAAATCGACTGCTGAATATTTAGCTTCGCACTAAGCAATTGCTTAAAAAAACTTATTAAAACCACTTCAGTTGAAGTGGTTTTTCTGTTTTATTATTCTTATTTTTAAATTCATATTTAAAACATAATATCATGGCAAAAGTAACCCTAAAAGGAAACGAGATAAACACCTCTGGAAACTTACCAGAAGTTGGCACAATAACAAAAGATTTTTCACTGACTACTACCGATTTGTCCACCAAATCACTATCAGATTTTAAAGGCTCAAAAAAAGTATTGAATATTTTTCCAAGTATTGACACAGGCACTTGTGCGCAGTCTGTTAGGGAATTCAACAAAAAAGCCTCACAAATGGAAAATACCAAAGTCCTCTGTATTTCTAGAGATTTACCATTTGCACAAGCACGTTTTTGTGGTGCTGAAGGTATAGACAATGTGGTTATGCTTTCTGATTATAAAGATGGTAGCTTCGGAAAAACATACGAATTAAATTTTATCGACGGTCCACTTGAAGCATTACACTCAAGATGTGTGATTGTGTTAAACGAAGACAATACTGTGCTATATACTGAGCAAGTACCTGAAACAGTAGATGAGCCCAATTACGAAGCTGCTTTAGATGCATTAAACAATGACTAAAAAACCATCTTTTTTTATTGGCAGAATTAAAAGTGTTGGTTTTGCTTTTAAAGGTGCTTTTCATTTAATAAAAAATGAAGCAAGCATACAAGTACAGTTTGTAATAGCAATTTTTATGACTATTGCAGGGCTTTATTTTGAACTGTCGACTACCGAATGGATAATACAAATTTTAGTGATTGGATTAATTATGACTGTAGAAGGTATTAATTCGGCCATTGAGGAAATAGCAGACTTTATTCATCCAGAATATCACAAGAAAATAGGGCTGATAAAAGATATATCTGCAGGTGCAGTATTTATATTTGCAATAACTGCCATAATTATTGGTTTAATAATTTACATTCCAAAGATTTTTTAAATACTATAAGGTGTAGGATAAACGTTTGTAATTTGTATTTTTGTTACAATTAAAAGGGATTAATGGCCAAGAAGAAAACCAGAGCTAAAACAACTAAAAAGAAAACAACCTCCAAAAGAAAAAAGCCCAATTTATCATTAACCAATCAGCAAAAATTGGTTTTTGGTAGCTTGCTGTTAATTCTTGGTATCTTGTTGTTTCTGGCTTTTTTATCCTTCTTTTTTACTGGACAAGCAGACCAAAGTGTACTAAATCAATTTACCTCACGAGAGATTGAAGCTCAAAACTGGATGAGCAAGTTTGGTGCTTGGGTAAGTGATTTGTTTATCTATAAAGGTTTTGGTGTCGCATCATTTATATTTTCAGGCTTGATATTTTTATCAGGAATTTATGTGTTGCTCAACATAAATAAAGCACGTCTTTGGCGTCATTGGTTTTGGGGCACTTTGAGTGTTGTTTGGGTTTCGGTGGTGTTTGGGTTTGCTTCAAGTAAAACACCAATATTAGGAGGCACAGTTGGGTTTGAACTTAATGATTTTCTACAAGACTATATTGGCAAAATAGGAACAGTACTTCTGCTATTACTGTGCTTAATTGCCTATTTAGCCATTCGTTTTAAATTAACGCCGCAGCATTTTGGTAAATTTTTCAATTCTGCAAAAAAAGAATTGAAAAAAGATTTCGCCAAGGAAAAAAATATGAATTCGGAAGATTCAGAATTTGTCCCAATAGATAATAATTTGTCAGCTGAAGCCGAAGATATCAAATCTGCGTTTGAAATTCCATTAGAAAATTTAAAACCTACCATAGAAAATCACTCAAGTAGAGACAAAAAAAAGAAAAAAACACCAGACCCTAAAAAAGAACTTGAGGTAGAAATAGCCAAACAAGAGGAAGCTGACGCCATGGAAATGGAGGTAGAAGCTGTTAAAGAAGAAAAGTCTGAAACTGATAATCTTGCTGATAAATTAGTTGAAGATTTTGGTCGCTTCGACCCTACTCTAGAGCTTGGAAATTATAAGTTTCCGCCTTTAGACCTTCTAAAAAAATACAATACCGAAAGTATTACCATTAATCAAGAAGAGCTTGAAGAAAACAAAAACAAAATTGTCAATACGCTCAACAACTATAAAATTGGTATCTCAAGCATAAAAGCAACTATTGGCCCAACAGTAACGTTGTACGAAATTGTTCCTGAAGCTGGTGTGAGAATTTCAAAAATTAAAAACCTAGAAGATGATATTGCCTTGTCTTTATCCGCTTTGGGTATTCGTATTATTGCACCAATTCCTGGTAAAGGCACAATTGGTATAGAGGTGCCAAACAAAAATGCTACGATAGTTTCTATGCATTCGGTAATTGCCTCGCAAAAATTCCAGAAATCACAAATGGAATTACCAATTGCTCTTGGTAAAACCATTAGCAACGAAACCTTTGTGGTGGATTTGGCTAAAATGCCTCACTTATTGATGGCTGGTGCTACTGGACAAGGAAAATCGGTTGGATTAAATGCAGTCCTAACCTCATTACTTTACAAAAAGCATCCAGCAGAAGTCAAGTTTGTGTTGGTTGACCCAAAAAAGGTAGAGTTAACCCTTTTCAACAAAATAGAAAGACATTATCTAGCAAAATTACCAGATAGCGAAGAAGCGATTATTACTGATAATACCAAAGTTATCAATACACTTAATTCTTTGTGTATTGAAATGGATAATCGTTATGAATTGCTTAAAAATGCCTTTTGTAGAAATCTAAAAGAGTATAACGAGAAGTTTAGAGCAAGAAAACTAAATCCAAATGACGGTCACCAATTTCTACCGTATATCGTATTGGTGGTTGATGAGTTTGCCGATTTAATAATGACCGCTGGCAAAGAAGTAGAAACACCTATTGCGCGTTTAGCACAATTAGCACGTGCCATTGGCATACATTTAATTATCGCCACACAACGTCCTTCGGTAAACGTAATTACTGGTATTATAAAAGCCAATTTTCCTGCAAGAATAGCTTTTAGGGTAACATCAAAAATAGATTCAAGAACGATTTTAGATGGCTCTGGGGCCGACCAATTAATTGGTCGTGGTGATATGTTATATACACAAGGTAACGATATGATTAGACTACAATGTGCGTTTGTAGACACACCTGAAGTAGAACGCATCACAGAATTTATAGGTTCGCAAAAAGCCTATCCAGATGCGCATTTATTACCTGAATTTGTTGGTGAAGAAACTGGCACAAGTATTGATGTAAATATTTCCGATAGAGATAAGTTGTTTAGGGAAGCTGCCGAAGTTATAGTAACTGCACAACAAGGTTCTGCTTCGCTCTTACAACGAAAACTAAAATTAGGCTATAATAGAGCTGGACGATTAATTGACCAATTAGAAGCTGCTGGCATTGTTGGTCAGTTTGAAGGTAGTAAAGCAAGACAAGTGTTAGTACCAGATTTAGCTGCTCTAGACCAGCTTCTAGCAAACGAAAAAGGATAAAAAATATAAGTTATAAAAATGAAAAAGATATTAATTGCATTAATTTTAATTAGCCAAACATTTGTGTTTTCACAAAATGCCAATGAAGCAAAAAAACTGTTAGACGATGTAAATACTATTACTAAGGGTTATGAAAATGTATCAATAGATTTTAAATACGTTCTAATAAACACCGAAGAAAACATTAAACAAGAAATGCGTGGCGACGTGATACTTCAAGGTGATAAATATGTTTTAAATGCGTTTGGAATCACAAGGATTTTTGATGGTAAAACACTTTACAATATAAGCCCTGAGGATGAAGAAGTAACTATTTCTAGTGAAAACACCGAAGACGAAACGACCATAACTCCTAGCAAAATGTTATCGTTTTACCAAGATGGTTATAACTATGAAATGGATATCGTACAGAATGTTAAGGGTAGAAAAATTCAGTATGTGAAGTTAATTCCTATTGACTCAAACTCTGAAATTAAAAATGTGCTTTTAGGTATAGATGTAAAAACAAAACACATTTACAACCTTATTGAAGTTGGTGCCAACAACACCAAAACCACGATTACTGTTAATTCTTTTAAAACTAACGAGCCATTGTCAAAAACCTTGTTTACCTTTGATAAAACAAAGTACAAAGATTACTATATCAATAAACTAGACTAGGTTTTCCAAGTGAAAATATTAGACAGATACATACTCATTACGTATTTAAAAACCTTTTTCAGCGTGTTTATTATACTCATGCTGATTTTTGTTTTACAATCTGTTTGGCTTTACATAAATGAACTTGCAGGTAAAGATTTAGAACTGGACATTATTGCTAAATTTTTGCTCTATGTGTCACCAAGAATTATTGTTTTGGTGCTTCCGCTTACCATTTTATTATCATCCATTATGGTTTTTGGTGGTTTTGCCGAAAACTATGAGTTTGCAGCTATGAAATCTACAGGTATCTCGCTCCAAAGAGCTATGAGGAGCTTGGGTGTCTTTATTTTTGGGCTTTCAATAATTACATTTTTCTTTGCTAATAATGTTATTCCTACTGCCGAATTTAATTTCTATAATCTCAGAAAAAATATTGCAAAAAAGAAACCAGCAATGGCAATTGCCAAAGGGCAGTTTAACCAAATTGGTGATTTAATAAATATTAAGGTTAAAAATAAAACGGGTGATAGAGGTCAGTATTTAGAAGGTGTTATCGTTCATAAAAAAAACGATGCTAATGATGGGAATTGGATAGTAATAAATGCTGAAACTGGCGAGTTAATAAGTCATGACGATTCCGATGTACTAGAACTTGTACTGTTTAATGGACGCTATCATGAACAATTACAACCTAAAGATTATCAACAAAAAACAAAAAATCGTCCTTTTGTTAAGAGTACGTTCGAAAAAAATACGTTTTACATAGATTTAGCACAAATAGATAATGTTGATTTTGAAAACAAAACAGTGACTGCACGATATTCAATGTTAAACATTAATGAGTTAGCATATACCATTGACTCACTTAAAACCAAAAAGAAAAAGGATTACGATAAGCTAGCTTTTGATTTGTATGCACAATCATCGGCACCAACACTTAACACAAACATTGACATCGAAAATGTTAATACAGAGTTTAAAAAAGAGAGCGTTATTGACGTTTTTAATAATAACCGAGAGAAAGCCCAAACAGTTCAAAATGCCTTAGGCACAATAAACTCTGGTATAAACATCATTAATAACAAACTTAAAAATCAAGCAACTAAAGATAAAAACCTAAACAAACACATTATTTCTTATTACGAAAAATTTGCTTTGGCCATTGCTTGTATTATTTTATTTTTTATTGGAGCGCCTCTTGGTGCATTGATTAAAAAAGGAGGTATTGGACTACCTATTGTTATTGCTGTAGTCTTGTTTCTTACGTATCATTTCATTGGGATTTTAGCTAAAAATAGCGCAGAGGATAATAGTATAAACCCAATATTGGCAACGTGGACTTCAACCATAATCATGCTGCCCTTAAGTATTTATTTAACAAATAGAGCCACAAAAGATAGGGCCTTATTTGAACTGGATAGCATGTTAGAGCCTTTAAAAAATATGCTAACAAAAGGAATTACTAATGATTCTACAGACGAAACTGCACTTCTTGATGAGAATTCTTCAGAATATGAAAAAATCAAAAGTTATTCTGATAAAAAATTAATAGATATTGTGAAAAACTACCGTCAATACGATTTAGATGAAAGCTATCGCAATACCTCAATTAATATTTTAAATACCAGAGGTATTACAGAAGAAGAGCTACGCTTTGGAGGTAATTTACGTAACGAGAATTATGAAAATGCGTTGCGCTACAAAAACTCGTATGTAGAAAACTCCCAACTCTCTTTCAAATTATATTTTATATACATAATCCCATTATTGGCTGGATTAATATTAAATAACAACGGTTTTCCAACTTTGGGGAAAGTATTGATTGTGATTGGAGCTATTTCAGTAATACTGTTTTTAATCACTTTGATAAAATCGTTTATGAATCAAGTAAACTTTAATAAACTTTTAGACAGAAACATAATTTCAAACATATTTATTTTAATTCTAGTAGGTATTCCTCTTTATCCTCTATACTTCAATTTCTACAAAAAGAAAATGAAAGAAGATTTAAAACAAATTAGGTAACTTACAATTAAGCCATATCTTTACGCAATCATTCAATAATCATGACGCAAGTGGACACTTTAAAGAACACCAACAAGATACAACTCAACACTATTGAAGAAGCCATAAACGATATTCGTTTAGGTAAAGTTGTTATTGTTGTAGATGACGAGAACAGGGAAAATGAAGGCGATTTTGTTGCTGCTGCCGAAAAAATTACACCAGAGACCGTTAATTTTATGGCGATGCATGGTAGAGGGTTAATTTGTGTTCCCTTAACCGAAAACAGATGTAAGGAGCTGGAATTGGGTATGATGGTAAATAACAATACCGACCCCATGGAAACTGCCTTTACAGTATCAGTAGATTTACGAGGTAACGGTGTCACTACAGGTATTTCGGCAAGTGATAGAGCAAAAACAATTCACGCATTAATTAATCAAGATACCAAACCTTTTGAACTTGCACGTCCTGGACATATTTTTCCTCTTGTTGCAAAGCAAGGCGGCGTTTTACGTAGAACTGGACATACCGAAGCTGCTATAGATTTGGCAAAGTTAGCAGGTTTGCAACCTGCAGGTGTTATTGTGGAGATAATGAATGAAGATGGCTCAATGTCTAGACTTCCGCAGCTTATTAAAGTAGCCGAAAAATTTGACATTAAAATTGTGTCTATTGAAGATTTGGTGGCTTACCGTATGGAGCACGACTCTTTAATTGAAAAGAAAGAAGATTTTCAAATTGAAACTCGCTTTGGAAGTTTTCGATTAAGAGCATACCAGCAAACCACTAACAATCAAATACATATTGCTTTAACCAAAGGCGTTTGGGATACTAGCGAAGCTGTGCTAACACGAATAAATTCGACGTTGGTGAATAATGATATTCTTGGCACCTTAACCAATAATGCTGATAAAAAACTTGACGATATGTTTAAGGTAGTTACTGATGCTGGTAAAGGCGCTATTGTGTTTATTAATCAGCAAAGTCAATCCATGAACTTATTAAAACGCCTAGCAGTTTTAAAAGACACTCAACTTGAAGGTAAAGTAGTAAAAGCTCCAGCTATAGAAATGGACACCAAAGATTTTGGTATTGGTGCACAAATACTGCACGACTTAAATATTCATAAGCTGCGATTAATATCTAATAGCCAACAAACCAAACGTGTTGGTATGATTGGTTATGGTTTGGAGATTGTTGGGTATGTGAATTATTAAGAACAGATTCCTTTAATAATTTTCTTCATTTTTGAAGCTCTTTCCCTAACGTCTTCTTCTGTCCAAGATAACTTTATCAAGCAGGAAATATTTCTGCCAATATAACGGTCTGATTGTTCAAAGGTTTTTGTTTTAAGATATTTTAAACCTTCTTTTACTTCTTGAGATAAAGGATATAAGGTCTTTAAATCTTTTAAATGCTCCCATTTTCTTATATAATGCCAATTATTGTCATAATAATGAAAACAGGCATCAATACCATGTTCTTTAAAAGCGTTTGATACGTTTCTGGCAGTTTCCAAATCTGGTAAAAAGAAACTTAAAAACGAATAGCTTTCCTCACCTCCTTCTGGAACAGTTCTAAAAGTAACTTCAGGAATTACAGAAAGTGCTTCTCTAATAATCGTATAGTTTTTCTTTTGAATAGCAACAAATTCATCCAAACGTCGTAATTGCGCTAATCCAACAGCAGCATGCAGCTCAGAAATTCTAAAATTATATCCTAAAAACGGATGGGTTTCAGCACCTCTATCGTTTCCTACATGGTCATGTCCATGGTCTGAGAAATGGTCGGCATTTCTATAAAATTTCTCATTATTAGTCAATACAGCTCCACCTTCTCCAGCTGTGATGATTTTTACAAAATCGAGTGATAAGCAACCCAAATCGCCAATGCTCCCTAAAGGTTTTCCTTTATAAGTAGCACCAGTTGCTTGTGATGAATCTTCAATTAAAATCAAATTGCGAGTATTACACAAATCCTGTAAAGCATCCATATTTGCCATACTACCACACATATGAATTGGCATAATGGCTTTGGTTTTAGGTGTAATGGCTTGTTTTGTAGATTCAACATCCAACGTTAATGTTTCATCGATATCTACCAAAACAGGAATTGCTCCTAGCATCATAATAGCTTCAAAACTGGCTACAAACGTAAACGTTGGCATAATCACCTCATCACCAGCACCAACACCTACTGATGCTAATGCAATGGTTACTGCTGCAGTTCCGCTAGACACTAATTGTGCATGTTTGCTTTGTAATTGTAGTTCTAACTCACTCTCCAATTCCTTAGCTTTCCAATGGCCATTTCGCATGCCATCAAATCCGTAGCGCATTAATACGCCATTGTCTAAAACATCGTTTAGTTCTTTTCGTTCGGCTTCGCCAAATAATTCAAATCCAGGCATTTTTAAATTTAAGGTTTTAAGTTTCGGGTTCAAGGTTTCAGTATTCAAAGCTACAATTAAATTGTACACTTCAAAATTGATTTATAGGATTTCGTATGAATATATTTTTCAGATAACAAATATCAATTTATAACTGAAAGTTTCGTACTTTTCATTCATAAACAACCACATTATGAAAAAAACACATCTATTATTAAGTTTTATTGCATTATTCCTAGTTACTAGTTGCGGCTCAACTAAAAAAGTTGTAAAAGCAGACCCTTATGTTGGCGAATGGAACCTTGTGATATCAGGCACACCGCAAGGTGACGTCTCAGCTACAATGACCATTTCAAAAAATGAAGCTGGTGAATATACAGGTATCGTAAATTCAGATATGGGAGCTATGAATCTTAATAATGTTAAAATTGTAGATAGTAAATTATCTGCAACTTTCGTAACTCAAGACATTGATTTTGGTTTAACTGGTACTTTTGAAAATATGCTTTTTAAAGGTTACGTATCTGGAATGGGAGAAGATTTTAAAACAGACGGTAAAAAAGTAGTCTCTCAATAATCAATAATTGACAATGAAATAACAAAATGGGTAACTTACTATGTTGCCCATTTTTACATTTCAATAACGCTGTTACTTATTTCTTTTCTTACTTTTTTAAAGTTTGCAAACATGTCGTCTTTTGCTCTATAACCAATAGGCATTAGTAATACAGATTCTAATCCCTTCTCTTTTAACGATAAAAACTCATCATAAGCAGATGGCTCAAAACCTTCCATTGGACAGGCATCTATACCTTCTATGGCGCAAACAGTCAAAAGGTTACCCAATGCTAGATATGCCTGCTTAATACAATAATCTTTTATTTCCTCTGGATTTTTTTGCGAAAAATTATCTATTAAATACTCCTTAAAAGGATTTAAAATCTCATCAGGTGTATCTCTTATCAATTTAACTCTATCAAAATAATCAGTAATTGTACTTCTATTAATATTTGAAATACAAAACACCAAAAGATGAGATGCTTGACTTACTTGCTCTTGATTTTTTGAATGTTTAACCAATTCTTGTTGTAAAGTTTTGTCTTTTATTATTAATAAAGAAATAGGTTGCATTCCATAAGATGTTGCAGTTAAATTAAAAGCTTCTTTAATTATCTCTATTTTATCTGAAGCAATTATTGCTTTGTCATCAAACTTTTTCGTAGCATAGCGCCACTGTAATCTCTCAATAATATCCATACAATATCAAAAATTATAGTGCAAAAATAGATATAACTTAGAGTAACAACAATGATAAGTAATAGATTAAGTTGATAAAACAATAATAAAATGTGGCTTATTATAAATCAAAAATAAATAAGAAAAGGTTTGACAGAATTAAAAAAGGATTCTATATTTGCAACCGCATTAGGAGAAGTGGCAGAGTGGTCGAATGCACTGGTCTTGAAAACCAGCGAGGGTCACACCTCCGGGGGTTCGAATCCCTCCTTCTCCGCAAAAGAAAAACCATAACGAGAGTTATGGTTTTTTGTTTTATGGAAAAAACAAAGTTTACTTCAGCTTTTGGAGTAAAACAAAAAATAAAGCAAGTGTAGCATTGTTTGTTTTTTCCACACATCGCTTTCAACACCAAACAACTATCCTGTTAAAAACCATTGATAATGCTAAATAATTTTTAAATTTATGCTTTATACATAAAGCATAACCTTTAAACCAACCTTATGAAGAATTTATTTCGCTTTTTGTTTTGCCTTTTCTTTTTGGCAAGCATATCTGTTAATGCCCAAATTCCTAAACCGTCCGATGTTTTTGGCTTTGAAGTCGGCGCCGATTACAAACTAGCCGATTACGACCAAATGCTAGACTATTACGAAAAACTAGCAGCATCGACCGACCGTGTTCAAATGATTGAGATTGGAAAATCGGTTATGGGAAGACCTATGAAACTATTATTTATTTCGAGTGAAGAAAACATGAAATCACTTGACAAATGGCGAACCATAAGCGAAAAACTATCGCGCGCAAGAATATCACCTGAAGAAGCTAAAAAACTATCCTACGAAGGAAAGGCTATTGTATGGTTTGATGGAGGTATGCACGCTACCGAACGTGCGCATGCGCAAATGACATCAGAACTTATGTGGCGAATAGCTTCAGAAGAATCTGAAGAAATGAAAAAAATTAGAGACAACGTTATTACGCTTGTGGTTCCAGTAATAAACCCTGATGGTGTTGATATTGTTGTGGATTGGTACAAGAAAAACTTAGGCACACCTTACGAAACAACTGGTCCTCCTATACTCTATCAAAAATATGTTGGTCATGATAATAACCGTGATTGGTTTATGAATAACATGCCAGAAACTAAGGCAGTTACAACAGTTTTATACAATCAATGGTATCCACAAATTGTACATAACCATCATCAAACTTCTCCAGCTTGGGCGCGTATATTTTTACCGCCTTTTAGAAGTCCTGTAAATCCAAACATACACCCAGGAGTTACTACAGGTGTTAATCTTGTTGGAACAGCAATGGCAAATAGATTTGCTATGAAAAAAATGCCTGGAGTAATATCTGGAACAGCTTTTAGTATGTTTTGGAATGGAGGTATGAGAACCACACCATACTATCATAACCAAGTAGGAATTTTAACCGAAGTAGCCCACTCCACTCCTACACCTCGTTTTTATGACCCAAAGAAAAAACCAAGAAATGTTGGAGGAAAACCATCTAATGGTACCGAGATTTTCTATCCATATCCTTGGGAAGGTGGCGAATCGCATTTTAGGGATGCTGTAGATTATATGCTGACGGCTTCTATGGGAATTTTAGACTTAGCTGCCGATAAGAAAGATGAATTCCTATATAACATTTACGACATGGGAAAAGATGCCATTGAAGATACAGATAAAGTATTTGCATACATTATTCCAAAAGACCAATGGAATCCAAGTGAGTCCATTAACCTCACAAATATTTTAATGCAAGGTGGTTTGGAGGCTCATAAAGCGACTTCTTCTTTTTCTGTAGGTGATAAAACCTATGAAGCTGGGTCTATAATTTTTTATGGTGCGCAAGCTTTTAGACCTTATTTGACAGATTTAATGGAAAAGCAAGATTATCCTGACCAGTTTTTGTATCCAGGAGGTCCACCACAACCACCTTACGATTTGGCTGGTTGGACATTACCTATGCAAATGGGTGTGACTGTTGATAAGATTAATGACTCTTTTAATACTAAAACAGAACCAATCACATCTAAACTTAGCTATGACGAAGGAAACGTTAGCGGTAGTGGCAATTTTATGTTTTCTAATAAAGATAATTTGAGTGCTTTAGCTGTAAACAGACTTCAAAAAGCTGGTTATACCGTTAGTAAACTAAAAGCTGATTACAATGATTTTTCAGCTGGTTCTTTTGTTGTAAAAGGAAAAAGAGGCTTGAAAAATGAGGTGTCAAAACTAAGTAAAGAGTTAGGACTGGATTTTAAAGGAGCTAGCAATATTGATAATTCTAAAGTTATAGAACTAAATAAAATAAAAGTAGGTCTTTACAAATCTTGGCAAGCAAATATGGATGAAGGATGGACGAGATGGATGCTAGAACAATTTGAGTTCGACATTGACACTTTGCACAATAAAGACATTAAAAATGGAAAATTATCACAATACAGTGCTGTTATTTTTCCATCACAAAGTCAAAATGGTATTTTACATGGCTATCGTGAAAATAGCATGCCTGAAAAATTCACAGGTGGTATTGGCTTAAATGGAATGGCAAAAATTAACCAGTATGCAAAATCTGGAGGTACGGTTGTGTTCTTTGATTCTGCAAGTGATTTGGCTATTCAGCAATTAGGACTACCAGTACGTAATGTGATTTCAAGCATTTCGTCCAGTAATTTCTTTATTCCAGGTTCACTTATTAGAATGAAAGTAGATACAAAAAATCCGTTAGCTTATGGAATGATGGATGAAGTAGCTGCCTCTTTTAACCGAAGTCGTGCTTTTCAAACTGTAAGACAACGAAAATCTGGTGAAGGTGGTGCCGAAGATATTGCTGATGCTCCTAAGGTTAACGTTATTGAAGTCACTTCTTATGCTGACAAAGACTTATTAATGAGTGGTTGGGCAATGGGTGAAGAGCGTTATTTAAAAAATAAAAGCGCCATGATGCACATTCCTCATGGAAATGGTGATATTGTACTATTTGGCTTTAGACCTCAGTTTAGAGGGCAGCCAAGAGGCACTTATAAATTGATTTTTAACTCTATTTATATGGGCGCTGAAAAGTAAATTTCATTAAAACAAAAAACAATAAAAGCTCCTTTATAATTTTATTTATAAAGGAGCTTTTAGCGTTAAAATAATTTTAATACATCTAAATTATTATTCCATTGAATTTTCCATTACCAAAAACGGAATATCAATATCGAAAGCAAAAGCTTCCACCAATTGTCTTGCAAATAGACGCTCTAAAAAAGAATGATGCCTACTTGTCATTGCTAATATCTTTATATTATTATTTTGTATGTAATCTTGAATAGCGTGAAAAATATCAGATGCTTCAAGATTAACAAAATCGTGGCTTAAACCCTTAAAATAAGCATCTAAAAACGTTTTATTCGTTTCTTGGGTTTCAGTTAACTTTTCTTTTGAAACATGTAAAATATCAATACTGGATTTATGAAGTTTAGAAACATTCAATAACGCTTGAAGGTCTTCCTTATGATACTTTATTGAATAGTTTGATGTAAAAGCAATTCTGTCTAACTTACTAAACTTACAACCATCAGGTATGGCAAGTACAGGCGTGGCACAACGTTGCATCACCCTTGCAGTATTACTGCCAAATAATACTTTTTCGGCACCAGAAGCGCCTTTAGTACCCATGATTATTAAGTCTATGTGTCGAGACTCACACGCTTGATTAACACCATCAACAAAATTATCGTAATCTACCATCGAGTAAAACTTATGCAAGTTATTTGTATACGTTTCCTTTAATTCACTTATTATATTTTTAATCGATTTCTTAGCAATATCAATAAGTGTATGATAAATGGTTGCCGAAGAGGTCATAGTCATTAAATCATCCGATACAAACGACGATGCCTTTTGAATGTTTATTACATAAAATTCACATGGTTCATCTTTAAACAATTCCACAGCATAATTAATAGCGTTGATGGAATTCTTCGAAAAATCTGTAGGTAATAATATTGATTTCAATGTTCTATATTTTTAACATGATAAAAATATTGTTGTCTAAAAGCAAAAACTATGACAAATGTCAGTTAATTCAATTCATAAATAAAAAAATTAATTAGCTACTTTAAGATAAGCATTGTATTTTGGTATAATATATGATAATATTTGCGTTATTAACTACAAACCATTTTTTATGAAATCATTTGTTTTTACCATTTTATGCTTAGCATCATGCTTTATCCATAGTCAAAATAATGCGATAGGCGCAAACGAAAAGTTAGTGTTTACAGCATCTTACAACATGTCTGGGTTATTAACAGACCTTGCTCAAGTAACCATGGAAACCAATGAGGTAAAAACCTCGAAAAGCACGTTGCTACACTTAAAAGGTAAAGCAAGAACCTTTACAAAATGGGATACTTTTTTTAAGATTAACGATTTGTATGAAAGTTATGCGCACCCAAATTCTCTAAAACCTTATCTATATAAAAGAGACATTAATGAAGGTGGTTATTACAAATTCATGCAATATAATTACAATCATAAAACCAATACTGTAAAAAGTTTAAAGCGTAAAAGACGCGGTGATGGCACCTATTGGGATGAAAACAAGAATCTTAATATCGCTTCTAATTCAAGAGATATAATTGCCACGCTTTACCACATTAGAAATTTAGACATACATAAAGCAAGTATAGGAAATTCGGATACTTTTACGGTGTTAATGGATAACGAAGAATTTACCATAACACTTACCTTGTTGGCAAAAGAAACAATTAATACAAATATTGGTAGAAAAGAATGTTATAAATTAGCCATAGGAATGAATCACAACAATTTTTTAAAAGGCAATAAAGATAATTTGCTTTGGCTCACTGCCGATGCCAACAAAATTCCTGTTTATGCCAAGTTTAAAGTACCAGTTGGAAATGGCGAGTTAAGAATACAAAGTGCAACCGGTTTAAAAAATTAAAAATATGAGATTATTAGTGACCACATTAGCAGTAATTGCAGCAGTTTTAGGGTTAGTCTTATCTATACTTCCATTTGGTGCCATTGCTTTAATACCAATTGTTATTGCATTTATTTTAGGCTTTATTGCTTTTAAAATGGCTCAAAAAGATGACGCAAATACAAAATTTGTAAAAGTCATTTTTCTTGTAACCATTATTGCGCTTGTACTATCTATTTATAGAACAGTTTTTGAAGATAATATTGTAGAAAACGACATTGAAACTATTGAAAAAGAAAAACAATCTCAAGAAGATGCTCTAGAAGAATTAGAGGATTTAGATATTGAAAATTAAGTTTATTTTTACTTTATTTGCCTAATAATTAATTGCTTAATTCATCAAATTATTAATTCGGAAAAATTGTTGTTTTTTAATATAACAGCAATTTATTCATGAATTGCTTTTGGTAATTAATATCAAACAAAGGTCAATAAATGAAAATTTTAATATACGCTTCGGCATTAGTACTTGTAGGGTCTTGTGCATCTTTAAGTCACAAAGAAAAAATGCAAGCCATTGCCGACAATATTGAAATTGCAAAGCCAGACCACATAAAAACATACTCCCAAACCATAACTTCTCGTGAACTAAAAGAACATTTATATCTTTTTGCATCCGATGAATTTCAAGGCAGAAAAACTGGTAGTCCAGGACAAAAAAAAGGCGTTAATTTTTTAAAAGATTATTATATATCTCAAGAGATTCCCTCTCCATATCCTGATTCCAGTTATTTTCAAATAATACCTAAAGCTTATTTAGGTGACGGTTTTAATGACTCAGAAAATGTATTGGCTTTTATAAAAGGAAATGAAAAACCAAACGAAGTAATTTTAGTTTCTGCACATCACGACCATGAAGGCATTGATGACGATGGCAACATTTATAATGGTGCAGACGATGATGGCTCAGGCACTGTGGCTCTCATGGAAATGGCGCAAGCCTTCAATGAAGCAAAAAATAATGGACATGGTCCAAAACGAAGTGTCCTGTTTTTACATCTTACAGCCGAAGAAGAAGGGTTGCAAGGGTCAAGATTCTACACAGAAAACCCAGCTTTTCCTCTCGAAAACACCGTAGCAAATTTAAATATAGATATGATTGGTCGTGTTGACAAACGCCACGAAAATGATTCAAATTATATTTATGTTATTGGCGCAGATAGATTGAGTACCGAATTACATTTCATCTCTGAAACTGTAAATAAAGAATTTGTAAACCTTAATCTTGACTATAAATATAACGAAGAAAACGAGCGCAATAGGTATTATTACAGGTCAGACCACTACAATTTTGCAAAGCACAATATTCCTGTAATTTTTTATTTTAATGGCGAACATGAAGATTATCACCAAGTAACAGATACTGCCGATAAAATAGATTATAATTTATTGGAAAAACGTACCAAACTCGTTTTTGCAACCGCATGGCAACTTGCCAATCAAGAAAATCGCATAATTGTTGATAAATAATGTGTTAAAAAGTGTTAAAAGACACGCTATACAACGCATTATAGTCGTTCTTTTTTTGTAATATCGCACAACATTAAAATATAACAACCAATAAAATGAAAAAAACACTATTACTATTATGTATCTCTTTAGTAGTTTTTTCTTGTAAAAAAGAAGCAACCCAAGAAGATGTTGTTGCCTATGGCGAAACTATTACCGAAGACGAGTTAAAAGACCACTTGTACATTTATGCTTCGGATGAGTTTGAAGGACGTGATACAGGAGCTCCTGGACAAAAGAAAGCTGTTGAATATCTAAAAAATGAATATGAAACCTTAGGAATTCCTTCCGTTATTGAAGGTAACTATTTTCAAGAAGTACCTTTAAATATTGTAAAGAAACCTAATGTGAATATTTCAGTAAATGGTGAGTCATTTAGCTATTTTGATGATTTCATTTCACAAACTGCTGCTGCTACTGGCTCTATTTCTGCTTCAGAAGTGGTGTACGCAGGTTACGGAATTGATGATGAAAAGTATAGTGATTATAAAGATTTAGACGTAAAAGGAAAAATAGTGGTTGTTAAAGGTGGTGAGCCTAAAGACAACGCTGGAAACAATATATTAAGCGGCGGTAAAGAAGCATCAAAATGGTCTAACGGCCGTCAAGCATTGTCTTCAAAAAGAACTGCTGCAAAAGATAATGGTGCTAAAGCCATATTTTTTATGGACACTCAGTTATTTAACCGTTATTCAGCATTCTTCAAACAACGTGAAGAAAGTGGTGGAAGCAACCGTTTGTCATTACCAAAAAAAGAAGGTGCAGACGCTGAGATTTATGATTTCCTAATCAATGAAAAAATGGGTAAAGCCCTAGTGCCTAATATTAATGAGTCAACCGAAACTGCAACTGTAGCTACAAAATTAGACATGAACTACGAAAGTATTACTGAGTCTATGCCTTCTGAAAATGTAGCGGCAATGATTAAAGGTTCTGAAAAACCAGACGAATACATTGTGATTTCTGCACATTTAGACCACGTAGGTGTAAATGCAAAAGGTGAAATTTTTAATGGAGCTGATGACGATGGATCTGGAACAGTATCATTATTAGAAGTTGCCGAAGCTTTTAAAACAGCGGCAGATAAAGGTCATGGTCCAAAGCGTTCAGTTATCTTTTTACACGTAACTGGTGAGGAAAAAGGATTGTTAGGCTCTAGATATTATACCGATTATGAGCCATTAAAACCTCTAGCAAACACCGTAGCAAACTTAAATATTGATATGGTTGGTCGTATAGACCCTAAGCGTGAAGGCGACAGAAACTACATCTATTTAATTGGTGCAGATAAATTAAGTACTGAGCTACATGAAATCTCTGAAGAAGTTAACAAAACGTTTACTAACATTGAACTAGATTACACGTATAATGATGAGAACGATCCTAATCGTTTTTACTATCGTTCAGATCACTACAACTTTGCAAAAAACAATATTCCAATCATATTTTATTTTAATGGAACTCATGATGACTACCACAGGCATACAGATACTCCAGACAAAGTTAACTATGACTTGTTAGAAAACAGATCTCGTTTGGTATTCCATACAGCATGGGAATTAGCAAATCGTGCAGAGCGTATTGTAGTTGATAAAGCTACTGAAGAATAAAATATTTTAAGTTATAAATAGAAAAGCCTCCTTCCGATAACTATCGGAATTGGAGGCTTTTTGTTTGCTATCTTTTTTAATCTGAAAATTTGTTAGATTTGAACATGTATAAATCTACGGCACAAGTAATAATATTTATCCATTAAAAAATTATTTAGATTTAGACTTATCCACTAACATTACATATTTTAATGAATATTGATAAAAATAAGTTTATAGGTTTTTTCGGATTTGGAATTTTTGTTTACAAAGCAATTTCAAGTATAAGCTATAGCTTTGGAAGTTTTTTAAAAGATTTCTTAATTTATTTAGATATAAGTCCTTCATTGGTTTTTTGGGCATCTGAAATATTTGATGCTCTAGTATTCTTATTATTAATTAATTTTATAATCAATAAGATTTTCACCAATTATGAATCAATTAGTGACAAAATTCTAAAATACTTCATCTATAGTTTTATTATATATTTTGTTTCACAACTTATTCAAATAGTTTATCCTTTTATTCAATACTATTTTGAATACGATATAGTTAACGACAGGATTACAGCGTACTATGAATATTTAGGAAGTAAAAACAATTTATATTTTGTACAATCAACCCTATATTATATCGCAGAGGTTATTACGGTAATATTAATTTATATTAAAATAAAAAAATGCAGCCCACAAACCTAAGTTCATTTCACAAAAAAAGCCTCTCATCACTGAGAAGCTTTGTCTTTCTGGGTGGAAGACGGGATTCGAACCCGCGACCCTTGGTACCACAAACCAATGCTCTAACCAACTGAGCTACAACCACCATGTTATTTATTTTTAAACTTTAAAAAAGTTTAGCAAAAGGAAGCTCTAACCAATTAGTGAAAGCCACCATGTAAATAATGCCTCGAAAGGCGAGTGCAAATGTAAATTATTTCAATTTTTTTACAAAGAGTTTTTTGTAATTATTTTAAGTCGTATAAACTATCGACTGCAACATAACGTTCCACAGTAAAACCTTCAGCGTGCTCTACTCCTATTAATCTTCCCAAATCTCTAGCACGATACTCGATACTATCGGTGAAATTACTACTAGAAATAGGTGTTTGGGGTTCTTTACTATTTGGATTAAAAAATTGTGTTTTATACGCCATTACAGCTTCCATTTTTTTATCCATAAACCCAGAAACATCTACCACAAATTCTGGCTCAATATGTTTCCATTGTATATAGTGATACACGTGTTTTGGTCGCCAAGGTTCTTGCCAATCATCTTCATCTGGACACTTGGTGTCAATTTTTAATAAACCGCTTAAAAAACACGCATCACTTACAAGTTTACTGCCTTTACCATGGTCTATATGCCTGTCGTCAATAGCATTACATAACACAATATTTGGTTGATACTTTCGTATCATTTTAATAAGCTCTAATTGATGTTGTTTGTCGTTCGTAAAAAACCCATCAGCAAATTCCATATTTGTTCTAGTTGCCACTCCTAAAATTTTAGCAGCATTACTAGATTCTTCATCTCTAGTTTCGGCAGTTCCTCGTGTACCAAGCTCTCCTCTGGTAAGGTCAATAATACCAACTTTTTTACCATTGGCTATTTCTTTGGCTATAGTAGCACCGCAGCCTAATTCCACATCGTCTGGGTGTGCACCAATAGCAAGTATATCTAGTTTCATATAGTTAATTATGAATTATGAATTTTCAATTATGAATTGCAAATTACGAATTATCGTGCAATTTGTTTAAGCTAAGATTCCCAATATTTTTGCTGCTTAGCAGTTAAAAAAGACCAAGCTACTACTCTACTTACTTTGTTTCCTTGTTGCATATTTATAACCTTCACTTGTGTTGCCCCTAACTTCTTTAAAGATTTCTGCATAGATTTTACCAAATCTTTATTAGATACTAAACTTGTATACCAAAAGCAATTAGTTTTAAACAAGGAGCTTTCATATAGGTAATTATGCAAAAATGCTTTTTCTCCTCCTTCATACCAAAGTTCGTTAGCGGTACCACTAAAATTTCTAACTGGATTTGTATGGTCTTTATTTAAACCTTTTAATTTTCTTGTAGTAGCAGCTATCGCTTCTTGTTCATTTTTATAAAACGGCGGATTACACATGCTAAAAGCGAACACATCATTAGCTTGCATAATTCCTTTTAAAATTTGAGTTTTATTTGGTTGCAAACGTAATTTAATAACTTCACTCAAGTTATTTTTGTCAATGATTGTTTGTGCATTTTTTAATGCTTGTGTATCAATTTCTGTCGCTACAAATTGCCAATCATATTCAGCAGCTCCAAGCAAAGAGTAAATACATGTGGCGCCTGTACCTACATCTAAAACCTTTATTGAGTTTTTCGGTTTTGAATTTTTAAACAAATCGGCTAAGTGATGTGTGTAATCTACACGTCCCGGAATTGGTGGGCACAAATGTGCATCAGGAAATTCCCAATAATCTATAGAATAATATGTTTTTAAAAGTGCCTTATTAAGACATTTAACAGCTTCTGGATTCGCAAAATCAATAGTCGTTGAACCAAATTTGTTTGTAAACACATAGTCTTCTAAATCTGGAATGGTTTGAGTTAGTATATCAAAATCATAATCGTTTTGATGCTTGTTATTTTTATGCAAAATTTATAATTAATTATGAATTACAAATTCTCAATTATGAATTTTCTTCTCTCTCCCTCTTTTTCTCTTTCCTTCTAACATCCTAGTTTTCAATCCTAATTCAAAATTCCTAATTCCTGATTTCAAATTCCAATTTATGAATTACGAATGGTTTTTTGAATACTACCAATAATCCGCAATAATTCTTCTACATCTTCTAGTAATGGTTTGCTTTCATCATCTGTTAAATAATGAGTATCAGTAAGTAGTCTTAACCAATATTTAGTTTCTCTGGCTTCTTTATATGAAATGGTTAATTTGGCATAGAAATCTTTTCGTGATTGTCCGCCAATAGCTTCTTCAATATTTGCACCAACTGATGTTGCAGAACGTAAAAGTTGCTTAGATAATGTATATTCTTTTTTATTCTCACAAAGATGCTTGTAAAGTTTTACAATATTAACTGCAAACGCATAACTTTTAATTTGAACAACATTATCACTTTTCATAATTCATAATTTGTAATTCCTAATTTGTAATTCTTAATTCACAATTTCACTAATCGCTTGCTCAACATCAGTCATTAGCGCATCAACTTCTTCTAGTCCAACCGAAAAACGAATCAACCCATCTTTTATGCCTTGTGCTGCTCTATCTTCTGGTGTTAATAATGCGTGAGATGTCATTGCAGGCAAAATCATAGTGCTTTCAACACCTGCTAAACTCATGGATGGTTTTATCAGTTTTAAAGATTTTAAAAACTGTTCGGCATCCAATCCTTCAGCTAAATCAAATGACAACATAGCGCCGAAGCCTTTCATTTGCTTTTTAGCAAGTTTATAATCTGGATGGCTTTTAAGTCCTGGATAATACACTGTATCAATAGCGTCCAATTTCTGAAGTTTTTTAGCCACCTTTTTAGCATTTTTTTGTTGTGCCTTTACACGAATGTTTAAAGTTTTCATACTACGTTCTAACATCCAAACCATAAAGTCACTTAAATTACCTCCAAGGTTTTTTGCCAAATTCCAAATAGCATCAATATTATCTTGAGAGGTCGCCACAGCTCCTGCACTAATATCGCTATGGCCTCCAAAATACTTGGTAGCGCTATGAAGGACTATATCAATTCCAAAATCTATAGGTTTTTGAATGATTGGTGTCGCAAACGTATTATCGATAACCGTGAGAATACCTTTTGATTTTGCAACGTTAGCAACAGCCTCAATGTCAACCAGTTTTAATAGCGGATTAGAAGGCGTTTCTAAATACATAAGTTTGGTGTTAGGTTGTATGCTTTTTTCAAAATCATTAGCATCTAAACCTTCAGTAAAAGAATATTCAATATTGAATCGTTTAAATTGCTCTTCAATTAAATTACGTGTACCTCCGTAAATATCATTTTGCAATACGATATGGTCGCCAGAACTTAAAAAAGCCAACAATGTTGTACTAATTACAGCCATTCCTGAACTGAAAATCATAGCAGCTTCAGCGTGTTCCAAAGCAGCAATTTTTTTTGCCAAATACTCTTGATTTGGTGTGTTAAAGTAACGTGGATAGCGTTTTACACCAACATCCATAAACTCATAGGATGATGACATGTATATAGGCGATACGGAGCCTTTAAATTGCTCATCTGGTGTTTCACCAACGTGAGTGCAAATGGTATTTATTCCTGATTTTTTATTTTTCATAGAAGGGTAATTTATACGATTTTAAAATTACAAAAAAAGCCATACATTGTCCCTTAAATGCTACAAGAAAAACACCATCATTATATTTTACATAAACCGTTTCGGTATTTAAGTCAGTTTGTCAATAATCAAAACAAACGCAAAAATAAAAAGTTACTTGGTGAATTGTATAATTTCGCAAAAGGCACGATGGCAATTGGAAGATTGGATGAAACATCAGAAGGTTTACTTTTATTAACTACAGATGGAAAAGTTAGTTCGCGCATCACGAGTAATAAAGTAGAAAAAGAATATTTTGTGCAAGTCGATGGATTGATTACTAAAGAAGCTGTTATTAAATTACAAAATGGTATAACCATAAACATTCATGGTAAACCCTATACAACCAAACCTTGCAAGGTTTTTTATGTAAATGACATTTCAAACTACCTCATTGAAAAACGTCATGTTCGTGATGAACGCCATGGACCAACCTCTTGGATATCCATAATCCTCACCGAAGGCAAATTTAGACAAGTAAGAAAAATGACTGCAGCTGTCGGCTTTCCTACTTTACGATTGGTTCGTGTGAGGATTGGAGATATAGAGCTTGATTTAAGTGTAGGTATGGTTAGAGAAGTTAATGGATTCTAATATGTAAATTACGTTATTGCGATACAGACATTTATTGTTTGTAGAAGCAATCTCATGAAAATAACTTGAAATCAACAGATTACCACGTCGTTCGTTCCTCACTTCTCGTAATGACGTTACTAGTAGTTTTTCGTTAGACAACAGTCAACTTCCACTTCCCTTTTTTAAACCAAATAATACCAATGACTGCAATAAGTATTTCAGCTAAAGTAATGGCAGCAAATACTCCTATTGGACCATAATCCAAAGTAATTGCCATGAGATACGCAAATGGCAATTGGAACAACCAAAAACACACAAAGTTGATATATGTTGGTGTTTTAGTGTCTCCAGCACCATTAAACGCATTGATAACAACCATACCATAACCATAAAACACATAGCCAGCAGCAATAACTCGCAAGCAAAGGCTTCCGTATTTAATGACTTCGGCTTCAGCAGTAAACAAACCAATTATTTGTGGCGAAAACACCAAATACACAATAGATACCAACAGCATAAAAATGGCACTATATTTTCCCGTTTTCCAAACTGATATTTCAGCACGTTCAGGCTGTTTTGCTCCTAAGTTTTGACCTACCAATGTAGCAGCAGCATTACTCATTCCCCACGCTGGCATTAAGGTAAACATCATCACGCGAATAGCAATGGTATAGCCTGCGAGCACTTCGCTACCAAACTCACTCATAATTCGCATTAAAAACACCCAACTACTTGTGCCAATTAAAAACTGACCAATACCACCAAGCGAGACTTTTATTAAATTTAACATGACACCTACTTGCAGTACTAAATCCTTAAACGCTACTTTAATTTTACTATAACCAAAGAACAAGATTCCCAACTGAAACAAGACAGCACTACCACGACCTATTGTGGTTGCAATAGCTGCTCCTTCAACACCATGAGCTTCAATGGGTCCAAAACCAAAAATAAAAATTGGGTCTAAAATAATATTTAGACCATTAGATAGAATTAGCGTCCACATAGCTATTGAAGCGTTTCCAGCACCTCTAAAAATAGCATTGATTAGAAACAGTAACATGATGGTTATGTTTCCACCCATAAGTATTTGCGTGTAACCATAGCCTTCTTCAATGAGGTCAGCTTCAGCTCCCATAATACTTAGAATTTCTTTTGGATACAAAATACCTATGACACTAATACCAATAGCCACAGCAGTCCCCAGAAAAATAACTTGAACAGCAGCTTGTGAGGCACCCTTTATATCGTTTTCGCCCACACGACGAGCCACTACAGCAGTAGCTGCCATACTTAAACCAATGGCAATAGCATAGACTAATGTGATAACAGATTCGGTTAAACCAATGGTTGCTACGGCATTAACACTTACTTGAGAGACATAGAAAATATCAACTATTGCGAAAATGGATTCCATGAGCATCTCCAAAATCATTGGAATAGAGAGCATGAAAATAGCACGACGAATACTGCCAGTTGTAAAACTTTCTTCTTTACCAGATACGGCAATTTTGAAGTACTTAAAAAATTGTTTTATTGAAATATTGTTGGATGACATAATGATATGATTAAATATATACAAAGCAAAATGCTAAAAGCATTTCGCAATAAAGGGTCGAGAAAGAACTCGACAAACGGAAGTGAATTTAATTAATCATAACATCGCAAATATTGGTATTTATTTTTTATTGACCAAATATTATTGCAGTCTGCTCATATCTGCTTCGGCAGCAATGTAGCCAAACCCAGACCAATTACCATTTTTAATAATATTCATAAACATGTTTATAGCTCTATCTTCATTACCATTATAAAAATGCCAATTAGCAATACCATATTGGGTTGCTTCGTTGGCACCAACTGAGCCATTTTCAACTTTAAGCAATTCGTTTTCAGTACGAATACCCTTATAGAATAATAATAAATCGTGATAGGCGACATTCTCAATTATATCCATATTTACCCTAATAGGATTTAAAATAGAAGCGGCTTCATCTTTCATGTTCATACGTTGCAAAATCATGTATAGCCAATGTCTTGTAGCTACTTGCATGTCGTCATTTTTTGAAGCTTCCAAACATTCGGTAAAATATTTTAATGCATTTTTTAAATCGTTTTTTAAATAATATGCCAACCCTAAATGGTAATAAATATTGGTGTGCAAGCTGGATACTGGTTGATTAAGTCTGTTTGGAACGCCATCTGGTTCAATAATATCTTCGGTATCTTTTATGAGCAATACTGCGCTTTCAAAATCGTCAATGGCATTATTAAATTGTCGTGTGCTTATGTATCTGTGCCCTCTATGTCTTAAAAATCGAGCATCATCAGGAAACTCATTTATACCTTCGGAAAATATTTCGATAGCACGTTTGTAATCGCCCAGATAAGCAACTCTTCTTCCTAGCCAAATAATATTATCTGCTAGTTTGTTGTTGTTTTCATAATCTTTTAAGGCATCTAAATACTTAACAATTTGAAGAGAATCTTGAGTAGGATTTACTTGTCGTCTAATTAAAGGTGTATTTAATAAAGACATCCCTTGAGATGTATTAATCTTAACTTCGCTTAGATTTTCTTGATTTTTACAACCAAAAAATACTGTACTCACTAATACTAATATTTTAATCTTTTCCAATTTTATCATAAGCCCTAATTATTACAATTGCCCAAATAGCCACAAAAACAGCAACAATAAGCGAGAAATACAAAACTATATTATTTGCTTCCATTGTTTACCATTTTAAATAAAATTAATAACCCTAGAAGCATTGGTGCCCATAAACCTACAAAAATACCATGCAGTTCTTCGCCAGAAAGAAATAAATATTCAGCAACAATTATTATAACCAAACACAACACTAACATTAAAGTATTGGCTATACCTAGTTTTTTGAAAAAATTCATGTCTCAAGTTTTGATTTCTAAGGTACTAAAATTTAGTCATCAAACTATTTGGATGAATAAGAAATTACTACTTCCTGTAGTACTTAGTATATTTTCTGTAAGCAAAAAACGCAAGTATCGCCACAATGGCAAACACAGTAGCTATAGTATTTACACTGTCTAATTGTTGTCCAGATTGATAAGAATGTAATCCTGCTAAATAAAAATTAACTCCAAAATAAGTGAAAATTATAAATGCTATTCCAATAATAGAAGCTAAATTAAATCCAAAACGACCTCTTAACCCTGGTACTAAACGCATATGAATAATAAACGCATACGCCATGATACTAATAAGCGCCCAGGTTTCTTTAGGGTCCCATCCCCAATAACGTCCCCAACTTTCGTTTGCCCACATACCACCTAAAAAGTTACCAATGGTTAGCATTACCAAACCAACAGTTAGCGCCATTTCGTTAACAATGGTGAGTTCTTTAATGTTAATGTCCATTTTTTTCTTATTCTTATCGTTAGTAAGAATCATTAATAATAAAGACACCACTCCCAAAATCATCCCTAAAGTAAATGGCCCATAACTTCCAACGATAACTGCTACATGAATCATTAACCAATAACTATTTAAAACGGGTTGTAAGGTGCCAATGGAAGGATCCATCCAGCTCCAATGGGCAATCATTAATATCATTGCAGTTACAAAGGCAGTTGCCGCAAAGGTGATATCACTTTTTCGACCAAATAACAATCCAAACAACATGGTTGCCCAAGCTACGTATATCATGGACTCATAAGCATCACTCCAAGGTGCGTGACCAGATAAATACCATCTTACAATTAAACCAGCAGTATGTAATAAAAACAGACCCACTATAATATATTTAAAAACTGTTACAGCAGTATTAATGCCTTTATTTTTATCTTTAAATATCTGAACTATAAGTAAGATAAACATCAATGTTCCTGCATACATATACCAACTAAACAGGCTCTTGAAAATATCATATTTGTTGTATAGTATTTCAGTGTCTATTTTTTTCTCACTTAACATAACCTCAGCACCATATTTTTGCTGTGTTTTTTTAATAGCTGCTAATAGTTTATCACTTTCAGCAAAATCGCCAGTTTTTTTGCCTTCATTAAGCATATATAAATACGCTTTAAAACCAGTGTTTATAAAGTTTCCGTAAAGTGAATCTTCAAACTGAAGTTTTTGCTCTCTATAATCTTGAGGAGAAGTCCAAGTATTATTGTCATCTTCTGGAATAGGAAAGATTTTTAACGTATTTCCATTTAAAGTACTGTGTAACAGGTTTACACGTTGGTTAGCTTCTAGAAACTCTTTTTGTATGGCTGTTTGTACTTGTGCACTATAAGCTTCTTGTAAATAACCTCCAAGTTTATATACGCCTTTTTCGGTGAAGAACTGAGATAGGGTTGCGTATTTTTTATCTTTATCCAACCCAATAATACTTCTAATGGTATCTGACTTTTTAGGTTTCAAATGAATAATTGGTACATTATACCACAAGAACGGACTTTCCTGCATTGATAAAAACACTTGGTTCGCATCAAAACCTTCATATATATCGTATTTTGAAAGTTTACGCAATAACTCTGATGCATAGGTATGTATGGGTTTCATACGTCCATCAAAATCCTGAATGACCAAACGTCCTAATTTATCGGCGTGTTCTTTAGGAGTTATATTGACCCTCAAAATAGAATCTATTTGTGACTTGGTTACTTGTTGTTGTGTATGGTCGTGACCATCATCTTCAGTATGGACTTCTTGTGCATGCAAACCAATAGTGGTTGCCAAAAACAGGGCAATGCACATGGAGGCTTTTTTAACTTTTATTTTTTGCAAGCGGTTTCTTAAATCGTCAAATCGTGTGTTTTTTGCAAACAGTATTGCCATTAACCCAAAATACAATAAAAAATACCCTAGATATGTGATATTTGTTCCCAAGAAATCATGGTTTACAGATAGAATGGTTCCCTTCTCATCTGGGTCGAACGATGCTTGAAAAAAACGGTACCCTCTATGGTTTAATATGTTGTTCATGTAAATATGAAAATCGAAATCGCCTTCTTGCTCATCCAATACCGTTACTTTACTTTCGTAAGCTGAGTAACTGTTTTCGGTGCCTGGGAAACGTTTGGCTATAAAATCATTTAACTTAATGCTAAATGGCAACTCTATAACTTTGGAGCCATATTTTAAGTGAAAATCCAAGCCTCCAATTGTCACTTTTTTAAATGCATTATTTGTGCCTTTACCTCCCAGCAATTTTACGGTTTTAGTTTCATCGTTAGCAGTGACTTTTAAGACCAAGCCATCTTCATCATTTTTTAATATCTCTGATTTTTTTACAACATCAAACACACCTTTCACCACTGGCTTTGGAAACACCAATGTTTGATTACCAATGATATATCTTGAACGTAACACTAAAGGTTGCAAGCTATCTTTTACCAATTTGCCTTTAGCTTGTGTTGCCATGGTTAAATACTCACCTTCAAAAGGCGACTGAATGGTTAACGAACTGTCGGTATGTGTGATATTAATTGCTCCATCGGTAGGTTTGTTAAGTGCATACAACACATTGTGAATGCTTTGTACTTGACCTTCTTTTAAAAAGTGGTTATGAGAGCCTCCCATACCAGCTTCAACTATTTTTAAATAGTTTTCTCCTGAATCGTCTGGTACAACATCCTGTTCGGCTCCAAGAATAAATTCTTCTAACTCTATAGTCACTGGTTGACCGTTATAATCTGTACTTTCTTTAAAGTTGTTATTTAGCCTATGTGAAAAATCGGTTTCATATTCATGCACTCGGCGTTGTTGTTGTCCATCAACTATATAATCACCATCAATGTAAGCAGTTAAATATGTTTTTTGAGATAAGAACACATTTTCGGTAGCGCCTTCACGAATCGCCATCATACCCTCGTAACTAATATATCTTGTAATGAACGCTCCTATAAATATAAATATGAAAGCCAAATGCAGCGTTAATGTTGCCCATTTTTCTTTTCTTAATAAACGGTATCTAAAAATGTTTCCAATAAAATTTATAGTAAACAAAACCATAATGGTTTCAAACCACCAAGCATTGTAAATAAGTGTTCTGGAATATGGCGTTGGTGAGGTGTCTTGACCTGCATCCATAAAAGTTCCTGTAATCATTGCAACAGCAAAAGCTATAAATAAAAAGGCTGTAAGTCTGGTAGAAAAAAGAATGTTGGAGATTTTTTTTAGCATAACGAAAATCGTCTTTTAAAAGTCGTGCAAATTTAGTGTTTTTCTTTGTAAAGAGTACTGCGAAAACAATCTTTTAACATGTATATTGAATTAGCTATTTTGTCTTGCTTTAAAAACTTCTAAGTAAAGGAATGTTCCCATTTTTCTGGCTCGTCGTTTAGCGTTTTCGGCTGTTTCACCTTCAAATAGTTCTTCAATGGTTTCAAACCACAAGTTTAACCAAATACCAAAATGAAATTCGGATATTTTATTACCGTGCTCCCTATCGGCCTTCACATGAGCTTCTAATGGGTTTCCATAATATTTCGTTTTTAAAAACAAACTGGACTCCCAAAAGGTTGTTAATCGGTCTAGGTGTTCGTCCCAATCGTCTATTCTATCAAAAAAAGGCGCTAAAGTGTCGTCTTTTCGAACTTTACTGTAGAATGTTGATACAAGAAGATAAACATCTTCTCTCGTTTTTATATCTTTTTTTTCCATTGTTTACAAAGATAGTTCAACAAACTTTTAAATCATATTTTACTTATCTATTTTAGCAGTATGTTATCAGTAACAATCATTGGCGCAGGAAATGTGGCTACACATTTGTACAAAGCTTTAAATAAAGCTGAAAATGTTTCTGTACTACAATGGTACAACAGAAACCTAGACGCCATTACATCGTACCAAAACGATCTAGTAATTACAGATAATCTCAATGATTTAAAACAAGTCGATGTGTATATTATTGCTGTAAGTGATGATGTTATTGGCGCCTTATCATCAAAGTTGCCATTTACTGAAAAATTGGTCGTACACACCTCAGGAAGCGTGAGTTTGCATGACTTAGACAAAAAAAACATACGTGGTGTGTTGTATCCTTTACAAACGTTTACAAAAGATGCTGATATCGATTTTACTGAAGTCCCTATTTGTATTGAAATTGAAAACAAAGCCTATTTACAAACCTTAAAAAACCTATCAGAAGCTCTAGGTTGTAAACATTATAGGGTAAATTCAGACCAACGTGCAGCTTTGCATTTAGCTGCTGTATTTGTGAATAATTTCACCAATCAGCTCTATCGTATTGGACATGAGATTACCGAATCTAAAAGTGTCGAATTTGATATTTTAAAACCATTAATTAAGGAAACTGCTCGTAAAATTGAAACGCTCTCTCCTTATATGGCTCAAACTGGTCCAGCGAAGCGAGGTGATAAAAAAACGATAAAAAAACATTTAAGAACCTTAGATAAAGACATTCATAAAGAGATTTATGAGCTATTAACAAAATCAATTAAACAAACCCATGGGAAAAAGCTATAAAGAATACTTAAATGATATTACCACCTTTATTTTTGATGTAGATGGTGTCCTTACAGATGGTACTGTTACTATCACCACAAAAGGTGAAATGCTAAGACGCATGAATATTAAAGACGGATACGCCATTAAAACTGCGGTTGACCAAGGGTATAATATGTGTGTGATTTCTGGAGGCTCCAACGAAGGTGTACGATTGCGTTTAAAAGGATTGGGGGTAAACGATATTTACTTAGGTGCTCACAACAAAATTGACCAATTAAAAGAGTTTTTACATATCTATGATTTAAAATTAGAGAACGTATTGTACATGGGCGACGACATTCCTGATTATCCAGTCATGAAATTAGTAGGCTTACCATGTTGTCCGCAAGATGCCGCACCCGAAATTAAAGAAATTTCAAGCTATGTATCTCATAAAAATGGTGGTAAAGGCGCTGTACGTGATGTGATTGAACAAGTACTAAAAGTTCAAGGTAAATGGGATGCTAATTTTGATGCGAAGTATGACTAGTTTTCAGTCTCAGTTTGCAGTCGCAGTTCTCAGTTGCAGTCACAGTTTGCAGTAAGTGAACTCAATAACACACTAAATGATTAATATCTTAAATCTCATACGCTGGAAAAACCTTTTGTTAATCGCTTTAGTGCAAATCCTTATTAAATATGCACTTTTTGAGTCTTTTAATATTGTACTTACTTTAAGCAATTTTCAATTTACCTTACTTGTGTTAGCCACACTTTTTATTGCTGCTGCTGGAAACATCATCAATGATATTTATGATATTGAAACCGATTTAGTTAACAAACCCAACAAAGTAATTGTTGGCAAAAGCATTACTGAAAAAGCAGCTTTAAACCTCTTTATAGTTTTAAATGTACTTGGTGTTGGTTTGGGGTTTTATGTGTCTAATACTATTGATAGAAGTGGTTTTGCAGTCATTTTCGTCATTATTTCAGCATTGCTTTACTTGTACTCATCGTATTTTAAACAAACGCTGTTACTAGGAAACATTGTTATTTCAATGCTAGTGGCATTAAGCATATTAATTGTTCCTGTGTTTGATTTAATTCCATCCATTACAACTTCCAACAGGGAATTATATTTAGACATTTTTGTAATCACCTTTAATTATGCTGTGTTTGCGTTTATGATTAACCTTTTGCGGGAAATTATCAAAGACATTGAAGATGTTAATGGCGACTACAAAGCACAAATGAAAACGCTACCCATACTTATTGGAAGAGACAGAGCGACCTTATTTGTTTTTGGATTATCGTTTTTGCCACTCATAGCTGTTGTACACTACATTGTGTCTTATTTGTACAATACTATTGAAGCTGTTATTTACTTTTTGGTGTTTGTGGTTGGGCCTATGCTCTATTTTACGATTAAAGTCTTTTCGGCAGAACAAAAAAAAGAGTATCAACATTTGTCTGCTATTTTAAAAGTAATTATGTTGTTTGGTGTGTTATCTTTGTTATTGTATCCATTTGTATTTAACTAATGCTCAACGAACAACTAAAACATTACCGTATTATTTTAGCGTCTGGTTCGCCAAGGCGTCAACAATTTTTTAAAGATTTAGGGTTGGAATTCGATATTATTCTAAAACCTGTTAAAGAAGAATACCCAAACCGTTTACGCCATTTTGAAATCAGTAACTATCTAGCGCAGCTTAAATCCTTACCTTTTGAAAAAGAACTGAAACCAAACGATATCCTCATAACAAGCGATACTATTGTTTGGCATAATGAAGAAGCTCTTGGTAAACCAAGGTCTAAGCAAGAAGCCTTTGAAATGCTAAAATCCATGAGCAATACCACGCACGAAGTCATTACATCAGTTTGTTTTAAAACAGTGTCTTTAGAAAAAACAATACACGATATTACAAAGGTGACCTTCAAGGAGTTTACAGATGATGAGATTTGGTATTACGTGAACAACTTTAACCCAATGGATAAAGCTGGAGCATATGGCATTCAAGAATGGATAGGTCAAATTGGTGTGACTCATTTAGATGGTTCTTTTGTTAATGTTATGGGGTTGCCTCTGCATTTAGTATATCAAACTTTATTGAAATTTTCGACAGAATAAAACTTTTAAGTTCGAAAAACAGACTTATCTTTGCAAAAAATATTGAAGAATGACACAATTTTTTAATACATATTACACAGAAATCATTAACTCTGTAATTATCTTCGGAGTTTTATTTATCATCCAGTTTATTGCCAATTTAATGGTGAGTAAATTAGGTCGTTCTAGACATAAAAACAGAGCCAGAATTAAATTAGTTGGCAGATACGTTTCAGTAACTTTCTTCTTAATTGCATTACTCATTGAAGCATTTATACTAGGTATAGCCATAGATGATATCATTCTACTATTTTCTTCAGTTTTTGCAATCTTAGGTATTACGCTATTTGCAAATTGGTCAATTTTGAGCAATGTGACTTCAGGCATAGTGATGTTTTTCTCTTTTCCATACAAAATTGGAGATAAAATACATATACACGATAAAGAGCATGAAGTTATTGGTATTATTGAAGATATTCGCTCTTTCCAAGTTCATATTAGAAATAGTAATGGTGATTTGCTTACCTACCCAAACAACATGTTTCTACAAAAAGCTGTAACACTTGTTGAAAAGGATGCTTACGATAAATAATTTATTCTAGTAAGACGGTTTTAAGTTAAAGAAAGATTAAAACCTAGATTAGACTTGGTTTCTTTTATATATTTGGTTATTAGCAAACCTAAATAACCATGCATAGATTTAAAATAGCAACACTCTTTGCTCTTTTTTCAATACTAATTTCTTACGGTCAGCAACCCAAAAAGCCAAATGCTTCCGAAATTTATGAAAGCATTCAAAAATTAAATGTTTTAGGGTCAGTATTATATGTAGCAGCACATCCAGATGATGAGAATACCCGACTCATATCTTACATGTCCAATCACGTTAAAGCCAGAACAGCGTACTTATCGTTGACTCGTGGTGATGGTGGTCAAAATTTAATCGGACCAGAAATACGAGAGCTTTTAGGAGTTATAAGAACTCAAGAGTTATTGGCTGCAAGACGTGTAGATGGTGGCGAACAACTATTTACAAGAGCCAACGATTTTGGCTACTCCAAACATCCTGATGAAACATTAACTATTTGGAACAAAGACGAAGTATTGAGCGATGTTGTTTGGGCAATACGCCAATTTAAACCAGATGTTATTATTAACAGGTTTGACCACAGAAGAGCTGGAAGTACACATGGTCATCACACAAGTTCCGCTCTTTTAAGTATGGAAGCTTTTGATTTGGTCAATGACAAAACAAAGTTCTCAGACCAATTACAATATGTAGATACTTGGCAACCTAAACGCTTGTTTTACAACACATCTTGGTGGCGTTATGGAAGTCAAGAAGAGTTTGATAAAATAGATAAAAGCAATATGCTAAGCTTTGATGTTGGTGTGTATTACCCTTTAAAAGGTATGTCCAATAACGAAATTGCATCTTTGGCAAGCAGCCAGCATTTATGTCAAGGGTTTGGTCGCTTATCCACTCGTGGCTCACAACAAGAATATATCGAGTTTTTAAAAGGTGAATTTCCAGAAAACAAAGACAATGTCTTTTCAGGAATTGATGTGTCTTGGAATCGTGTGAAAGGTGGAAAGGCGATTGGAAACATTTTAAATGACGTTGAAAAAAACTTTAATTTTAGAAATCCTTCTGTTCATTTAGATGATTTAATGAGCGCACACCAACTTCTACAAAAAATTGAAGATAAGCATTGGAAAGACATAAAAATCAAAGAGTTAGAAAATATTATTGAAGCTTGTTTAGGCTTGTATTTAGAAGCATCTGCCAACACACCTACAACGAGCGCAGGAAGTGATATTGTACTGAATTTTGAAACCCTAAACCGAAGTAATGCCAATGTAAAATTAATGTCTTACAAAGTATCTTCAGACGGAAGTTCAGTTGAAAAAAGTCTAGCATTAGCTCCTAATACAAAAGACACATTTAAACAAAACATCACGCTACCTCAGGACATCGAAACTACAACACCTTATTGGCTGGAAGAAAAAGGCACTTTAGGCATGTACAAAGTAGATGACCAACAATTAATTGGAAAACCTGAAACTCCTAGAGGATTATCTGTCGAATTTAATTTACAGATAAACAACACACCTATTGCCATTACTAAAGATGTGGTATATCGTTATTCAAAACCAGATAAAGGTGAGTTATACAGGCCGTTTGAAATCATTCCAGAGGTATCAGCAAGAATCAGCGATAAAGTCTTCATATTTGAAAACGATAAACAAAAAGAGATTGAAGTAACCGTTAAAGCTGGAAAAAATATTCTTGAAGGCACTATTACATTTGAACACCCAAAAGATTGGAACGTCTATCCTGAACAACAAAACATAAGTTTAAAAAATAAAGGAGAAACACAAACCTTAGTATTTACGGTAATTCCACCTAAATTTCAAAGCGAAGGATTATTAATTCCAAAAGTAACCGTAAACGGTAAAACCTATTCCAAAGAAATTGTAGAAATAGATTATAGCCACATTCCTTTTCAAACAGTGTTATTACCAAGTGAAAGTAAAATTGTGCGTCTAGACATTCAAAAACGCGGCGAAAACATTGCATATATTGAAGGTGCTGGTGATGTCGTTCCAGAAAGCTTACAGCAAATTGGCTACAACGTCATTAAAGTAAAACCAGAAGATATTACCCCTGAAAATTTAGCTCGTTTTGATGCTGTTGTGGTTGGTATTAGAGCCTATAATATTATTGATGAACTAAAATTTAAGCAAGATATTCTATTTGATTTTGTAGAGCAAGGTGGTAATATGATTGTGCAATACAATACTAGCAGAGGCGTAAAAGTGGACAACATTGCGCCATACGATTTAAAACTATCGAGAGATAGAGTGACCGACGAACATGCCGAGGTAAGAATACTAAATCCAGACCACGAACTTTTAAATTTCCCTAACAAAATCAATCAAAAAGATTTTGATGGTTGGGTACAAGAACGTGGTTTATATTTTCCTAACGAATGGAGTAAGGAATTCACACCTTTAATCTCCATAAACGATAAAGGAGAAACTCCAAAAGACGGAAGTTTATTGGTCGCAAAACACGGTAAAGGACATTATATATACACAGGATTAAGCTTTTTTAGGGAGTTTCCAGCGGGAGTTTCTGGAGCTTACAGGCTCTTTGCCAACATGCTCTCTATTGGAAAAGACAACATTAATTTAAATAAAAAATTAACCGATTAGCATGGAAGACCACACATATCAAAAAGCAAAATGGAAAAACTGGTATACTCTAGTTTTGGTAGCTAATGCTATTTACATCATTCTATTTTATTTTATAACAGTATCACTTTCTTAGTATGAATCATTTTATAAAATTAGAAACCTTAGACTGGACTATCCTAATATTTACACTTGTTACCATTGTAGCTTATGGTACATGGATAACCAGAAAAAATAGAGACGTTAAAGACTACCTAAAAGGCGGAAGCACCTCAAAATGGTGGACCATTGGTTTATCTGTCATGGCAACTCAAGCAAGTGCTATTACCTTTCTCTCAACTCCTGGACAAGCCTTTAACGACGGTATGGGATTTGTACAGTTCTACTTTGGATTACCAATAGCAATGATTGTTATTTGCATGGTATTTATTCCGCTCTACCATCGATTAAACGTCTATACAGCTTATGAGTTTTTAGAAAATCGATTTGATTTAAAAACGAGAACCCTAACAGCAATCCTCTTTTTAATACAACGTGGTCTCGCTGCTGGAATTACCATTTTTGCGCCATCAATTATATTATCTGTAGTACTTGGTTGGAATTTGGTATTATTAAATATCATCATCGGAATCCTTGTAATAATCTATACTGTCTCTGGAGGCACCAAAGCTGTAAGCGTGACTCAAAAACACCAAATGGTCGTGATTTTTACAGGAATGGTGGTTGCTTTTATTATTATAGTTAGCAAGCTCCCTGCTGACATCACATTTTCTAAAGCATTAGAAATCGCAGGAGCAAATGGGAAAATGGAAGTTTTAGATTTCTCATTCGACTTAAACAATCGCTATACGTTTTGGAGTGGTATTATTGGTGGTACATTTTTAATGCTCTCCTATTTTGGAACAGACCAAAGTCAGGTACAACGGTATTTAAGTGGGAAATCAGTCAAAGAAATGCAATTAGGTTTGCTATTTAATGGCTTACTAAAAGTACCAATGCAGTTCTTTATTTTATTGGTTGGTGTGATGGTGTTTGTGTTTTATCAGTTTAATCAAGCGCCTTTAAACTTTAACCCAGACGCGACAAAAACAGTTTTAAATTCGCAATATGCTGAGGAATACAAAGTATTACAAGCAGAACAAGAAGCTATTTTTAAAGACAAACAAACTTACATAGCCGATTTTATTGACAATAAAAACGAGGCAACCACCAAAAAGATTGCCGATGCTAACAACGCCTACGAAGCACTTAGAAGCGATGCAAGAGTCCTCATTGAAAAAGCAGCTGAGGAGCAACAGTTAAAAGTCGAAAAAAACGATAAAGATTATGTATTTATCAACTTTATATTAAACAACTTACCAAGAGGCTTAATAGGCTTGTTATTGGCAGTTATTTTAAGTGCTGCTATGTCGAGTACATCCAGCGAATTAAACGCCTTAGCCTCTACCACCACTATCGATTTATACAAACGAAATACAGGAAAGCACTCCGATGAAGAGATGGTAAAAGCTTCAAAGATGTTTACCTTGGGTTGGGGTATTTTAGCCATTGGTATTGCTTGTGTCGCTAACCTCGCCGAAAATTTAATACAACTCGTTAATATTATTGGGTCTATTTTCTACGGAAACGTATTAGGTATCTTTTTACTAGCCTTTTTTATAAAATGGGTGAAAGGGAATGCAGTGTTTACTGCGGCGTTAATTACACAAGTATTGGTGATAGCATTGTTTTTATTAAACGAATACGAAGTGATTAATTTGCCTTTTTTATGGTTGAATTTTGTAGGCTGTGTGATTGTGATGGTGATTGCAATATTACTGCAATCTTTTGATAGAAATCCGCCAAATGAGGGTTTAGAGGCTATTGGTGAGTAAAACAAAAGGATTTTGAGTTACGTTTATCGTGTTTATGTATGATTTCGTTGCGTGTTTCAGCAACTAAATTAGCAAATACAAACCGAATAGAAAGTCCTCGCGGATTTTCGTATAGACTAAGCAATAAATTATATACCGTGTTATATATGCTGTTTTAGTTCAATATTTCTTCTAAATTCTTTGAGAAATTTTCAGATAAACTATTGGCTAGTTTAAATTCCTCCATAATTTGATTTATTGAATTAATCATTTTTAATCTTGCTTTCTTTAAATGAGAATATTCTGTTGGTAATGAGGATATTTCACTTCTGAAATGTATCATAGCACCAATAGATTCTTCAATTTCTGGAATCAAATAATTTATAGTATCAAAAGTTTCTTGTAATGATTTATAATTTTGATTTAACTTAAAATCGATAAGGGTTAGTTTCTCATAAGCTTAAACCCTTCTGAGAAATAATCAGCGAATTCATCAATTCTGGCATTAAGTTTAATTGCTACTTTATTCAGGTATTCAGAATATGTTTTTATATTACGAACAAGCCTTTTATCTCTTTTGGTTACTTTCATTCTAGCGAATTCGTTTATTTTTTCAGTTAGCTCATTCGTCTTCGCACCAAGATTTAAGATAATTTCAGTCATATCATTTAAAATTGAACCTGCTTCATCTATTGACTTAGATTCTTCAATTATTTCATCAATCTGTGTTTCTGAAATATCTTGTTTAATAAAGGATTTGATAAAGTCATCTTGAACTTCTTTTTTTAGAATTTTAGCAAGTTCTAGAGTTGAATCCTCATTTAACTTCTTATCTTTTGGAATATTCAATTTCCATTGAGCTTCGGTTTTGATTAAGGTATTTTCATTAATCAATTCCCAAGTTGTTTCTTCATCTTTTGGTAAATGTGCTATTAGGATTATAGGTAAGTTTAGATTAGTCCAATAGTGATAATGGATTTTAGTTACATAAAGTGTTAAGTGTTTTTTTGAATCATAAAAATTGCCCAATCCAGTTTTAATTTGTGTGGCAAGAAATTGTCCAGTAGGATTACCCTCAATAACTTCTTCTACTAATGCATCAATTCCAACATCAACAATTGGTTGTTCGCGAAATATCCATTTTAATTCTTTAGTAAAAATTAATGCGGACACATAAACTCCTGTTCTATCTGTGTTAGTTACTCTCAATTTTTTGAATTGCATATAATGTTATGATATGCAGCATTTAAATACTTAGACTGCGTTCAGTACACGTTTTTTATATCAAACGATACTGAAGCTAGTTTAGCATACATAAGCGAAATTAAAATTTTCTCACTAGAATGTCAATGATATCATTACCATTTGGCAACAAAGTTATTAACTAAAAAAGCGAGCCAATTAGCTCGCTTTTTTTTATGTTCTATGTTCTAGTGACCATGTTTTACAGGATACCCTAGCTGTGCCCAAATTAAAACACCTTCATCTAAAATAGCAGTATTGTTATAGCCTAGTTTCTTCAATTTACTAATTACCTTTCCTGAAGCCGCATGAGGACATGCACAATAGGCTACTATCATCGTGTTTTCTTTAGGAATATGCTTTGCAAACTCTTCAGGGTCTTCATAATAAGGCACTGGAATAGACCCAGGAATATGTGTTTGCCTCCATGCAACTTCCGACCGAGCATCCAAAATTACCAATCTTGTGCTATCTTCTATTGCTTGATTTAACTGCTTAGCAGATACAAAGCGTCCTTCTCTTAGCTCGAAATCAGGTTGTGACCCATTTGGGTTTAGAATATAGTTTTCTGGCGTTGGTATTTTAATGGAATCTGTTTTTGGCACATTCCAACCAGAAGCTCTACTCCTTAAAAAAGTAGTAACGTCATCTATTTCCTTTTCACTAAGAATATCTTTATAGGCTAACATTGGTGTACCATCTCTTCCTTCTTTAATAGCATAACGTAAAAAATCATCGGTTGCCGTAGCTAAAAGCATTGGATTGCCTAAAGCTGGTGCAGTAATACCTTCTCCTTCATTACCATGGCAAACTGCACATTGGGTTTGGTAAACTTTTTTCCCTAATTCTACATCGCCAACAACTGGGTCTCTAGAAAGCTCAACAGGTTTTTCTATACCTGCTTCTTCTTCCAGCCATTTTATAAGTAACTCAATTTCTAAAAATGTTAGTGGTCCACCTAGTTGGTCATAATATCCAGCCATTGCAGACTCTCCTCTACCATATTGAATGGTATATCTTATAAAATTATTGCCTTTTGAGGATGCCAATAAAGATTTTGAACGCAGTGAAGGCGCATTATCTGCTGCATAACCTTCTCTATCCTTTCCGTGGCATAATGCACAGTATTGTTGATACATAGCGCTAGCATTATGTCTTGCAACACTGTCTAATTTTGCTCCGAAATTTAGTTCGAGTTTCTGCGCCATTAATGCTTGTTTTTCAGACTCTTGTACGAATTCTAACTGCAGACCATATGCGTAATCTTTTAAAACTGTTATCTGGTTTAAAGTAGAGTCCCATTGCAAGGCCTCTTCTGGTAAGTTTTCTTTTAAAAAATCATAGGTTTCATCAATGTTTTTAACCTCGAAAACTATGCTGAATACTCTCGGGTTTTCCTTTTTTGTTGTCTCAGTTTGCTCACTTTTTTCAGATGGTGAAGCAATTAATTGTATTTCTTGGTTTCTTTTAACCTTAAACCTGATTATATCTTCGTTTAATGAATCCTTAAGTTCTTCTAGTCCCATTTTTAAAAACTCGTTACGAACTGATTCTACATCTTGAACAAGAATTTTTAATGCAACTACCCCAAGTGCGCCATTTGGGTGACTTAAAAATCCTCTTTGCATATTATAAAAGGCATCCCATTCTTTCATTCGGTCATAAGGGAAATCAGGCATTTTTGAAAATTGAGGAAGATATTCTTGCTTCTGTATATCTTTAAAGCCAAGATTTAATAGCTCGGTATAATCATCATCCCAAGCTTTTTTATTAGGTGATTCATTTAATGTTTTATAACTCTCTATTGAGTCCAATTCAAAATCTTTTGATGCAAGCCACGAGTATGTACTATCTATAGACGAGCTAGAAATGTTGTACATTCTAACACCAGGCTTTTGTATTAAAAACTCATGCAATACTGAGTCTTTACCTTTAACAGGAATAGAATCAACAATTGACAATAATTCAATTGACGACATATCTGGAAATGCCAATGCGCTAGTAAGTGTTCCTTTAATATTGCCTTGTTCTGCTTCTTTAGACCTCCCAAAAGAGAATCCAAGTTTTTCTGAAAAATATTGACGCGCACTATCTATATCCTTAACATTTACAGTAGCCGAACTAAAACCAAACCCTCTTCCTAATAAAAAGGGTTCTTCTTCAACTATGGCGTATTGATCATCTTTGCAAGACACTAAAGATGAAAAACATACAATAACAATTATGCTGATATAAAATATCCTATTTGGGCTTACTTTTTTTAAGGCTTCAAATTGCTTATTCATAAATAATTAATTGGTTAGTTTAGACTCTAAATATAGCACACAATATTTAAATCTTAGCTCATTTGATTATCTAATGAGATAAATCCTAATAAAAAAAGCGAGCTAATTAGCTCGCTTTTCAATAATGTTTTCTTTGCAAAAACTATTTCATCCACTCAGCAATTGAAGCCTTATTCATCTTAACATACTGCGCATTTCCAGCCTTTTCAGCAGCAGCTAAGGATTTTTTAGCCAAATCGATTGCTCCTTTTTTGTTACCAGCAGCAGCATAAATCAGCGCCTGTTGGCGTAATTGCCAAAAACGAGGGTTCTCGTTCATTGACATCGCTTTATCTATCCACTTTTTTGCCTGAGTCATATCTTTTCCTTCAGACAAATAATATCCAGCAGCAGCGTAATAGTCATTAAAACTAGGGCCACTCATAATGTTTTTAATAGCTGCAGATACTTTAGCATCGGTAGGTACCGTAAAAGGCACGGTAATATATGTTTGCTCCCACATAATGTCTAAGTTAGCACTAGCACTTCTAATATTGTTGATGTCAATAGTAAACGTTTCGACTACAAATGGAATTGGCATTGCTTCAACCGTAGCTTTGGCTGCAACTTTAGACGCGTCCCAAGTCTGTGGCGCTCCAGAGCCTTGATGTTCTGTATACAAATATACTTCCCAAGTTTTTTCTCCTGGTTTTGTAAAAATGGCATAAGTACCTGCTTTTACCTCTTGACCAGCAAATGTAATATCATCACTAAACGTGATTTTTGTTCTAGCGTTGGCACCAGTCCTCCAAATTTTTCCAAATTGTTCTAATCCACCAAATATTTTTCTTCCTTTTACGCTTGGTCTAGAATATTCAATGGTAATATCGGTTAATCCTACTTTCTGCTCTACCTTAGATGCAGGGCTTGGCGCAGGTGTTTGTATTTGCGCATTTACTGCGTAAGACATGGTAAATGCAAGCATTATTAAAAGTAATTTTTTCATGTGTGTTAAAGTTTTAGTGTTAATCGATTAATTAAGTGCTAATTTACGAAATCAAATTAGCAAATCACCCATACATTAGATTTGAGATTATAGTATATTTGTTCAAACTACACACATGAAAAAATACTACGCCGAAATTATAGGGACTTTTGCCATGATATTTTGTGGCTGTGGTGCCATAGCTGTAAACGAAATTACCAATGGTAGCATAACACACGTTGGCGTTGCCATTACTTGGGGACTGATTGTGATGGCAATGATTTATGCGTTTGGTGAAATATCTGGCGCACATTTTAATCCAGCAGTTACGTTTGGATTTGCGTATACAAAGAAATTCCCTTGGAAAGAAGTACCAAAATATATCCTTTCGCAAGCAATTGGTGCATTTTTGGCATGTTTTATTCTATGGTTTTTATTTCCTGAAAGCGATACATTAGGAAGCTCACTTCCTGCTGATGGTTTTGAACCTTACAAAGCATTTGTATTGGAGCTCATACTTACCTTCTTTTTAATGGTCACTATTATAAATGTCTCTACTGGAAGCAAAGAAATTGGTACTATGGCAGCCATTGCTGTTGGTGGTGTTATTTTATTGGAAGCTATGTTTGCTGGTCCAATGACCAAAGCATCCATGAACCCAATTCGCTCACTTGCTCCTGCAATTATTTCTGGGAATTTGCAACATTTATGGTTGTATCTTACCGCACCTTTTATTGGCGCATTTCTAGCTGTGGCAAGCTGTAAATTGGTTAAAGACGACCAATGCTGTTAAAGTTTGTTTAAATTTTATATAAAATAGTTAAACATTTGTATTTTTGCACTATTACTAACAGTACAATTAATAAATACACTAGCTATGGATTTAATAGACAAAGCATTAGAGTTTGAAAAACAAAAAAGACGCAGTTTATCTACAAGTGACAGAGTGAAAATATCTAGGGAAGCTAAGTCTCTTATTTTAGGATTAAACGAAATTTATAAAGAGAAAAAAGACGCTAAAATCATGGATATCATGAAGCGTTTAACAGTTATAAAAAGAAAGATTGAAAAGCGCTTAAAAGGTAGGCCAATGATTGAAGCCTATTAGTATGAAGTTTTATCAACTTGTTTTACTGTTTCTGCTCATAAATTTTGGTGGTTTATACATTGGTAACTTACTAATGAATAATGGTTCAACATCAAGTTGGTACATGAGTCAGAATCTTGCTCCATGGACACCTCCAGGTTGGGTGTTTGGCGTTGCTTGGACAACCATTATGGTCTGTTTCTCCATATACCTTGCATATCTTTTTGATTGGCAAAACTCCAAATTTTTATGGTTGCTGTATGCGTTTCAAGTACTATTGAATGTTAGCTGGAATTATATATTTTTTAATCAGCACATGACGATTTTTGCATTGATAGTAATTGTGTTGCTTTTAATTGTCATATTATATTATTTCTTAACGTTTAGAGCAGATTCATTACAAACTATTCGGTTCTTACTATTGCCATACATTATCTGGCTATGCATTGCCATTTCGTTAAATTCATATGTTGTTATTCATAATTAGATGAAACATCCATGACTAGAATTTTATCGCACAGCGTAACTATTTTATGGATGTTACATGTGACCTTAGAAAAACAATAATTACTATCACATGAAAATATACCAATTACATAAAAAACAAAATCTTCCTATTTCGGTAGATGAAGCATGGAACTTTCTGTCAAGTCCAACAAATTTAAAAGCCATTACACCAGATTATATGAGTTTTGATATACTTTCTGGAGCAGATAGACCAATGTACCCAGGACAAATCATTCAGTATATTGTAACGCCTGTTTTAGGGATTAAAACAAAATGGGTTACCGAAATCACACATGTAAAAGATAAACAATATTTTGTAGACGAACAACGCTTTGGACCTTATGCCTTATGGCATCATAAGCATTTTATAAAGGAAATTGATGGTGGTATTGAAATGGAAGATATCATCGATTATAAAGTGCCTTTTGGTTGGCTTGGTCAATTAGTACAACCAATTCTAGTAAAACCAAAGTTAGAAGAGATATTTGAGTATAGAACACAAAAATTAGAAGACCTTTTTGGCAAATATTAATGACTGAAACTATAAATATATTCTGGTCTAGACGTGATTTAAGGTTAGATGACAATGTTGGTTTATATCATGCATTAAAAAGTGAACACCCAGTTTTACCTATATTTATTTTTGATAGAGACATTTTGGAATTATTGCCTAAAGATGATGCACGCGTCACGTTTATTCATGACACTTTAAGTGCAATGAACAAGTCTTTAAAAGAAAAACACGGCAGTTCAATAGCACTATTTTATGATACACCTTTGGCCATTTTTAAACAGTTAGCTTCTAATTACGATATAAACACTGTATTCACCAACCACGATTATGAGCCTTATGCGATTAAACGAGATAAAGACGTAAAAACGTTTTTAGAAACTAAAAACATTCAATTCAAAAGTTACAAAGACCAAGTAATTTTTGAAACCAACGAGGTAGTAAAAGATGATGGCACACCCTATAAAGTCTTTACACCATATTCTAAAAAGTGGATTGCAGCTCTTGAAAATAACACAATTAGGAATTATAAATCCGAAGAACATTTATCTCAATTAGTAAACGATTCAAATCAACCATTTTTAACTTTAAAAGATATTAGTTTTGAAACCTCAAATCAATCCATTGAGCCATACAATACTTCAGAAAGTATTATAAACAATTATGAAGCCACAAGAAATTTTCCTGCAAAAAAAGGCACATCAAAACTAGGGCCTCATTTACGTTTCGGCACAGTAAGTATTCGTAATATGATGCAAAAAGCTCTAGAAAGTGATAACATCACGTTTTTAAAAGAACTTATTTGGAGAGAATTTTTTATGCAAATCCTGTGGCATTTTCCACATACGGTTACCAAAAGTTTTAAACCACAATACGATGCTATACAATGGCGAAATAATGAAGAGGAGTTTAAAGCTTGGTGCCAAGGTAACACTGGTTATCCGCTTGTAGATGCAGGCATGCGAGAACTTAACGAAACAGGATTTATGCATAATCGTGTACGTATGTTAGTTGGTAGTTTTTTATGTAAACATTTACTTATTGATTGGCGTTGGGGAGAAGCGTATTTTGCTGAAAAATTGCATGATTACGAAATATCGAGCAATATTGGCAATTGGCAATGGGTAGCAGGTTGTGGTGTTGATGCGGCTCCTTATTTTAGAATTTTCAATCCTACCACTCAAATTCAAAAATTTGATAAAGACCACAAATACATTAAAAAATGGGTGCCTGAATATCAAGAGCTTACTTATCAGCAACCAATAGTAGATCACAAATTTGCAAGAGAACGCTGTTTAAAAACGTATAAAGAAGCACTAGAAAAATTCTAACACCTAATTAATGAAATTATAATTCCTTTTCGCTAAATTGTAGGTCTAACATAAAACTATTTAAAATGACCACACAAGAAGTAGCAAATAAATGGGCAGACATGTGCAGAAAAGGCGAGAATTTAGAATGTGTAGAACAACTCTACGCCGATAATGTGACAAGCAAAGAAATGCCTGGCTTCCCTGAAGCCGTAGTAGAAGGAAAAGAGAATGTTTTAAACAAAAGTAAAATTTGGCTAGATAATGTTGAAGAGTTCCACAATAGTGAAATTAGTGACCCTGTTGTTGCTGGAAATCACTTTACAGCAAAAATGGACTTTGATGTAACTTTTAAAGAAAAAGGTAGAACACAAATGGAAGAAGTTTGTGTTTTTGAAGTAAAAGATGGTAAAATTGTAAACGAACAATTTTTTTACGACGCATAGCCTATTCTTAATCAATAAAAAAAGCTCCTAAATTAGGAGCTTTTTATGTTTAATGCTTTCTTATTTTAAACCCTTTCAATCTTAGCACCAATAGCACGTAAACGTTCATCTATGCGCTCATAGCCTCTATCAATTTGTTCTATATTATGTATTGTCGATGTTCCTTTAGCAGATAACGCTGCAATTAACAATGAAATACCTGCTCTAATATCTGGAGAGGTCATTGTTGTTGCTTTTAAACTCGATTTAAAGTCATGACCAATAACGTTAGCTCTATGAGGGTCGCATAAAATAATTTTGGCGCCCATATCTATCAATTTATCCACAAAGAATAAGCGACTTTCAAACATTTTTTGGTGTATAAGCACGCTTCCTCTTGCTTGTGTTGCAATTACTAAAACAATACTCAATAAATCTGGTGTAAATCCAGGCCATGGTGCATCGCTTACTGTTAATATAGAACCATCTATATAACTTTGTATTTCGTAACCATTAGTATGCGCAGGAATATGAATATCATCTCCTTGACGTTCTACAGTGATACCTAATTTTCTAAAAACGCTTGGTATTAATCCTAAGTCATTCCAGCTAACATTTTTAATAGTCAGTTCACTTTTGGTCATAGCCGCAAGTCCAATCCAACTTCCAATTTCAATCATATCTGGAAGCATGGTATGCTCTGTACCTCCTAAACTATCAACACCTTCAATAATGAGCATGTTTGAGCCAATTCCTGAGATATTGGCACCCATTCTATTCAACATTTTACAAAGTTGCTGCAAATAAGGTTCACAAGCAGCATTGTATATAGTTGTAGTGCCTTCGGCTAATACAGCTGCCATTACAATGTTGGCAGTTCCAGTAACCGATGCTTCATCTAGAAGCATGTAAGCACCTTTTAATTTTTTTGCCTCGACACCATAAAAGTGTTCTTCGCGGTTATATCTAAAGTCAGCACCAAGCTTTATAAAACCTTGAAAATGCGTATCAAGTCTGCGTCTGCCAATTTTATCGCCTCCTGGTTTTGGTATAAAACCTTTGCCAAAACGAGCAAGTAACGGCCCAACAATCATAATTGAACCACGTAAACCACCACCGTCAATTTTAAATTGCTCTGTTTCTAAATATGGTAAGTTTATGTCATCTGCTTGAAAACTATAAGAGCCATGAGCCAGTTTATTGACCTTAACGCCTAGTTTTTCTAAAAGCTTAATGAGTTTATTAACATCTACAATATCTGGAATGTTGTGAATGGTGATTTTTTCGGAAGTCAATAGAACAGCACATAAAATTTGAAGTGCTTCATTTTTTGCTCCTTGTGGTTGAATTTCACCTTTTAATTGGTGACCACCTTCAATTTTAAATGTACTCATTAATTAATAGCGTTTACGACCTCGGTTATTGTTATTATTTTTCTTCCCTCCAGGCTTTTTAGAATATTTCTTTTTAGAGCGCATCAAACTTGAAGAATCCGTTAAATCTTCATCAGTATCTTTTAAGTTGATTTTTCCGTTTGACAATTCTAAAAGATGGTCGTAAATAACAACATCTTCAACCGTATCTTTATTCCAATTCAAGAAACATTTTTTCATGTGATTTGCAATGGTATATACCAAAGCTTCTTTCATTTCTCCTTCTTCCCAAGTATTTGCAACATCAATCATGGTTTTAATATTATTACCATAAAAGCGGTATTTAGGATAGTTTTGAGGATACGCCAATGGTTCTGGCTTAGCTTCTAAAACTTCTTTTGATGGTTTTTCGAAAGGTGAATCCGCGTCCAATTCAAAATTGGCCATTATAAAAAGCTGATCCCAAAGTTTATGTTGAAAATCTGGAACATCACGTAAATGTGGTTGCAAATTTCCCATAACCGAAATAATCGATTTCGCTAGTTTGTTACGTTCTTCTTTAGTTTCTCGTGTTTTAGCATAATTAATCATTTTCTGCATATGGCGTCCATATTCAGGTATTATTAAATGCTCACGTTCTGTGTTGTACTCTAATTGATCTATCAAAATATTGTATTATGTATGTGTAGAATTAATAAGTTCTTACGAAGTTTTCACTTCTGCCAAAGTACAAAAAATTAAGCAATAGCTATTGCTTTTAAATGATTTTTGGCACATTAATTAGATAACTTTATAACGAAATTACGCCTTCAACATTGTTTGTTACTTCTATATACTTAGAAATAACCGCGTCTGGATTTTTCATAATCACGTTTATTGACACGCTGGTGTACTTTCCGTTTTTAGATTCAATAGTATTTATCACCGCTCCTGTATTATCAAAAAGAGCTTCAATCTCTGCTATTTTGCTTACATCAGACTTAACTATAAACTTGTATAAATATTCAGATGGCCACGTAGCCGTTTCTAAAAGTTGTTCTTTTAGTTTTTTATAAAATTCTTCTGCATTTGGTACACTCATAACCTTTTTTTAAAGCGTGACAAATATACACTTTTAAATATTTTTTATTTCTGCATTTAATTACGATTTTTACTGAGAAAATCAATACACTTTGAGTGCAAAAAAAATTGTCATAACTGGTGGTCCAGGTACTGGTAAAACTTCTATTATCAATGAATTATTGCGTAGGGATTTTATTTGCCTAGAAGAAGTCTCTCGCCAAGTAATATTGGAGGCGCAAAAAAAAGGCATAGACCAACTATTTTTAACCGAACCTCTGTTGTTTAGCGATATGCTTTTAGAAGGCAGAAGAAAACAATTTGAAGAAGCAAATTTGAGTAATGAAGCATTTACTTTTTTAGATAGAGGCATTCCAGATGTTGTGGCTTACATGGATTATTTAGGTACAAATTACCCAGAACGTTTTGTTGAAGCCTGTAAAAACTTTAACTACGAGCATGTATTTATCCTTGCTCCTTGGCAACAAATATATGTGAGCGACAATGAGCGTTACGAGAGTTTTGACCAAGCAGTACAAATTCATGACCATTTAATAAATACCTATTCTAAATATGGTTACGAATTACACGATGTGCCATTTGGCTCTGTTGAGAGTCGTGCCGATTTTATACTAAACATAGTAAAAAACTTATAGTGTCTCACCCAATACAAATATTAGAGCGTTATTGGAATCATACGAGTTTCAGACCTTTGCAAGAAGATATCATTAATGCTGTTCTTGAAGGTGAAGATACGTTTGCACTATTGCCAACAGGCGGCGGAAAATCTATTTGCTTTCAAATTCCAGCTTTAATAAACGAAGGCATTTGCATTGTTATTTCTCCGCTAATCGCTTTAATGAAAGACCAAGTAAGAGCTTTAAAAGAAAAAGACATTAAAGCCATGGCGTTGACTAGCGAGTATAAATATAATGAGCTAAATACCATGCTCGACAATTGTATTTATGGCAACTATAAGTTCTTATACCTATCTCCCGAGCGTTTACAGCAAGACATTGTACAAGACAGGATTAGGCAAATGAACGTGAACCTAATTGCGGTAGATGAAGCGCATTGTATAAGTCAATGGGGAAACGATTTTAGACCTGCTTATAAAAATATTACCATATTAAGAGAGTTACAGCCAACAGTAAATATTATTGCTTTAACTGCCACAGCAAGAACTAAAGTGGTAGAAGATATTGTAAAAAACTTGGATTTTATAAGCCCAAAGATTTTTAAACAAAGTTTTAAAAGGGAACACTTGGCGTTTATGGTTTTTGAAGTTGAAGACAAGCTTTACAAGATTGAACAAATACTCAAAAAGAATCCGCAATCATCAATTATTTATGTTAGAAGCCGAAAGCATGCACATGAAATTCATACATCTTTAGAAAAAAATGGCTTTTTAAGTACTTATTATCATGGTGGGCTTTCTAACAACGAAAAAGAAGCCCATTTTAATCAATGGTTTAACAACCAAAAGCAAGTCATGGTTGCAACCAATGCTTTTGGTATGGGAATTGATAAAGCTGATGTAAAAACAGTTATTCATGTCAACCTTCCTGAGAGTTTAGAAAGTTATTTTCAGGAGGCAGGAAGAGCTGGACGTAATAATAAAAAAGCATTCGCAATTATTTTAAAAAATAAAGGAGATGAGCAGCATGTCAAAAATCAGTTTTTAAAAATCCTACCTAGTATAGACTTTATAAAATTAGTCTATAGAAAGTTATGTAGCTATTTTCAAATATCATATGGCGAAGGCGATTTTACAACATTCAATTTTAATTTTAATGCTTTTTGCAGAACTTATAATTTCAATACACACACCACGTATAACGCTTTACAAGCTTTAGATAGAACGAGTATTATTCATTTATCTCGACAATATCAAAACACATCCATTATTATGTTCTTGGTGAGCAGCAATCATTTGTTTACCTATCTGGAAAAGCATCAAAACATAAGCATAGTCGTTAAATCCATTTTAAGAACCTATGGTGGTGTGTTTGACCAAGACGTAAAGATTAATGCTTCAATTATCGCCAAAAAACTTTCATTGAAAGAGGATGATGTTATTGATGTTTTAATTCAGTTAGAAAAAGATGAAATTATATCATTAAAACTTAATAAAACTGATGCCGAAATAACGTTTTTAGAACCTCGAGAAGACGATAAAACCATTAATAGAATTGCAAAAATCATAGAGCAGCAAAATGCGTTAAAAACACAGCAAGTAACTGCTGTAATTGATTATGTGAATAATGATAATATTTGTAAAAGTAAGCAGCTCCTCTCCTATTTTGGCGAAGACGATTCACAAGATTGTGGCATTTGCTCGGTTTGTCTTCAAAAGAATGGTGACCAACCCAATACTATTCAAAAATCAGATATCGAAAAAATTATTTCGGTTTTAGAAGAAAAACCTTTATCATCTAGAGATATTATTGAAGCAACAAAAATAAAAGAAAGTCATATCGCATCAATATTAAGAGATATGCTCGAAAACAATTTAATAGAACTTACAAATACAAACACTTATAAAAGAAAAAAACCATGACGAAAGATTTAAGAATTGTATTTATGGGAACACCAGATTTTGCGGTTACTATTCTAAAAAGCTTAGTAGAAAATAATTATAATATAGTAGGTGTCATTACAGCTCCAGATAAACCTGCTGGAAGAGGCAGAAAACTACATAAAAGTGCTGTAAAAACTTATGCAGAATCTGCTGACCTTAACATTTTACAACCAACAAACCTTAAAAGTGACGCCTTTATTAAAGAGTTAAACGCTTTAAACGCCAATTTGCAAATAGTTGTAGCCTTTAGGATGTTGCCAAAAGTTGTGTGGCAAATGCCTGAATATGGTACTTTTAATTTACATGCTTCCCTACTACCAAATTATAGAGGCGCAGCACCTATAAATTGGGCGATTATAAATGGTGAAACAAAAACAGGCGTCTCAACATTTTTTATAGATGAGCATATTGATACTGGCGAAATGATTTTACAAAAAGAAGTAGATATATCATCAAACGAAACCGCTGGCGAACTACACGACAAACTCATGCACTTAGGAAGCAATTTGGTTTTGGAAACTGTTGAGTTAATTAAAGAAGGGAATGTAGAAACCATTCCGCAACCAAAAAACACCGAAGTAAAAACAGCTTACAAACTAAATAAAGACAACAGTGAAATAGATTGGACAGACACACTCGATAATATCTACAACAAAGTAAGAGGCTTGTGTCCCTATCCCGCTGCATGGTGTTTAATGGAAAACGACGGTGAACAATTAAATGTAAAAGTTTACAAAGTTGAAAAACAAGAGGAAGACCATGATGATGATATTGGACAAATTATAAGCTCAAAAAAATCCATCAAGGTCGCTGTTAAAAAAGGATACATTATATTGGAGGAAATCAAACTTCCTGGAAAGCGAAAAATGGATATCATTTCACTACTAAATGGGTATTCATTTAATACCGATGCAAAAATGCTCTAAACCCTTATCATTGTTGATAATATAAAAATTGAGCAAAAAAAGCACTCCTTTATTAACAATTGCATTAAGTTATCAACAAAAACACGTATTTCCCTTGCTATTACTTGTACGAATGGATTTTACGTATAATTTTGTGTAGGATTTAACAAGAAAGTTAACCCAAATAATAAACAATTTAAAAACTTAATTTTATGAACAAAACAGATTTAATCAATGGAATGGCAGAAAACGCTGGAATTACAAAAGCTGCTGCTAAAAAAGCATTAGATGGTCTATTAATTGACATTGAAGGATCATTACAAAAAGGAAACAGAGTTTCTTTAGTAGGTTTTGGATCTTGGTCAGTTACAAGAAGAGCTGCTAGAGACGGAAGAAACCCTCAAACAGGACAAACAATAAAAATCAAAGCTAAAAATGTAGTAAAGTTTAAAGCTGGATCTGATTTAAGTGACGCTGTAAACTAAAAAGTAAGCATACGTTTTATATTAAAAGGCTCGTTGTACAACGAGCCTTTTTTAGTTTATCAACCATTGAAAATGTTGTTTATTACATAAATATGTCTTAGATTGTAAGTATAAACTTAGCTAACATGGTTAATCCAAATCCGAAAAAAGGCCATCTGCTCATTGCTGAACCATCAATTTTAGGGGATCTCTCTTTTAATAGATCGGTCATTTTATTAGCCGACCATAATGAAGAAGGTTCTATAGGTTTTATATTAAACAAACCCTTAGATTATACTATAAGCGATTTAATTCCTGAAATAGAAGGAGACTTCAAAATTTATAATGGAGGCCCTGTTGAACAAGACAACCTATATTTTATTCATAAAATACCAGAGTTAATCCCAAATAGTATTGAAATATCTAATGGTATTTATTGGGGAGGGGATTTTGAAAAAGTTACTGAACTTATTAATAACAACACGCTAAGTAATAATGATATTAGGTTTTTTCTAGGCTATACAGGTTGGGAAAACGAACAACTTTCTAGCGAATTACTTTCTAATACATGGATTGTAACAACCAATATTTATAAAAAATCCATTATTGAAAAAAATGATGCCGATTTTTGGAAAGAAAAAATGCTTGAACTTGGTGGCGAATATAGCATTTGGTCCAATGCTCCCGAAGACCCAAGCTACAACTAAGCTAACCTCACTTTTACATTCAATTTTGCCAATACGTTTTTAGAAAAGCTTGTAGAAAACTGCTTTTTTCTATAATTGGTTATAGGTTGTATTCCAGTAATAACATTTGTTAAAAACAATTCGTCTGCTTTTTGTAGTTCAAAAGGTGAGATGGGTTTTTCTTCAATGATGTACTCAGGCATGAGCTTGATAATTTCCATTATTTGTTTTCTCATAACGCCTTTAATACATCCATCAGTTAATGGTGGTGTTTTTATTAACTTTTCTTTTACTAAAAATATGTTTGAATTTAGAGCTTCAACAACATTTTTATTGGTGTTTAGCAATAAACAATTATCTAATATATTTTCTTTGGCATAAATACCTCCAATGATATTTATGAGTCTGTTATTGCTTTTTAAAGTAGATAATAAGCTGGGTGATAAATAATGGTCTTTGTATAAATCTACGCGATATGAAACATCATCAAGTTGATAAAAATCAGCGTTCAATTCTTTTGTAGTAATAAGATAGGAAACATCGTTAGTAATTGGTGTATATAAGCCATCACTGTCCCTAAAAACAACCAACTTTACTCTTACGGTTTTTTGAGATTGATTACTAGTTTCTATAAGCTTTAAAATTTCATTTTCAAGAAATTCCAAAGTAAAACTCATAGGTATTTCCATACGTATAATGCGCATAGAAGCCATTAATCTAAAATAATGATCTTCCCAAAATAGTATTTTAGAATGTGATACTTTAATGGTTTCAAAAACTGCATCGCCATAGTTGAAGCCTCTATTATTTATAGACAGGCTAGCATCAGTTTGTTGTAATATATTTCCGTTAGTATTTACCATAAAAAAGTCCCGAATAAACGGGACAAATATAATTTATTTTATAAGAATTGTTATGCAGAACCAAGAACTTGCTTCAAATCAGAAATTTGGTTTTCCCAAAGCATTTTTACTTCATCAACTTCATCATCATCAGCAAAATCAGTCACCATTAAAGATACATCTTTAGTGATATCGTCAACTTGAATTCTAATTTCAAAATATGTAGCATCATCTTCACCATTTTGCCATTTAAATTTTACGCGTTCACTGTTTTTTTTATTTAAAAGTTTTGCTTGTTCTTCACTACCATCCCAAATAAATGTAAATAGTTCTCCTCTAGAGTTTACATTATCTGCAAACCATTCAGACAATCCAGAAGGTGTCGAAATATATTGATACAATAACTGAGGTGATGCATGTATAGGAAACTCCAGTTCTACCTTTATTTTATCGTCCATAAATTTTAAAAATATTTGGCGTTAATATATACATTAATTATGTAGTTTTAAAACTAAAAATTAAAAATATTTTTGTTTAGTTAATACTTGCACTCAATCATTTTGTTTTTATATTTGCAGCCGCAATGATATGGCGAGGTAGCTCAGTTGGTTAGAGCGTCGGATTCATAACCCGGAGGTCACGAGTTCAATTCTCGTTCTCGCTACAAAAATAAAAAGCAGTTTAGAAATTTCTAAACTGCTTTTTTGTTTGAGAGTCAAATGAATTAGAAAACGTTACTTGTTGTTCACTAGAATACGCTTATTCTCTAAAATATTTCCGCTTAAATCTTTCATTACTAATAGGTATAATCCATCAGATAAATTATT
>CAKZMU010000030.1 GCA_937129145.1 uncultured Lacinutrix sp. | reverse complement strand
ATTTCGTTTTTCTTTCAAAGGTAATTTACCTTCAATTCTGGCATTTACAAAGTCTTCAATCTCGTTTAATTGTTCTTTGGTGACTTTTGCAAAATGTGAAAAATCAAAACGTAAGGATTTTGGTTTTACCAACGAACCTTTTTGCTCTACGTGGTCACCTAAAATGATTCTTAAAGCTTGATGTAACAAATGTGTTGCAGTATGGTTACTGGCCGATAGGTTGCGATGCTCACTACTCACCACCGCTTTAAAGGTTTCATGTATATGCTCTGGTAATTCTTTTGCAAAATGAATGATAACATTGTTTTCTTTTTTAGTATCGAGAATGTAAACAACGTTTCCATGGGTGTCTTCTAAATATCCTTTATCTCCCACTTGACCTCCTCCTTCTGGATAAAACGGCGTTAAATTAAATACCAGTTGATACATATCGCCTTCTTTTTTAGAAGTCACTTTTCTGTATCTTGTTATTTTCACATTAGCTTCCAAGGTGTCATAGCCAATAAATTCTTGTTCGGCATCGTCAATTAAAACTGTCCAATCATCAGTTGACATTTCGCTTGCAGCTCGAGACCTGTCTTTTTGTTTTTGCAATTCTTTATTAAAGCCTTCTTCATCAAGTTTTAAATCTTTTTCAGAAAGAATCAATGCTGTTAAGTCTATTGGAAACCCATAGGTGTCGTATAATTCAAATGCTTTTTCACCAGACACGGTGTCCCCTTTAGTTTCTTCAACTATACGGTTTAATAAAATTAACCCTTGGTCCAATGTTCTTAAAAACGATGCTTCTTCTTCTTTAATTACATTTTCAATAAGTTGTTTTTGAGATTTGAGCTCAGGAAATGCTTTTCCCATTTTTTTACTCAATACATCAACCAACCTGTAAATAAATGGTTCTTTTTTATCTAAAAAAGTAAATCCATATCGCACTGCACGACGTAAAATTCTACGAATTACATAACCTGCTCCAGTATTACTAGGTAACTGTCCATCGGCAATTGAAAATGCGACTGCACGAACGTGGTCAGAAATTACACGAATAGCAACATCTATTTTTTCTCCCGAAGTATCGGAATTACCATATTTCTTATCAGTTATAGTTTCAACTTCACGAATAATAGGCGTAAATACATCGGTATCGTAATTAGACTTTACGTCTTGCAATACCATGCATAAACGCTCAAATCCCATTCCTGTATCAATGTGTTTCGCAGGTAAATTTTCAAGTGACCCATTGGCTTTTCGGTTGTATTGCATAAAAACCAAGTTCCAAATTTCAACCACTTGGGGATGGTCCATGTTTACTAAAGACTTGCCGTCAACTTTAGCTTTTTCTTCAACCGAACGAATATCAACATGTATTTCGCTACAAGGTCCACAAGGGCCTTGGTCGCCCATTTCCCAGAAATTATCTTTTTTATTTCCCATTAGGATACGCTCCTCAGGGATAATGGCTTTCCAAAAATCGTACGCTTCTTGATCCATAGGTATGCCGTCTTCATCATCGCCTTCAAAAACAGACACGTACAACATATCTTTATTTATACCATAGACTTCGGTCAATAATTCCCAAGCCCAAGCAATAGCTTCTTTTTTAAAATAACCACCTTCGCCCTTTGGGCTATGGTCGTCAAAGCCACCAAAGCTCCAGTTTCCAAGCATTTCAAACAAGGTATGATGATACGTATCATATCCTACTTCCTCTAAATCATTATGTTTACCAGATACTCGCAAACATTTTTGAGAATCGGCTATTCGGTTGTTTTTTGGCTGTGCATTTCCTAAAAAGTACTCTTTAAAAGGCGCCATACCAGAATTAACAAACATAAGTGTAGGGTCATTTTTAACTACCATTGGAGCCGATGCTACAATGCTATGTTTTTTGCTTTCGAAAAAATCTAAAAATTGTTGTCGTACGTCTTGAGACTTCATATATAGTTGTTAATAACCTGTTTTACGTAAATTGCTTTAAATATGAAACAATTTATATATTTGTTGTTCGTTCTATTAATCCTGCAAAAATAGAATATTTTAAGATATGTCTAAAGTAAAATATTATTACGATTCAGAAACGCTTTCTTACAGAAAAGTGATTCGTAAAAAGCGAACTACTGCAAAGTATATTTTCGTATTCCTATTGGGTTCTGCGTTGTTTGGATTTATGTTTGTATTTATTGCTAGTCAATATTTTGAGTCTCCTAAAGAAAAAGCGCTTGCTCGTGAATTGCAAAATATGCAATTACAATACGAGTTGTTGAACAAAAAAATGGATGAAGTAGAGTCTGTTCTAGCTAACGTGGAAGAACGAGATAATGCTATATACAGGTTATATTTTGAAGCAAACCCTATTCCAGCTGAACAAAGGCGACAAGGTTTTGGTGGTGTTAATAGATATAAGCAATTTGAAGGTTTTGACAACTCAAAACTCATTATTGAAGCCAATAAACGTTTGGATGTGATACAAAAACAAATTGTAGTTCAGTCTAAATCATTAGATGAAATTGCTGTTTTAGCAGAAGACAAAGAAAAATTCTTGGCAACCATTCCAGCTATACAGCCTGTAAACAACGAGGAGTTAACTCGTATGGCGTCTGGTTATGGTTATAGAACCGACCCATTTACTAAGGTGAGAAAATTCCATTATGGCATGGATTTTACTGCACCTCGTGGCACGCCAGTTTATGCAACTGGTGATGGTGTTGTAAAGCGTGCAGATGCTGGCGCAACTGGATATGGTAAGCACATACGTATAGACCATGGTTATGGCTATGTAAGTTTATATGCGCATCTTTACAAGTACAATGTAAAGAAAAACCAAAAGGTAAAGCGAGGTGACTTAATTGGCTTTGTTGGTAGTACAGGACGTTCTGAAGCACCGCATTTACATTATGAAATATTTAAAGATGGTGTGAGGATTAACCCAATTAATTTCTATTACGGAAATTTATCGGCTAAAGAATTTAGTGAATTGTTAGAAAAAGCTTCGTTAGAAAATCAATCGTTAGACTAATGCATATAGAATTACCAGAAAAACGCTATTACGGTATTGGCGAAGTCGCTAAGGCTTTTGACGTGAATACATCGTTAATTCGTTTTTGGGAAAAAGAATTTGATATTCTAAAGCCTAAAAAAAATGCCAAAGGAAACCGTAAGTTCACTCCAGAGGATATAAAAAACCTCAAGTTCATTTATCATTTAGTAAAAGAACGAGGGTTTACTCTTGAAGGTGCAAAAATCCACTTAAAAGAAGGAAAAAAAGAATCCTTAGACAACTTTGAGATTATTAATAAGCTAGAAGCAGTAAAAAGCCAACTTATTAAATTAAAAGATAATTTGTAGCATTTAAATCTTAATGCCTCATCATTCTAAAACTACCTTTTCGACCTCCTTGGTTTGCTTGTGGCCCCATACTGTTGAATTTCCAACTAAAGCTTACCATAAAATAACGATTTAACACCGTACTTTGCGAATCTTGTATGTAATTTGCTGTAGCTATACGACGTGCATTAGTGTTTTGATTTAACAAATCATACGCTTTTAAAGTAATAGCGCCTTGGTCTTTTAAAACAGAGTATGCTAAAGTAGCATTCCAAAACCATGCACTTTTTTGAAATCCTGAAGCAATATTTGGGTTATAATTATATCGTATATCGTTTCGCCATTCCAATTTTTTAGGAACGGTTGTAGTTGTTCTAATTCCAATAGAATGTTGTAAAAAATCTTCATCTTCAAATCTATCTAAATCAAACTTTCTTCTTGTAAAAGACAGGTTATAACTTGGTATAAATTGCATGACATTCTTCCAATCGAAAGTTAGCTCTAACGATGGTGTTAGCCCATTAATATTTGAGGCATACTGCTCGCCATTATTAAAATTAATATTCTTATTCATGTTGGCTGACAATGCTACTCTATACTTAAACGTTTTTACAGTATCAATTTTAACAGACTTACTATAACTAGCTCTTGAGCTTAAATTATACCCACCATTTACATTGGCAAATGTTGTTCTTCTAACAAAATTATCATCAATTTCTGTATTAGAAACGACATCGTTATTTCTAAAGTTTGCATTTATATTTCCAAAGAACCCTGTGCCTTTTTGAAAATCGAAAGAGTTAAAACTTGCGTAAACGCTGTGATTATTTGTTGGTTCAAGTTCTGGATTACCCACTACTGTATTTAATGGGTTGGATACATTTTCAAATGGTTGTAATTGTGTTAAATTTGGAGAATTATTTCTTAAATTATAACCAAAACGCAAGGATGATTTTCTACTGAATCTATACCTAAAATTTGAGCGTATTTCTAAAGCTTCAAAATCTCGTGACAAACTTAAAGTAGGTCTTAAAAAATCTTTGTTACTTAAACTTCTAAAAATATAACGTGTTTCAAAACTTGTAAACAATTTGTCCTTTCTGTGGCTAATTCTAACCGAAGGTGTGTTTGTTCTATTGGTATAATCAAAATCTGTACTTAAATCGGTATTGAAATCGGTGTAATCTTGGTTAGTATCATTAAAATCGTAAGTACTTACCTTGTTTTCGCGTTTGTCGTTATTAAAACTATACCTTATATCCATATACCATTCTTTGCCACTTAATGGCAGTCTATAGTTTAAGCTTGTTGAAAATCCTTTAGTTGTTCTATCGCCATCGGTGAATTGGTCCCTAATAATGTCTTCGGGGTCATCTCCATAAATATTTGTGGTAGAATTTAAAAAATCTTCGGTTTCGGTCTTGTTATAATCATTATCTAGACTAAACCTTAAAAAAGCGCCATTACTTCCAAATCTTTTAGTAATATCTAATTCATTCCCAAAATCTTTACCAATGGTTTCAATAAACGAAGACGACGTCGATTCGTTTGTTAAAACATTGGCTTCATCAAACGATGATTCGTCTTGAGAAAACTCCCTTTTATTATTTGTTGCATTAAAAGATGGTTCAATATCAATTCTTAAGGTAGAATCTATCTCTATTTCAAACTCTAAATTAGCACTATGGCTATTCCCTTCGTTATATGACCTAGAGTTAGAGTTTGTAAAATATCGTCTGTCTGGTAATATGTTTTCACGTTCAGTAGAGGTTTCATTTTCTGAATTACTTCCAGAATAAAAATAATCGGCCGAAATATCTAATTCATCACTAATCTCATCAGCATAATTTACACCATAGTTTTCAGACGTTGTAATACCTTGTCCTCCGCCAAATCCACGACCTCCAAGACTAAAACTACCTCCGCTATTAAAAGACACATTGCCTCCACTACCAAACATCCTGTAAATTTCCCCAAAGCTAAATCCTGGTGAATTTGTATTGTTTCCGCCTGCCAATGCACTTATGCGTTGGTCGTTATCAAACACATTTAGCATGCCTGCAAATTCATAGCGTTTATCTGTTCCTGCACCTGCCGATAATCGCCCAAAAACACCTTTGTTTTTATCTTCCTTTATTGTTAAGTTAATGGTTTTGTTTTCACCATCACCTTCTTCACCAGTAAAGGCTTGAGCTTTGGTTTTTGTATCCACAATTTGAACTTTGCTAATAAGTTCTTTGGTTAAATTTTTAGTGGTTATTGTTGGGTCATTTCCAAAGAACGGTTTTCCATTTACCAGTATTTTATTAACGTCTTTTCCATTAACCGTGATTTTTCCTGCCTCATCCACTTCAACACCTGGCAACTGTTTTAATAAGTCCTCAACATTGGCATCCCTTTTGGTTTTAAATGATGCTACATTAAACTCTAAAGTATCTTTTTTTACGGTTATTGGTGCTCTAGAAGTTACAACCACTTCGTCCAAAGCATTATTATCTGTCTGTAATTTTATCTCGGCGAGATTGATAGTTTCTTTATCAAGTGTAATTTTTTGTTTGTGTGTTCTATAACCTACATAAGAGATGAACAAGTTTACTTCTTTATCGAATGATTTTCCTTCTAAAGTAAACTTCCCTTCCCTGTCGCTAATGGTATATGTGACAAGAGTACTATCCTTAATTCTTTCAATATGAACTGTTGCCGATTCCAAAGGTGTGTTCTCGGCTTCAGATATTATTGTTCCTGAAATTTTAAATTCTTTAGATTGCGAATAGGATGCAAAGGCACAAAAAAATGCCATTGCAAAAATAAATTGCTTCATTAGTAAGGCTGGTAATTTGTTTTACAGAACGAATGTATAGTAATTATCGTATGAATTTTCTTAAAGAAACCATAATTTTATCATAAATTATTATTTCTTTCTCATATAGACACTCACAGGAACACCATGAAAATCAAAATGTTCTCTTAACTTGTTTTCTAGATAACGCTTATAAGGCTCTTTCACGTACTGCGGAAGATTACAGAAAAAAGCAAACTGCGGTTGCGGTGTTGGCAATTGCATAATATATTTAATCTTAACGAACTTCCCTTTATATGCTGGAGGCGGATAATTTTCAATTATTGGTAACAACACATCATTCAAAACACTTGTTTTAACACGCTTTGTTCTATTTTTATATACCTCAACAGCAGTTTCAATAGCTTTAAAAATTCGCTGTTTCGTTAATGCTGAAATAAATACAATTGGCACATCGGTAAATGGTTCAATTTGCTGGCGAATGTATTTCTCGAAATCCTTAGTGGTTTTATTATCTTTTTCAACCAAATCCCATTTATTGACCAGAATAACAATACCTTTTCTATTGCGTTCTGCTAACCAGAATATATTTTGAACTTGACCATCAAATCCTCTGGTGGCATCACAAACCAATAGACAAACATCAGCATGTTCAATGGCTCTTACGCTTCGCATCACAGAATAGAATTCTAAATCTTCTTTTACTTTAGCTTTTCTTCGAATTCCTGCGGTATCAACCAAGTTGAATTCAAATCCAAAACGATTGTATTTGGTATCAATAGAATCCCTTGTTGTACCAGCAATATCGGTAACTATGTATCTATCCTCACCTATCAATGCATTAATAAATGATGATTTTCCTGCATTAGGACGACCTACTACTGCAAAACGCGGTAATTCATCTTCTTCAGTATCTTCTTGCTCTGGTAAAGCATCTACTAAAGCATCCAACAAATCACCTGTACCACTACCATTAATGCTTGCAATGGTAAAATAATCTCCAAGACCTAAGGAGTAAAATTCTACGGCATCTTCAGCACGTTTCGCATTATCAACCTTATTAACAACTAAAAATACTGGCTTTTCAACCTTGCGTAATAGGGTTGCGACATCTTCATCCATTCCAGTCACTCCAGACTCTACATCAACCATAAAAATAATGGCATCGGCTTCATCAATAGCCAATTCTACTTGTTTGTCGATTTCAGCTTCAAAAATATCGTCACTACCTTTTACGTAGCCTCCAGTGTCAATTAACGAAAATTCTTTTCCGTTCCAGTCACTCTTCCCATAATGTCTATCTCTGGTCACGCCACTTACAGCATCAACAATAGCTTCACGACGTTGTATTAAACGGTTAAAGAACGTTGATTTTCCTACATTTGGACGACCTACAATTGCAACTATATTTCCCATATCTTAAAATATTGTGCAAAGGTAATGTTTCCTTATAGAAGAACTCGCTTAAACTCTTTCCATTTGCTAAAAAATTGCTTTTTTTCGTCCCTTTTTTGTCTTTTTCTCTTTCCGTAGTGCTGCTATGCAACTCAAAAAAGCATCTAATTTTCGCTTAAACCCAAAAAGTCTAAACAAGTTCTAAGAAAAAACTGTAAATTCATCAGATAATTTTAATTGCACATGTCTTTAGAGAACGACATCGTTTTACGCCCAAGGTTTAAAATAGAACTCGATAAAAGCAATCAAGAGCTTTTAAAGATTTTTGAAGAAGCCAAACACACTCAAAAAGATTTTATAGTATCTAGAGTTGACGACCATGTGTTTATAAAAATTCCCAAGGCAAATCAGCATTTTTGGTCACCACAACTGCATTTAGAGATTATGGAAGTTGACAAACATTCCAGCCGCTTGTTTGGGCTGTTTGGACCTAATCCAACGGTGTGGACTATGTTTATGTTTTTTCATTTTATTGTTGCTGGCTTATTTTTAGGTTTTGGCATTTGGACCTATACTAATTGGACTTTAAAAACCGATTTTGCCATTCAGTTATTCGTTGCTGTTTTAATGATTGTACTTTGGTTTGCGCTTTATTTTGGTGGTCGCTTAGGAAAGGCTACTGGAAAAGACCAAATGTTACTGCTCCATAATTTTATGAACCAATTACTTTACAGTAACTAGTTTATTCTTGAAACGTAAAGTTTGTGAAAAAATCATCAAAAGCCCACCATGCAGCGACATAAGCATGTTTTGGCTTGCGGAGTGTTTCACCATTAGTTCCCATACCAAGCACATTATATTTTACGCCATTTAAGTCTTGTAATACATAAGGAAACTCGCTTTCGTCGAGTGTTTGATAATTATTAAAATCATCTACTTCAAAAGCGCTTATAATGTTATGCGTGTCGTTTCCATACACTATGTAACTGTATTGCCTTAGCGTAATGTCGTATCTATTTTGGTTTTCAAAATCTCCGTATTGATAGATAGTTACATTATCTTCTTCATCTAAAATACCATACACATAGTCTCTATCTTCTGGCACATTACTATTACTTCTCAAGTTATTACTGTTCTTTTTAGAAGACGTATTTACGCGTCCACTAGAAGGTACAATCGTTTTCAATACTTTGGCGTTGGGAAAATAATTCTTTATTGTTTTCCATCTAGTTTCAACAACTGCTAGCGTATTTAATCGTTGATTTCCATTCAATCCTTTAATACCTCTAATAAGCATTTGCGACCAAAGTGTTTCAGTGTCTTCATCCCAAGGCACCATATTGTTTTTATATAAATAACCTGAAGCACGAAGCGTTTTAGTTCTTGTATAGGCCAATGCGCTTTTTGTTATTGGACAATAGGTGAAAGCGTATTTTTGAGATTGATACTCGTCATTAATAATTTCGGTAGCAAAGGTATATGGATAAGGATACACCCTTATTTCATCACCAAAACTCATAACTCCTACACGCTCATTATCTGGTAAATCGGTATTTGAAACGGTTGTATATTCAGGATTATCACCTAAAGGATACATGGCGAACGACCCTGAAAGGTCATTTTTATTAACCAACCAATCGTTTTCTTTAACTACTTGCTCAGTATCAGGATTGTTTTTAGAACATCCAACAAGTACTATTGCAATAAGAAGTATGGTTAGTTTATGCATAATTATACCTTTTGGTATGGAGTCGTAGTAAAGATAGTAAGCTTACATGAAACAAGTATTATTTACTTCTGGTTATACCCAAAACGCTTTAACTGGTTTTGGTTACTTCGCCAGTTTTTGTTCACCTTTACATATAGTTCTAGGTGTACTTTTTTATCAAAAAATTTCTCTAAATCTTTTCTAGCCTCAACACCTACGCGCTTTAAAGCTGAGCCTTTATGACCTATAAGAATACCTTTTTGCGTCTCTCGTTCCACCATAATTACCGAACGCATTCTAATAATGTTTTCTTCTTCAAAAAACTCTTCGGTATCAACCTCAACCGCATAAGGAATCTCTTTTTTGTAATGCATTAAAATTTTTTCCCTAATTTTTTCATTCACGAAAAAACGTTCAGGCTTATCGGTTAATTGGTCTTTTGGATAAAATGGTGGCGATTCTGGTAATAGCTCAATAATTCTATTAAATACTTCCTTAACGTTAAAACCTTTTAAAGCAGAAATTGGAAAAAATTCAGCATTAGGCACTTTACTTTGCCATAACGCCGCTTGCTCTTCTAATTGCTCTTGGTTGGAGTTGTCTATTTTATTTAGCAATAGCAACACAGGAATTTTAGAACTAGTAATTTTATTAAAAAATGCTTCATCTTTCAATTCTTTCTCACCTATCTCAACCATATAAATAAGCACATCGGCATCCTCGAAAGCAGACTTTACAAAACCCATCATGGACTCTTGTAATTCATACGCAGGTTTTATAATTCCAGGTGTGTCAGATAACACCATTTGAAAATCATCACCATTTACAATTCCCAAAATACGATGTCTCGTTGTTTGCGCTTTTGAAGTGATAATCGACAATTTTTCACCAACAAAAGCATTCATTAAGGTGGATTTTCCAACATTGGGATTTCCTATGATATTTACAAAACCTGCTTTGTGCATACTTTAAATTTTATGCAAAGTTACAACCTTGAATTGTTTATTACTTTCAATTACCGGAATTTTAATATATTACCTTAAATATTGTAAATTACAACCTCTAAAACCAACCAATATGATATCTAGATTTTCTAAGTTTTTTTCAATCGCCATTGCCCTTATTTTTTTTAGTTCTTGTTCTGATGCGAACAAAGAGTCGGCAACCATGATTATTCATGGCGGCACTATTTATACTGTAGATTCAAACCAAGCAACTGTTGAAGCTGTCGCTGTTAAAGACAACAAAATACTCTTTACTGGAAGTTTGAAAGACGCTGAAAGTTTTAAAAACGAACAAACAGAAGTAATAGACCTAGAAGGAAAAACAATGACACCAGGGTTAATAGAAGGCCATGGGCATTTTATGGGATTGGGCTATAACGAGCTTGAGTTAGATTTAATGTATACCAATAGTTATCAAGATATTATTGATGCAGTCGCTGAACGTGTAAAAACCGCCGAACCTGGCGAATGGATTACTGGAAGAGGATGGCATCAAAGTAAATGGGACAGTGTGCCAGAATACACTGTTAAAGGGTTTCAAACGCATCATAGACTAAGTGAAATATCTCCTAACAATCCAGTGTATTTAAGACATGCTAGTGGTCATGCTGGTTTTGCTAATGCAAAAGCAATGGAAATTGCTGGATTAACTTCATTATCTACAGATGCCATTAAAACCTATGAGGTAGAAGGAGGTGAAGTGATTGTTGATGAAGCTGGTAGACCAACAGGGATTTTTAGTGAACGTGCAGGAGGTTTAATTGGTAAACACATTCCTGCTAACACACCAGAATCAAATAACCAAGCCTTTAATTTAGCTATTGAAGCTTGTTACAAAAATGGTATTACAGGGTTCCATGATGCTGGTATTGGAAGAGGCACCATAGCCCTATACGATCGTATGCAAGCTGAAGGCAATATGAACATTAGAATTTATGCAATGCTTACTGGCAATGATGAAAAACTTCTTAATGAATGGTATGAAAAAGGACCAAGAATTGATCCTGATCATAGATTGACTATTCGCTCTATAAAATTAAATTGTGATGGCGCATTAGGAAATCGAGGCGCTTGGCTACTTGAATCTTATACAGATAGACCAGGTCATTTTGGTCTTGAAACGCTTCCAATGGAAATGGTAGATAAAACAGCACGAAATGGGCTTCGCAATGGATTTCAGGTATGCTCACATGCCATAGGTGATCGTGCCAATAGAGAAATACTAGATCGCTATGAAGCTGCAATGACTGAGTTATCTAAGACCGATTCTGATCACCGATTTAGAATAGAACATGCACAACATTTACATCCTGATGATATTCCTCGATTTGCTGAATTGCAAGTGATTCCTGCAATGCAAGCAGTTCACATGTCGTCTGATAGACCTTGGGCAATCGACCGTTTAGGAGAAAAGCGTATTAAGGAAGGAGCTTATATGTGGCAAGATTTATTAAAAAGCGGTATTCCAATTGTAAATGGTACCGATGTGCCTGTAGAACCTTTAAACCCTATTCCTAGTTTTTATGCGAGTGTAAGTCGTAAAACACTAAAAGGCACACCTGAAGGAGGTTACGAGCCAGAACAAAAAATGACTAGAGAGCAAGCATTAAAATCGTATACTTTAGATGCTGCTTTTGGTGCTTTTGAAGAAGACATAAAAGGCTCAATCACTGTTGGTAAATTGGCAGATTTCACCATTTACAATCAAGATTTAATGACTGTAGATGAAGCTAAAATACTTGACACTAAAGTGGTTATGACCATTTTTGATGGTAAGGTTGTTTATGAAAAGAAAGATTAATTCATAGTTGTGCTTCATTATAACTAACTGATAAGATTCCTGCTTTCTCGGGAAATAGAATATGATAAAATTCTTTAGAAAAATTAGACAAAAACTAATGGATGAGAAACGATTCGGTAAATACCTAATCTATGCAATAGGAGAAATATTGCTCGTAGTTATTGGGATAATTATAGCCGTTAGCCTTGGCGAGTGGAGACAGCAAGTCAATGACAGAAACGAAGTCTTAACCTATTATAATAATCTTGCTATTGATTTAAAACAAGATAAAGCACAATTAAATGAGTTGATTGCAGTTTATGAAAAATCATCTTTAGGACTAGTTGCTGAAATTGATAAATTACAACTAGAAAACTACAATCTAGATTCGCTTTATAAAGGATTTTCCAATTGGAATGTTTATAGCTCAACCCAGAAATTTAAACCACAAGCGGCTATATATACTGAAATCATATCCAATGGTAAATTAAAGCTGATTAGTGATAAGGACTTGAAATTACAATTGCTTAAACTTTACACTAACATTTATCCCGAAACGGAATTTTATCAAAAAAATACTAGTCAAACTATAAAAAACACTAGTACGACAGAATTGAGTAGCATATTTCGCTGGTTATTAGCATTTAATAATGATGGTATGGAAACGACGACTATGAAATTGAAAAATCCTTTGGTTCATATTGATGAAGAATGGTTGAAAAACAAACAATCTAAAGGGTTTAGAATATTTGAAAATCAATTAGCACTGAGGTATGCAAGTTATAGTGGAACCATCATCCGATATAAAGATGCTATTAATGAAATAGAGTCATTAGAATTTGAAATTAGTAAAGCACTGAAAAAAAACAAGTAATTTATTTCTCAAAAACAACTTTTCCGTTAACCATAGTTTTTAAAATTTGACCTTTCAATAATTGATTAGGGTTTGTAGTTCCAATATTTAAAACATCAATATCCATAACCGTTAAATCTGCCCATTTTCCTTTTTCAATAGTTCCAGTTAAATGTTCTTGCTTAGAGGCGTAAGCTGCCCAAATGGTATAGGCTCTTAAGGTTTCTTCAGGTGTAAAAGCTTGCTCAGGAAACCATTGTTTGTCATCATCTCTTTTTTGCTTTGTAATAGCACAATAGGCTCCATAGAAAAAACTTGGGTCAGTTCCTGTATAATCTGCATTAAAAATAACGGTTGCATTATTTTTACGTAAAGTTCTCCAAGCATAACCACCTTTAGCTCGTGCTTCACCTACTCTATCAATTGCCCAAGGCATGTCCTCAACAGCATGTCCAGGTTCCATCGAAGCTACGATGTTCAACTCACCAAAACGTTTAAAGTCATCTGGATGAACTATCTGTGCATGTTCAATACGGTGTCTTAATTCTTTTGATTGCGGATTTTCTTTAAAGTAATTCTCATAAAAATCGAGCACATCTCTATTGCCTTTATCACCAATAGCATGAATAGCTAATTGAAAACCAGCATCCATAGCTTTGGTAATTACATCTGGATGAAATCCATAATCTGTACTACTCACGCCTTTATGTCCAGGCATATCGGAATAATCCTCAATAAAATTTGCACCACGAGAACCTAAAGAACCATCGTAATACGCTTTAAAGGTTTTTACTTGTAAAAAAGAGGTATCGTTTTTAGTTGGTCCTTTTTCTATCCACTCGTTCACCAAATCAATATTATGCATTCGTGCTGCCACAAACGCCTGAATTCTAATAGGCAATTCGTTTTTAGCATTTAAATCTTCATACACTTCCATGTGTTCGCCTAAAACACCAGCGTGATGCGCAGTTGTAAAACCTAGACTTTTTAGCTCATTCAATCCGTAGGTCATGATGCGCGATTTTTGTTCAAAACTGCGTTCTGGAATTTTATCATTCAAGAGATTTTTAGCATGATTTAATAACACATACTTTAATTTTCCTTGATTGTCTTTAAGAATTTCCCCACCATCAGTGGCTTTGGTCTCTTTAGTGATTCCAGCTTTTTCAAATGCCAATGCATTTCCCATTGCTCCAAAACCTCTTAAGCCATTTAATGCTACAGGATGATTTGGTACTTTTTTGCTCAGCTCAACCATATCTGGATAGCCATTAGCAAAAACAGCTTCATCCCAACCAGAGCCAATAATCCACTCGCCTTCAGGCACTTCTTGTGAGCGTTTATAAATAACCTCAATAATTTCTTCAGCAGATAAATCTATCAAGTTTACATCTTCTGCTTTTTCTCCAATTTCCTGCACATGACCATGAGATTCTATAAGTCCAGGCACTATAAAAGCATTTTTTGCATCAATTATCTTGGTATTGTTACCTATAAAACTTTGTGCTTCATCAGTTGTTCCAACAAACTCTATTATGCCATTTTTTATAGCAATGGCTTCAGCATCTGGCTTCCATACACCATCCTCAATTGGCGCTTTTTGTGATGGAACACCTTCTAATGATGGGTCATCCCAACTTAAAGTGTAAATTCTTGCATTAGTAATGACAGTATCTGCGCTTTCAACTTTTTCATTTGTGTTACATGAAAAAAATACAGCAATGATAATCCATAAAATGTTCTTCATAATTGAGTTTTTGTAAAATAAAAAGCTTGTCCAATATAATAATAATTCAAGTTTTCTAAGTAAGTCTTTATTTCATTTATTTTCTTTTAATCAAATTCTGTATCTTCGAAAAGCATAAACCACCAACCAACATCATGAGACATCTATTTTCAATTTTGCTCGTTACAATTTTAATTAGTAGCTGTAATAATTCGGAAGAAACCAATACCAAACCAAACATCATTTATTTTTTAGCCGACGATTTAGGTTATGGTGAAGTTGGTATTTATGGTCAGCAAAAAATACAAACACCAAACATGGATGCTTTAGCGAAAAATGGCATGCTATTTACGCAACATTATTCTGGAGCTCCAGTGTGTGCACCAGCTCGCTATATGTTTTTAACTGGGAAACATTCTGGTCATGCCTACATTAGAGGTAACGACGAATGGAACGAACGAGGAAATGTTTGGGATTATGCAGCAGTTGCAGCAGACCCAAGTTTAGAAGGTCAGCGACCTATACCAAATAATACCATTACCATTGGTCACCAACTCCAAAAAGCAGGTTACCAAACAGGGTTATTTGGAAAATGGGGTTTAGGTGCTCCTGAAAGTGATGGAATACCAAATCTTCAAGGGTTTGACTATTTCTATGGTTATAATTGTCAAAGACAAGCACATAATTTGTATCCTCCTCATTTATGGGAGAATACCAAAAAAGATATTCTTGACAACGACATAGTTCCTCCAAGAACCAAACTAGATTCTCTAGCTGACCCTTATGATGAAACAAGTTATGCAAAGTACAATCAAAAAGAGTATGCACCAGAACGAATCCATGAAAAGGCACTTGATTTTATGACAAAAAATAGGGACAGCTCCTTTTTTATGTATTACGCATCGCCTTTACCTCATTTACCTTTACAAGCACCAAAAGAATTTGTAGATAAATATAGAAAATTACTTGGTGAGGAAGAGCCATATATTGGCAATAAAGGATATTTTCCAAACAGATATCCAAGAGCAACTTATGCTGCCATGATAGACTATTTAGACCACCAATTAGGCGAACTCATTGAGAAATTAAAAGAACTGGATATTTATGAAAACACCATAATAATAGTTACCAGTGATAATGGACCAACATATACTGGAGGTGTAGATTTTGAGTTTTTTGAAAGCTCAAAACCTTTTGCAAATGGCTATGGAAGGACCAAAGGGTACACATACGAAGGCGGTATTAGAGTGCCTTTTATAGCTAGTTGGCCAAACAACATTGAAGCTGGCTCAACTAGTGACCATATTTCTTCGTTTTACGATATGATGCCGACCATTTGTGATATTGCTGGAATTGAACCTCCTGAAAATATTGATGGTAAAAGTTTTAAAGCCGAATTACTTGGCAAAGAACAACAGCCTCATGAATTTTTATATTGGGAATTCCCTAGTTACAAAGGGCAACAAGCCGTACGAATGGGTAAATGGAAAGGTGTACGCAAGAATATTTTTGATGGTAATTTAGATATTGAATTATACGATTTAGAAAACGATATTTTAGAACAACATAATCTTGCTACTCAACATCCTGATATTGTAAAAAAAGTAGAAGAAATCATGATACAAGAGCATGACCCTGCTGAAAACGAACGCTTTAAAATTAAACAACTTGGTGATAAATAACACGTCGAAATTCATGAAAATATTCTATAAAGTACTTTTGCTTACACTGTTAATTTCAGTTAGTTCTTGTAGCACCACTCACAAATTCAAAAAAGAATTTAAAGACCATCAAAAAGAATCAGAATTCTTTAAAGGTTTCGTGCTTTACAATCCAGAAACTAGAACACAAATCATTAACCATAATGGCAGTAAACTGTTCACACCAGCGTCCAACACGAAGTTGTATACGTTTTATTCAGCTTATAAAACTTTAGGAGATTCGTTAAAAGGGCTTGAATACCACAAAAGCAATGACACCTTATATATTAAAGGAGCTGCAGACCCTTCATTATTATATGATTTTGAAGACTCTAATACCATTCCTTTTTTAAAAAAACATGATGGTCCAATTGTATTACTTGATGAATCTTTGGATGATAATCGATATGGAAATGGTTGGTCATGGGAAGATTACCAATACTATTACATGCCAGAAAGAAGTTTGTTTCCAATGTATGGAAATGTATTTACTTATTCGATGAAAGGTGGTTCGATTGCATCCAATCCTTCTTACTTCAAAAAAAATATTACAGTTTTAGACTCCACAGATATGAATAGGGAATTTGAAGAAAATAAATTTTATTTAGAACGTCTGGATTCAACCTCAAATTATATTCCGTTTAAAACATCCACAAAATTGGCTGCTGAATTATTAAGCGACACCTTAAAAAAAACTATAACCGTAAAAAAGCTATCTAAAGATTTGAATTTTCAAACTTTAAACAGTGTTGCAGTTGACTCCGTGTATAAACAAATGCTTGTCGTAAGTGATAATTTTATAGCTGAACAATTAATGCTTCAAGTTGCTAAGGAAGTAAACAACACCTATAATGTTGAAGATGGCATTGAGTATATTCTAGAAAACCACTTACAAAATTTACCTCAAAAACCCGTTTGGAGAGATGGTTCAGGTTTATCGGTCTATAACCTGTTTTCACCTGAAGATACGGTACACTTACTCACAAAAATGTATCAGGAAATCCCTTTGAAAAAATTAATGGATTATCTTCCAGTTGGAGGTGAAAGTGGTACTTTAAGAAGTTGGTATGGTGGAAAAGACAAACCTTACGTGTATGCAAAATCTGGTACGCTCTCTAACACCTATTGCCTCAGTGGTTATATTATCACAAAAAAAGGAACTGTTTTGATTTTTAGTTATATGAACAATAACTATAATCGACCAAATTCTAACATTAGGAGAGAAATGCAAGAGCAACTATCAAACATATATGAAACATATTAATTATAGATTCGTTTTAAGGTTACTATTAGTTTGTCTAATTTCTGGTTCAGCTTGGTCGCAATCACAAATTGACAGCACAAAAATCGTCAAGGTTTTATCCTTTAATATTCTCCATGGAAAAACCATGAAGGGTGATTTTAACTTAGATGTTATAGCAAAAGTGATTATTGATGCAAACCCAGATTTTGTAGCACTCCAAGAAGTAGATTATAAAACTAATCGAGCTAAAAAATATGACTTGGTTACCGAATTAGGTTGGCGAACAAAGCTATCACCTTTATATGGAAGAGCCATGTATTATGATGGTGGCGAATATGGTGAAGGTGTACTTTCTAAACACACGTTTTTAAACACAAGAAATGTGCCTTTACCTCATCTTAAAGGTGATGAACCTCGTGCTGCATTAGAAATTACAACTGTTTTGCCATCAAAAGATACCATCTCTTTTATTGGAACTCATCTCGACCATTTAAAGCTTGAGACCAATAAAATTATGCAAGCCAAAGAAATAAATAAGGTGTTTTCCAGTAACAAATACCCAACCATTTTAGCTGGCGATTTAAATGCTGTACCAAATAGCAACACCATGAATATTTTGGAGAGTTTCTGGACAGCTTCCTATGATAAAAACAATCCTGAACCTACCTTTTCATCAGAAAATCCAACTAAGAAAATCGATTATGTAATGTTCTATCCAAAACATCGCTGGAAAGTCCTCAAGCGCAAAACCATTTGTGATAAAATAGCGTCCGACCATTGCGCTTATTTGGTAACACTTCAACTTCTAGATTAGTGATATTCTATTTTAACATGCCTTTAAAAAATAAAAGTGGCAAATTCGCTTAACTTTATGTAAATTGAGCACTGATTTATCCATACTATCATGGCAACTCGAAACTACGAAGGCAAAAAATTTGACAATAACGACATCGACAAGATTGTGGATGCCTTAACTGTTGAAGAAGCCTTGCAAATAAACATCAATAACAAACCCTTTACGGTTTCCATGAGGACTCCAGGGAACGATGTTGCACTTGTGCGTGGGTTACTACATGCCGAAGGTATTATAAATGATATTAACTTAATCCCTGAAATATCCTTAAAAAAGGAAAACGATAAAGGCATTGTCACTATCGTTAATATGAATATTCCAGAATCAGCATTAGGCGAAGGTTACTCAAATAGCAGAAGTTTATTATCGGTATCTTCTTGCGGAATTTGCGGAAAAACTGAACTTGGAGATTTAGCGTTTATTGGAAAAACCATTGATGATAAGGACAAAATTGACATCGGACTTATTCATAATTTATTCCATAAAATGAATACTTTTCAATTTGATTTTAGGAAATCTGGTGGTACACATGCTGCTGCTGCGTTTACCTTAGATGGTAAGTTATTATGTGCTATGGAAGACATTGGTCGCCATAATGCCGTAGATAAAATTGTTGGAAAGCTGATTAATAACAAAGAATTAAATGAAGCTAAAATAATGACCGTTAGCGGACGAATTTCATACGAAATTGTTATTAAATGTTTTAAAGCTCGAATTCCATTTTTAGCAGCTGTTTCTGCACCATCGTCCTTAGCTGTAGATTATGCTAAAGAACTTGGGATTACACTTTTTGCCTTTTGTAGAGACGAAAGAGCAACATGTTATTCCAATCCTCAACGAACCAAAATACAATCAACCAATACAAAAGTGAGTTAAAAATATATGTCAGATAATTTAAGTGAATTATTAGGAAGAAAAGGACTCAAAGACAACCTCTTTGATAAACTAGGAAAACTAGCACAACCAGAAGGAGCTCCAAGTGATGATGATATGGCTAAATTAGCCGAAGAGTTTTTAGTTGGAAAAGCAAATGCGTTTGGAACAGCGAGTTTTTACGATTTTTTAAAACCAGAAAATAAAGGCAAAAAAGTATACGTATGTAACGGGACAGCTTGTGTATGTGCTGGAACTCAAGAAAAAGTAATTGATTCACTAAAAAACAAATTTGATGCAGATGAAATTGGTCATATCACCTGTTTAGGTCGTTGCCATGAAAATTCTGCATTTCATTATGACGGAAAAAATTATTCAGGAGATGCGATTTCAAATTTGAATGCAATAGTTGATTCTGAAAATTCATTAAATCAAGACAATTACAATATAAAAGCTAGTGGAAAGCAAATACTGACAGCACCTTTTACTAATGTTTCTGATTATTATCAACCATTTTTAGATGCTCTTAATAAAGATTCTGCTGATGTTTTAGAAGAAATAAAAACATCAAATGTTCGTGGTCGTGGTGGAGCAGGTTTCCCAATGGGGCTAAAATTACAGTTTTGTAGAAATGTAGAAAACGACACAAAATTTATTATTTGCAATGCTGATGAAGGTGACCCTGGAGCATATTCCGACAGGTATTTATTGGAGCATCAACCACACTCTGTGTTGTTTGGAATGTTGATTTCTGGTTATGTAACTCATGCAAAATATGGGATTCTATATATTCGTGCTGAATATCCAGAATCAGTAAAAATCGTACAAGATGCCATAGATGAACTTGAAACAGCAGGACTTATAGGAAACAACATTAATGGAAGTGGGTTTGATTTTCAGTTTAAAATTATTCAAGCGCAAGGCTCATATATTTGTGGTGAAGAAACTGCGCTTATAAACTCTATTGAAGGACAACGTCCAGAAGTAAGAGTTAGACCTCCTTTTCCAGCACAAAAAGGATTATTCAACAAACCAACCACTGTTAATAATGTCGAGACATTAGCTGCTTTACATTATATCATTTCAAATGGTGGTCAGGCATGGAAAGACATTGGCACAGAGCGTTCTTCAGGAACAAAACTAGTTTCTCTAGATAGTTTTTTCAACAATCCAGGCATGTATGAAGTAGAAATGGGAACACCTCTTTCTACAGTCATTAATGAACTTGGTGGTGGTTTTAAATCTGATGTGAAAGCAGTTCAAATTGGTGGTCCACTTGGAGGGCTAGTGCCTGTTTCTAAAATAGGCGATTTAACCATCGACTTTGAGTCATTCTCTAAAGAAGGGTTTTTATTAGGTCATGCCTCAGTAGTATCTGTGCCTTCAGAATATCCAATCATGAAATTTATTGAACATTTGTTTGATTTCGCCGCTTATGAAAGTTGTGGGAAATGTTTCCCTTGTAGATTAGGAACTAAACGTGGGCAAGAATTAGCAGAAAAAGCATTGACTTCTGATTATAAAATTGACAAAAAACTATTCACTGATTTATTGACCACACTTGAACAAGGTTCGTTATGTGCACATGGTGGAGGGATTCCGCTTCCAGTGCGCAATGCATTACAATATTTTGATGATGAATTAAGACAATATTTCAACTAGAACATTATGAGTAAAACAGCATATATAGATAACAAAGCATTTGAAATAGAAAATGGTGAAACTATCCTTTCTTTTATTCGTCGTTATAAAGACAAAAACTTAATTCCAACATTATGTGATGCACCAAATTTAGACCCTTTTGGCTCTTGTCGTGTGTGCAGTGTTGAAGTTGCTTTGGAGGTAAATGGACCAGTAAAAACATTGGCTTCATGTCATACTCCAGTTGCTGAAGGTCAATATATTTATACAAGTTCTGAAGCTGTTAAAGCGCTTCGAAAAAACATTGTAGAGCTAGTGTTAACTGATCATCCTTTAGATTGCTTAACCTGTGAAGTTAACGGAAATTGTGAATTACAAACTGTTGCTGCACAAGTTGGTATTAGAGATGTGCGTTATCCTGAGGGTGATAACCATTTATATAGAATGAAAGATTTGAGTCATCCTTATATGACCTCAGATTTATCCAAATGCATCAACTGTTATCGCTGTGTTAGAGCATGTGATGAAGTACAAGGAGAATTTGTATTGAGTATGTCTGGACGAGGTTTTGATTCGAAAATTATTAAAGGATTTGACACCTCATTTATGGATTCAGATTGTGTGAGTTGTGGTGCTTGTTCGCAAGCATGTCCAACGTCTGCAATTTCAGATGTATTTCAATCAAAAGCGATTCAAGCAACAGATACAACTAGGACTATTTGTACTTATTGTGGTGTTGGATGCAACTTGGAAGTTTCTACAAGTAATGGCGAAATATTAAGTATTACAGCACCTTACGATGCTGAAGTTAATCAAGGGCACACCTGTTTAAAAGGACGTTATGCCTTTAAGTTTTATGACCATCCAGAGCGTTTAGATTCGCCGATGATTAAGCGAAATGGCGAATTTGAAAAAGTGTCTTGGGATGAAGTTTACGATTACATAGCCAACAAATTAACTGGATTTAAAGAAGAATTTGGACCAGATTCTATGGCTGGAATATCATCCTCTCGTTGTACGAATGAGGAAAACTATTTAATGCAGAAATTCTACAGAGCAGTTATTAACACCAACAATATTGATGGTTGTGCAAGAGTTTGTCACTCTCCAACTGCTTTAGGAATGCAACGCACATACGGAACTGGAGCTGCCACAAACTCTATTGACGATTTAAAGGATACTAACTGTATTATGGTTATTGGTGCAAATCCAACTGATGCACATCCAGTAACTGGAGCTAAGTTGAAGCAATTTGCAATGAAATCTGATAATGTTTCTATTGTTTTAGATCCAAGACGAACAGAATTAGCAAGATATGCAGACCATCATATTGCTTTACGACCAGGAACCAATGTTGCTGTGTTGAACATGATGATGTACTATATAGTGACCGAAGGCTTAGTTGATGAAGCCTTTATTCAAAATAGAACGGAAGGTTTTGAAGACTTTAAAAAAGAATTATTAGCCATTGACTTAGACCATATTGAACAAATTTCAGGTGTTACAAGAGAAGAGGTTCGAGCTGCTGCCATGGCTTATGCATCAGCGCCTAATGCGATGTCATTCCATGGCTTAGGAGTAACCGAACATTCTCAAGGAACATTTACAGTGATGCAAATTGCTGATTTAGCGTTAATGACTGGAAACATTGGAAGACGTGGTGTTGGTGTAAACCCATTACGTGGTCAGAATAATGTACAAGGATCAGCAGATATGGGCGTTCAACCACATCAAGGAGCAGGATACTTAGACATCACTAAAGATGATGTCAACAAAAAATACAACGAGTTTTATGGTGTTGATGTTCCAATGAATATTGGTTATAAAATTCCAGAAATGTTTGATGCTGCCTTAGATGGCAAATTAAAATCTATTTGGATTATTGGAGAAGACGTTGTACAAACTGACCCTAATACTCAAAAAGTAATAAAAGCTCTTGAAGCAACCGATTTAGTGATAGTGCAAGAATTATTCATAACTGAAACAGCTAAATATGCTGATGTGATTTTACCTGGAGCTTCATTCCTTGAAAAGTCAGGAACATTTACTAATGGTGAACGTCGTGTACAAGCAGTTCGTCAAGTAGTGGAGCCAATTCCAGGGTCAAAACCTGATGGACAAATTATTGTGGACATCATGAACAAAATGGGTTACCCTCAACCTGATTATACACCTGATGGTATGTTAGAAGAGATTTCTCAAATTGTACCTTTCTTTGCTGGTATTAAATGGGATAGACTTGGCATTAATGGCTTACAATGGCCAGTTGCACCTGATGGAACAGACACACAAATTTTGCATACAACCGAATTTAAACGTGGTAAAGGAAAGTTTGAATTTAATGCTTGGGAAGAAACTGTTGAGTTAACTGAACACGCAAAAGACTATCCTTATATTCTAACAACAAATCGTGAGTTAGAACATTACAACTGTGGCGCGATGACACGAAGAACTGCCAATGAGCAAATCTTACAAGATGATTATTTAATGATTCATCCAAACGACGCGAAAACGCATTTAATTAATGAAGGTGATTATGTTTGTTTAGAATCGCCTCGTGGTAAAGTAGATGTAAAAGCTAGAATTACCGATGAAGTCAAAGAAGGCATTTTAAGTACCACCTTCCACTTCCCAGAAATTATGATAAATAATATTACTGGTGATGTTCATGATAGTGAAGCTATGTGTCCAGAATACAAGGTGGTGGCAGTTAGAATAAGAAAAAGTAAGGGTAAATACAAAAAGGAACTTGTATAAATAGTTAAAAGCCTCATCTTTCAATGAGGCTTTTTAATTGCTGTAGTAAAATTATAATTAAGGCAATTTTAATTATCATTAATCACTTGTCCTGAGCCACTTATATCGACATCAATTGTTGGATTGCCTTTATAGTAGACACTTCCACTGCCGTCGATTTCTACATTTAGATTATTCGAACAGTTAACTTCAACATCGCCAGAACCATCAATTTCTATGCGACTATCATTTACTAGAAAATCAAATGCCATAATACTGCCGGAACCTTCATTTTCTATATTCAAATTTGCAGCGCTTCCTTCAATTAAAATATCCGCAGATCCAGTATTATCAATACTAAACACACCTTTTTCATCAATATTATGAGCATACATATCGCCAGCTCCTGAGTTTTCCAAACCATTTAGACGTAATGCTGTAATATTTACTTCTAGATTAATATGCTGATAATTGCCATGGTCCAGATATAATCGTAATTCGCCATTAACAACTTTTGTGTTAATTTTATTAATGACATTATTGTCTGCAACTACCTCAACCGATTGCGTTGAACCCTGAATAATGTTAACTTCAAAAACACCCTCACTTTTTACTTTTGTAAAGTAATTCACCTCCCTCATTTCTGAGGTTAAATTTCCTGATCCAGTAATATCATCTTTTGAACAAGATATAAATACTGTTATCAATACTAATAATAAACTAAACTTTTTCATTTTTAAACTTTGATTTAATTAAACTTTTTTGATTGATAATTCGATTATTATCAGTACAAAACTATACAGGATTTAGCTTAAATTAAAACAAAGCATGTGCTAGATACAGCAATCAAGACATGTTTTACATGAAGTACAGGGGATTGAACAACTGTTTACATGATTCAGGACACTATTTATTTCTATAGTACCCAGGTGAGTGTCCTGTTTTTTTTTGAAAAGCGGCATACATTGCAGATCTTGATTTAAATCCAGAATCGGAACCAATGCCTTCAATAGACAATTGATTTTTTATATCGGACTTAATAATTTCAATGGCTTTTTCTACTCTGAAATTATTTACCCATTCATTAAAATGAAAGCCAAGGTTTTTATTAACACATGATGACACTAACCTTGGAGACATTTCTATTTCCATAGCAAAAATGTTTATTGTCAAATCCTGATTTAAAAAAGATTGTTTTTCTATCATCAATGCAATAATTCTATTACTATTATTGACACTACATTTATGAATTTCTCCATCTTTAGAATCTCCATTCTTATTTGCTAAAACACTTTCAGGAAATTTTTCGAATAAATTTTGATGTTTGTAAGCTTGATAACTTAAAAAGTATAAAAACAAAGCAACGAAACCCCAAGTAATTAATACAAAATCGCCCCATCCTCTTCCGGTCACAAGAACTGTTAATAGCTCCATTCCCCACAAAATAGAAGCTGGCAATAGCATAAATATCAATTGCCACAACCAATTAATTTGAAGCATTTTATAATCGGAATATTCATTTCTTACTAATTTACGATATCGTAAAGTTTCTTTTATGGAGATAACAAACGTACAAATAGCTAAACAAAAAGCGTAGCATTGAAAAACTAAATGAAAATTTTCTAAGGCTTTATCTCCTACTGTCTTTAAAATTGATGATGAATTAAAAACAAATAGATACAGGTTAACCAATACTATTGCAGTAATTAATGAAGCAATAATATAATTAACTTTTAAAAAAAGTTTGTATTTATATGAGCTCCCTATTTTCTCTAATACAAAGTGCAGAAAGAATATTGGGATGAATGCTTTGACTTCGGGCAAGGTAAAATAACCGTTAATCGAATAGTTTCCTATATTATCAAATGGAAGTATGGTAGTGAATGCTTCAAATAAAAGACTTATTAAAAACATTCCTAAAATAAAATTCGCGAAGCTTTTATTCTTCTTTGAAAAGATATAAAGCATTGCCAAAAACAACCCTTGAATTAAGGCTGCCCATAGAATTACGTTTACAATATCTTTCATAAGGACTAAATTACCTTTCAAATATATAACAAGGAAGGCATCCGATAATTAAAAATTACCTCTATAATATTCTAAGACCTTTACTAGTAATAAATACTCGTATTTTGCATTTGCTAGATTGGTTTTAGCATTATCAAAATTATTTTTACTTGTGATATAAGCTAAAAAATTTGACACACCATTATTAAATCTAACTTCATTAATTCTATAAGATTCATTAAAAGCATCTACCTGTGTTATTAGGCTCTGATAACGCATATAGCTAGCATTCATGTCAAAATAGACTTGAGCAATTGTATTTTTAATTTCTTGCTGAGTTCTATTTAACTCCACAAGAGCTTCTTCATGTTTAATTTTCTCTTGAGCAACATTATTTTTTGCTCTAAAACCATTAAAAAGTGGCAAACTTACAGACACACCAACAACTGTGCTTAAATTGTTATCAAATTGATTTTTATAGCTAATTTTATTACCCTCAAAAACTGATTGTTCTCTTAAAACTGGAGTGTTTTGATTATTAATAGTCACAAAATCGCCTGTTTCTATAATATTTGTGCCTGTTGTTGTAAAGGTTTCTGCTAAACTAGAATAGTTTGTGTTCAAGCCTGCAAAAGCAGATATTTGAGGTGTAAACTGAGCTTTAGCTATACTTATGCCTTTTTTAGCAGCTTCTACCCTTGTTTCTTTTGCTTTAAAAGCAGCTAAGTTATTTAAAGCATCATTAAAAACGTCATCAGAGGAAAGCTCATAACGCTTAAGCTCTAATAATAAATCATTAGCCTCTACATGAATATTTTTATCTAAATAAAGTAGTCTTGCAAGGTTAAGTTTTGAATTGTTTAAGGCACTTTCTAGGTTAAGTATATTCGTTTCGTCAAGAGTTTTTTGAGCCTTTATATCGGCATAATCAGCTGGATTACCTTCTCCTTCTTTGTAAATTTCCTCTTGCCTTTGTAGCTGATTATTAGTTACTTCTAGGCGTTTCTTAGCCAATTCTAACACATCTCTATTATTTAAAACTTGTAAATACGTTAAAGTAACCTCTAATATCAAATTTTGTTTTGCTTCATCACTTTCTAGTTCTGAGGCTTGTCTATTTAAATGTTCTTGCTTTACAGTATTAAGTAATCTAAACCCATTAAATATTATGGCATCCATATTTAATCCAGCATTAGAAAATGTAAGTTCTTGATTAATAAAATCATTTGTAAAAGGGTCTATACTTCTTCCGTCGTTAACACCTAAGTTAAAATTACCATTAATACTAGGTAGCAAATTTGCTTTTGATTGCTGATGGGTGATTTTTGCAGAATTTGCTCTCAAAATCGCCGATTTTAAATCAAGATTATTCTCTAATGCAATTGATATGCACTCATCTAATGAATAACTTTTTTGATTTAATTCTTGAGAGTGTCCAATCAAGGATATGCATAGTGTTAAAATTAATAGTATTTGTTTATGTATCATGCCTATAATTATATTGTTATGAAACTATTTTACCGTCGAGTAAGTTTACAACTCTTGAGCCATACGACGCATTGTTTTCAGAGTGTGTAGCTTGAATAATAGTTACCCCTTCTTTATTTAATTTTGAAAACAATTCCATAATTTCTGTACTTTGTTTTGAGTTAAGATTACCTGTGGGTTCATCTGCCAAAATCAATTTTGGTTCTCCTATTAATGCTCTTGCTATACCTACTAATTGTTGTTGGCCTCCACTTAACTGTTGTGGAAACAAATCCTTTTTACCAACGATGTTAAAACGATCGAGCATATCAGCCACAAGCGCTTTTCGCTCAGAAGATTTTACATTTTTGTACAATAAAGGAGTTTCAATATTTTCCCAAACTTTTAACTCGTCTATTAGGTGATATGCCTGAAAAACAAAGCCTATATATTCCTTATACAACTTAGACCTATTTTTTTCTTTCATGCTATGTACAGGCTCACCTAAAAAGGTGTAACCTCCTCCTGTAAAACTGTCTAACATTCCTATACAATTTAGAAGTGTTGATTTACCTGAACCTGATGGTCCCATAAGCGAAATAAACTCACCTTCTTTAACTTGTAAGTCGATGTTATCTAGTAAAGTAACCTTATTGCTTCCAGAATTAACAGTTTTTGTTGCTTCGTTTAAGCTTAATAGTGAATTTGTCATTTTATTATTAATTATTATGAGTCTATACGATTGATTTGCGAATCTCCAAAACTTAATCCTTTGCTTATTTCTGCTGTTCCTTTGTAATATAATTCAGCTTCACCGTACGCTGTAAATTTTATTTTTTTAGATGCTTGCACTCTAAACTCGGCCTCTCCATAAGCCTTAAGTCTAGATGTTTTATTGTCAACCTCAACTAAATTAACTTCTCCTTCACCATAAGCTGTGATGTGTTGGTTTTCAGTTGTTCCTTTCTTTATAGTTAATTGACTTTCACCGTAAATATCTACATCAAAATCTTTGATACTTATATTATTAAAAATGACTTGAGATTCACCATAAATTTTTAAATCAAAATTTTCGACATTAATAAGACTTTCGCAAATAGTTTGTTGTTCGCCTCTTAGTGATAAATTATTAATGGTTTTATAAGTCACTTTTATAGTTAATACTTTGCCTTTGTAAATTGGCGTTTTCATTTTCATTCCATTCTTAACTACTTTCTCGTGCTTTGTAGTTGTCTTGGCATCATCTAAATATACTCTTAGCGTTCCATTGCTAACTTCAATATTTACTTTATCATCTGACTCTGTATTTTCTAGAATAGTAACCGATTCTTCTTCTCCTTGCACAAAAGTGGTTTCTATATGTGGGCTGATGACTACTTTATTAAATGCTTCAACAGTTTGTTTTGTTTGAGCCAGTATAACTTGACTCATAAAAACCAATGTTATAATTATAGTTTGTTTTAAATTTTTCATGATTTTATGTTTTTTGATTTATGATTTTTTACTCGGTTTTTAAACTATCAACAGGGTTTGCAATTGCAGTTTTAATAGCCTGAAAGCTCACTGTAACCATAGTAATTCCAAGTATTACACTTCCCGCTAATACAAAAATCCAAAAGTTTATGTTTATTCGATAGCTGTATTCCATCAACCATTGCGATGAAAAATAATACCCTATTGGTATTGCAATTAATAATGAAATGACAACCAACATTATAAACTGTTTTGATAATAATTTCCAAATAGATTGTATTGAAGCGCCTAAGACTTTTCGTATTCCAATTTCTTTTTTACGTTGAATTGCCATGTAGGTTGAAAGTCCTAAAACACCTAAACAGCTTATAAATATGGCAACAATTGAAAATATGCCTACTAACCTTGCAGTTCTTTTTTCTGCGATAAAGTTTTCTTGATATTCGTCATCTAAAAACGTGTAAGAAAACAAGTTTTCTGGATTATATTTTTTAAAAACTGTTTCAATCTTATCAATAGCAGCTTCAACATTATTAGCATTTGAGTCTATTTTTATATTTACAAAATTTAAATAGTCTCCTTGATGCAAAACATATAATGTTGGCACAATAGGGTCAAATGGCGATAATGTTACCATATCTTTTACCACACCAATAATTTTGTAATCTCCATCACCTCCCCAATCTATATATTCTCCAATAGGATTTTCAAGATTCATATATTTTACTGCTGTTTCGTTAACTAGAAAAGCTAATGAATCACTTGCAAAAGACTCAGAAAAATCTCTGCCTTCTAAAATCTCCCAGTCTATCATTTTACCAAAACCGTGGGTCGCTCTAATAGTATAAAATTCTTCTTCAAAATTTGGATCTTTACCTTTCCAATCAAAGCCTCCATTAGTGGTATAAGTACTTGTAACCTTGACATCTGAAGCAGTGACTTGGTCGATATAAGTAGATTGTAAAAGTTCATTTTTAATGGATTCAAAACTCTGTAATACATTATCATTATTTATTGGCACACTTACCAACAAATCCTTATTAAACCCTATTGGTCTATCCTTAACATGGTTAATTTGACTCACGACAGTTAATGTTCCAATAATCAACACGCTAGAAATCACAAATTGGGTTACAATTAGTGTTTTTCTTAAAACCAAAGGGCTTTTATTATTATCATTGGCGCCCTTTAGTGCTTTAACTGGTCTAAAAGACGAAAGATAAACAGATGGATACAAACTACTTAAAACTGCAGTAATTATAATTAACAAGAAACTCGCTATCCAAAAAGACAACTTATTAAAAGGCATAAAAACTTCTTTTAAAGTAATTGTATTAAACTGAGGAAGAATAATAGAAGCTAAAACCAATGCGATGCAAAACGAAAACAAAATAATTATAAACGATTCTGTAAAAAACTGAAATATTAGTTGTTTTCGAGAAGACCCAAGTGTTTTTCTAACACCAACTTCTTTGCCTCTTTTTAACGCATTTGCAGTAGTTAAATTAATGAAGTTGATACAAGCTAAAAGCAGTATAAATATTCCGATAATACTAAATAGTATGACATACTCAATCTTACCTCCAACACTTAAACCATTTTTGAACTCAGAATACAAATGCCATTTAGACATTGGAAAAAGAAATAATTCGGGGTTCCCAGTATCCTTCGCGTTATTATCTTTTGCAATATCCTTGATGATTTTAGACACATTAGCCAAAGAACTATTATCGTCTATTTGTGCAAAAACTTGAAACCAACGATTTCCCCAACCTAATCTTTTTTCATAATTCTGACTTGTTTTTAATCGTTCCCAAGGCGCTATAAAGTTTAGTTTTTCGAAACTTGAATTTTTTGGTAAATCTTTATAAACACCAGTTACTTTAACATCTAAATTAGAGTTTAACTTCAGTGCCTCTCCTATTGGACTATCATCTCCAAATATACTTTTAGACGTACTTTCTGAAATCAACACAGATGAGATATCATTAAGCGCAGTTCTATCACCTTCTATCATTTCTAAATCTAAAAGATGTGCAATATCTGGTTCTGCAAACCTTCCTTTAGCTAGAACTATATTTTTATTATAAGTAATTTCAAAGTCACGCCTTCTAGTACTTGTAACGACATGCTTAAAATGGTTATCATACTCATTTCTAAGTATTGGTGCTAATTGCATGGCCTGACCTATATTAGTATCTATTTCACCAGCAAAAGTTCTATTTTGCATGACACTAGCAATGGTATTATAATTAGATAATTCTTTATTATAACTTAATTCACTGCGTACCCATAAACTTATTAGAATTACAGAGGTTAAACCAATAATCAATCCGCCTGCATTAAGCGCAAAAAAACCTTTGTTCTTTAAAACATTTCTGATGCCTATTTTAAAATGTGCTCTTATCATGATTATTTTTTTTGATACTGAAACAGGTTCAGTACAAGTTGATGATGAATTTATTCGGTTTTTAAACTATCAGCTGGATTTGCAATTGCAGCTTTAACAGCTTGAAAACTCACTGTAAGCATCGCTATTAAAATAGCCACTAATCCCGCAATTATAAAAACCCACCAATTAATTTCTATACGATAAGCATAGTCCTGAAGCCAATCTTTCATAAAGTACCACGCTATTGGGATGGCTATTAAAATTGAAATGCCAACAAGTTTTAAAAAATCTTTTGACAATAGTCTTACTATACCAGACACACTAGCGCCTAAAACTTTTCGTACTCCAATTTCTTTACTACGTTGTTCTGCAGTATAAGCTGCTAAGCCAAAAAGACCTAAGCAAGAAATTAGTATTGCGAGTAAGGCAAAGAGTTGTGAGAGTTTACCAATAAGTTGCTCACTTTTAAACTTTGCGTTAAATCTGTCATCAACAAATGTATATTCAAATGGGAAAGCTGGATTATTTTTTTTCATAACAGCTTCTACTTTTGCAAGCATATCATTAGTTGCTATTTCAGAATCTGATTTCAAGTAAAAGTACTCTGCTTCGTCATGATAATTAAAGAAAAGCACAGGGTCACTAGTGCCATACATATCACCATATAAATAATCTTTTACTACGCCAACTACGGTATAGGTGTCACCTCTTGTAATTTGTTTGCCTATTGCACTATCATCTCCCATTAGCTTTGCAAAAGATTCTGTTATTAATACGCTAGTACTATCTTGAGTCATGTTTTCACTAAAACCTCTACCCTCTTTTAATTCCATGCCTGTTGTGTTAAAAAAACTAGAGCTTATATATCTAAAGGAAATTAATACATCTTCTGTATTGGTTCCCCCAGTCCAATTTAAACCAGATCCATTATTTCCCCCCGAAAGCAATTGTGAATTACTTAAAGCAGCATTTTTTATTGCTCCAGTACTTACTAATTGCTGTTTAATAGTAGAAAACTTTTCAATAATATCGCCATTCACTTTCATAGAAATGAGTTGATCTTTTTCATAACCTAACTCTCTATTCTTTACATGCTGAATTTGTTGAAAAACTATAATGGTACCAATAATAAAAACAATAGAAACAGTAAACTGACCGACTACAAGTCCTTTTCTGATAAAAGTAGCTGAACCATGTGTTGATTTAATACCTTTTAAAACTTCTACTGGTTTGAATGAGGATAAATAGAAAGCAGGATACAAACCAGCAAGAACTCCACAAAAGAGGGTAATACTTAAAATAATGGTTATATGTAGTGGCTTTGATAGCCCAAGAACTAAATTTTTGTCAATTAAAAGATTGAATTGAGGTATCAATATGAATAAGAATAAAATGCTAACCAAAGAAGCTATAAATGACATAATTAAAGCTTCAGAAATAAACTGCATCATTAATCGTGACCTACCTGATCCCATAGCTTTACGAACACCTACTTCATTAGCCCGTTTTTCACTACGTGCTGTCGACAAGTTCATGAAATTGATACAAGCAATAAATAAAATAATTAAAGCTATAATTGTGAATAAACGAACGTAAGTAATACGCCCTCCAACTTGTTTTCCATTTTCAAAATCACCTCTTAAGTGCCAATCTCCCATAGCATGCAAAAATGCTTTTGCAAAGGTTTCACCAGTCTTTTTTTCTAGCATTCCACGAACTTGGGTGTCTACTACTTTAAAGTTTGCTTCTGGTGATAATTCAACAAAAGTATCTGCAAAGAAACTATCATATTCTCTCATCCACTCTCTTCCATTTACAAACCTTTCAAATGGTACTAGCCAATCAAAAGTATAAGTCACATTTTCAGGTAGATCCTCAATAACTCCAGTAATTAAGTAACTGTCAGAATTATTAACCTTTAATGTTTTGCCAACCACTTTCACATTTTGTCCATAAAGCTCTTCTGCTGTAGTTTGAGTAATCACAATTGCTTCTGGATTTGTAAATGCTTCTTTTGCATTACCTTCTATAAAGTTTAAATCAAACATTTTTAAAAAATCCTCATCTGCATAACGACCTGACCTATTTATTCCATTATCACCAACTGTAAATAAAAGTTCATCAAATCTAGTGCGTGACGCCCTTACAATTCCAGGTATTTCTGTTTTCATAGCCTTAGCCAATGGCCCTGGTGTAGAACTGAATGTCCGCCATTCCCCATCATATTGTTGATGAGTAGAGACATAATATACTTGGTCTTGTTTTTCAAAATCAGAATTAAAACTCATCTCATCTTCAACCCAAAGAAATATTAAACTTGCACAGGTAATGCCTATTGCTAAACCAAAAATATTTAGAAAACTATACCCTTTGTTTTTCAACAAGGTTCTGAATGCTATTTTGATGTAATTTAAAATCATGTTTGTTTTATTGATTGAATTTAATACTGATGCTAATTATATAGTGAAGATGATGCCAAACACATAAATATCTAAAAGTCAATATTTTACAATATTTTTTAAAAATAAAAGTGTCCGATTTCGATACAGTTTTTGTTCGTAATCGGACACTTTAAAAGCATACTTTAATTGACTGTAAATTATTCGGTTTTTAGGCTATCTACTGGATTAGCGATGGCAGCTCTAATTGCCTGAAAACTCAATGTAATAAGTGCTACTATCAATGCAACCAATCCTGTAACGGCAAAAACTCCCCAATTAATATCTATTCTATAAGCAAATTCTTGTAACCATTTATCCATAAACCACCATGCAATTGGTGTTGCAATTACAAAAGCAAGAATGACTAATTTTACAAAATCTTTAGATAACATTCTTATAATATTAGAAACTGATGCACCCAATACTTTACGTATTCCTATTTCTTTGGTTCGTTGCTCTGCTATATATGTTGCCAGTCCAAACAAACCTAAACAAGCAATAATTATAGCAAGTATTGCAAAAGCCATGGCAACAGTACCAACGCGTCTTTCTTGTCGATACATATTATCAAAAGCCTCATCTAAGAACTCATAATTAAATGGCATCCCTGGTCCTGCTGCTTTGTATTTATTTTCAATTGTAGCCAATAACCCACTAACATCAGTAGTATTGAATCTAAAAGCAGTTTCCCAACTGTTATTTCCTAATTGAAAACATAAGCCTCCAACATTTTCGCGTAGCGATGCAAAATTGAAATTTTTAACTACACCAATGATAGTATATGCTTCAAGGCTATTATCACCATCTATGGTATATAGTTTTTTACCTATTGGGTTTGTAAAACCAGCTAACTTAACTGCGGTTTCATTCAAGATGATACCTGTAGAATCAGAACCAAAATCTCTAGAGAAATTTCGACCTAATTTCATTTCCATACCTATGGTTTCCAAATATTCGTAATCTATGTTCCAATACTGCATATTGAAGCCATTGGATTCTGTCATAACGGTTTCCGTTGAAAATGTTGTATCAGAACGCGAAGAGCTACTTACTGGTAAATAACCTGCAAACGAGGCTGATTTTACTTCAGTTAATTGTTCAATTTCATTTTTTAGAGATTGTCTAGTTTCACGCGATAATCCAAAATTATTAACTACTACTACCTGCTCTTTATTAAACCCTAAATTGGAATTTTGAATATGATTGAGTTGTTTATAGATAACTATGGTGCCAACTATTAATATGATTGATGTAGCAAATTGAAACACTACTAAAAAATTCCGTAATGTATTCTTCTTATTACCTAATGACAGTTTCCCTTTTAAAACTTTAATAGGTTTAAATGAAGACAAAAAGAATGCTGGATATGTTCCTGCTAAACCGCCAACTATAAATGGTAATACAATAATGAAAATTAAAAACTTTGGACTCAATAAAGAAGTCATATACATTTCCTTTCCTGAAACACCATTAAACCAACCTAAAGACAACCATACAAACAATAAGCTCACAAAAAGTGCTAAAATGGCAATTAAGGTTGACTCTGTTAAAAACTGACCAATAAGTGCTTTCTTTTCAGAACCTAAAACTTTGCGAATACCAACTTCTTTTGCTCTACTAGAAGACCTTGCAGTTGTAAGATTTATAAAATTGATACAAGCAATTAATAAAATAAATAAAGCGGCTGCAGAAAAAATATAGACGTATTGAATGTTACCATTTGCACTTAACTCTGCTCCTCTTGAGGAATGCAAATGTATATCTGTAAGTGGCATTAAAGTATATTCCAATTTATTTCCACTGGCCTCAAAATCTTCCATGCTAGAAATTTCTATGAATTGAGCAGCCTGTGGAAGTACGTATTTATTAATAATCTCTTTAAAATTCTTATTAAAATCTTTATAATCGGTTCCTTCCTTTAACAAGATATAGGTGTGAAAATTATGGCTCATATAATTTCCAAAACCGTAATCTACATTGGCCATAGAAAAAAAGAAATCGAAATTGAAATGTGAATTTCGAGGCATATCCTCAATAACTGAAGTTACTTTATACAATGTTTTACCATTATCATCAGTTTCTAAAAATTGATTTATTGCTAATTGAGGACTTCCAAAATAGCGATTAGCAGCTGTTTCTGTAATAACAACTGTATTAGGATTGTTAAGTGCTGTATTTGTATCGCCTACTATTGCTGGTAACGTGAAAACTTTAAACAAAGTAGAATCGGCATGAGCCACGGCACCTTCGTTTATAAACTCGTTTCCTTTTTTAATTAGTTTGGACCCATTGGATGCATAAAACCTTACATAGTTTTCAACTTCTGGGTAATCCTTTTTTAAAACTTCTCCCATTGGGTCTGAGGAAACAGCCATACTCATTTCGGTGCCTCCAAAAATAACATCAGAATTTACTCGATAAATACGATTTGCATTATCATGGTATTGGTCGTAGCTTAACTCATCTATCACAAACATAGAAATGATAATAAAGCACCCTATTCCTAATGATAAACCGATAATATTAATGGCAGTAAAACCTTTTTTCTTTAAAAGATTTCTCCAAGCTATTTTGAAATAATTTTTAATCATGATGATTTATTTTTTGGTTGATGACTACTCTGTTTTCAAGCTCTTTATCGGATTAGTGATTACAACTTTAAAAGTTTGAAATAATATGAGCAACACTGTTACTCCTCCTATTAACAAAACACCCATCAAGAATGGGTCGATACCTATAGTGATTCTATAAGCATAGTTAGACAACCATGAGTCCATTAATAAATATGCTAATGGACAAGCTACTACGATTGACAATCCTAAAATGACTATAAATTCTTTAATAAATAAAAAGCTAATATGTGATACAGACGCTCCTAACACCTTTCTTATACCAACTTCTTTTACACGTTTATGAATGCTTAATGATACCATACCAAAAATGCCAAGAAGTGCAATGATTAGAGATAATAAAGCTGATGTATAACTTGCCTTTTTAAATTGTATTTCACTTTCATAAAGGTTAGCCAAAGTATCATCCATAAATTTATATTCAAATGAAGAATTTGGCATAAGACTTTTCCATTCTTGTTGAATTTCAGTAATACTTTTATCTACATCACCAGGTTTTAATTTAAAGGACAAAAACCTATAATTAGTATTACTATTCACACTAAAAAATAATTGTGGTTTAATCTGTTGTTGCATAGATTCAAAATGGAAATCGGCAACTACACCTTGCACAATTAATGGCTCAGTTTCTCCAATAACAGTTAATTGTTGCCCTATCGCGTCTTCAGCATTTTTGAACCCATAAGTGTGTAAAGCTTTTTGATTAATAACAACTGTGTTAGGATTTGTTTCATCAGCCTCCAAGAATCGTCCGGCCAACAAAGGGATTTGGTACGTTTTGAGGTAAGCATCATCACTAACTAAGCCTTGTGACGCTATAGCTTGTTCAGGATTTCTACCAGTTCTATATACTGTGACCTGAAACCCATTATTACCATTCGGAATTTCATAGGAAAGACTCACACTTTCCACCGAAGATAATTTAGAAAACTCATTTCGTAAGGTTAGCATTTTTTGAACACCTTCTGAAGTCCAGTCTCTAGGCACGCTCGCTGTCACAACATAATCCTTATTATAACCCAATCCTTTACCAAAGAAATTATCTAATTGTTGTGTTACTAAAAATGCGGCAATTAAAACCACAAGTGCTGTAACATATTGAAATCCTAAAAGAAACTTTCGTAATAAAATAGATTGTAATCCTGTATTTAATTTTCCTTTAATAGCATCAATAGATTTGAATGAAGACAATACAAAAGCAGGATAAAAACCTACCAATAGACTTATCACAACAATAAAAAGTAAAGGCACCAATACAAAATGAACAGGAAATTGAGAAAGACCAATAAGTTCTTTCCCTACAAGTTGTGCAAACCACTGACTTAAAAATGGAAATGACATACAAGCTAAAATCGTTGAAACACTTACCAAAACAAATGATTCTGTTAAAAACTGAAAAATGAGTTGTTTTCGTTGTCCACCTAAAACTTTTCTAACGCCAATTTCTTTTAATCGACTTCCAGAATGACTTATAGCTATGTTTATAAAATTTATCATTGCCATAATGATTATAAAAAGCCCAACAAAACTTAAGGTTAAAAGCATTTGCTTTAAACTCGTATTGTTTCTATTTAAATAATAATCTGTGAGCTTTATAGGCACTGCTTTAAGATTATTTTTGATTGTCTCTGGTGTATGCTGTTGTATTAAACGATTGAGCGGCTCTTCTAACTGTTGAACAGAAATATGTGGTTGAAGTTCAATAAACGCAACAAAAATGGGAAGGTCCCAAGCCTCAAAATTAGCACGATCAAAATAGGTTGACGTGTTTTTAGCAATAAAAAATCCGTTATCTGCTTGCTTAGTTAATTTTGTAATTATGTTTTCCGGTGTGCTATCTAAAACTCCCGTTATTTTAAATTGTTGGTTGTCGCCATTAAAATTCTGAATAGATAGTGTTTCATCTATAACATCCATTTTTCCAAAGAACTTTAAAGCTTTTTCGGCTGTTACTACTACCGAAAATGGATCTTTAAATGCTGTATTAATATTGCCATATAACAGTTTAAAACCATACATATTTAACAAGCTAGCATCACCTAATTGAATTCCTTCCCTAAAATTTTTATCACCTTGAGAAACAATACTTGTGATACCATCCCAACGGTAATAGTTAGCCACTAAATGTGGGTAACCCTCTTTTAATCGCTCTGCAAGTGGACCAAGTGTCGCAAAATCCACTCCCATATTTGGGTCTTTCCATTGGCTAGTAAGAATGTATTGCGAATCTGAGTTTTTTAAATTCTTATTAACCTGTAATTCTTGCCATACAAAAGTCGCTATCAATAATGCAAAACTAATTCCAGTAAATAGACCTATTGTATTAATAATAGTGTATAGTCTTTTCTTTTTAAGACTCCTCCAAGCTATTTTGAAATAATTTTTAATCATGATGATTTGATTTTTTGGTTGATGATTTTTACTCCGAACGTAATGAGTTTACAGGATTTGCATTAGCAGCCTGTAAAGTCTTTACACTTATTACCAACAAAGCAAAGAAAATCATGGCACAGCCACTCAATAAAAACAACCAAAAACTAATGCTCGTTTTATATGAAAAATCTTGTAACCAATTATTAATACCATAATACGCTATTGGAGCAGCAACTATAAACGCAATTGCAACAAGAATTAAAAATTCTTTACACAATAATGTATTTATTTGTAATAATGAAGCCCCTAAAACTTTACGTACACCTATTTCTTTTACACGTCTATTTGTTGTATAGATTACTAAACCTAATAACCCTAAACAACTGATTAAAATTGATAAGCCAGTTGACCAGTTTAAGAGTGTAGATATTTTTCTCTCACGCTTATAAAACTTGGCAATGGTTTCGTCCAAAAATTCCAGTCTTAAATCTTCGCCTGGATAAATCGAGTTATATTCATTTTCAATTTTAGAAATTGCGGTTTCTAAACTCCCCGATGATGTGTTATTAAGTGCTATATGTGCTTGTGTGAAATAAGTCCAATTCTTTCTGTAAAAATCACCTAACAAACTCATTGGCTTAATTTCAGTTTTTAACGATCGTTGATGAAAATTTTCCATAACACCAACTATAGGAATTGGTTCGTCTTCATAAAGTAAATTTTGCCCTATAGCTTCCTCTGGCGTATTAAAACCATAAAACTTTCGAGCTGCATCATTAATAACAAGTTCTCTAATTGTATCGTTTCGTCTATCTCTACCAGCTAAAAGTTCTATTTCAAAAAGGCTTAAATAATTAGTATCACCATGCAGTAATTGCATATCACCATGTATTTCTTTTTCATCAATAATACGTCTCACTGTAGTTGTATTAGTACTAAAAGAAGCTGGTGTATAATTACCAAGACTGATTGCATTTATCTCAGGTATAGATTTTAATTTTTCGGAAAGTAATTGCATTTTCTCAAACCCATTTTCTCCAAATGGTCTAAATGCCGTTACTACAGCTTCACTTTTAAAGCCCATATCCTTATTTAATAAATAGTTAATCTGTTTACCAACCAAGAGTGTAGCTATAATAAATACTTGAGCAATGGCAAATTGAAAAACCGTTAAGAACTTTCTTAATTTTATCTTTTTCTCACCTGCTGCTATATGATTTTTTAAAACAGATACTGTATTAAATTTTGACAAAACCATCGCAGGATAAAATCCTGATAAAAATGTAACTAAGAATAATAAAACTATAATCCCAACAAATACTATTGGTGCTTTAAACAACTCAAAACTCAAATCTTCTGGAACAAAATCTGAAAACACGTTAATCAACCACCTAGAAAGCAATAAAGATAATAACGCTGATACAACAACTAGTAAAAATGTTTCGCCCATAAATTGATTAATCAATTGTTTTCTCGAGCTTCCTAGGGTTTTTCTAATACCAATTTCTTTAGCACGTTGTGATGCTTGTGCTGTATTAAGGTTTATAAAATTAACACAACCAAGTAGCAATAAGAATAGTGCGACTAAAGCTAAATTCTTTAATAAGGATCTGCTAGCTTGCCCTTTAGAATAATCGTAAATTCCGTAATTTTCATTAAAATGAATATCTCTTAAAGGTTGCAATTGAAATACACGTTCCTCACCATATTTTATATCTTCTTCGTCAGCGTGTTCTGCTGATATATCTTTAAATCTACTTTTGATAGCCGCTATATCTGCATTGGTATTTAATTTTACAAATAATTGCGAGCTGGAATTGGTGTTATTCCAATTCTTTCCCAATATATTTCTTCGCATTCGCGTCTGAAGAATTGTAGGATGCGATATAAATTCTTGAAACACAATATCTGTTCTACCCTCAAGATTTTCTACCACACCCGTTACAGTAGCATTAATAGAATCATTATACACTAAAGTTTTACCAATTACTTCAGAAAGGTTTACACGAGGAAAGTATTTTGCTGCACGTTCTTTTGTAAGTATTACCTCATTTGGGTTAGATAAGGTTTTATTAGCATCGCCAGCGACAAATTTGTAGTCAAAAATTTTGAAATAATCTTTATCAGCAAAAATGACAAATTTTGGTAATTTGAATTCGAGATTGTCGACTCTATTTTCAACTTTTAACGGTCGTTCTCTATAAAACTCACTAATACTCTCAAAATTAGAGTTCTCTGCTACAGCATCTTTTAATGCAAGTGTTACACCTGGATTATAAAACTCGCCTTCTGGTGTTTTAAAATCGGTTACAACGCGATAAATACGATCACCATCTTTGTGAAAATTATCAAATGTGTAATCGTAAAAAATCATTAAACCAATAACAAACGATGCACTTAAACCTATAGTAAGGCCAATAACATTAATTAGAGAAAACACCTTGTGTTTCATAATGTTTCTCCATGCTATTTTGAAATAATTTTTAATCATGATTGTTCGTTTTTTGATTGATTCACTCCGTACGCAAAGAATTAACAGGATTTGCTGTCGCTGCACTAATAGTTTTACCTGCTATTGTTACTATAGTTATTACTAATGCAATTCCTCCAGCAATAAGAAATATTAAAGCATTGAGATCTATGCTGTATGCATAGTTTTGTAACCATTTACTCATTGACCACCAAGCAATTGGAGTTGCTATAAGAAAAGCAATACCTACTAATTTTAAAAAATCTTTAGTTAATAGTATCGTGATTGCAGATACACTTGCGCCTACAATTTTACGGACACCTATTTCCTTACGTCGTTGAGCCACTATAAGTAATGACATTGCAAATAAACCGATACAACTTAGAGTAATAGCCAAAATAGAACCACTACCTATCATCGTTATCATATTACGTTCGCTACGCAAGGTTCTGTCTATATTTTCGTTTAAAAAAGATCCTTGAAATTCTGCGTTTGGCTCTATAGATGCCCATGCTGCTTTCACATCAGCATAAGATTGTTCCAAATTTTGAGGCTCAACTTTTACATATACATTTCTTAAATTCCAATTAGGTAATGCAAAAAGTGACATAGGTGCAATGTGTCTATCGAGCTCTTGGAAATTGAAATCCTTTATTACACCAACAACAGAAAAAAACTTATTATCAATATTTATTTTTGAGTTTAATATTTCTTCCTCATTTAGTTGTTTTGCCATTGACTCATTAATGATAACAGATAGACTATCACTAGCTAAGTTCTTCTTAAAAGACCTGCCTTCAACTAAATCTAAATCTAAAGTCTCTATGTAATCTGAATCAACCACTAACATATGGGTTTCTACTCCATACCCTCTATATTCAAACCCTAGAACACTTGTTGAGCGGGATCCATCTTTTCCAAGACCTAAAATATTATTAGATGCTGAGACACTTAAAATATTCTGTTTATCTTGAAGTGCATCTCTCACCAATTGCAACGCTTGCTGATCATTACGCTTTCCATTAAGAGGAAAAGCAATCACTTGTTCTTTATTAAATCCTAAATCTTTGGTTCGCATAAATTCAACTTGTTCCCGAAGTACTAGCGTACCACTAATAAGTAATATGGCAATACCAAATTGTATGACCATTAAACCATTGCGCAAATAGTTTTTTCCATTACTATCTAGTTTACCTTTAAGGCTTTGCAATGTTCCAAGACGACTCATTAATAATGCAGGATAACCACCAGCTATTAATGTAATACCTATGACACTAAGCACTAGTAGAATTATTAAAAAAGGGTTTAAGAAGGTTTCAAACGAGGCTCTTGTACTAAATAAAACTTGAAAATGAGGCAATAAAAGTATAGCCATTAAAACTCCCAAGCAAGCTGAGATTATAAACACTAGAATACTTTCTCCCCAAAACTGAAAAAACAATTGCCTATTATTAGCTCCTAAGGTTTTACGCATTCCTATCTCACACAGCCTTTGATCACTTTTGGCAATACTCATATTTATGAAATTAACGCAAGCAATAAATAAAATTAAGACAGCTATACCCAATACTAAATAAGGCATGGTACGGTTTACAGTAACAGGACCTTTGTTAAAATTGGCAAATCGAATATCTGCTAGGGGTAATAATCTTATTTGTCTATAAACACCATTATTAGGTTGTACGCCATCTCGTTTAGCATTATCAATTTCATTTTTATAGTGAAGTTGAGTAAAATCTTTTGTACTTCTTTCGAACTGAATAGGTGTTACTTCTTTAGAAAGTTGCATATATACTTCATGATTCTCAACATCCCAGCGTCCTACTCCTCTCTCATAAGCATGATACCCTTGACTTTTAAAATTTAATATCACATCAAACCCAATAGAGCTTGTCTCAGGAAAATCTTCTACAATTGCTGTCACAGTGAATGGCACCTCTTCTTCATCTCTTAGAATAGTAACTGTTTGACCTATAGCATTTTCATCACCAAATATTCGCTTTGCAGCAAGCTCTGTAATAGCAACAGATGATTCTGAAGTTATTGGATTTTCTTTATCCCCTTTAATTATTGGGAAACTGAACAAATCAAAAAAATCAGGATCGACATAAGCACCACTCATACCTAATTGCTTGTCTTGATAACTCAATAATACACTTGAACCACTATAACGTGTTATTTTTTCAACTCCAGACACTTCATCACGCAATGCAGCTGAAAAAGGTTCAGATTTAGATATATTAGCTTCAATTCCGTTTGGTGTACTATCTTCTGAATACACCATGTACAGGTTATTATTATGTTCATGAAAACGATCATAAGAAAGTTCATATATAGCATACATGGCTAACAATAGAGCTACTCCAAAAGCAACAGTAAGACCGACAACGTTTAATGCTGTAAACATTCTATTCTTCCATAAATTTCTACTTGCTATTTTAAAATAATTCCTAATCATAATCTCTCCGTTTTTTGATTAATTAATTTATTCTGTGCGTAATGATTTTACTGGGTTTGTTGTCGCTGCTTTAATGGCCTGAAAACTTACAGTTATCAATGTTATAATCAAGGCACCAAAACAAGCAATAGCAAACACGTCCCAAGCAACGGAAGTTCTGTAACTAAATTTTTGTAGCCATTGTCCCATTATGTAATAAGCAATTGGCGAAGCGATAAGTAATGAAATAACAACCAATGTGATAAAGTCTTTTGAAAGCAATAACCATAATTGACTAATTGATGCTCCTAAAACTTTTCTCACACCAATTTCTTTAGTTCGTTGCTCTGCAACAAAAGCAGCCAGTCCAAAAAGACCTAAACAACTAATAAATATGGCAAGTCCTGTAAATACTTTTGCTAGACTAGCAATACGTTCTTCTGATCTAAATTTTCTACCATATTCCTCATCAACGAATTGAAAATCGAAAGGTGTATTTGGAAAATTCTTTTTAAAAGTGCTTTCAATAAGTTCTAAGTTTTCGCTAGTTCCTTTGTCCGGATTTAATCTCAAACTATAGAAAGCTATGTTCCCATATTTTTCAAAAACATACATAGCTTGTTTTACTGGACTGTAAGGTGATTGCACAACCATATCTTCAACAACTCCAACAATTTTTAATGGTGGATTTGGGCTAGGGTCATCTACATCTGAATCTTTAATGAGTTTACCAATTGGGTTCGTTAAATTCATATACTTTACTGCTGTTTCATTTAGAATCACAGCATTAGAATCTGTAGCAAATTCACGTGAAAAACCTCGCCCTTCAAGAATCTTTAAGCCTAAAGTTTCAACAAAATCATAATTAACCGTAGTATGTGCCAAATCTTCTTGAAAACCTTCAGGTTTACCTTCCCATGTATAGCCACTTCTATTGGACCATACGTTTGTTATTGGACTACTCATTGTAGTCATTTTTACTGCTCCGCCAGAAGCAATAAACTGATTTCGCATAGTTTCGTGTTTCCCTATAAATTGTGAACTCATAACAGGAATTTGAATCAAACCTTCCTTATCATAACCAACTGGTCTATCTTTACTATACTGTATTTGATTCATTACCACTAGAGTCCCAATTATAAGTGCAATAGAAACGGTGAACTGAGTCACAACAAGCACTTTTCGTGGCAAGGAAGAATAACGTCCTGCTTTAAAAGTTCCTTTTAAAACGGTTACTGGATTAAAAGACGATAAATATAAAGCTGGATAACTACCTGCTAAAAACGAAGTAATCACTATAAAAACTAGTGAAACTATCCAGAACATGACATTTGACCATGGAAAAACTATCGTTTTGCTAGCTAGATTGTTAAATCCATTTAAGAATAATAATACAATACCTAGAGCAAAAACAAATGATAAAACAACGATTAAAAAAGATTCACTTAAAAATTGAAAGATAAGCTGCCCTCTTTGAGACCCTATGGACTTACGTATGCCTACTTCGGTAGCTCTTTTCTCTGAACGTGCCGTACTTAAATTAACAAAATTAATGCAAGCCAATAACAATACAAATAAACCAATAATACCAAACAACCAAACATTTTCAATTCGACCTCCTGCTTGAACACCGTTTTCAAAATCGCTTCTTAAGTACCAATCTTTCATTGGAAACAGAAACATTTCAGGATTAAACTCCGCTTCTTCTGGATCACCAATTTTTTTTACATCTCTAATCTTAGCAGAAATCGCTTCCATGGTTGTGTTCTCATTAATTTGAACAAACATTTGAAACGAATTATTTCCCCATGAGGTTTTAGCCCGTTCTAACCATGGTTGCGTTGTTAAATAATATTTCCATGGAATTATATAATCCATGTCATTAAACGAGTTGTTTTCAGGTATATCCTTATATACTCCAGACACAATTAAGTCGTCTTCATTATTTATTGTTACAATTTTACCTACAGCAGTTTCTGAACCAAATAGTGACTTTGCAGAAGATTCAGAAAGCATAATAGCATTTATTTCTTTTAACCCATCTCTTACGCCTTCAATTATTTCCAAACTCAGCATTTCTGGTCCACCATTTTGCATAGCGTTTCCTTCTCTGTAAATATTGGTTTCACCAAAACGAAGATATCTAGGTTGTGTCCACGATGACATAACAATATGCTCAAAATTATCATTATAATCTTGACGCAAAGCAAATTCTAATGGCCTTGGAATAGCAGGACCTGTTTCTATCTCATTGTTATTTGACGACGATTCATAGACTTGAGCTATGCTAGATTTATTTTCAAAGTAATTGTCATAACTTAACTCATCATATATCCAAAGACCAATCATAATAGTCGCTGCCATACCAATAGCTAAACCGGAGATGTTAATAAATGAATACACCTTGTTTTTTAACAAGTTTCTAAAGGCTATTTTGAAATAGTTTTTAAACATGATTTCTAAGAATTACTGTTCGTTTTTGGTTTCGACACTTCAGAATAATTGGTTGGTAATGATTTATACTGAAGTGCTTTCCACCTGATTGATTGATTTTGATTGATGATAAAATTTAAGCTAAAATGTTCTCTGTTACTTTCTGTCCATCTAACATTCTAATAATACGATGACTGTATTTTGCATCATGTTCACTGTGAGTTACCATGATTATTGTTGTACCTGCTTCATTTAAATCTATAAGCAAATCCATAACTTCATTACCATTGGTACTATCTAAGTTTCCGGTTGGCTCATCTGCAAGAATAAGTTTTGGCTTGTTTACAACTGCCCTCGCTACAGCAACACGTTGCTGTTGACCTCCAGATAATTGTTGCGGAAAATGATTACGTCGATGCATAATTTGCATTTTCTCTAAAACAGCTTCGACTTGCTTTTTACGTTCTGCAGGTTTTACTCCTGTATATATTAATGGTAATTCTACGTTTTCAAAAACAGTTAGTTCATCAATAAGATTAAAGCTCTGGAATACAAACCCAATATTGTGTTTACGTAATTCTGAACGCTTACGTTCATTATATCCAGCTACTTCTGTTCCGTTAAAAACAAAACTTCCGCCGTCAGGATCGTCAAGTAATCCCAAAATATTTAGTAACGTAGATTTTCCACAACCAGACGGTCCCATTATAGCCACAAACTCACCTTCTTTAACTCCAAATGACAATTTATTAAGAGCAATAGTTTGAACTTCTTCGGTGCTGTAAAACTTCTCTAAATCGGTAATCTGTATCATTATATTTATTTTTTAATTGATTGTATTTTATTTTAAAATTAACTCTTCTATATCTCCAAAAGAATCATAACTAGATGTTACCACCTTATCTCCTGGGTTTAACCCTTCAAGAACCTCATAGTATTCTGTATTTTGGCTACCTAATCTTACATTTACTTTATAGGCACTATTCCCATCTTCGCTTACTTTAAAAATCCAGTTTCCACCTGTTTTTTGAAAGAACCCTCCTTTAGCAACTAATAAGGCTTCTTTCTCGGCACTCAAGGCTACTCGAATTTGTAAATTTTGACCTCTTCTTATACCTTCAGGAACTTCACTTTCAAACTTCATATCTACTTGAAAACGACCATTAGTAACTTGCGTAAATACTTTCTTTATAACTAAAGTGTATGTTTTATTGTTAAGTGTAAATGTTCCTGTTTGACCATTATAGATTCTAGATATATAGTGCTCGTCTATATCTACCCTTACTTTATAACCACTTGTTACATCTACTTGCCCTAATCGTGTGCCTTTGGAAATTGATTGACCAATTTCTGCATCTAGCGATGTTAATTGCCCATCAATTGGTGCACGCACAACCAAATCGCCTACTTTTTTGCGCATTAACTCTAAAGCACTTTGTGTTCTGGCATAAGAATTTTTAGCTTGATTAATTTCAAGTTTGGAAGAAGTAGAATCTTCAGACAATACTTGTTTAGCTAATTTCATACGCTCTTTTTGGTAGTCGAAATTATTTTTGGATGACTCATAATCCATTCTTCCTATTGCTCCTTTTTCATATAGGCTTTTATTTAATGTATATACACGCTCTGCTTCAATCAAATTATTTTCAACATCTGTAAATTGATTTTGCCTATTAATAGTATTCTGACGTGCTGCATTTTGAGAAATTTGCATTTGGGTTAATAAGTTATAAACTGAAGTTTCTTGATTAACAAGACTTAACTCTAAATCTGTATTTGATAGCCTTAAAATTGGTTCGCCTTTTTTCATCATTGCACCATCTTCAACAAACTTTTCTTCAACTCTTCCACCTTCTAAAGCATCTAAATAAATTGTAGTAATAGGCAATACAATACCGTTAACTGGAATATTTTCCTGAAACACATCGTTACTTACAGTATGAATTGATATACGTTCTTTTTCAACATTCAATTTTGATCCGCCAGAAGTTTGAATTACTACATAAATTATTAGAGCTGTAATAATTAATACTCCAACAATTAGCCCTAATTTTTTATTTGAAAATTTTTTCTTTTGAATTGGTACGTCCATTTTTATTTTTTTATGACACTAATTATATAGTGAAGATGATGCCAAACATTTAATTATCTAATAATCAAATACTTAATTCTTTTATTAAAAAGAAAAGTGTCCGATTTTGATACACATTATGTTCGAAAATGCACACTTTTATAAAGCAAGAAAATTTATTTTTTTAAGCAGTGTTTATATTGTAATATTGTATGAATGGTTTTAAAAAATGCTAACATATTAGTTGTTGACGACGACGCAGATGTACTTACCGCATTGCGATTACTTCTTAAACCTTTGGTTAAAGAAGTAATTACCGAGAAGAACCCTAATAATATTATCTCCTTAATTGAACGTAACAGCTTTGATATTGTCATTTTGGACATGAATTTTAATGGACTGGTAAATACTGGCAATGAAGGTATTTTTTGGTTGAATAAGATTCAAAAACTAAACCCTGAAATAGCAGTTATCCTTATGACTGCTTATGCAGATATTGATTTAGCCATTAGAGGTTTAAAAGAAGGGGCCTTTGACTTTTTAATGAAACCATGGAAAAATGCTAAAGTTGTTGAGACCATTACTAAAATTCTTAGTAATAAAAAGTCAAAATCATATCACAAAGAAAGCCTAAACTCAAATAATGTTGAGATTATAGGTGATAGTGATATAATGAATGATGTTTTTGTCAAAATAAAAAAAGTTGCTCCAACTGATGCAAATATTTTAGTGCTTGGAGAAAATGGAACAGGAAAAGATTTAATTGCTAGAGCACTTCATGATAATTCTAATAGACGCAATAAGCCTTTTATTAAAGTTGATGTAGGCGCATTAACCTCTTCATTATTTGAAAGCGAATTATTTGGCTATAAAAAAGGTGCTTTTACTGATGCTAGAGAAGATAGAAAAGGGCGTTTTGAAGCTGCAAATGGAGGTACTTTATTTTTAGACGAAATTGGTAACATAAGTTTAGGACAGCAAGTAAGATTACTAACCGTTTTACAAAATAGACAGGTTACTCCTTTGGGCTCTAACGAATCGATACCTATAGATATTAGATTGATTTGCGCCACAAATATAGACCCTGAAGTATTAGCAGACGAAAAGAAGTTTCGCAAAGATTTAATATATAGAATTAATACTGTTGATATTGTTGTTCCCCCATTAAGAGATAGAGGTACAGACATTACAGAACTATCACGTTATTTTGTATCACTATATGCCGAAAAGTATAATAAAAGTTCGTTTTCTTTTGATTCAGGATTTATTTCAAAATTAAAAAAGCACGATTTCCCTGGTAACGTAAGAGAGCTTCAATATGTTTTAGAACGTGCGGTAATAATGACCGATGGTAATACTTTAAAACCAGATGATTTAGTTTTTTCATCAATAGAGCGTTCAGCTTCAACAACAAATACAGAAGTTAAAAGTCTAAATCTTAATGATGTAGAAAAAAATGCAATTCTAACTGTATTAGAGAAGCATAAAGGAAACGTTTCTAAATCTGCCAAAGAATTGGGCATCACAAGAGCTGCTTTATATAGACGACTAGAGAAGTATGAACTATAAAGCTTACATCTTTAGACTTTTTTTTAGAATTCTATTTCTTGTTAGTACAATACTTGCCTTAGTTTATGCAATTTATATAGACAAGACTGTGTACACAGTAATTATTAGTATAGGTATTCTTTTTTTACTAACTAACACATACTCTTTTGTAAAGCGTCGGTTTGTTGCTATGGATGACTTTTTTGAAGCTGTAAAATATCGTGATTTTTCACGATGGTTCCCTGAAGACAAAGGCCCAAAAGATATTCGTTTTTTATACACTGGTTTTAATGAAATTAATAGAACTATAAAGGAGATTAACTCTCAAAATGAAGCACAGTATGTTTACCTTCAAAAGATTTTAGAAATGGTAGACATAGGCATAATTGCTTATAATCTAGAAACTGGTGATGTTTTATGGACTAATGATTCTTTTGGTGATATACTAGACATGCCATCTTTTAAAAACATACGGTTTGTTGAAAACAGAAAACCAGAATTGTTTAATACAATTTTTGAAACCTATCACAGAGAACCAGATTCTATTTCGATTGCATTACAAAATGATAAAATAAAAATTCTAATTTCTGATACTGTTTTTCAAGTTGAAGATGACGCTTTTAAGTTGATTGTCATTCAAAATATTGATGATACTCTAAATAGGAATGAATCTGAATCTTGGAAGAAATTATTAAGTGTAATGACTCATGAAATCATGAATTCCATTGCACCAATTTCATCATTGGCTGATACTCTTCAAAAAAACTTACAATTAGCTATTGAAAAGCCTAAAGAAAACACACTCGAATTAGACGATATTAATTCTGGGATAAAAACGATTAAAAACAGAAGTGAAGGTTTATTAAAGTTTGCTAAAACCTACCGTAGTTTAAGTAAAGTGACTCATTTAAATTTACAGAAGGTTAACGTTTCTGAACTATTTGATAATATTCAGTTACTAATGGCACCATCAATTGAAGCCAAAAATATTGATATTGAATTCAAAATTTCTACTAAAAGGCTAGAACTAGATATTGATACACACCTTATTGAACAAGTATTAATTAATTTAATACTAAACGCTGTTGACGCATGCAAAAACAGAGAAAATTCAGAAATAAAAGTTATAGCAACTCAAAATCCTAATAGAGATACTGTTATAAAAATTTATGATAATGGCTCAGGTATTCCGCAAAATATTTTAGAAAACATATTCGTTCCGTTCTTTACCAATAAAGCCACAGGAAGCGGAATTGGCTTAAGTCTTTGTAAACAAATTATGCTACTTCACAAAGGACGAATTATTGTAAAAAGTATTGAAGGCGAAGGCTCAGTTTTTAGCCTCATATTTTAATAATATAAAAAAGCTCCACATTTCTGTGAAGTTTTAGTAGTTGATCATACAGAAAAAATACCAACCAAATGCTCATTAAAGAATTAGAGAAATTTGATTCAATCTAATAATCTTGTCAATCAATTTGAAACAAAAAATCATTTAATTAATGAAGGCGATTATGTGTATTTAGAATCCCTTTGGGTAAGATTGACATAAAAGTTAGACTTACAGACGAAGTAAAAGAAGGAATATTAAGTACCACATTTCACTTTCTTGAAATTATAATTAACAACATTACTAGCAATGTGCTTGATAGCGAAACTATACACACTGAATATAAAGTGGTAGCAGTAAAGGATTAGAAAAAGCAAAGGGAAGTATAAAAAAGGAGTTTGTAAAAATAATTCTGTACTAACTATTCTAAAATTTGTTTACTCTTACATTCCAAGTCAAGTAACTATTTAAATTGTTCTTAGAAAAAATATAATGAGAGCCTACAAAACTAATCCAATTCTTATCGTACTAGTAAAAATTATAAAACGAAATAAAATAACTTGAATCGTATCTACTAAATAAAGATTGAGGTGAAAATTCATTTAGTATTTGAAACACCAAACAACACATTTCTACTTCTAAATCAAACCAATTAATAGCTACTATACCAATATATCCCCTAAAAATGAACTTTTAGCACCTCTTATTAATAACGTGATTAAGTATTTTTGTTTAAAATACTTTTATGAAGATTCTAAGAAATAAATTACCTTTCCTTGCGCTCTTTATCTTAATAAGCTCGCAAGTTATTGCTCAAAACCCAAGTGCTCTATATCAAAATTGGGTAGATGCCCAAGTTAATAATACCGAACCCATACTACCAACATTTTCTTATGCTGGATATCATAACGGAGAAATAGGGTTACCACCTACATTCACGCAACAAATTTTTGATGTTACGGCTGCGGCTTACGGAGCCATACCAGATGATGGAATATCTGATAAAGCAGCAATTATGTTGGCAATCGCAGCAGCAGAAGCTAACAATGGTGGAGTTATCTTTTTCCCTCCAGGCAAATTTATTGTTAACGATGCTAGTGTAGATGACCCTAGCGAGGTCATTAGAATTTCTAAAAGCAATATTGTAATAAAAGGAAGTGGTTCTGGTACTGGTGGCACTGAGCTCTACCAAAAAGACAATACCACACACCCAGATATGGCAACCAAAGATTATGTTTGCCCATATCTTTTCCTTTTTTGGAATGGAGAAGATTCTGCAAACACCTTTATTACAAATGTAACAGGAAATGCAGACAGGGAAACACACTCTATTGAAGTTGCAAATGCAGCAAATATTTCTGTTGGCCAATGGGTAGAATTATATATAAAAGACACCTCTACCGCTTTATTAAATGAAGAGCTAGCACCTTATACAACTGCCGACTTATATCAGCCACAGAATTTAAGAATAGTAAATAACGGTGTTGAAGTTAGAGAAATACATAAGGTTGTGAGTAAAAATGGAAACGTAATTACGTTTAAAGAACCAATACATAGAGCTGTCGATGCCACTTACAATTGGAAAATAAATAATTTTTCAGCTCTTGAAGAAGTAGGCATACAAGATTTAAAATACACAGGTGGTTTTATTTGGAATCACATACATCATAGAGCACCACAAGAATTATTTCCAGGCGAACCTGTAGGTGGTCCAAATGCCTATTTAAGTTCTTCAGGATGGAGTGGTATTCAATTTAACCACGTTGTGAATAGCTGGATTAGTAATGTAGAATTTACGGCAATGTCTCAAGCTGCACAGTTTAAATTTTTGGGTTATAGTTCAGCATTAAACAATAGATATGTTGGAAACCCAGGTCATAACTTTATAGTTACAAATTCTGCCACAGGTTGCTTATTGGGTAAAAACATAGATTATACTACAGGGACTTGGCATGGTAGTGGCGTAAATGCTATGTCTATTGGAAATGTACTCTGGCGAAATGAACATCCTCAAAATGGAAATTCTGGTATGGAAGCGCATGCCAATCAACCAAGAGCCAGTTTATACGATGTAAATAAAAAGTATATTTTTGTTTATATCGATACAATCGATTGTATTAGGTGGTTGTTTTCAAAATACATTACCTAAAACAAAAAGCAAAAAAGCGTGTTGCAAAAGAAAAATAAACTAAAATTAAACGGAGCATACCTAAGAAAGCTTTGGGAATAATATGAATACGACCACACTAAAAACCATATTTGATGCTTTTGATCATAAATCTAAATATCTAAAACATTCAGAACTAAATACTGGTCACATCAACGATACGTTTTTAATAACAACCACTACTGGTTGTAAATATATATTACAAAGAATAAACCATCATGTTTTTAAAGATGTTCCGGGTTTAGTCAACAATAAAATATTAATTAGCAATCATATAGTAAGTAAGTTTCCAAATCTTTCTAAAAAAGAGATAAGAAACTCAAAATTAACCTTTGTAAAAGCAATAAATAAAGACTCTTACTATCACATACATGATGGCCAATTTTGGAATATCATGGTGTTTATAGAAAATAGCATTACCCATGAAGTTGTAAAGAATAAAGAGATTGCATACGAGGGAGGCAAGCTTTTGGGAGAGTTTTTAAACCTAACTTTAGATTTTGACAGCAGTCAATTAATAGAGGTTATCCCTAACTTTCATGATATGTCTTTTCGTTACAAACAATACACCTCCTCTATTCAAAGCGCTGCAAAGGAACGTTTACAGAAAGCTTTGGAGTATATAGACATAGTTGATAAATCCAAAGAAGAAATGCATATTCTTCAAAATTTAAAAGATGAAGGTAAAATCCCTACAAGGGTTGCACATAATGATACTAAAATATCAAATTCACTTTTCACTAAAGACAACAAGGGCATCTGTATGATAGATACAGACACGGTAATGCCAGGGATTATTCATTATGATTTTGGTGATGCTATTAGAACTATTTGCAACTCTGCCGCAGAAGACGAAAAAGATATATCAAAGGTAGAATTCAACATAGAATACTATAACGCTTACAAGAAAGGGTTTTTAGAAAAAACAGAAGATAATTTAACAGAAATAGAATTAAAATATTTGCCTTTAGCTGCAAAAACTATGATTTTTATTATGGGACTTCGCTTTTTAACAGATTATTTAAATAACGACATATATTATAAGAGAGATTACCCAGACCATAATTTAGACCGAGCAAAAAACCAATTTAAATTAATAGAAAGCTTTTCTGAAAAACTATTAAATTTTTCCACAATAAATTACTAACTAATTAAAAAACTATGGTATCCTTAAGTACATTAGATTATGCATTAATAATAATATTCTTTGCGATAACGTTGTCAATAGGGATATATGTTTCAAAAAAAGCAGGAAAGAACTCTTCTGAGTTTTTTCTTTCAGGTCGAACAATGCCATGGTGGCTACTAGGTGTCTCCATGGTTGCAACAACTTTTTCTACAGATACTCCCAACTTAGTTACAGACATAGTAAGAACCAATGGCGTTTCTGGTAACTGGGTTTGGTGGGCATTTTTAATTACAGGCTTGTTAACAGTTTTTGTCTATGCTAAACTTTGGCGAAAATCTAATGTAAACACAGATATTGAGTTTTATGAGTTTAGATATGGCGGTAAACCAGCTAGATTCTTAAGAAAATTTAGAGCGGTTTATCTTGGTGTTATTTTCAATGTTATTACCATGTCCGCAGTTACATTGGCAGCCATAAAGATTGGTGGTATAATGTTAGGCTTAGAACCATGGCAAACTGTAATTAGTGCAGGTTTAATAACCGTTGTTTTTAGTGCCTTAGGTGGTTTTAAAGGTGTTGTTTACACCGATTTTGTTTTGTTTTTTGTTGCTATGGGTGGAGCGATTGGTGCAGCTTATTTTTTGGTAAACATGCCAGAGGTTGGTGGTATTGAAGCTTTGTTAAGCAATGAAAATGTGGCTAGTAAGCTTTCTATTTTACCAGATTTTAATAACCGAAATGCATTAATAACGCTTTTTATTATTCCTCTGGCCGTACAATGGTGGAGTTCTTGGTATCCAGGTGCTGAGCCAGGAGGAGGAGGTTATATTGCCCAAAGAATGTTAGCGGCAAAGGACGAAAACCATGCTATTGGTGCTACTTTTTTCTTTAACATTATGCACTATGCACTTAGACCTTGGCCATGGATTATAGTAGCCTTAGCATCTTTAGTAATATTCCCAGATTTGGCTAGTATCCAAGAAGCATTTCCTAATGTAGCCGATGATAAGCTTGGTAATGACCTCGCCTATTCTGCTATGTTAACCAAACTTCCAAGTGGGCTTTTAGGTTTAGTTTTAGCATCATTGGTAGCCGCATATATGTCCACCATTTCTACACAGTTAAATTGGGGTTCTTCATATATGGTTTATGATTTTTACAAACAACAGATTAACCCAGACGCATCCGAAAAACGACTGGTATTTGTTGGAAGACTTTCAACTGTAGTATTAATGGTTTTAAGTGCCTTATTGGCATTGTTGCTTCAAAACGCATTACAGCTATTTGAAGTACTATTAATGTTTGGAGCTGGTACTGGACTTATTTTTATTTTACGTTGGTTCTGGTGGAGAATTAATGCTTGGAGTGAGATAACTGCTATGTTTGCATCAGGTATTATTTCAATTCTATTAAAACTTACGCCTCTTGGTGATTATTTTTTTGGAGCAGAATCTGGTGTGTTTCCAGACTATTATCAATACCCAGCTGTAGTACTCATTACTACAATTATATGGTTAATTGCAACTTACGCAACACAACCTGAAAGCAAAGACGTGCTTCAAAATTTTTATAAAAAAATTCAACCAGGAGGCCCAGGTTGGTCTAAGGTAGTAGCAGAAGCAAAAGAAGATGGGATTGTTGTAAAAGATACTGATGAAGCTTGGAGTGTTCCTTCAGGAATCCTTGCGATGCTGTTAGGATGTGCACTCATCTATAGCTGTATGTTCGCCACTGGATACTGGATATATGGGGACTATAACCTAGCTTTAATAATTACTGGAGTTGCTATAATTTCAGGGGTATTACTTATAAGAACATGGAAAAAAATTAAAGTCAATATATTATAAAAAAGGTTTTAAATCTTAAAATTGATTACAGAAAATAAAACATATCGTTGGGGAATTATTGGTTGTGGTAAAGTTACTGAACTAAAAAGTGGTCCTGCTTACCAAAAAACAGATGGTTTTGAAGTAACTGCTGTAATGCGTAGAGATGTTGAAAAAGGAAAAGACTATGCTAAAAGGCATAACATTCCTCAGTTTTACAATAACTCGGAAGATTTAATTAACGATTCAAATATTGATGCCATATACATTGCAACACCACCAGACACCCATGAGTTCTATGCTCTAAAAGTTGCCAATGCAGGTAAAGTTTGTTGTATAGAAAAACCTATGGCACCTACCTATAAAGCTTGTGTTAATATAAATAAAGCATTTCAAGATAAAAACCTGCCATTATTTGTGGCTTATTACAGGCGCTCATTACCAAGGTTTAAACAAATTAAAACTTGGATTGATGATAATAGAATAGGAAAGATAAGGCATATTACATGGCATCTTAGTAAACCTGCTAACAATATTGACTTAGCTAAAACTTATAATTGGCGCACAGATGCAAAAATTGCACCTGCTGGCTATTTTGATGACTTGGCATCACACGGTTTGGATTTGTTCATCTTTCTTTTGGGCAACATTTCAAACGCAAATGGTATTGCTACAAATCAACAAGGCTTATATACTGCAATGGATGCCGTTACAGGTAATTGGCTTCACAACTCGGGTGTAACAGGTTCTGGCAGTTGGAATTTTGGCTCTAAAAAACGAGAGGACAATGTTCGAATATACGGAAGTGATGGTTCCATAGAGTTTTCGGTTTTTCATGAACAGCCAATCATCCTAAAAAGCAATGGCAACACCAAAAGTATGTTTATTGAACACCCTGAAAATATCCAATTATATCATGTTCAAAACATAAAAATACAGTTATTAAATCAATCCATTCATCCCTCAACAGGTAAAACAGCAGCGCACACAGCTTGGGTAATGGAACAAATATTAAAGACTAAAGTTATTAACGATTAAATAATTCAAAAAAATGATTAAGAGCACAGTAGATAAAGCAACAGGGTTTGAAAAACGATTCGAGAACATTAATACAGTTATTTTTAACGACTCGGTTAGTGCTTCAAAACAAATCGCTAAAGAAATTGCAGATCTCATTCGTGTTAAGCAATCTCAAAAACAACCTTGTGTCTTAGGTTTAGCAACTGGATCTTCACCAAAAGGACTGTATGCCGAATTAGTGCGTCTCCATAAAGAAGAGAACTTAAGTTTCAAAAATGTTATTTCATTTAATTTAGATGAATACTACCCAATGAAACCCGACTCGGTGCATAGTTATGTTCGTTTTATGAAAGAACTGCTATTTGACCAAGTTGATATATTACCAGAAAATTATCATATACCTAATGGCACTTTGCCAAAAGAAGCGATAGCTGAATACTGTGATGCTTATGAAGCAAAAATAGAGGCTTATGGTGGCATAGACTTGCAGATTTTGGGAATTGGTGGTAATGGACATATTGGCTTTAACGAATCGGGATCACTTCAAAATTCTAAAACCAGATTAGTTGCTTTAGATCATATAACTAGAGTTGCTGCGAGTAAAGATTTTGGTGGTTTAAACAATACACCAAGAACTGCAATTACTTTGGGTGTTAAGAAAATAATGGAAGCTAAGCGTGTTATTTTAATGGCTTGAGGAGAAGGAAAATCTAGCATTATTAAAGCTTCTGCAGAAGATGAGGTTACCAACAAAGTGCCAGCATCATATCTACAAGAACATAGAAACGCAACATTTGTCTTAGATAAAGGCGCATGCTCAAAACTAACAAGAATCAATACACCTTGGTTAGTTGAAAAGGTAGAATGGACAGACAAACTAGTAAGAAAAGCAGTATTGGCGTTAGCACTACATTTAAACAAGCCTATACTAATGCTTACTGACGCCGATTATATTGAAAACGGTATGAGTGATTTATTAGCAGATTCTGGTCCAGCTTACGATATTAACATAAAAATATTCAACAAATTACAAAACACAATTACAGGTTGGCCTGGTGGCAAACCAAATGCCGATGATAGCCGCCGACCAGAGCGTGCCGAACCTGCTAAAAAACGAGTGCTTATTTTTAGTCCACATCCAGATGATGATATTATAAGCATGGGTGGTACTTTTAAACGTTTGGTAGAGCAAGGTCATGAGGTGTATGTAGCATACCAAACCTCAGGAAATATCGCAGTCGCTGATGACGAGGCGTTAAAATTTGCAAGTTTTGTTTGTGATTATAATGACCGCTTTAATATTAAAAACAAGGAAACTGAAGATATTTATAAAAAGGCAAAAAAATTCTTGGCTAATAAAAAAGATAGTGAAATTGACATCCCACAGGTAAGGCAAATTAAAGGTTTAATTAGAAAGGGGGAAGCAAAAGCTACAAGCCACTTTGTAGGTTTACCAGATGAACAAATTCATTTTATGGAACTACCTTTCTACGAAACTGGAACTATTGAAAAAAATCCAATAGGCGAAGAAGATATTAAACTTACTATGGAATTGATTGATAAAATAAAACCACATCAAATATATGCTGCTGGAGATTTGGCCGATCCACATGGTACGCACAAATTGTGTCTCGATGTCGTCTTCGAATCTGTAAAGTGTCTCAAAACTAAAAAATACATGGATGATTGCTGGGTTTGGCTTTACAGAGGTGCTTGGCAAGAATGGGGAATCGATGAAATTGAAATGGCTATACCGATGAGCCCTGATCAAGTACTAGAAAAAAGACACGGTATTTTTAAACATCAGTCCCAAAAAGATGGTGTTGTTTTTCAAGGCAGCGACAGTAGAGAGTTTTGGCAGAGAGCAGAAGATAGAAACCAAGAAACCGCACAATTATACGATCAATTAGGATTGGCTAAATATGCTGCTATGGAAGCGTTTGTAAGATGGTATTTTTAATAAAAAACACTATTAGTTTGATATTTTATTTGAGTAGAAATTGATAATTTTAGAAATCTATACTTTGATGAAAATCATATAAACTCTTGATTTCTTCTCGAGGAGTTTCTTTCTAAAGCGTACAGAAAAATGCCGAACCAAATGCTCATTAAAAAATTAGAAAAATTTGATTCAACATTAAAAATAGATTGATTTTAAAAAGCACCAGTTTGGGGCATTACCATAACTAATTTTCTATATTAATTTCATCAATTATCCTCTTAAATACAATACTATCCGAAGGATGTGGTGAATTATTCAAAACAATCTCGTTTTGCTTATTTAGAATTACATATCTTGGAATCCAATAAACTTTTAGATATTTTGTTAGTGGTGATTTTTTACTATTAATAACTAAATATTGGTTACGAACATTAAGATAAATTTCAAGTTCTTTTGATTTTTTTAACCACTTCTTTTCATCTTCATCAATTGATAGATAAATCCATTCTACGTTATTTTCAACTGATAGTTTATCTCTAAAGTCTTGTGCCTTTTGTGTTTCACTTATACAAGGAATGCACCAACTTGCCCAAAAATCTATAACCCTTATCCTTTTATTGGAACGGTTAAAAATTTCGTCTAATGTTAAAGTATCACCATGTTTACTGAGTAATTTGGTGTTTAATGCTGGTTCAGGAAACTCTAATTCAAAGGAATTCAAATCTTCAAAAATAACTTCCATTTCCTTTGTATACTCTGAATCTGGATATTGTTTACTATATTCGTGAATTTCATTTTTAAAAAAAGAAACACTTTTTTTACTGTGCCCAAAGCCTCTCCAATGATAAACAGTAATGAGAGAAGCCATGGCGTACTCCTTGATTTTTTCATCAAAATTATTATCTATAACAGCTTTTTCTGCCAAAAATTTTTCTATGGAATAACTTGGATAATCTGAAGTCGCAAAGTAATTTCTTATAAGTACTGATAAAGCAGGTTTGAAAGAACCTATACTTAAATGGCTCTCATCCTTAAAATCATCTATTGTAATGTCTCCTAAATAGTCTTTAAGATTAAACAACTGTTCTTTACTGCTATACTCTTTTTGAATAATTGTAAATAATTCCTCTGGGCCAGCCAAGTAAAAAGAGTCTCCATTTTTTTGTGTTCTGGGGCTTATTAATTCATATATGTGCGAATATTTCAAACCAGACTCTACAAAATCAATAAATGACTTTGATGTGATATTATGCCTCCTTACGTATTTATTAAAAAAGTCTACTTTTTTTCTGTAAATAGAGTCCACTCTAGATTTATATTCTATTAGACTGCCTTTATAAGGATTGTGTATATATCTTGGAGTAGAATCTCGTAAACTTGAATAAAAGTTATGTTCAGCAGCTTTTTCTCCCTTAATGCTAAATCGCTTATTTTTAATTTCAAAAATTATCGTATCATTTGGTTTCGCCATAAATGTAGCACGATAATTGATATCTTTGGAATATGAAGTCAAGTGTAAGAGTTGCGGTTCTAAAATAGAATCGATCTCCATGACTATAGAGTCACCAATCACCTTTTGGTCAGTTATGCGATTTCCATGTTTAAGTGAAGCCGAAGACGTGTTTAATACATTAAAATGTAAAAGACCTTAAATCATCTGTTTTACCAATAATTAAGACTTTTCCTTTTTTTACATTATTTATGTCTTTAACCTTTTGGTGATTGCTATTGTTTTTACTATTACAGCTTAAGACTACAATAACTATTACGATATTAAATATTATCTTTCTCATTGAAATATTAAATGTTGTTAATACAGGTCCAACACAAAACCATATGGTATAAGTTGAGCCTGAAGGAACATTGTTATCTCACAAACTTTCACAGTACTCACATTTCTGTGAAACTCCCCTTGTAGCTGCGACAGGATTGATTCCTTTGCGTGGAAAAGGAATCAGTATTAGAAGGAACTTTCACAAAGAAACTCCTATTGCTCCGCAATAATTAGTTTTATTTTCCATCAATTTAATGCAAGCATCTATTGATTCCAAAATAAAAGCTCCTAGATTTCTCAAAGAGCTTCTTCGTAGCGTGAACAGGACTTACTTCGACTGTGCTCAGCATAAACCTCTAGTCCTTAAAGTTTTTGGTTAAAATTAAAAAAAGTCACAACAATTAAGTTATGACTTTTAATTTAGTAGCGGGAACAGGACTCGAACCTGTGACCTTCGGGTTATGAGCCCGACGAGCTACCTACTGCTCTATCCCGCGATATTAACTCAAAATAATTTTCTTAGCGATACCCAATCAAGTTGAGTACATGCTTTCGGTTCATAATGCCGACTAAATCATTTTGGACTGCAAATATACAACCCTTTTCTATTTTACCAAGTATAAAAACAAAAAAAAAGACTACTTCTGTTACGAAATAGTCTTTCCATCAAAAAAATAATTATAATACAAATTACTTAATCGGTTCCTGCTAATGCAGCTTTTTTTCTTTCTCCAATATTTACGAATTCAAATTGCACACCATTTGGAAGACTTTTCTCTAAACTTGCAAAGTCTCCTTGTAGGTCATTATTGTTAATCATTAAGATTTTTAAATTATCTAAACTTGCAATGCTACTTGGTACATTACCAAATAGAAAGTTATCTGAAAGCATAATTTCTTCTAATTTTTCTAAATTACCTAAGCTTGATGGAATGGCACCAAATAACTGATTATCATACAAACTCAACTTTTCAAGATTAGCTAAGTTTTTAACCGTTTTTGGAATACCTCCAGATAAATTGTTACTGCTTAACGATAACTCTTTAAGATTTACTAGAGCACCTATTTCAGCTGGAATATCACCTGAAAGTTTATTACTAAAAATCTCTATCTTTTTTAAGTGGTTTAAATTACCAATAGTATTAGGTATTGACCCTTCAATTTTATTCATAAATAGCTCTAAAGACTCTAAAGATGTTAAATCGCCAATAGTGTTAGGCAAGTTACCTTCAAGCGTATTGAAAGCTATATTTAATGTTTTTAATTGCTTAAGATTTCCTATAGATTCTGGAATTTCTCCTGAAATTTTATTTCTAAATAGGTTTAACGTTTGTAAATTCTCAAGGTCACCTATTTGAGCTGGCAAAACGCCTTCCAAATTATTGAAACTCAAGTCCAAAGCAACAACTTTACCATCTTTAATGGTTACACCATGCCATGTGTTTATTGGGGTATTAGTATCCCAAGTAACAGTCCAATGGTTACCATTGGTAGCATCGCAAATAGCGATTAAAGCTTCTTTTTCTTTAGTTGATACATTAGCAAATCCTAATGTAGTGACAAGACATAACAGTAACGTTAGTTTTAAGGTTTTCATAGTAGTAGATTTTATTTGAGGGCTTAATCTACCACGAATATAGACTTAACTAGATAAACTACCAATTTTATTCGATGAACGGTAATTGAGTAAGAACAAGACTACATTAAAAAGATTCTATTTCTAGCTGAATGTCTTCCCAATTATTCATTAATTCTTGCAGATTGTCTTTCTTTTTCTGGTAAGTATCAAAGAAATTTGGGTCGGCGACTGTAGCATCATAATTAGATTGTAATTCGACATCTATTTCTTTTATTTCCTTTTCTAACTGATTGATTTTAGATTCAATTTTACTCAATCTGTTATTAAGCGATTTTAGCTTTTTTTGCTCTTCGTAAGATTGTTTTGCTTCCGTTTTATCTGTTTGCTCTTTTACAACATCACGCTTTTCGGCTTCACGTAAGTTTTCTAGGTTACGTTGTTCTAAAAAGTAATCAATGTCGCCCAAATATTCTTTTATTTTCTGGTTTTTAAATTCGTACACCTTATTGGTTAGTCCCTTTAAAAAATCACGGTCGTGTGACACTAAAATCAACGTCCCTTGAAATCTATCGAGTGCTTCTTTTAAAACATTTTTTGATTTTATATCTAGGTGGTTGGTTGGCTCATCCATTACCAAAACATTCAAAGGCTGAAGTAATAATTTTGCTAATGCCAAACGATTTCGTTCACCTCCAGACAATACTTTTACATACTTATCTACTTCATCACCTCTAAATAAAAAGGCTCCTAAAATATCACGAACTTTACTCCTATTGGTTTCATTGGCTGCATCAATCATGGTATCTAAAACGGTTTTATTACCATCTAAATATTCTGCTTGATTTTGAGCGAAATAGGCAATTTGTACATTATGACCCAGTTTTAAATGGCCTCCAAACTCGATTTCTCCCACAATAATTTTTGCCAATGTCGATTTACCTTGACCGTTTTGCCCAACAAATGCAATTTTACTATCACGAGCAACCATCATATCCACATCTTTAAGCACTTGTAAATCGCCGTAATGCTTTTCAATATCTTCCATTTCTACAACTACCTTTCCAGGTGTTACGGACACAGGAAAATTAAGCGTCATCACACTATTATCGTCTTCATCCACCTCAATACGGTCAATTTTATTAAGCTTTTTAATTAAAGACTGTGCCATTGATGCTTTAGAGGCTTTTGCCCTAAACTTCTCAATAAGTTTTTCGGTTTGCTCTATTTGTTTTTGCTGATTTTTTTGAGACGCCAATTGCTGCTCACGCAACTCTTCACGCAACACTAAATACTCTGTATATGGTTTTGGATAATCGTAAATTCTGCCAAGAGAAATTTCAATAGTCCTGTTGGTAACATTATCTAAAAACATTTTATCGTGAGATACAATAACCACAGCGCCTGAATAGTTTTTTAGAAAAGATTCTAGCCAGATAATGGATTCAATATCCAAATGGTTAGTTGGCTCATCTAATAATAAAATATCATTATTCTGAAGAAGGAGCTTAGCAAGTTCTATTCGCATTCGCCAACCACCTGAAAAGGTATCGGTAAGCTTATCGAAATCTTCACGCCTAAACCCTAAACCCTGCAGCACTTTTTCGGTTTCACCTTGATAGTTGTAACCTCCTAAAATTTCGTATTGATGTTGCTTATCATTTAAATCGACCATTAATTGATGGTATCCATCACTTTCATAATCGGTTCGTTCGGCTAACTGCGTATTTATGGCTTCAATACTTGCTTCAATTTCTTTAATTTCTGAAAATGCTTCGTAGGCTTCTTCCAAAATGGTACGTCCGTAAACAAAATCAATATCTTGTTTTAAAAACCCAATTTTAAGTTCCTTTTCGGTAGCTACTTGACCAGAATCATATTCCATCTCGTTGGATAAAATCTTTAATAATGTAGATTTACCTGCACCATTTTTTCCAATAAGACCTACTCGGTCGCCGCCCTTTAGTCTAAAGGAAATATCTTCAAATAAATACTCACCTTGAAATGAGATTGAAAGCTTATGAATATTTAGCATTTTGTTACAAAAGTTACACGTTAAAACTTAAATAAAGTTTAATTTTGTGGTCAATTTTGGTGCAAAAATAACATAATTAACCATGCTAAGAAAAGGAAATAAAATATACAGCATTTTAACTGGTGCTTGTCCTAAATGTCATGAGGAAAATATGTATGTAAATAAAAACCCTTATGTGCTTTCTGAAACCTTAAAAATGCAGGAACGCTGCTCTAATTGTGATACAAAATACAAAATAGAACCTTCATTTTTCTATGGTTCTATGTACGTAAGTTATGGCGTAGGTATTGCATTTGCAGTTGCCGCTTTTATAATTTCTTATGTGTTTTTAGGGTCTAGTACAATGACTGCTTTTATCGCTATAATTGGCACAATGATTGGTTTTCTACCTATTATTTTAAGACTTTCCAGAAATATCTGGATTAACTTATTTATGCATTACGATAAGAGTTTAGCTAAAAAATAACCCTTCCCTTAAACAAAGGGGAAGGACTATCTGGATAGTCCTACTTAGAAAATCTAGTACTATTTATTTCGTAATCTATGTCAACATTGTTTTCAATAAAATTATAGAGTTTTTTGGCAACATAAGGCGCAATCATCAAACCTCTTGTGCCTAAACCATTCAATACATACAGTTGTTTATGTTGGTTGTGCTGCCCAACTAAAGGTCTTCTATCTATTACTGTTGGTCGTATTCCAGCGACTTGGTCTATAACTTTAAATTCACAATTAATAAATACTTTTAGTTTGTCCAAAAGTTCTGTTTTTGCAGCTTCGGTTGTGTTGTTAGATTTATCGTTCCACTCATAAGTTGCACCTACAATATACTTATGTTCTCCTAACGGAATTAAAAATACGCCTGCTTTTAACACAAAATCTATATTGAGTTTTGGAGCTTCTATAATTAAAAGTTCTCCCTTTGTGCCTTTTAATGGCAACTTGTTAAAATACGGATTGCGTTTTAAACCAAAACCTTCAGCAAACACAATATGTTTGGCTTGAGTATTTTTGTATGTTAGACCTTCTAGATTAAATTGAATAGCTTCATAATCAAAAGACGTTTCAACTAATTGATTATTGCTTTTAAGTTCCTTTTTAAATGAAGTAATTAATGTTTTGGTATCAATTCGTCCAGTATGCAACACTTTTCCAAAGCCAAAATCACTTTTAATGGCTTCGTTTTCTATATGATGGATTTCTGGTTTGATATACTCTGATAATCCAACTTTATCACTCGCAAGAAACCAGTTATTCTGTTCTTCAATAGACGCAAATAACCTATACACAGGGACTTTATAATCTAGTTGAATGTTTAGTTGTTTTTCTAAAACCTTATATCTTGGTAAAGCTAATTCTAGTTGTTTTTTCGATTCCCAAACTGGTGTAAATCGTTTTAAAACTACTGGATTATATAATCCTCCAGCAACCATTGATGATTTTTGAGAGCCATCATCAATCACTAAAAATGTTTTGTTGTGTTGCATCAATACATCGCAAAACATAATTCCTGCGAGACCTGAACCAACTACTATATAATCTACGTTATTCATTGATGGCAAAAGTAACTAAAAATGGTTTCCTGCCTTCGCAGGAATGACAGTTATTGAATAATAAGTTTTAGAATAAAAAAAGCTCCTAAAATTTAGGAGCTTTTTTTATTCTTGGGACGTTACTTTAGTAACTCCACATATCTTGTTCGAAATCTCGAATCTTTTCTTTTATTCTATCCGATTCCAGCAATTGCATTAATGCATTATCTGAAATATACTCGGTAATAGCTCTATCACCTTGCACATTCATTTCTCTAAAAACATAACCGTTAAAACGCTTAGAGTTTAAGAGGTGGTCAAACGACAATGGTACTGCCGAGTTTTTTCCATTAAAGGCTTTTGCATGATGCAAGACATCTCGTGCATCTGGGAAGAATACCCAAAACAATGGAAAAACCCCTGGATCTTCTTCATCAAGGAAATTCACATCAGGAATTACAGGTGCAATACCTAATATACGGTATTTCATTTCGCCCAGGCGCTTATCAAAGTACCACATACCTTTAATATGATATTCTTCAACATCTGCAGCACTTATTTCCCTTTTACTAATGTATTCTTGAGAAATTGTCTCACCAGCATTAAATTGCTCTATTCCTAATTCGGTCGTATCAATTTTAACCATGGATGCTTCAATATCCTTTAACGTACGTTTTGAAGTGAAATAAGAATCGTCATAAACATTCTCGATATCACCATTTTTTATACTACGCATTAATACGTCGAATAACGAACGTCTATCTTTACCAATATTATTGGTGTCAATAGGATAATATAGCGGGAAATTAACACGCTCATCTAGCACCACTTTTTCCCAAACTATATTTGCGAATAATATGTCTCTGTCATCAACATAGCCATACTCTAATGGTCTGTCATTATCCATTAATATCTGCGCATCTGTTTTTACACCAATTTCTTCTGGTGTTTTCGCATTTAGAATATTTGCTTGCGCAAAAACACTATTTGCAATTACAACACATGCTACGGTTAATACAAAACTTTTAAAATTCATTTTCTTAATTTATTTTAGTTTGGGACTAAATATTTTCCTTTACTAGTTTGTTAATTCTACAAATACAGGAGATACTTTCTTAAGCTTATAGCCTCCATTTCCTTGTATTTTAGCTTCAATATCAAATATTTGAATACCTGCTCCACGTTTAGCTTTTTTCAAAGCTTGTTTAGCTCTTGAATCTAATTTGTTTCCTTTAACAGCAATTGTAGGCTGTCCAGGAACTTTAATACTAAATCCTGAAATATTTAATGGTAATTCAAAATCGAAATCATCCAACTTAGCACCTACAGTAGATATTTCAAGGCTATTACGTTGCATCTTTACAGATCCATCTTCACCTCTAATAGTTCCTGTTGGTCTTGGAATATCTTTAATTCTAAATTTAGCGTTATCGGTAACTTTACCACCATCTGGTAGTGTTCCAGTAACATTTATTGTTACTTCTCTACCTTGTACTCTAGTTACATCCATAATGTATTTACCAACACCATTTCCTTTAGAAAGTCCTTGTCCAGTTGGAACAACTTTATTGTCAGAAATACCAGCAAACGAAATAGTCATTGGGTTTTTAACACCACGATACACTACATTCATTTTATCAGCTGAAATTGTTGCTGAGTTTGGTTTTGGTACTGTAGCAAAAGAAGTATTTACAGGAACTGGAATTTCTTCACCACCTTCTCCATAAATTAATTGTCCTTCAATTTTATGTTCTCCAGGTCTTCCCGTACCAACAGTCAATTTTACTTTTCCATCAGCAATAGTAAAATCTCTGCCTTCAACTAATTTTCTTCCGTCTAAAGTTAATTCAACTCTTTTAGGTTTATTGGTATCATCCTTACGACCTAACACTATTTCACCATCAAATTGCTCGCCATTAAAATAAGCTGACTTAGATGTTTCTAATAACGTAGTGTATTTTGTCATAGACAAATCATTTGTCATCTGTCCTTGTAACATTGTACTCAATACTTCAGATTCTGTAGTCTTAATATCAGATTGCAATTGGGACATCTTAGTTAAAGATGCTACTAATGGAAATCCTTTATAATGATGCTCTAACCAAGGTGTTGGAATCAATCCTCGTTTTACAGGATCTGTGTTGAACTTCTTTGAAACAGCATTAGAAATTTCTCCATATTCATTACCTAAAATAGCAACTACACCGTCTCTAAAAGTAGCAATTTGATTTAAAAATTCTTCTCCTGCTGGCTTTAACTTATCGCCTTTAAAGAAATTTTGGTCTAGGTAATCACCTTTATCCATAATCTCATATTCTTGAGGATCATCAACTGTTGCTGTCATCTCTCCTTTTAGAGTTTCAAGGTAAGAATTGAAGTCATTTGCTAACGATGATATTTGCTTAGCTTTTTCTTCTAATTCTTCATACTTCTCAGGTTGGTCGTCAGCTTTAGTTGCTAATCCGTCCATAAACGCTGAGTTACGTTCTGTTGCTGCTGTGTTAGATTCGGTTAATCTCTCGTTCATTAAACCGAATGCCGACAACACTTCTTTTGACATATTCAATGCTAACATCGCAATGAAGATTAAATACATCAAGTTTATCATTTTCTGCCTTGCAGATAATTTTCCTCCTGCCATAACTAATTAGTTTTTGTTATTAATGGGTTATTAATTAATCTAATTAGTTTTTGTTCATTGCAGTTAGCATACCTCCATATACACCATTTAATGATGATAGGTTAGATGCCAAGGATTGCATTTGCTCTTTTAACTTAGCAGCATTTTCAATAGACTCTTGGTTTATTGATGCTTGCTTGTTTACGTTCTCTAATTGTACTTTATAAAGGCTGTTTAATGATTCCATTTGTGCAGCAGCAAGCGACATTTCTTCGCTGTACTTTTTTGTTGCAGAAATACCATCAACAGTTGGTCCCATATTTTTAGCTGCGCCTTCAAAGTTTTTAATGCTATCACCTAAGCTAGCCATAAGCTCTCCATCGATTTTAGCATCTTTTAATAAATTATCTAATTTTTTAGATAATAAACCTTCGGCGTCTTTTGGGTTATCTTTTTTCTTGTCTTTTGCCATACCACCTTCTAATTCAGGGTACACTAAAGACCAATCTAAATCATCGTCAACAGGTTCAAACGCTGAAATTGCAAAAATAATTGCTTCAGTTACAAGACCGATGGTTAACATTACGTTACCAGTTAATGGTCCTATTTCGAAATGAATAATTTTGAAAAGTGCTCCAATAATTACAATTGATGCTCCTAATCCGTAGGCCATATTCATGAACCTTTTACTTGCTTTTGATTGTGCCATAATATTTGTTTTTTAGTTAAGTTTGGTTAAATTTTTAAAATTGTTTTTTATTTTCTTCGTCCGTTTTTTCCGGAATTTTTAGTCACTTCAGTTCCCATATAGTCTTGTACTGTACGGAAGCCAATATAACTTCTTGCTGAATCAGCGTACTCATAATCTCTTGAACTTACTTGTAGGAAATAAGCAACATCTTTCCAAGAACCACCTCTCACAACTTTACGTTCGTTTTCGGTATCGTTAACACTTGGGTTTACTGTTGAAGAATATTCGTATGATGCTGGGTCGTAAGAGGACATTACCCACTCTGATACGTTACCAGCCATATTATATAAGTTAAAATCGTTAGGTTCAAATGCATCAGCTTCTACAGTATATAATGCTTGGTCTGCTGCGTAATCACCACGTAGTGGTTTAAAGTTTGCCATAAAACAACCTCTGTCGTTTATTGCATAAGGACCTCCCCATGGGAATGTAGCCCCTTGAAGTCCACCTCTTGCGGCATACTCCCACTCTGCTTCAGATGGTAATCTAAACCTGTTTACATTTTGTTTTCCACTTGATTTTTGATAAGCATTTTTATTTAGTGTTCTCCATTGACAAAATGCTTGCGCTTGTTTCCAAGTAACACCAACTACAGGATAGTCGCTGTAGGCATCGTGCCAAAAATAGTCATTGTGCATTGGCTCGTTATAAGAGTATGCAAAATCTCGAATCCAAACGGTTGTGTCTGGATACACCTCTACTTCTTCTTGCTCGATAACATCACTACGGCTAAGCTCTTTGTACTTAGCAGCCGTTTGAATGTCCATAGTTGTGTATTGGAACTTAAATTGTTTTACATCCCAAGTACGTTGTCCGTTATATGACTCTTCTAATGGTAAATACATATTGTCCATTACCTCGGCATATAATTCATCTGGATATTCGCTAGTGTCGAAAATTAAATCAATATCTGTATTTAACTTTCTTACTTCACCTTCGTAGTTTTCAAACATATACTTTTCGTAAGGCGTCATTTCTTCTTCAGGGTTTACATCTTTATAAGCAAATTCGCCTATATCTCCGTTTCCTGGTTCTTTTCCTTCTAGGTCTGCCATTTCAGCGAGGTTGGTTCTAAGAGTAGAATCTCTAACCCATTCTACGAACTGACGGTACTCACTATTAGTGATTTCTGTCTCGTCCATATAGAATGCTCTTACTGTAACAGTTTTAGTAGGTGCATCTTTAACACCTGCCAAATCATCATCCGACTTACCCATGATAAAAGCTCCTCCTGGAATTAAACTCATTCCGTAAGGTTTTTCAGGATGCCATTTTTTTCCCTTAACTCCTACTAGCTCACCTTTGTCTCCGGTGCCACAACTAGTTAATATAGCTAAGACTGCTGTTAATGTTAATAACTTCTTAATACACATAAATTTGAGGTTAATTAATGATCTTAAATATTTTAAGGGTGTAAACATATTTATATATTTCCATAAAAACAACTTTTTATGCAAAAAAAATGCATTTTGTCTAAAAAAAATGCAGTTCATCGATGAATTTTGGGTATTTCAACGACGTTTAGACGCTATTTTTCTTGAATGCTTTGTACCATCTATCTGGTACTTTTCCTTTGCAGGCATCCATGTAATCATCATGCATGCAAGGTAATAACGTATGACGTTTTAATTTATTATTAATGTTTGGTAAAAAAGGTATCTCTATCCACCAACGTCCTGTTTGATTGCTTTTGTAAAATATGAGTTGCTGTTCGTCGACCAATACCGTAAACTTCTGGTATTTGTCTTCTAATGTGAAGTCGTCGTCTTGAACTCTACAGTTTACGCCTTCAATAAAATACCATAGTATTTGTGCTATTAACATTGAGGTAGCATCGTCGTCTTTTGAGGTTTTATATTCATATATTCCAAATGATGACACCTTATTACTGATGCCTGCATATCTTGAAATGGCGCAAATTTCTTTGCCGTCAAATCCGTTAGGCGAATGTTTTTGTTTTACACTTACTTCGGCAGAACGGATGCTTTTTAAATCCACACTTACAATATTAGCATCACGAAGTACAGGTTCGGCTAAGGTTATATTATTAGATACCTCACCAAGTCTATAAGCTTCAAAATAGAGTTTCTCCATTAAGTCTATTTCTTCTTGCGCATTAAAATAGGTTTGATAACCAAGCGTGGAGTAATTAAATAAGTTGTAGGGTTTCTCTAAAATGATTTTTCCTAAAAAGGAATTATTCTTAATAGGTTTCGCTGAATCACCTAAATCGAAATTACTATCTACATTTACAATATTTACCATAGGTAAGTAATCATCATAAGCACGATAATTGGCATAAGTCAAATCTTGACTTCCTCCTATTATAATAGGTATCACATTATTCTCTAATAACGTAATGATGGTTTCTTGCAATGCAAAATACGTATCGGCAACAGTATCACCTTTTAAAATATCGCCAAGGTCAGCGACTGTATAATGCCAATTCCCAGGGAATAATGAATATAGTGATTTTCTAATTTCGCTTAACTGAAACTCTTCTCCTATATAATTTATGTCGTTACGATTTTCAAGCACACCAACAATAGCCATTTTAACATTGGTTAAATCTGGCATTCCATGTTGTTTGGAGTGAATTTTTAATTTTCTTCCTAAGACTTGGTTAGATAATAATTCGTTGTGCGCTAAAACTAAGTCTTGAACTGGTGAAAGAAAATTTAAGTTCATGTGCTATTTCTTTTTGGAGGTTGCTTTTTTTCTTGTTTTTTTCTTGGGTGCATTCTTTTCAATGATGTCTTGCACCTCTTCAAGTGTAAATTTAGAAACATCTACCGTTTTAGGCAATTCTATTTTGAGTTTTCCTTTAATAATATTGTGTCGTCCCCAACGTGCTTTTTCAACACGAATACCTTCGTCTTCCCAATGATGAATTAATTTATCTTTTTCTTTTTGAATTTTATCTTCAATTAATTCTATAATATCATTATCGGATAAGTTATCCCAATCGTACTTTTTATTTACGTTAATGAACATGTTGTTCCATTTAATAAATGGTCCAAAACGCCCTTTTCCTTTTTGAACTGGCAAATCATTATACATATATATAGGTGCATCTGCCTTTTCTTTTTCTTTTATCAATTCGATAGCGTCATCCAATTCTACAGAGAGTGGGTCAACGCCTTTAGGAAGCGACACAAACTTTTTACCAAATTTTACATAAGGTCCATAACGACCATTGTTAACCTCGACCGTTTCGTCTTTATATTCTCCTAGATTTTTTGGAAGCTGAAATAAATCCATTGCCTCCTCATAAGTGATATTTGTTAATTGTTGGTCTGGAGATAAACTTGCAAACAAAGGTTTGTCTTCGTCGTCCACAGTACCTATTTGTACCATTGGTCCAAATTTTCCTAATCGAACACTTACTTGACGGCCTGTTTCTGGGTCTGTTCCTAATACACGCTCGCCTGATTCTCGTTCGGCATTGGCTTGTACATCTTCTACTTGTGGATGAAATCCTTTGTAGAAATCTTTCATCATCTTCGTCCAATCTTCTTTTCCATCTGCAATATCATCAAACTGATTTTCAACTTTTGCCGTAAAGTTGTAATCTAAAATGGACTCGAAATGATTGACTAAAAAATCGGTAACAATCATGCCAATGTCTGTGGGAACTAGTTTTCCTTTATCGGACCCAACTTTTTCAGTAAGTTGTTTTTCAGACACAGTATTATTTTCTAAAACAAGTTGTGCATAATCTCTTGGCTCTCCTTCAACAGTACCTTTTTCAACATATTTTCTATTTTGAATGGTAGAAATAGTTGGCGCATACGTTGACGGACGACCAATACCAAGCTCTTCCAATTTTTTAACCAATGATGCTTCGGTATATCTTGCAGGTGGTCGTGTGTAACGTTCGGTGGCTGTAATGTATTTGTTTAAAAGGTTTTCATTCACTTTAAGTGTTGGTAACATACCTTCTTGTTCAGTATCTTCATCATCTGTTCCTTCTAAATAGACTTTTAAAAATCCGTCGAACTTTATCATTTCACCATTTGCAGAAAACAAACTGTTATGTGTCGATGCCGAAACTTTTACATTCGTTCTTTCTAATTGTGCATCGCTCATTTGAGATGCAATGGCACGTTTCCAAATAAGGTCGTATAAACGTGCTTGGTCCCTCTCAACATTTGCAGTATGTTGTGCAAAATTGGTTGGACGAATAGCCTCATGCGCTTCTTGCGCACCTTTAGATTTTCCTTTATAATTTCGTGGTTTACTGTATGAATCGCCATAAGCGCTTTCAATTTCAGCTTGCGCGCCTTTTCTAGCTTCATCAGATAAATTCACACTATCTGTTCTCATATAAGTAATCAATCCAGCTTCATATAAACGCTGTGCATTACTCATGGTTCTACTTACCGAATAGCCTAATTTTCTAGCAGCTTCTTGTTGTAGCGTAGATGTTGTAAAAGGTGCAGCAGGTGATTTTTTTGCTGGCTTTTTTTGTAAATCTGCTACTTTAAAACTAGCATTTACATTGTCTTCTAAAAATTTCTGTGCTTCTGCTTTTGTTGAAAAATTCTTAGGCAGTTTTGCTTTAAATGATTGACCATTTGCGTTGGAGAATTCGGCATCAATTCTATAAGATGCTTCTGGTGTAAACGCTTGAATATCTCTTTCGCGTTCTACAATCAACCTTACAGAAACTGATTGTACACGTCCAGCAGATAAACCTCCTTTTACTTTTCGCCACAGTACTGGTGACAATTCATAACCAACAATTCTATCTAATACACGACGTGCTTGTTGTGCATCTACTAAATTGTAATCTATGGTTCTTGGATTCTCAATGGCTTTTTGAATGGCTGCCTTTGTAATTTCGTGAAAAACGATACGTTTTATCTTGTCTTTATCTAATCCTAAATTTTCGGCTAAATGCCAAGCAATGGCCTCTCCTTCTCTATCTTCATCACTCGCCAACCAAACCATATCGGCTTTTTTAGCTAGTTCTTTTAATTTTTTTACAACCGCTTTTTTATCGGTTGAAACTTTATATTTAGGTTTAAAATCACCATCTACATCTACACCCAATTCCTTTGAAGGCAAGTCGGCAATATGCCCAAAACTGGACTCTACTTTAAAATCTTTACCTAGAAATTTTTCAATCGTTTTTGCTTTCGCAGGTGACTCTACAATCACTAAATTCTTCGCCATTATTCGTTTTTTTAGAGGTACAAATGTATATGATTTTTTTTATTTGCAAATTTTTGTTTGCGTTTGGGTGCAAAAAAAACCTGTGAAATACAGGTTTTTAAAAGATTATAATTGGTTGTTTTACTCGGTTCCTATTTTCATTATTTCGCTATCATCTTCAAAACCAACAACATCACGATACACAAAATAAACTGGTAGATACATTATGGATATTGTAAATAACAAACCAATTCCGCAAGCAATGATTCCTAGCATTCCTAATATTCCAGTAATGAAAATTAATCCAAAACTTAGCAGCCATTTTTTTGTTCCAATACTAAAACTGAGTTTCACGATTTCTGTTTCAGTTAATTCTGGATTATTTGAAAAAATTATTGCAAAAAACATTAATGGCACAAAGGCGTATATATATGGTATAAAGAATAGCATTTGTGCAATAGTTGCAATTATTGCGTAGATTATGCCCAGCATAAATAGTTTACTAATGTAAGTTCCTTGAAAATAAAAGAAGTAATCATCTTTTTGTTTCTCATTCAAATCCACTTGCTTTACCATTCTATAAAAGCCTGCAAATAGACCTATAGAAATAGAACTAACCAAAATTCCTTGAGGCAAGCTATAAAGTAAACTAAAATCACTGCTGTAAGACGTATTAAATTGAACACCTTCATTCCAATTAAATTCAGAAGGACTAGGTCCTAATCCAATAGAAACAAAGAAGAAAGTCAACACTAATGTCACTACAACTAACATTAAAACTACCAAAAAACCTTTCAGCCAAACTTCTTTAAACATATTAATAGAAGAATCTAGTATGCGCCCAAAATCCAGATGTTGAGCGTTTTGTATTTTATTTTGTGTTTCTGAGTAGTTCATAATTATTAGAGTTTGGTTAGCCTTCAAATGTAAATAATCTTTAGTTATTAAATTTAACACTCTGCCACTTTGTCATAAAAACTAAATTAATTGTATCTTTGCACACTTATTGACCATTACAGGTTTCAAGTACATTATGGAGAAGATTATAGACGAAAAAAAACAAGGGCAATCCTTAGTTTTAGAGCAACATAAAAACAATAATCGAAAGCTTTTTATAGAAAGTTACGGCTGCGCCATGAACTTTAGCGATAGCGAAATCGTTGCTTCTATTTTGGCTAATGAAGGTTTTAATACCACCCAAGAATTAAAAGAAGCCGATTTAGTTTTAGTTAATACCTGCTCGATTAGAGACAAGGCCGAACAAACGGTTAGAAAACGTTTAGAAAAATACAACGCTGTAAAAAGAAGCCACAACCCAAAAATGAAAGTGGGCGTGTTAGGTTGTATGGCCGAACGTTTAAAAAGCAAGTTTTTAGAAGAAGAAAAAATTGTCGATTTAGTGGTTGGCCCTGATGCTTACAAAGATTTACCCAATTTACTTGCTGAAGTAGATGAAGGCAGAGACGCCATAAATGTTATTTTATCTAAGGAAGAAACCTATGGCGATATTTCGCCTGTGAGATTGCAAAGCAATGGCGTAACTGCTTTTGTATCCATTACTCGTGGTTGCGATAATATGTGTACATTTTGTGTTGTGCCTTTCACTAGAGGTCGCGAACGCAGTAGAAATCCGCAAAGTATTATTGAAGAAGTAAACGATTTAGCGGCGAAAGGTTTTAAGGAAATTACGCTACTTGGTCAAAACGTAGATAGTTATTTGTGGTATGGAGGCGGTTTGAAGAAAGATTTTGATAAAGCGAGTGATTTACAAAAAGCTACAGCTGTAAGTTTTGCAAATTTATTAGAACTATGTGCCGAAGCGCAACCAAAAATGCGTATTCGTTTTTCAACATCCAACCCACAAGATATGACCTTAGATGTGGTTAGGTCTATGGCAAAACATAAAAATATATGTAATTACATACATCTTCCTGTGCAAAGTGGAAGCAATCGTATTTTAAAGGAAATGAATCGTCAGCATACACGTGAAGAATACATTAAATTAATTGACGACATCAAACAAATCATACCTGATTGTACCATTTCGCACGATTTAATTACAGGTTTTCCAACCGAAACTGAAGACGACCATCAAGATACATTGAGTTTAATGGAGCATGTAAAATATTCGTTTGGGTATATGTTTGCGTATTCTGAGCGTCCAGGAACCATGGCTGCCAGAAAATTGGAAGATGATATTCCTGAACCAATTAAAAAAAGACGATTAGCCGAAGTGGTTGCCCTACAACAAGAACACAGTAGAATTAGAACCGAAGAATACCTCAACAAAACGGTTGAAGTATTGATAGAAAAAGAATCAAAAAAATCATCTGAACATTGGTCGGGAAGAACCGAACATAACTCGGTTGCAGTATTCCCAAAAGAGAATTATAAAGTCGGTGATTTTGTAAATATAAAAGTGAAAGATTGTACTAGTGCTACACTTATTGGTGAAGCAATTGAACACTCAGAAAATAATTAATAAAAATAAAACAGAAAAAAGAAAATAGAGATAAGAAAAAAGACATAAATATGCGTCTCTTTATTCTTTCATCTTTATTCTTTCATCTAGAAAAATGGAATCAGTTCAAGCTATAAAACAACGTTTTGGAATTATTGGCAACGATGCTGCTTTAAATCGTGCTATTGAAAAAGCTATTCAAGTTGCACCAACAGACATTTCGGTATTGGTAACAGGAGAATCTGGTGTTGGTAAAGAAAGTATTCCAAAAATCATACATCAATTATCACATAGAAAACACGGAAAATATATTGCCGTAAACTGTGGTGCTATTCCTGAAGGAACAATAGACAGTGAACTTTTTGGTCACGAAAAAGGCGCGTTTACAGGTGCTACGCAAACACGTTCTGGGTATTTTGAAGTGGCAGATGGTGGAACCATATTCTTAGATGAAGTTGGCGAATTACCATTAACCACACAAGTGCGTTTATTACGTGTTTTAGAAAATGGTGAGTTTATTAAAGTAGGCTCCAGTAAAGTACAAAAAACCAATGTGCGTATTGTTGCCGCAACTAATATGGACATGTTTGATGCCATTAAAAAAGAAAAATTCAGGGAAGACCTTTATTATAGGTTAAGTACTATAGATATTCATTTACCACCTTTAAGAGACCGTAAAGGCGACATCCATTTATTGTTCAGGAAATTCGCTAGTGACTTTGCTTTAAAATATAAAATGCCAACTATTAAGCTAAGTGATGATGCTGTAATTATGCTTCAAAAATACAGATGGAGCGGTAACGTAAGACAGTTACGAAACGTAGCAGAACAGGTTTCGGTTCTAGAACACAAACGTGAAATAACACCAGACATATTAAGACATTACTTGCCAGATACAGGTCAAAATTTGCCAGCAGTTGTTGGGTCAGCAAAAAAAGAAAGTGACTTTAGTAACGAACGTGAAATACTGTACAAAGTACTGTTCGATATGAAAAGTGATTTGAACGATTTGAAGAAACTCACGATGGAGTTAATGCAAAGCGGAAACACACAAGATGTTCGAGATGATAATCAAGGGCTTATTCAAAAAATATATGGCGATAATGACAATGAAAATATTGAAGAAGAGCTGGAAGTACTGTCATTACCTGAAGACAATTCAAATTCTCAATCGTTAGAAACAACCAGTAATACGCAAGATAAATATCATTTTGCTGAAGAAATTGAAGAAGAAGAAACCTTGTCACTTCACGATAAAGAACTGGAATTAATTAAAAAATCGTTAGAACGTCACAACGGAAAGCGTAAATTAGCAGCAGCCGAACTTGGCATAAGCGAGCGCACATTGTATAGAAAAATTAAGCAGTTTGATCTTTAAAAAAATATTATGAAGGCAGTAGAAATATTTATGATAAGAAAATCGTTTAGTAGAAATAGTTCTGAAAAAATAAGGCAAGAAGCCGAAGATTTAGTAAACGAAAAACATTATCAAGGTTATAGGGTCATTAATATTGATTTTGATGTTGCCGATAATGCTGGTTATATTTATGCCTTTATAACAATGAAACGACCTAACACCTATTAACTGTCATTTTAAACGAAGCGAAGAATCTTTTATGAGAAAAATAAAACACCTATTTATAGCTTTAGTTTTTCTAGCAATGCTCCAAAGCTGTTGGAAATATTCTTTCACAGGTCTTGGAGAAGTAAAAGCAGAAACATTTCAAGTCAATTATTTTCAAAATAACGCACCATTAATTGAACCTGGATTAGAGCGTGATTTTAAAATTGCTCTAGAAGAATTGGTTTTAAATCAAACAAAGTTAGACCTTGTTAAATCTAATGGTGATATAGTTTATGAAGGTGAAATTGTAGAATATCGCATCTCTCCTACTACAGCAACATCAGATAACACAGCTGCCCAAAACCGATTAACCATTGGTGTTAAAGTACATTTTTACAATAAAAACGAACCAGATACAGAGTTTGACCAACGTTTTTCATTTTTTTACGACTATCCCGGAAGCGCACAATTGGTGGGAAGTATAAAAACTGCAGCTCACGAAGAAATTTTTGAACGCATCACACAAGATATTATTAACCAATCGTTAGCAAACTGGTAATCATGAATATATCTAATTTCACACATGTACTGCAAAACCCAAAGCATATTTCTGCTAGCCAAGTAAGTGATGTTAGAGCTATTATAGATGAATTTCCATATTTTCAATCGGCAAGAGCTGTGTACCTTAAAGGACTGAAAGACCAGGAGAGTTTCAAGTATAACCAAGAGTTAAAAACGACAGCTGCTTACACAACCGATAGAAGTATTTTATTTGATTTTATAACATCTGATGAATTTCAGCAAAACGAAATTTCAGAACATATAAAACAAAATATTGCACATTTAAAAGACATAGAAGTCAACGACATTGAAGATATTTCGGTCAATAAAAGTGTCATCATTGATGAAGCCCTAAAACAACACATTAAAGATACCGAGCCAACCATACGTCCCGACCTTTTTGAAGAAAAACAAGAATTTATTCCTCAAGAAGACATGATTAAAGTAGATGTAACAAACATTGAAAAAACACCTGAGGAAGTTCTTGAAGTTGGCAAACCGCTTGCTTTTAATAAAAATGAAGTTCATTCTTTTGGTGAATGGTTAAAAATCACAAGCTTTAAACCCATTATTAGAGACCAAGACGAAACCGAGCCTAAGCCAAAACCTGAAGACAAGAAAGCTAAAAAGTTTGAATTAATAGATAAATTCATTGCTACAAGTCCTAAGATTCAACCTATAAAAAAAGATGCTCCAGCACAAAATTTGGCGCAATCCAGAACCATACAACCAGAAGCTTTAATGACTGAAACTTTAGCTAGAATTTATGTCGAGCAAAAAAACTACGACAAAGCTATTCAATCATATAAGATTTTAAGTTTGAAATATCCAGAAAAAAGTGGTTTCTTTGCAGACCAAATTCAAGCAATAAAAGAAATACAAGAACAAAATAATAAATAATAATGAGCACGTTTTCAATATTTTTAATCCTTATCGTTATCGTAGCATTCCTATTGGTAGTAGTAGTAATGGTACAAAACCCAAAAGGTGGTGGATTATCATCTTCATTTGGTGGAGGTGGCACACAACAATTAGGTGGTGTTAAAAAAACCTCAGACTTTTTAGATAAAAGTACTTGGGCCTTAGCAACCTTATTAATTGCATTAATTTTACTTTCCAATGTAGCAATTGGAGGTAGTGGCACAACTAATGAATCTAAAGCATTAGACCAAGATGCAACGACATCTCAACCGCTACCAGCTGCAACAACACCAGCAGCAACACCTGCCAATGAAGCAAGTAACGATTCGGCTCAATAAAAATATGCCAAAAAGAATTTAAAAATGCCAACTAAATTAGTTGGCATTTTTTGTTTCTGAAAGTTTGTCAGTCACATTTCATTGGCACAATTTTAGAACAACGCTTAAGCGTTAATTTTAATTACTAATCTAAAACAATATAAAGAATGGCTTTAAACATTAAACCATTAGCAGATAGAGTTCTTATAGAACCAATGGAGGCTGAAACCACTACAGCTTCAGGAATTATTATTCCGGACAATGCAAAAGAAAAACCACAAAAAGGAACCGTTGTAGCTGTTGGAAAAGGCACCAAAGACGAGCCAATGACAGTGAAGGAACATGACAAAGTACTTTATGGTAAATATGCTGGTACAGAGCTAAAACTAGACGGCAAAGATTATTTAATCATGCGTGAGAGTGATATTTTAGCGATTGTTTAAATAAAAAAATCAAAAACCTAAAAAACAAAATCCAAAAAAAGACTATGTCATTACGAGGAGTTTACGACGAAGTAATCTGTTCATTAAAATAAAGATTGCCAAGACTTAAAAAAGTCTCGCAATGACAAAAAAAATAAATTTTTCAATTATGGCAAAAGATATAAAATTCGATATTGAAGCGCGCGACGGACTTAAACGTGGTGTTGATGCATTAGCAAATGCAGTAAAAGTAACATTAGGCCCAAAAGGTCGTAATGTAATTATTAGCAAATCATTTGGCGCGCCACAAGTAACTAAAGATGGTGTAACTGTAGCTAAAGAAGTAGAGCTTGACAACGAGCTTGAAAACATGGGAGCGCAAATGGTAAAAGAAGTAGCATCTAAAACCAACGATTTAGCTGGTGACGGAACAACTACTGCCACCGTATTAGCACAAGCAATTGTAAAAGAAGGCTTAAAAAATGTTGCTGCTGGTGCAAATCCAATGGATTTAAAACGTGGTATCGACAAAGCAGTTGATGCTATTTCAACTGACTTGGAAAAGCAAGCTAAAAAAGTTGGAAACTCTTCTGATAAGATAAAACAAGTAGCCTCTATTTCGGCAAATAACGATGGTGTAATTGGTGATTTAATCGCTACAGCATTTGGTAAAGTTGGAAAAGAAGGTGTCATTACTGTTGAGGAAGCTAAAGGAACTGATACGTATGTTGATGTTGTTGAAGGTATGCAATTCGATAGAGGATACTTATCTCCTTACTTTGTAACTGATGCAGATAAAATGATAGCCGATTTAGAGAATCCTTACATTTTATTGTTTGATAAGAAGATTTCTAACTTACAGGAAATTCTTCCAATATTAGAGCCTGTTGCGCAATCTGGTCGCCCATTATTAATTATTGCCGAAGATGTTGATGGCCAAGCACTAGCAACTCTTGTGGTAAATAAATTACGAGGTGGATTAAAAATTGCTGCCGTTAAAGCTCCTGGGTTTGGTGACAGACGTAAAGCAATGTTAGAAGACATCGCTATTTTAACTGGAGGAACAGTAATTTCTGAAGAACGTGGATTCACACTTGAAAATGCGGATTTAAGCATGTTAGGGACTGCTGAAACTGTTACTGTTGACAAAGACAATACAACTATTGTAAATGGTGCTGGAAAAGCTAGTGATATTAAAGCTAGAGTTAACCAAATTAAAGCGCAGATTGAAACAACCACAAGTGATTATGATAAAGAAAAACTTCAAGAGCGTTTAGCTAAATTAGCTGGAGGTGTTGCGGTACTGTATGTTGGTGCTGCTAGTGAAGTTGAAATGAAAGAAAAGAAAGATAGAGTTGATGATGCTTTACACGCAACAAGAGCTGCGGTAGAAGAAGGTATTGTTGCTGGTGGTGGAGTTGCTTTAGTGAGAGCTAAAAAAGTTCTTGAAAAAATAACTACCGAAAATCTTGATGAAGTTACAGGAATACAAATTGTAGCACGTGCTATAGAAGCACCTTTAAGAACTATTGTATCTAATGCTGGTGGTGAAGGAAGTGTTGTGATTGCTAAAGTTATGGAAGGCAAAAAAGATTTTGGTTTTGATGCAAAATCTGAAACCTATGTTGACATGCTTAAAGCTGGAATCATTGACCCTAAAAAAGTAACACGTATTGCATTAGAAAATGCTGCTTCGGTGGCTGGTATGATTTTAACTACCGAATGTGCCTTAGTTGATATAAAAGAAGATGCGCCTGCTGCTGCAATGCCGCCAATGGGAGGCGGAATGCCTGGAATGATGTAGTTTCGAAAGGCTCACAAGTAAATATTAAAACGCTTCAAATTTATATTGGAGCGTTTTTTTATGGAATAATTTTTGACGATATTTAACAACTAACCAAAAGCAGCTAGATGAGACATTTTAAGCCTATACTACTACTATTTATACTATTAACAATTCCTGGCTTTTCTCAAATTAATACATCAATTGACTCATCATATACCAAATATTTTGAGAAAGCAAGGGAAATACCATATTTACATTTAAACAAAACTCATTTTATTAAAGGAGAAGAGGTTTGGTTTCAAGCGTATATTCTAGAGCCAAATTCAAAAAAACCGCATCCCAATACATCAAACCTCTATGTTACTATTTTTGATGGAAATGGAACTATTGTAAAACAAGAACTTATTAAAATTACTAAAGGCTTTGGCGCTGGAAATATTCTTATTGACAGTTCTTTTACACATCAAAATTACTTTGTAAAAGCACACACTAATTGGATGCGAAACTTTAAAGAAGACCAATCTTTCGTCCAGCAAATAAAGGTTGTAGATAATAAAGAGGACAATATCGCAATAGATGGCAAAACTTCATACGATTTTCAAGTTTTTCCGGAGGGTGGCCACCTTTTGGAAGACACTAAAAACACGTTAGGGTTTTTAATAAAAAACAGTGATAATTATGGAATACAAGTAACTGGAGTTATTAAAAACAAACTCGGAAAGGTGGTTAGAGAGTTTTCAACAAACAAATTTGGATTAGGCAAAGCAGATTTACTATATGAGGTTGAAGAAAGTTATATTGCCGAATTAACACTAAATGATGGTACAATACTATCTAAAAAACTTCCACCTGCTTTAAAAAATGGAGTTGCTTTGAGTGTTGATAATCAAAATAAGTTTTTCATATCCATTAACTTGAATACCAATGAAGCCTCATTAAAAAATCTTGCAGAAAAAACTTATCGTATCTTTATTCATAATACGTCATCATTCTACAGTTTTGACCATACATTTAACTTAGAAAACAATTTTGTTGTACTCTCTTTAAAAAGAGAAAAATTACCCAAAGGTGTAAATATTGTTACTATACTCAATGAAAACGGACTTCCTGTATTAGAACGTGTTATATTTAATTACCATAAAGATTTATTTGCCAATGTAACGTTGAAAGATGTAGTTATAAATCAAGATTCTGTCTATGTTAATCTTGAAGCTGATTCAAAAAATATTACTACCCTTAGTGCTTCAATTTTACCTAAAAAAAGCATTGCCTATAAACCCAGCAACACTATTTATTCATCTTTTTTTTTAAAACCCTATATAAAAGGTGACATTGAGAACCCTTCTTATTACTTCAATAATGTAAGCTGGAAAAAACTCATGGAATTGGATATGCTGTTGCTAACACAAGGATGGAGTAAATATGATTGGAATGACATATACAATTTTAAATCTATAAAAACCTACGAGTTTGAACATGGAATTCCACTTAGTGGTGTGTTAGTAAATCAAAAAATTAAAGATTCAACTAACATCTTTTTACATTCTAAAGAGAGTAATATAATCGCTTTGTCAAAGATTATAAACAACAAATTTAAATTCAATGGATTAGATTTAAAAAACAACTCCTCATACAAACTTACATTAGCAAGACAAAGACTAAAAAAACCTAAAGTAGTTATAAACTCTACTCCTGTCGACAATATTACCTTTAATCCTAAGGTAATTAATGAATTTGTTTCAACAAATAGTGTGTTTAAAATAGACACAATGTCCCAAGCTAATATGAAAGGGTTTATATTTAAAAATACAACCCTATTAGACACTGTCACTTTAAAATCTACAAAAAAAGAACGGTTGTCGCCAAAGATTAATAGAAGTTTCTCTAAAATAGTTGACACTAAAAATGTGATTGCCAACACACAAAACATTCTAGATTATATTAGAGCAAATGGTTTTATGGTAATAGAAAATGGGCTTAATAATATAAATGTGTTTAACAGAAGAGCCTCAAGATTGATGGGATCAGCTACATACGCCAATGTTTATGTTGATGATATACAGATTGCTTCTGAATATGCCGAAAGGCCTAATAATTTAGACATGATTAAATTATTGAGAGTTATTGATTTTGAAAAAATATCTATTTCAAAATTTGGTAATGGTGAAATTCGCCTTTACTCAAATAAAGACACGAAACCTTGGAATGCAAATAAATTTCATGAAGGTGTTGTTGATTTTGGTTATGCTATTAATAAAGAATATTACCAACCTAAATATGCTTCAGAGCAAAATGAGCAATTCGAAAATTATGGCGCTATACATTGGATAGCCAATCATACATTAAATACTGAGCAAGGCAACAAGCCTATTACGTTTTCTAAGCCTAAACTAGATGCTGTTCGCATATTTATTGAAGGGATAACATCTGATGGTAAATTAATTTCTGTCGAAAAAGACATTTCCTTTATGAAAAAAGACTAAGTTTTAAAATAAACATCTCCTTATATCAAAATTCAATAAAAGTTTTAATTCAAAAAATTATGCTTTTATGGTGTATAAATCTCAGCATCAGGATAAAAAGCGCCAATTGCAAACCAAAAACTAACTACTGAGGTTGCTGGTGTAAAAAAGTCTCCTAGATTTTCTTGATTTCCTGATATAACATCACCAAAAGCACTTCTTATAGTGCCTAAATTATCTTTAAAAAATCCTCCAGACTCGCTTAACTCATAATCAAAAGTTAGTTCTTGGTTTTCCTGACTTAAAACAAATGAACTAATAATATTTTCATTGCCAACTATTAAATATTTCTTACCATTAAAAGTATCAACTATAGCTTTACCTCCAGTAAAATCTTCAAATTTATATGCTTTTGAAATGGTTTCATCTATAATAGCATACACTCTTTTTTTACTCGGTAATCTTCTGTCGTAAGGTGCTGGAAGAAAAAGCAGGTAATCGTGATTGGTTCTATAATCACCATAAGGATATGTTTCGTAATCTCTTGAAAACCCAGTGTCTTCAGTTAAAACCATTGTTTCAGGATACATTGTTTTCCAGGTTTTCCAATCTGTTTCCACAACACCATAAGTCGATGGAAAATCGCTAACTAAATCTCCATTTACGCATTGCACTTTTAATTGTGACCATAAACTTTCTGTTTTTCTATCGTACAATAGTAAATTAGAGTTGTACAAAAGTCCAGAAACACCAAAAGTATCCTGAGGATTATTTGAGGCTCTTCCCCAAGCAAACGCCGTTCCTGTTAAAGGACAGTAAGACAGTGCAATTGGGTCGTTACCAACAACGTCATTAACAATTTCATGCCAATCGAGAATATAATGCGGATATGCTTTTGCTTGCCCTTCAAAGTAAATTCCAACTACCAAATCATCATCTTCAAGATCTACAGGGTTACTTGTGAATTTTGGATTATCTATTGATGGGATTCCATCCTTACCTGCACCTCCATCTTTAATTTCACGTCGAGGAATTAACCATTGTTGTTGCTCTTCTATACTAATACCATCGCCTACATTAGACAAATCGTTGCCTTTATCGCATGAAAAAAATATTGTAAAAACTAATATTAATAAGGAAGCTTTCTTCATAATCATTTTGTTAATTAAATAAGGTTTGCTTTGGCTCGAACCTAAAAATTAAACCTGATGTTATTCTATATGTTGGCGCTAATTGTGTACCATCTACATTGCTCATAATTGGCAATTCAGCTTTTGCTAAAAAAGTTATACTAGGCGTAATATCTATAGCAAAATTTGGAATTATCGATACAAAATTTCCTCCAGTATTATCTAGCTTAAATTCATCTAACTCATCTTTAACAGCTTTTCTATATTTTAATGATACACTAGGTGAGATTAATGTTTTAAAAGCAACAAATACATCTGAAAAACTTAGATACGATAAAAATTCGTTTCCAAATTTATAACTAGTGTTTCCGTAATATGAATTGTTAACTCCAGTAGTACGATAAAGCAACCTGCCTCCAACTTGAAAAGATGGTCTAAAATTAAAACTTTTGCCCATGGACATTAAATAAATGATATCCCAAGTATTGCTTCCTGGTTGTAAATCGGCATTTAAAACAATGCCTTCGTCACTTTTCTCGGTGGTAGAACCAAGAGGGATTTTTGTTCCAACACCTATATTAAATTCTAAATTTTGGATTTTGTTAAATTGAAATCTGTACATGGTTAGCAATACAGCATCACCTATTCCAGAGGTTTGGTCTAGATTTTCATTACCAAATTGCGTAATTTTTCTCCGTTGATTCACGTAGGTAAATAAGCCTTCGACTGACAAATTATTTAAAATAGAATAATTTACATTCAGCAATGCTGAATGTGTAATTCTTAACCTAGAATCGTCATCAAGCTTTTCTTTTCCAAATTTTAAGGTGTTTAGATGGTTATAATCATAATTAATTCCAACCTGCAAACTCCCTTTACTAAGTGTTGGCAACCCTATATTATTGGATAACGGAATTCCACCAGAACAACATGTTTGCGCATAGCTGTAATACGAAAAGAATAGACAAATAAGGATTAGCCGTAACTTCATTTTGGTGGTTTCTTTGTAAAAAGTCGCATTATAATACTATTCCTTACTTTGAAATTGGTAATCGCAAAAAAAAAGCATTTAGTATTCACTAAATGCTTTTTAATGTTTTGTGTTTAAAAAGAGTTTTAATCCTCTTCTTTTTCAACCTTTTTTAAGTCCATTTTACAAACTGGACAGCTACCTTCTTCTTCGTATGTTTTACCTTCTTCGCAATCCATAGGACATTAGTAAACCATATTCATAGCAATATCTGCCTTGTCTGCAGCATGGTCTTCTTGCATTTCAGTTGTCTCGTTATTCTCTTTTTTCTCTCCTTTGCAAGAGATTAAAACCACACTAGTGCATAGCATTAAGGCTAAAACTATTATTACTTTTTTCATGCTATTAGTTTTTGGTTTTAGTTTTAGTTTTAGTTTTAGTTTCATTTTCGTGGTCTTTTTTCACATCTTCATCTCTGTATTTACAACATGGATGTACGCTGTTATAAGCTTCATCGGTCGCTTTAAGTTCTTTGGTGTCGTGACCAACAGCTACAATGTTTTTTTGAATTTTCTCCAAACTTGTTTTACGCTCGTCAAAAATTAATTTGAGCTCATGTGTTTCTACGTTCCAAACTGCCGATTTTACACCCTTAGTTTTTATACTTGCTTTTTCAATGCGTTCTTTACACATATTGCAAACACCATCTACTTCTAGTGATGCCTTTGCGTTTTTGTTTTGTGCGAATGATGTTACACCTAGTAACATTATTGCTAATACTAATACTTTTTTCATTGCTTTATTATTTAATTTATTTTTAATCTTAATCCTGCATAATAGTTACTACCAAAAATTGGACCATACACAAAAGTTGTGTCAAAACTATTGCTAAATGGACTATCAGCAGCTACTACAGGATTGTTTTGTTTTACATTGGTAATATTTTCTCCTCCTAAATATACTTCAAATTTATGAGAAAACACCCTAGTGATTTGCGCATTAAGTGTTGCTAAATCATCTGAATACTCAGGTAATTGGTATTGCACTGGGTTACCTTGGGTCGATGAAAAACGCTGTTTGCTTAATTTATTAAACGTTGCATCAAACTTCCATCGTGAATTATTTTTGACTTTAGTTTCATACGATGCATTTGCAAAAAAGCGGTGCTTTGGTGTTAATGGTTTTTCTAATTTACCTGAATTGTATTGCGTTTTTACATCGTAAAATTTATATGCCAATCTTATATCTAATCCTTCAGAAATGTTACAGTTAAACTCTGTTTGAAAACTATTGGCATAGCTATCACCATCTAAATTGTAAAAACTAACTTCTTGTGGATTTTCATAATCTACCACTACTTGATTTTTAAAATCGGTTCTGTAAAAATCGAATATGATGTCGGCTTTTTGCCCAAACAGGTTAAAGCCTTGTAAATAAGATACACCATAATTCCAAGCAATTTCAGGGTCTAAACCATAAATTTCACCATCGGTATCAATTATGTTAATGGCTCTAGAGGTTGCGAACATTTTTTGGTTTTCGGCAAAAATATTAGCACTTCGTTTCCCTCTACCAAAAGAAGCTCTAAACGCCGATTTTTCCCAAGGCGTATATCGTAAATGGATTCGTGGTGTTACAAATGTGCCCAACAAATTACTGTGGTCAATTCGTATTCCAGCAGTAAGGTTTAAAGCTTCCAAATTATCGTAAGCATACTCAAAAAATGCACCGACCGAGCTTTCATTTCTAGCATAATCGTTTACATTTACCTCTTCATCATACACATCGTTAGCATAACTAACTCCTGTTTTAACTTTATGCCTAGAATCACTTATTATGGAGTTGTATACAAGATTTGCATATAAACTATTGTGCCTAATATTGTATTCGTTTAAACCAAAATAAGAAGCCTGCTCATGATTACTATAAGCTAATTGTACCCCTAAACTTTGATAAGGAATTTCAGGATTTACATAGCCGAATTTTCCAGACACATCAATACGCCTAGTATCAATTTCACTTCCCCAAGCATTAGTGGTTAACTTATCTGTTTCTGGATTAAAGTTTACTTGACCAGATTGTTTTTCATCGTCTAAGTATCTCAAATTTAAAAAGCTTACAAAACCTTTTTCATTATCAATATATTGCCAGCGGTTCATCACGTTAATTTGATGGTACAATGGCATATCCAAAAAGCTATCATCATTTACATCGTGCTTTTTATTGTGCGTGTTTCCATGAAGATATAATCCTGTTGACCACTTATCGCTAACCTCAGTATTTAAATGTGTGTTTAGCTCTACACGTTCACTACCAGCGGCAAATAGATTTACAAATAGTTTATCGTCTGTTAGAGGCTTTTTAAGCTCTGCGTTTATTTGTCCTGCAATACTTTCAAAGCCATTGACCACGCTTCCTGTACCTTTGGTGATTTGGATGCTTTCCACCCAAGTTCCAGGTATAAAACTTAATCCGTAAGCTTGAGAAGCGCCTCGTATGGATGGCACATTTTCGGTAGTGATTAAAATATAAGGACTTGTTAATCCCAACATTTTTATTTGTCGCGTTCCTGATACAGCATCGGCAAAATTTACGTCAATCGAAGGGTTTGTTTCAAAACTTTCCGATAGATTACAGCACGCCGCTTTTAACAACTCTTCACTACTTACGGTAATTACATTTTGAGAAGCAAAATACGATGTCGCCATAGCCTTTTTTCTTCCTTGAATAGTAATTTCATCTAGATTTGCTGTAGGCTTCAACCAATGTTTCACCATGGTATTACTTGTAACTGTGATTGTATCGGTTGTAAAACCAACATAACTAATCACCAGTTTTTTATAATCTTTTTTATATGGAATTGTGAATTTTCCATCCATATCTGTTGAAGCACCAACAGTTGTATCGAGCCAATACACATTTGCTCCTGGCAAAGGTATTTCCTCGTTATTTTCGTTTGCTTCCAAAACCACACCTTTAAGTTCTTCTTGCGAAAACATAAAAGCTGGCAATAAAAGCAATATATATAGTATATGTTTCAAAGTATATTTATTTTTTAATAGTTAAGATTTGAGATTTTTGCATTGAAAATACGATGCACGAAGCATTACCGTAACTAATAATTACAGCAATACACTATTTAAAAAATAATCAGATTAAAAATACTTGGTCCATAATTTGCCTGTCTATGACCAAGTTTGGTGGAGAATAATTTTTATGAGGTATTACCTGTTGCGGCAAACCTTCAAATAAATTGATATATGTATATGTAAAAGCAGCAAGAAAAACGTGTTGTTCAAACTCTAAATCATCAAATGCTTTTACAAGTAATTCGTTTTGTCCTTCTAAAACTGTTGTCTCATCTTTACAGCAACTTTTCTTTTTTACAGTTGTGTTAGTATTGTTCATTTTAGCACCACAATCTTGCGGTTCACTAAACACAGCAACATCCACTAGTGTATCACCACAAAAATGCTTTTCTATGGTAAAAGAGACTGTAGAAAATAACACGATAAGTGCCATTCCTATTGAAAAAACCTTATGTAATAATTGCTTTATCACAGCACAAAGGTATAAAATCTAAATTTAGAGCCATAATTTTTATAAAATCTTAACACTAACTTTTTACTTTATTGTAGTAAAACGCTGGTAATAATAGTACCACAATTAGTGGTTGAATTAAAAACCTGCGAATATTAAAAAACAAATAATAGTCTTCTTGTTTTGGGTTGATTACAAAATATAGAAACGCTATCAACAAAATAACATATGCCACACCGTAAATAATTGCAGAGAATTTTATGATGCTTTTACTTTTAAAAACAACATATAAAATACCTAGCGAAATAACAGAATTCAACACATACCTTAAAGTCGTAAAAAGCACAAGTTTTAAGGTTTCTCGACGCGGAGAATCTATATACAAGTAATCATTCTCGAAAAATTGTAAGTAAGGGTCGTAAAATAAAACGTCTTCAAAATACCGTATCAATGCCAATAACACTACTAACACAAAAACCAGTATGTATTTAGCCCACTTATGCATCTTGTTTTTTTAACGCAGCAAAACGATTTACCCAAACCATCCATAATAAAAATACCATACCGTAAATAATTAATGGGAAGATTATATTATGCAAAATATCACGTCGCCAAGGGTAATGAAATAAGCCAATGGAAAGCACTACGATGCGAAACAAATTAACCGCATAAATCAATACACTTCCAGCAAGTAAATAAATAATTGTTGGTTTTAGTCGCCCTGCAAAGGCAATGACAAACGATATAAATAATATAATAACACTTAATGAATTACAACCCTCAATAATCCTTGCCACATACTTATCGTTGATAATTAATTTCATGGATGGTTCATCAGGATGTGGTTCTATATGCGCATCATAACCAAGTGAATTTAGCAACGACTCACTTTGTTTTGCTGTTAGGTTTGTGGCGTAATCTGGGTAATATGTTGAGCCATCGGAATAATCTAAATACAACTTATAACCAAAAGATAAAACTCCATATACCAACACAAATGTTAGGATGAATTTTATAACCGACTTATATTTTACTAAAAGTGCTTGCAAATTGATTTGAATTTTAAATACTTTTACAAAAAATTATTTGATGGAACTGAAAACTCTTGAACCAAAAATAACCGAAATTGTTTCAAACACCAATGAAACCATTGAAAATCGTTTATTACAAATATGCGAATTGCTTGAATCTCATGTAGATTACTACAATTGGGTGGGTTTTTATTTTAAAAATGGCAACAAAAATGAATTAAAACTTGGGCCTTATGTTGGCGAACCTACAGACCATACTATTATTCCTTTTGGGAAAGGTATTTGCGGACAAGTAGCAGTAAGCAACGAAAATTTCGTAGTTCCTGATGTTGCTGCACAAGATAATTATATAGCGTGTAGCATAACCGTTAAAGCCGAAATCGTGGTGCCTATTTTTGTGAATGGCGAAAATATTGGGCAAATAGATATTGACTCTAACACACCTGACCCTTTTACCGAAGTTGACGAACGCTTTTTGGAGTTTGTTTGTGAGGAGGTTGCTGGGATTTTGTAATTATTTAAATGAAATTATTTAGAATAAAATATTTTACTATCCCTCTCTTAATTATTACATCATCTTGTAATGGTGGTTTGTCAAAATGTGAGAAAATTCAAGAATGGAATGTTGAAAAATACAAAATTGTAAAATCGCAATGTCCAGATTTAGTTTTATCACATTCTATTTCATATTCTGTTTATGTTGATAACGAGATTAAAGGTAGTGCCGCATCAAAATTAGATAGTTGCAAATTTAATTGGCAAGCCGATAATGAACAATTCATAACTTTTAATGTTTGCAAAAATAAAATTTCAGTAATAAAACCGAATAAGATTTTTTTAAATCAAAAGTCAATAGACTCAATTAGTATATTTTCTAACTCTAATAATCAAGCTAAAAGGTTTACTTCAGAACAGATAAATATATTTGTTAATGATTGGAATAACAGCAAAACAAGAGGGTATTCTACAAAACCTTTTGACTCAGCTTTTTCATTTTTTCCTTCATATCAGTATAAATTAACATTATTCTCTAAAGGCCAAGAGAAAACTTTTTATGGTTACAACTTTTTAATATTAGATAGTTCAAACTGGAAATATGAAATGAGCAAACCTAATAATCTTGATTATTTTCATAAATACTGGGAAAAATAAAATCTCATGTTAACAACTTCCTCATTTAGTTAAAAAAACGTCTCATTTTCAATAGCATCTTCGCATTCATTTTTGCTTTTAATTGCTACTTTTGCGTTCGTAAACAACCCTTTCAATGCTGTGCATTGAAAAACCTTAAAATTGTCATTCCCATGAAAATGGGAATCAAAAACACAACACACTAAAATGAGCAACAACAAAACCATTACATCTGCCCTTATTTCCGTTTTTAGTAAAGACGGTTTAGCACCTATTGTAAAAAAATTAGACGAGCAAGGCGTTACCATTTATTCTACTGGTGGCACCCAAAAATTCATTAACGATTTAGGTATCGATGTCGTTCCTGCCGAAGATATTACATCTTATCCTTCTATTTTGGGAGGTCGTGTAAAAACTTTACACCCAAAAATATTTGGTGGTATTTTAAATCGTCAAGACAACGCTCAAGATGTTGCAGAATTGGTAGAGTTTGAAATTCCTCAAATTGACTGTGTGATTGTAGATTTATATCCTTTTGAAAAAACGGTAGCTTCAGGAGCCAGTAACCAAGATATTATTGAAAAAATTGATATTGGTGGTATTTCGTTAATTCGTGCGGCTGCAAAAAATTATAAAGATGTGATTTGTGTGTCTTCGGTTGATGATTACCAAGAATTTTTAGAGTTAATTTCTGAAAATAATGGTGAAACAACTGAAGCCGATAGAAAACATTTTGCTGCAAAATCATTTAATGTGTCATCGCATTACGATACGTCAATTTTCAATTACTTCAACAAAAACCATGAGATTGCATCATTAAAATTTAGTGAGACTAAAGGAAAGGTGTTGCGTTATGGTGAAAATCCGCATCAAAAAGGATTTTTCTTTGGTGATTTTGAAGCGATGTTCGACAAACTTCACGGCAAAGAATTAAGTTACAACAACTTATTAGATGTTGATGCAGCAGTTAATTTAATGAACGAATTTAAAGGAGAAGCACCAACATTTGCCATTTTAAAACACAACAATGCTTGTGGTTTAGCGCAAAGAGTCACCATTCATCAAGCGTATGTAGATGCTTTAGCTGGTGACCCTGTGTCTGCATTTGGTGGCATACTAATTAGTAATTCTGAAATTGATGTGGCTACTGCTAACAAGATTCATAAGTTATTTTGTGAAGTCGTGATTGCTCCTTCGTTTTCTGCTGAAGCATTAGACATTCTAAAAGGGAAAAAGAATAGAATTCTGTTAATTCAAAAAGATATAGAATTGCCAAAAACTACTGTAAGAACTTGCTTAAATGGTGCTTTGGTTCAGTTTAGAGATAATATTACAGATTCTCGTGATATGCTAACCACAGCAACAAATAATGCACCATCTGAAGCAGAATTAGAAGACTTACTATTTGCTTCAAAATTATGTAAGCATACCAAGTCCAACACGATTGTTCTTGCAAAAAACAAACAGTTATGTGCAAGTGGCACAGGACAAACTAGTCGTGTAGATGCCTTAAACCAAGCCATCCATAAAGCACAATCGTTCAATTTCGATTTAAAAGGTGCTGTTATGGCGAGTGATGCGTTTTTTCCGTTCCCTGATTGTGTAGAGATTGCAGACAATGCAGGAATAACAGCTGTTATTCAACCTGGAGGCTCTATAAAAGACCAATTAAGTATTGATTATTGCAATGACAATAATTTGGCAATGGTCATGACTGGAACGAGACATTTTAAACATTAAAATTGGGTGAAAAATAAAGTCGTTTTTTAGAAGTCTGTTTGCCAATTTGTAACGTATATTTTTAGTACATTTACAATCAAGCAAAATTTAATATTAACGACCCTCAGATAATTTACAGTAGCACATGGGATTTTTTGATTTCTTAACCGAAGAAATAGCCATAGATTTAGGAACAGCAAACACACTTATAATTCACAACGATAAAGTAGTTGTAGATAGTCCATCGATAGTCGCCAGAGACCGCATTTCAGGAAAAATAATAGCAGTTGGTAAAGAAGCCAACTTAATGCAAGGAAAAACGCACGAAAACATAAAAACAATTAGACCACTTAAAGATGGTGTAATTGCCGATTTTGATGCTAGTGAACAAATGATAAGTATGTTCATTAAAAACATTCCTGCGTTAAAGAAAAAACTATTTGCGCCTGCTTTACGAATGGTGGTTTGTATTCCTTCAGGAATTACCGAAGTTGAAATGCGAGCTGTAAAAGAATCATGTGAGCGAGTTAATGGAAAGGAAGTGTATTTAATACATGAACCAATGGCAGCAGCTATTGGTATTGGTGTCGATATTATGCAGCCTAAAGGAAACATGATTGTTGATATAGGTGGTGGTACTACTGAAATTGCAGTTATCGCACTTGGCGGCATTGTATGTGACAAATCGGTAAAAGTTGCTGGTGATGTCTTTACAAATGATATTATCTACTATATGCGTACACAACACAACTTGTATGTTGGTGATAGAACTGCTGAAAAAATTAAAATTCAAATTGGAGCTGCGACCGAAGATTTAGAGTTACCACCTGAAGAAATGAGCGTTCAAGGACGTGATTTATTAACTGGAAAACCTAAACAGGTTAATATTTCTTATAGAGAAATAGCCAAGGCATTAGATAAATCTATTTTACGTGTTGAAGATTCGGTTATGGAAACGTTATCGCAAACACCTCCTGAATTAGCAGCAGATATTTATAATACAGGAATCTATCTTGCAGGTGGAGGCTCAATGCTTAGAGGATTGGACAAACGTTTATCTCAAAAAACAGATTTACCTGTGTATATTGCCGAAGACCCTTTAAGAGCAGTTGTAAGAGGAACTGGAATTGTGCTAAAAAACCTTCCTAAGTTTAAAAGCGTATTGATTAAATAGAGCATAACTCATGCAACAGATTATTAATTTTTTAATTAGAAACAAAACCTTTCTTTTGTTTTCGTTGCTGTTTTGTATATCTCTAATTTTTACGTTTCAGTCGCACTCTTACCATAAAAGCAAGTTTATTAATTCTGCTAACTTTTTAACTGGTGGTGTGTATGAATCGGCTAATAATATTGGTGGTTACTTCGGATTAAAAAAAGAAAATCAAATACTACTAGAAGAAAACAATAGGCTTAAATCTATTTTATTCAATACAAAAACATCAGAAACTGTTGTAGATACCTTTATTGATTCCTCTTTGTATGATGGTAATTACATTCTAAAAGCTGCACAAGTTGTAAAAAACAGTTATTCGCTAACAAACAACTATTTAACTATTAACAAAGGCAAAAAAGATAGCATTAAAGAAGAGTTTGGAGTCATTACATCCAAAGGAATCGTAGGAATATTAGATAAAGTGTCGCCAAATTACGGAAGGGTTAGGTCTATCTTAAATTCAAATATTGGTATTAATGCGCAGTTAAAAAAGACCAATCATTTTGGCATTTTAACTTGGAACGGTGAATCTCCATACATTGTACAACTTATCGATTTGCCAAAGCAAGCACCTGTTGTTGTTGGCGATACGATTATTACAGGAGGGCTTTCAACTATTTTTCCTAAAGGTATTCCTATTGGAACTGTAACATCTTTTAAAACCGATGAAACCGAGAATTACTTTGAAATTGACGTAGAATTATTTAACGATATGACCAATATTGGCCATGTCTATATCATTGAAAATCTTGATGCTACCGAGATATCTAATTTGAACAACTTAGATGAATAATGCCATAACCACAAATATCGCTCGCTTTATAGCATTGGTTTTGGTACAGGTTTTAGTGCTTAATCACATTAATTTTTTAGGATATATAAATCCGTATGTGTATATCTTATTCATCATTTTATTTCCTATTAAAAACAATCGCTTATTATTTGTTTTTCTAGCATTTTTATTGGGTTTAACGGTCGATATGTTTTCAGATTCTGGAGGTATTCATGCTGCGGCAAGTGTCACAATAGCATACATACGCCCTGTTGTTTTAAAGTTTTCTTTTGGGGCAATTTATGAGCATCAAACGGTAAAGTTTAGTAATACAGATGTAGGGCAACGATTAACCTATTTTTTAATCATTATTCTTATACATCATTTGCTTTTATTTAGCTTAGAAATTTTTAACATCTCAAAAATAATTTTAATCTTAAAAAAGGCGTTATTCTCTAGTATATTTACTTTAATACTTTGTATTTTAATAACCGTTTTATTCAGTAGAAAAACTAAATGAGAAAACTATTACTCTTTTCAATAATTGTTTTAGTAGGCATCACTTTCATTGCAAGACTCTTCTATCTTCAGGTATATACTGGCAAAGCATATAATATTTACGAAGACAATGCGATAAGAAAGGTGTTTTACTATCCTAAAAGGGGTTATGTCTATGACAGAAATGGTGAACTATTAGTAGCCAATCAACCATCTTATGATGTGATGATTATTCCTCGAGAAGTTGAGCCATTGGATACGTTGGAGTTTTGCTCGTTATTAAAAATAAGCAAAGACGATTTTAAAAAGAAATTTAGTAGAGCAACAAATTATTCCCCTAGATTACCATCGCCTTTTGTACCACAATTATCCAAAAACGATTATGCGGTTCTTCAAGAAAAAATGTGGAAATACAAAGGGTTTTATATTCAAAAACGTTCGTTAAGAGATTACCAAACAACCATAGGCGCTAATGTATTAGGGTTTATTGCCGAAGCCAACCAAGGCGAAATTGATACTGATGGTTTTTACCAAATGGGAGACCTCATTGGAAAACAAGGCATAGAAAAATCATACGAAAATGTACTTAGAGGTGTCAAAGGCGTGAAATTTATTCAAAAAAATAGATTTAACAGAGACATTGGGCCTTTTGATGGTGGAAAACAAGACACCATTCCAACACCAGGAAAGGACATTACAGTCTCAATTGATGCTAAATTACAGGCTTATGGCGAAATGCTCATGCAAAATAAAGTTGGTGGTATTGTAGCTATTGAACCTAGTAGTGGTGAGATTTTAAGTTTGGTATCGGCACCTTCCTATAATCCAAATTTAATGGTTGGACGAGAGCGTTCAGGCAATTATGTAAAGCTACGTAACGACTCCATTCACTTACCGTTAATTGACAAAGGCTTATTACGAATGCACGAACCAGGGTCACCATTTAAAGCGCTAGTAGCTCTAACTGCCTTACAGGAAGGTGTTATTGACGAAAAATTTTCGGTGAGATGTTCAGGTGCTTATAATTATGGCGGTAGACGACCTATGGGGTGTCATTGCGGAACTGGAACACGGAATTTATTTAATGGAATTTCGGAATCTTGTAACTCCTATTTTGCGACAGTTTATAGAAAAACCATTGATAAATATGACGATGCATCACATGCCATGGATGTTTGGAGTAGCCATATTAAAAGTTTTGGACTGGGAGATTATTTGGGTTATGATTTAGCAATAGGAAAAAAAGGAAATATTCCAGATGGTGCTTATTATGATAAAATGTATCCCGATTTTAGGTGGCGAGCAACAACCAACATCTCCAATTCCATTGGACAAGGAGAAGTGTTAGTGACGCCTATTCAACTAGCCAATATGATGGCAACTATCGCCAATAGAGGTCATTATTATACACCTCATATTATAAAATCAATCGAAGGACAACCTATTGATGATAAATTCACCACAAAACATGAAACCACCATTGATAAGCGACATTTTGAACCTGTAATTCAAGGGTTGTTTGATGTTTATGACAAATCTGGTGGGACAGCAAATTTTTTACAAGTTCCAGGCATTGAAATTTGTGGAAAAACTGGTACTGCCGAAAACTTTACGGTAATTGATGGCGTAAAAACACAACTTACAGACCATTCTATATTTGTAGCTTTTGCACCTAAAGACAATCCTAAAATAGCATTAGCTATACTAGTGGAAAATGGGTATTATGGTGCTCGCTTTGCAGGAAGAATTGCTAGCTTAATGATAGAAAAATACATTAAAGGTGATATTTCGCGAACCGATTTAGAAAATTGGGTCATGGATTATACTTTAGAGCATGAATACGAAAAGCCTACATCTGGCAAGCCTTTTAGAATAAACGCTAATTCTGGATTAATGACAGTTAAAGAGTATGAGCGTCTAAAAAAAATAGAAAGTGAACAAACTCAAATAGAAGAATAATGAGTTTAAACCGTACTCGAAATTTTAAATTCGATTGGATAACCATTCTGCTTTTTCTACTATTGGTTGGTTTTGGTTGGCTTAACATTGTTTCGGCATCTTCTTCAGGCGACATAACTTCGTACTTTGATATGAGTCAACGTTATGGTAAACAATTAGTCTTTATCATATTTACATTTGTCTTAATTATTTTAATATTATCTATAGAAGCCAAGTTCTATGAAAGATTTGCAAGCGTAATATACCTAGCTTCCATGCTCTCTCTTATTGGATTATTTATACTTGGTAAAAATATTAACGGAGCAACATCATGGTATGCTATTGGTGGCTTTACATTGCAACCTAGTGAATTTGCCAAATTTGCTACAGCCCTAGCTGTGGCTAAATACATAAGCGATTTACAAACAAATATTAAAAATTTAAAAGACCAACTAAAAACAGCCTTATTAATATTTGTACCAGCATTTTTAATTTTGCTTCAAAATGATGCTGGAAGTACTATTGTGTATGCAGCCTTCTTTTTTGTGTTTTATCGTGAAGGTATTCCGCAAATATATTTACTATTACTACTCAGTATTATTTTATTATCAGTTTCGGCATTAAAGTTTTCGGTATTAATCACAGCTATAATAGTTGTGGTTTTATTATTCACACATCACTTTTTCCTAAAGAAGAAAAAAGGCAGCATCCTTCAGCCAATATTTATTTCGTTAGTCTGTATAGTGTTTAGTTTTGGTGTTCATCTTTTCTATAATAATATTTTGCAACCTCATCAACAAGATAGAATTAGTCTTTGGTTGCGCTTAGAAAAAGACCCTGAAAAGTTGGAGCAAATGAAGCGCACCATCTTATATAATCTAAACGAATCTGAAAAAGCTATAAGCTCAGGTGGTATTACTGGTAAAGGTTTTATGGAAGGCACACGTACTATTGGTAAATTTGTACCTGAACAAGACACCGATTATATTTTTAGTACTGTTGGTGAAGAATGGGGTTTCTTAGGAAGTAGTTTTGTGGTAGTATTATTTGTGCTGCTTCTTATTAGAATATTACATCTAGCCGAATTACAAAAATCGCAATTTAGTCGTATTTACGGTTACAGCGTTGCCTCTATTTTGTTTTTACATTTTATGATTAATATAGGAATGGTCATGGGTTTAATCCCAACCATTGGAATTCCACTGCCTTTCTTTAGTTATGGTGGTTCTAGTCTTTGGGGCTTTACAATTTTACTATTTGTGTTTATAAAATTGGACTCCAACAGAATTAACGAATGGTAAATTAGGCTGCCATTTCTTTTAAAGCAGCCACAAACACATCTAATTCTTCAATTGTAGTAAATACATTTGGTGTAATTCTGCATCCTTTTACAACTTTACCATTAATACCTACAGTAAAGATTTTATATTCATCCATTAATCTTTTGGCTAAATCATTAGGCTTAATACCTTCAATTCCCACGTTTGCAATACCACATGCTTTATGGGATTCTTTAGGCGTGTTTAAAATAATTTTAGGTAAATCTCTAACCTGTTTAGTCCAATATTCTTGTAAATATCTCAACCTTGCTTCTTTTCTAGCACCACCTAACATATTGTAATAGTCAATGGCATTTTCTATCGATAAATCATGATATACAGGATTTGTTCCTGTATGGTTTAACTTGGCTATATTTCCTTCTTCTTTTGTATGCGAAGCAAAAATAGGCCACGTGTTATCTATGTGTTCATCGGCAACATACAACAATCCTGTACCTAGCGGAACAGATAACCACTTGTGTAAACTAGACCCATAATAATCACATTCCAAATCGTTAATATCAAATTCAAAATGACCAACACAGTGTGCACCATCAACCATAACTTTAACGCCTTTGCTATGTCCCATTTGGCAAATCTTTTTAATAGGTAAAATATGCCCTGTAATGTTAATCATGTGACAAACCATTAACAATTTTGTTTTTGGTGTAATGGCATTAGCATAAATTTCAACTATTTCTTCATCAGATTTTGGATGATTAGGGATTGAAACCACTTTATTTATAGTTCCAAATCGGTTTGCAACTTGCTCGAACATCATTCTCATTGCTCCATAATCTTGCATCGCATACACAGCTTCGTCTCCAGCTTTCCAGTCCATTCCTTTTATAACTAAATCTAAAGATTCTGTAGTATTTCTGGTAATTGCAACATTTTTAGTTGGACTTTTAATAATAGCTGCTAGTTTTGCTGCCATCCGTTTCTTGTCTTTTACTCGTTTGTTACGCATATAATAAGAGCCTTCATAATTAACCATGTTAATATGCTTATGAAGCGCATCTAAAGTTGGCGTTGGAATAATATTGTAATAACCACTTTCTAAATTGATATAATCTTGTTTCAGTTTGTAATCGCTTCTTACTTTTAGCCAAAAATCTTCGTTTGATGCCAACTCCGTAGCAGGTGTTGATGCTACTTCTCCTAAACAAGAACTAAGCACGCTTCCATACAAAGGTGTTGCTAATGTGGCTAGTGATATTTTTTTAATAAAATCTCTTTTTTTCATCGTGGTTGGTGTTTGTTTAAAGATAATCAAAATATTGCTTGAATAAATATGTATATTAGATTGCTATTAGTTGTTTCACTATATAGGTATGAAAAAACACTTTCCAATTATCATTATTGTTACCCTATCAATAACGGCATGTAGTTTTGATGCACTTGACAAAAAACCATCAGATGCTCCCAAAGAAGTTAAACCAGTTGGAGAGTTTCTAGATGATTGGACATTTAGTGTATTCTCAAAAACTTCTTTTGACTTCGACGAAGCAAAATTCAGATTATGGCTTCCAGAAAATAATGATGATGTACGAGCAGTATTAGTCATATTAAGCTTTCATAATGGTAGCTCTTTTGGTGATATTACCTTAGATGAATGGAAAACGTATGCTACAGATGAAAAGGTAGCACTTATGGGAGTAACTTTACGAGGAGGCAACTATGCAGACCCAGAACAAGGAAGCGGCAATGCATTAATCAAAGCACTAGATACAATTACGTATAAAAATAATATTCCTGATGTTGGCAAACTGCCTTTATTGCTCAAAGGATATTCCGCTGGTGGTGTTTTTAGTTATAATTTTTCGCATTTTAAACCAGAGCGTGTTATTGCTTTCGTAAATATTCGTGGTGGTGGAATTGACACAACATCTAGTTCCAATAATCATATTCCAGGGTTGATGTTATTGGGCGAAAACGATGAGCCTTCAAGAAATCAACGAATGACAGACGTTGTTTTTTCAAAACGCGCTGAAGGTGGTCTATATAGTCTAGCTATTGAACCAGATATGGACCATTTTGGAGGTTTATTTACATCATGGCGATTAACCAGAGCCTTTTTTTCAATAGCACTAGATAAAAGACTTTCTACCGAAACAGATGCTCTTAACGCTATTCCTGAAAATTCTGGATGGCTAGGAGATAATTCAACAAGAAATATTTTTAGTTTTGATGAGTTTCCTAATTCTGTTGAACAAGCTTCATGGCTCATTAATGAAACTTTTGCGGAGAAATGGAAAGCTTATCAAGAAAATTAACACTATGAATTATTTTATCCAACGTTTCACGCTTCTCATTTGCTTCATATTAATTACCTCATGCAATGAAAGTAAAAATACTGAAGACACTAAAGTAACTGAACCTAAAATCACCTCGGTTGATATCGCAATTATTAACGGAACTATTTTAGACGGCACAGATAAAGAAGCATATAAGGCCAATATCTACATTAATAACGACACCCTTACTTATATAGGTAATCTAACAAATCCTAATTTAAAAATTGGTAAAACCATTGACGCTAAAGGCAATTTTGTAAGCCCTGGATTTATTGATTTACATGCACATGGCAATCCGCTAAAAACTCCAGATTTCGAAAATTTTTTAGCAATGGGTGTCACAACGATTGCCTTAGGACAAGATGGTTCTAGTGTTAGCACTAAAAACTTAAAATCCTATTTAGACGAGGTTAACGAACAAAATTTAGGCGTTAACATTATCGAATTTGTAGGTCATGGCACATTACGACACCTTGCTGGAATAGGCAATAAAAGTGATATCACTCCAACTGAGCTAGACAGCTTAAAAAGTTTGTTGCGACAACAACTTAAATACACTTACGGACTCTCTACAGGTTTAGAATATACACCAGGGCTATTCGCCAAAGAAAACGAGTTATTGGCTTTAGCTGAAGTAGTTGGCGAACAAGACAAACTTATTATGAGCCACATGCGAAATGAAGATGACGAAGCCCTAATAGCGTCCATTAAAGAGTTAGCTGCTCAAGGGAAACATGCACGTGTTCATATTGCGCACTTAAAATCGGTGTATGGCAAAGGAAAAGAACGTGCTCACCAAATATTAGACACCATTAAGCACATTAGAAAATCTGGCATACAACTATCTGCCGATTTGTACCCTTATATGGCAAGTTACACAGGTATCTCCATTGTATTTCCTGAATGGTCTAAAACACCTCAGCAATTTGAAATAGCAAAAAGAGACCGAAGAGAGGAACTAGAAACTTTTATTAGAAACAAAGTGAATTTACGTAATGGTCCCGAAGCTACTTTGTTGGGTTCAGCACCTTATACTGGAAAAACTTTAGCCGAAGCTGCCAAAGAAAAAAACAAGCCTTTTGAAAAATTTTTAATTGAAGATTTAGGACCTCAAGGGTCGTCTGGTGCGTATTTTGTAATGGATAAAGAATTGCAAGAAACTTTGGTGCAAGATGACCTTGTTGGTATTTGTTCTGATGGTAGTAAAACTGGACATCACCCTCGTGGTCATGGCACGTTTGCAAAAATTATTGAAAGCTACGTGGTGCAAGATAGCTTACTAACTTTAGAACAAGCAGTACAAAAAATGACAGGTTATGCTGCTGACATTTTAAAGCTAAAAAACAGAGGACTTTTAAAAGAAGGCTACAAAGCTGATATCATTATTTTTAATCCTAAAAATGTACAAGCACCTGCAGATTATGTAAATCCGCATCAACTATCTAGAGGATTTGATAAAGTTTTGGTTAATGGGAAGTTGGTAAGGGATAATGAGAATTTGGCGACTGAGTTGAGCGGTAGGGCTTTGTTGCCAGAGTAACCTATTGAAGATAATAAACCGATGAAGACTGATAATCTAAAATTATATAAACCTCTTTTTTCCATCATTGTAATTCTTATCCAACTAGCACTATCTATCAAAGATTATTATGAGCTTCAAGAGTGGAAAAAATTAAATCCTGAATTAGATTCTGTTGTAAGTTTAGTTATTCAATATGACACCCTTTTTTTGTTTGTACTAATAATTGGAGTTTATGAGATGATAACGAAACCGTGTTGGATTAAAAACTTAATCAGAATATTTTTAGCTATAATAATTTTGGGCACAGAATTTTCTGAATTAATTCCAATCAAAAATTTTAAATCAGGTATCTATAATACTGCTTGGTTTTTAGCAGTTGTCGTGGTCATTCTCATGATAATTAGAATTGGAAATTTTATAATAGAAAAATCTAAGAGTAGAAAACTAAATAAAATTAATAACTAACAAACAATTTCGCCGCTATTAGTGAAAATACGAACACTGGCATTAAATGTTATAATGGACTATACAAGAAACAAAATAGAGCTTGAAGAAAATGGATATTCTATTTTAGCTAATGTATATTCAGAAAGTGAAATAAACCAAATTTTAGGCTGTTTGAAACATGCTGAACAAAACGAAAGTTCGTTTTTAAAAACCAAAGATTTATTTGCAATTAGGCAACTAGTTGAAAATGTTCCAGAATTAAGCAAGCTGTTATTTAACAAAAAGCTTACCGAATTAATTTCTAACCTTTTTCAATCAAATTGCTTTTTAACAAAAGCTATTTATTTTGATAAACCTAGCGAATCGAATTGGTTTGTTGCATATCACCAAGATTTAAGTATTTCGGTAGACAAAAAGGCTAATTTGGAAAATTATGTGAATTGGACTTTTAAAAAAGGACAATACGGTGTTCAACCTCCGATTAAAATATTACAAGACACAATTACGATTCGAATTCATTTAGATGACACAAACAAAGATAATGGAGCGCTAAAAGTAATTCCTAAATCACATTTAAAAGGAATAATTCGTACCGACTCAGAAGAATGGAATATTGATAACGAAGTTGTTTGTGAAGTAAAAAAAGGTGGAGCAATGTTGATGAAACCTTTGACCTTGCATGCATCGAACAGAACAACAAACGGAAAGAAAAGAAGAGTTATTCATTTAGAATTTAATAACCATAAACTGGATAAACCTCTAAATTGGTTGGAATATTATGCCACTTTTGGTGTTTTCCATCAAAAGTGATTAAATAATAAATTGTTGGTGGAAAACACCAACAATGGCATGAATACGACCTTATTGAAAAAATAAAACCATTTGTCATTCCGCACTTGATGCGGAATCCACTTTGTTGTTTCAATTACCAAATGGATTCCTGCTTTCGCAGGAATGACAAAACATTAATAAAACCATGATAGATTACTGGAATGATGCAGTAGAAAAATATAAACGAAAAGGAATTCCTAATTGGAAAAAATTAAAATAAATTGATAAATCAAATTGACATACCAAAATCAAAACAAACTGAAAAGTTGGTTTTTAAACAATGGCTTCTTGAACGAATTGCCGAATATTTTGTTTATGGAATGCTTGTAATTGCTTTTCCTTTTATCAGCTTTATGGAATTTAATTCAGATTTGACCAAAAATGAGCCAATTGGAATGTCATTAATTTTATTGATTTTATCATTAACTTTTAGTTTTTTGCTCATCTACTCTATTATGAATTTATATACGTTGAAACGCATCAAAGGCCTATCCAGAGGGCAAAACACATCTTTGATTAAAAAAATTGCAAAGAACAATAATTGGAATATTTATTCAAGTAACCAGCAAATAACAATTTTAAATCTTACTTGGAAAGAATCTAGCGGATTTGATTGGGGAAAACAATTGACAATAATTTATGACGGAACTGATGTCCTTTTGAATTGCATATCATTTGGACTAAATTCAAGTCCTTCACCTTTTCATTGGTTTGAAAACAAAAGAAAAATAAATAACCTGAAAGCGGAATTTGAAAACGAAACAAAAAACACTTTACAACGAAGAACTCTAATATAAAAGGAGTTAACGTGAACCTCTCTACTTCTTCAACTCTAACTTCTCAGCAAAATAATCGCAAAAATCTTTCATGGTAGCTGTCATTTTTTCGTCTTGAGTCGCACGATTAAACGTATCGCTCATACTTACCAAGGTTTGATGAAAAAACAATTTCATTTCGTCCACAGGCATATCTTTAGTCCACAAATCTATACGTAAAGATTCTTGATTTTTACTATCCCAAACCGAAAGCATCATAGCTTTTGCCTCTTCATTGGTAATACCTCCGTCTTGTGCAGTCCAAGAGAGTTTTTCAGGGATTCTATTGTCGTCCAATTCTACATTCAACTCAATTTTAGATGTATGTGTATGTGCCATTATTTTCTTGGTTTGTATGTTGCGTTATTAAAAATATCTTCAGCACTTGTGCGTAATACCTCCTGAAGTGAGGCATCTGCTTTATCGGCATAAGCTCGTACGATTTGCCAACCTATAAATTGCCCTAAACGACCAGGAGATTCTCCATCCAATTCTAAATTAAACTTTGAAAAAGGTGCTGGATTAATAAATCTTGCAGGCAGTTTATTATCGGTACTAAACAAGAGTTCGTTTTCCACAAAGTGTTGCCAAATATTGGCTTCGTTAAGGCTTGCCCATTGCAATTGTTGTTTTGTATAGCCTATTTTTATTTCATCAGGAGTTTCTGGGAGCATCATATCTTTAAAATACAATGTCTTCCCAAAATATATCATTTCATCCAATAATGTTTTTCGTTTTGGTTGATAAATAACCTTTTCGGCATAACTAAAAGCTAAGTCTGGAACTATTTGGTCTTTGTCCATATTCAGCTTTATGTAATCATAAATATCATAGTAAAAATCATGATTTGCACCTAAATAAGTATCCAATGCAACTAGAGCAATAGAATCGGTTACAATAACTTTGTTTCTATAATCAACATCATTGGTAACAGTGATTACTCTTGGTGTTCTAAACTCTTTAAAATAATATACTATGTGTTGATAAAAACGATATATATCATCTTCGGTGTCTTTAAAATCACCATGAATTTTATCAACCTCATTGTTTAATTGTTGTTGAAGCGTGTCTTGTATTCTATTAATCCAAACCGAATCGTTATAGCGTTTTGAAAACATAAAAGGATAGGCTTGCTTTAAATCTGGTAACGATGCTTCATCGGCATTGGCAAATAATCTATCAAACCTTTCAACATCAAGGTCAACATCTATGGCTGCAATCTCTTTTTCAACTTTAGATTCGTTGCCACAAGACATAAAAACCAGTGCAACAAGTGTTAAAATGTAAAATCTTTTCATAAGACTAAGGATATCAAACTTAAACGCCATTAATTTTTATTAATTATTCTATTGGTTTATTTTTGTTGGCAAAGGTACTATTCTTTACACAAAAAACCTTAGCAAATGAACACCGAAAAAGTAACCCAATATATTGTAAAATGGCTTAAGGATTATGCTGAAAATGCTAGAGTGAATGGATTTGTTATAGGCATTTCTGGAGGCATAGATTCGGCAGTCACATCTACACTTTGTGCGGAAACCGGTTTAGATGTTTTGTGTGTAGAAATGCCTATACACCAAGCTAAAAGTCATGTTAGCAGAGGACAAGAACATATTGCTCAATTAAAAGAACGCTACCCAAATGTAGCTAGTATTATAGCAGATTTAACACCTGTTTTTGAAGAGTTTAAGACCGAAGTCTCCCTAGAAGGAAAACAAGCAACCGTAGATATGGCTTTGGCTAACACTAGAGCTAGATTACGAATGACAACCCTTTACTATCATGCAGGGTTGTTAGGCTTATTGGTTGCAGGCACTGGAAATAAAGTCGAAGATTTTGGTGTTGGGTTTTACACTAAATATGGAGATGGTGGTGTGGATTTAAGTCCTATTGCCGATTTAGTAAAATCTGAAGTGTATAAAATTGGTGAGTATTTAAACGTGCCAACATCTATTATGAAAGCGGCACCAAGTGATGGCTTATTTGGTGATGCACGAAGCGATGAAGACCAAATTGGTGCTAATTATGATGAGCTGGAATGGGCTATGGCAATGGATAATGAAGGTAAAACTGCCGAAGATTTTTCAGGTCGTGAAAAGGAAGTATTCAACATTTACAAACGTTATAATTCTGCCAATAAGCATAAAATGATACCTATTCCTATTTGTGAAATTCCACAAAATTTGAAGTAGATAAGTGGAATAAAAATAAAAATGTTAACGTAACACTTTTTTTTGTAACTTTATTGACTCTCCATTCTGAAAATAAACTTAATCTTATTTAAGTTTATGTTTCCCTAATTACTAATTAATAAAACACTAAATCATGATTAAGGTATTGGTTGCAGATCATCATCCTATCATTAGAACTGGCTTAAAAATGCTTTTTGACAGTTCACCAGACATTCAAGTAGTCGGTAGTGTCACTACCGGAAAAGAACTATTTGATTTTGTGGGTAATCACAGTGTAGATGTGGTTCTCTCTGAAATTGATTTACCTGAGCTTAATGGAATTACAGCTCTAAGAACACTAAAAAAGGAATACAACGATGTAAAAGTTATCATGTTCAGTATTCATCCCGAAGAAATTTATGCGGTTAGTACCATAAAAGCTGGTGCTTCTGGGTATTTAACTAAAACCGTGAGTACACAAACCATTAAAGATGCTATTTTAAAAGTATACAATGGTGGTATTTACATTAGTAACAATTTGGCACAACGTTTGGCTTTTGACGAACGCGGTAACAAACCTAGTAGGCTTTACAAAAAACTCTCTACTCGAGAAGTGGAAGTGCTAAAACTATTGTCTTCTGGTAGGCGTAACAAAGAAATTGCTAAAGAACTGGACATTAACGAAAAAACCGTAAGTACGTACAAAGCGCGATTAATGAAAAAACTAAATGTAACGAATTTGGTGGATTTGGTAAATCAAGCAAGGCATTTGGATGTAGGCTGATTACAGTACGCGATTTAATTTTCGGGATAACAACATTTTTAAATTAGAGTAATTCATAACATCTTCTAAAACCGATTTAGAATTTGCAGGATTCTCCAGGGTTTCTTGTTTAAAAACGCCAACCTTTTGGTCTATTAAATGACAGCGTAAACTTAAAATGGTTTCGCTAACGAGTTGTGCAATACTATGAGTTTTAGATTTTGGGAAAATATTTTTGCTTTCCCAGTCATGTAAATTATAACGCTCATCATTCATTAAAATATGTGTGATTTCGCTTGCAATATGTGGCTCAACTTTGTTTACAAAACTCTCTAAAGCAAACTCTGTATCTTGGTTTAGAGTATCTATCAATACATAATACAATTCTCTAAAATTCTCGTTAGAAAATTCCATTTCATCTTCCTGTAGGTCTAAATAGATTTTCTCAAACACTTTTGCTTGGTGCACAACTGGTTCTAGGTCTAAATCGCCCTCATCATTTTCTTTTAAAACCAAATCTTCAAACTCTTCAGTTCTATTGCCATAAAGCAACAAGGCTTCTATAATTTTACTTTCTAATTCGTATTGAACATCAACTTTTTTGGCAGCTATTTTTGGTTTTACAACTTCAAATGCTTTTTGTTCCTTTTTTTGAGCTTTACTAGCTTCTTGAAGTTCTTTTTTACCCATTTGCGCCAAGGTGCTAAACAGCACTTCCTCACTAATATCCATAATCCTCGCGCACTCTTGCACGTAGATTTCTTTTTGAATACGGTCTGGAATTTTAGAAATACTTGTCACCATATCCCTAATTAAAGCAGCCTTTTTAACAGGGTCATTCTTTGCTTCTTCCATAAGCAAAGAGGCTTTATAAGCAATAAAATCCTTAGCGTTGTTTTTTAAATAATGTGCTAACTCTTCATGGGTGTTTTGTTTGGCAAAACTGTCTGGATCTTCGCCATCTGGAAAAGTACACACCTTCACGTTCATGCCTTGTTCCAGAATTAAATCTATTCCTCGTAACGAGGCTCTAATTCCTGCAGCGTCACCATCAAATAATACCGTAATTTTTTTTGTAAGACGGTTAACTAATCTAATTTGCTCAGATGTTAAAGCAGTTCCAGATGAGGACACCACATTGGTAATCCCTTTTTGAAAAAACTGAATCACATCAGTATAACCTTCTACCAAATAACAATTATCTTCTTTGGCGATGCTTTGTTTGGCATAATAAATACCATACAACACCTTACTTTTATGATAGATGTCACTTTCAGGTGAGTTTAAGTATTTAGCTGCTTTTTTATTAGTTCCTAAAATACGTCCGCCAAATCCTAAAACACGACCAGACATACTATGTATTGGAAACATGACTCGGCCTTTAAAGCGGTCGAATTGCTTCTCTTCCTTAACTATGGTAAGTCCTGTTTTTTCTAAATATTCAAGCAGATAGCCTTTTTTTATGGCTTCATCTGTAAAGGCTTGCCATTCATCTAAAGAGTATCCTAATTGGAATTTTTTAATAGTCTCATCGGTAAATCCACGTTCTTTAAAATAGCTTAAACCAATAGATTTTCCGATATCGGTTTTATGCATAATATTTTGAAAATACGTATTGGCAAATTCACTTACCAAATACATACTTTCACGTTCGCTAGCTTCGGCTTTTTCTTCGTTGGTTTGTTCGGTCTCCTCTATCTCAATATTATATTTTTTGGCTAAATACTTTATGGCTTCAGGGTAGGTAAAATGTTCGTGTTCCATTAAAAAAGACACGACAGTCCCTCCTTTTCCGCTAGAAAAATCTTTCCAGATTTGTTTTACTGGAGACACCATAAAACTTGGCGAACGCTCTTCACTAAAAGGACTCAAGCCTTTAAAATTACTTCCAGATTTTTTTAAGTTTACAAAATCGCCAATAACTTCCTCTACACGAGCAGTTTCAAACACTTTATCTATGGTCGATTTTGATATCAAAATATTACTTTAGAAATAGATTCCTGCCTTCGCAGGAATGAGATTGTAAATGTAATATAATACAACTGTATTAAAAAGTTAGACTTTTTAATTTATAAACAAAAAAAGGGTTCAGACTAGAATATAGCTGAACCCTTTTAAATAAAAACAAGTAAGTATTAGTCTTTAATCCATATCGAATCTCAAACCAAGTGAAATATTATTTTGCTTAACAGCTTGGTCTTTAAATATTGGTGACATATCGTATTTTACATAAATGGCAGTATCGTCAAATGCAATATAACCGCTTAAACCATACACCAAACTTGTGGCATTAAAGCTTTTTTTCATTTTGTCTTTTACCTTGTCACCATCTACTGAGTATTTTAATTTTTGTCTAGTACCAATATTAAACCCTGCGTAACCACCAATACCTATTTTAAACTGGTTACTTGTGGTGTATCTAAAATAATCGTCTCTATCTATACGTTTAGAAGGCCCAAACTCAAAATGCACTGGAAATACTAAATTGGTGATTGATAATTTAGATTTCTTTAATTCTGAAGAAAATTCTTCTAACATGGTTTCGTTACCATTTTGAGTGAAATACATATTGTCTTTAGGTTTCAATCCGTTTATTTGAAACGAATACCCATATTTTATTCTTAAAAAATTTGAATTTTCAAAGACACGTGTTTTCCATGCCCAACCAATTTCGAAAAAACGTGAACCACCGATTTTGTATGGTGTATCGTCAAAATTTTCTCCATCAATGATAGCGTTGTTTAATCCGAAAGCTAACACCATATCGCTAGACGTTCGTCTGTCGTATTTTCTTGGCTTATTGTGACGCCTTTTCCCAAAGTAGATAAACCCATCACCATCGTTTTTATCTCCAATACTAAAAATAAATTCATCATCACCTTCAGAAGGTTCTTTAGACACATATCCATTTCTTTTTAAAAGTTCAATTTTATTATCAATAATGGCAATTCTATTTTCAATGTTGAGTGCATGCTTTTGTGCTGCTTCTTTTTTAAGTCTCTTTGCTTCTGTCTGTGTTATATCACCTTTGTCTAAGCGCTGATTAATCGCTTCAACTTTGGTTTTTAACGCCTCTCGTTCTTCTTCTTCAATTGTTTTTTTAAGCTTGACAAGCATTTCTATGCTTTCTTCTTTTGTTGCTGGCTCTTGGGCGTTCACTATTTGAATGCTAAAACTTAGCATAAAGATTATTAGATACTTTGTTATTGTTTGCATAACTGTTCGTTTTTTAATTGATTTGATTTGATGATTTTTTAATTATTTCTTTCGGCTACAATTGTTTTTACCTCACCGTAACCTGCTTTTAACATTTCGAAAACTCGGGTTCTAAAAGATTGCTCCTCGATATCTTCTTCTACACTTAGCAGTAATGCGTTTGCATCTACGCTTTTGGTGTTTTCGTTGTATAGTCTTTTAAAAGTAATTTCTTGTTGTGCTGCATTTAGCAACGCATCTATTTCGGCATCAGTTACTTCTTTTGTTTTTTGCATGGTTTGTATTTGAACCACAACGTCTAGTGCTTTTTGGTCTTTGAAACTTAATTTTTTAGCAGTTTCTTCTTTAATTTCTTCTTTAACATTACTAGCAACAACGGTTTCTACAGTCTTATTTGGAATTAACTTAAGCTGCTCTTTTACTATTTTTTGTTTTAATACTGATTTTTGGGTCGGTTGCTTTTTTGGTGTTTCCACCTCATTGTTTTTAGAGTTATTTTCAGAAGCTAATACTTCATCATCATTAGAAAACACTTCTTTTTCTTTAGCAATATTCTCTTCTGTATTATTATCATTATCAATCGACTTAGAATTTGTTTTTTCAACATCAACTATAGTTGGTTCAACACCATTAGCGTTGTCATTATTAAAAAATACATTTGTAATTAATAAAACCCCTACAATACTTGCAGCAATACCCAAATACCAAAAGCCTTTATTGCTCTTTTTTGATTGACTGGCATCAAGTGTATCACTTAGTTTTTGCCAAGCTTCAGGGCTTGGTTTTATGGTACGCTCTTCCAGTTTATCTTTTAACTGTTCTTCATATTTCATTGGTGCCATGATTTACTTTATTAAGGTTTGCTAGTTGTTGTTGTAAAAGCTGTCGTGCTTTAAATAATTGCGATTTAGATGTGCCTTCGTTAATACCTAGCATTGTTGCTATTTCGCTATGTTTATATCCTTCAATGGCATACATTACAAATACCATTCGGTAACCCTCAGGGAGATTATCTATTAGTTGCTGAATCTCGGCAACATCTATCTCCGTTTTTATATTATTAGTGGCAGTTTCTGGAAACACTGTGTCGTCTGTACTAAACTCAACATTCTTTTTTGAGCGTAAAAACGATATGGCTTCGTTTACCATAATACGTCTTATCCAACCTTCAAAACTACCTTTGCTATTAAAGCTTTTAAGCTTTGTAAACACTTTAAAAAAACCGTTGAGCATTACTTCTTCGGCGTGTTGTATGTCTTTAATATAATAGCGACAAACGCTTAGCATTTTTGGTGCATGCCATTCGTACAGCGTATGCTGTGCTTCTCTATTATTTCGACTCGCTTTTTTTATAAGCTGAGCTTCGTTTTTATAAAGTTGAATGACTTTCAATGGATTCATTTTAATCTTCTATCTATATAGACGCAATAATAATGCAAATGGTTGTATGCAATTAAAAATATTTTTTAAGACTGCAATTTAGAGAAAGTATTGATAGTTGTAAAACATTGATTTTGTGAGATAAAACAACTAACTTCGTTTACTCGTGCTGAACTTGCTTCAGTGACGTAGTGTATAAATTATTAAAACAAATTTACATCTAAATGATAAAATCAATAGTTACATTCTATTTTACACTAATTACTTTTTGTTTTGTAAACGGACAATCAAATAAATTACAAAGCTTTTATAATTATGACTCAACTATGGAACATAGAGTTGACGAAATTTTCCATTCGTTAAATGACACCTCTAGAGTAGCTCAAATGATTATAACTTCAGCAGGTGAATTAGGTAAACCTGATAAAGCTATTTTAAAATTAGCTGCAGAAAACAAAATTGGAGGAATTGTTTTTCTAAAAGGATCTAAAGAAAATCACAAAAAATTAATTGACAGCATTAACTCGATAACTAATTCAAAAAATCATTTACCAATATTATATTCAATTGATGCAGAGCCTAGTCTATTTAACGGTAGGCTTAAGGGAACTAGTCCACTTATAAATACAATAGATATTAAAACAATTAGTCAATCTGATTCTATTGCTAGAATTATTAATCATAATTTACTCGAAATTGGTTTTCGTCAAAATTTTGCACCTGTCACCGATATTAGCCCACAAAATGAAGCTATTAAAAACAGAAGTTTTGGGAGCGATAAAGAAAAAGTGATTGAATTAAGTAAGCAGTTTATTAAAACAACACAAGAACAAGGAATTATAGCAACTGCAAAGCATTTTCCGGGTCATGGTTTAGTTAAAGGTGATACTCATAAAAAATCTGTTTATATAGATGGTGAATTACAAGAGTTGGATGTTTACCCACCACTAATAGAGGCTGGAGTTCTTTCTATAATGATGGCTCATATTACCATAATCAATAATCCAAAATATGACACCAAAGGCTTGCCTGCAAGTTGTTCAAGAAACATAGTAACGGACTTATTAAAAAACGAATTAGGCTTTAAAGGGTTAGTAATTACCGATGCCTTAAATATAATGAAAGCGGTTACTATAATTGACAATGCACCTTTACTTGCTTCAAAAGCTGGTAACGATATGCTATTAATGCCAATCGATGAAACTAAAACCATAAACTCAATTATAAATGAAATGGAAAGTGATTCTGTTTATAAAAAACAGGTTTATCAATCAGTAAAGAAAATTATTCGTTTAAAATTATGTTTAGGTTTGATAAAGTAAATAAGCAACTATGACCAACTTAAGACATGTGCAGTCAATTACTTGTCTATTAGTTGCTTGGGAATTTCTTCAAAATTTCCTCTAGTTAGTTCTATTTTGCTAACTTGGTTTTTCAACTATAAACAAACACATTTAACAAACAATCTTTTATAAATTGAAAAGCTTACTTAAAATAATTATTCTTAACCTTTTACTTTGTGCGTGTTCTTCCTCAAAAGTCAATAAAAATGCAACAAAATATTTTGATGAAAACAATATAGAAATAAGCAAGAAAGATTTTAATAAAAAGAAAAAAACTGGAAAATTATTAGAAATTACAATAGACTCAATAAATCGTAAACTAACAACAAGAGAAAGAAGAGGCACGCTTAACAATATGCCAAAGTTTATTGAGACTTTAGAAACTGGTTTAAATACTGTATTAGAGTCAAACAAACCTATTGCTATTATCTTTTATCCTGGCAAAGACCCTTGCAATAGTGGTGGAACTGGTAAAAAAGAATGGATAAAAAACTGGTACAAACAACTTGAAGATGGCTTACAACAAGTCGCACAAATTAAACCCTTATACATTTACAAAGATTCAAAAGGATTAGAAAATTATGATGGCTTATTAGACTGGAAACAAGACCCAAACCAATTTATAGAGCATCTGTTTTTTAAACACCATTATCCTTGTAGTAGTTTTGTAGTGATTTCCAGTAAAGGTGATTATATAAGTTATTTTGGTGAGTTCCCTAAAGAGTTTGTTTGGGAAGCAGCGCAAGTATTAAAGTAATTATTTTTTTCTGTCAATTACATAATTCACCATCAACTCAAGTGAACTTTTATAAGGCGAGTCCGGATAGTCTTGTAACAACTGTAAGGCTTCTTCTTGAAACTGCTTCATTTTAGTTACTGCATAGTCTAAACCTCCATGATCTTTTACAAAAGCAATGACTTCCTTAACACGCTTTGCGTTCTTATTATGGTTTTTTATGGAATTGATTAACCAATCATGCTCTTTTTTAGAGCAATTATTAAGCACATTAATTAACGGTAAGGTCATTTTTTGTTCCTTAATGTCAATTCCTGTGGGCTTGCCTATTCTAGTAGTGCCATAATCAAACAAATCATCCTTTATTTGAAACGCCATTCCTATAAGTTCACCAAATTTGCGCATGGTATCAACCTCAGGTGAATTTGGTTTAACCGAAGCGGCTCCTAAACTGCAACAAGCTGCAATAAGCGTTGCTGTTTTCTGGCGAATAATTTCATAATACACATCTTCGGTAATATCTAGTTTTCTTGCTTTTTCTATTTGTAACAATTCACCTTCACTCATCTCCTTTACAGCTACCGAAATAATTTTTAGTAAATCAAAATCATTATTATCTATAGACAACAACAATCCTTTTGACAAGAGATAATCACCAATTAAGACCGCTATTTTATTTTTCCAGAGTGCATTAATGGAGAAGAAGCCTCGTCGTCTATTACTATCGTCAACCACATCGTCGTGTACCAATGTGGCAGTATGAATCAACTCAATTACCGAAGCACCTCGATACGTGCGCTCGCTTACTTCACCATTGCTGACCATTTTGGAAACTAAAAAAACGAACATTGGTCGCATTTGCTTTCCTTTTCTATTAACTATGTAATGGGTAATTCTATTAAGTAGAGCCACTTTACTTGACATGGAAAGTCTGAACTTTTGTTCGAAAAGTTCCATTTCGTAATCTATTGGTTGCTTTATCTGCTCTACAATTTTCATTAGTTGACCTAACTGTATATTTTAGTTAAATATAATCAAGATTTATTTGCCAATTGACCACAGGCAGCATCAATGTCTTTTCCTCGTGAACGCCTTACGGTTACAGTAATATTATTACGTTCTAACATAGACACATACATATTAATAGCCTCATTATCTGCTTGCTGAAATTCGCCATCATCAATTGGGTTGTATTCAATTAAATTAACTTTACTTGGCGCAAATTTGCAGAACTTAATTAAAGCATCTACATCAATTTTTTTATCGTTAATGCCTTGCCAAACCACATACTCATAAGTAATTGGGTTTTTAGTTTTTGAGTACCAATATTCTAGCGCTTCTCTTAAATCTGCCAAAGGAAATGTGGCATTAAAAGGCATAATAGATGTACGAACCGAATCTCTAGCGGAATGTAATGAGACTGCTAATTTAAATTTTACCTCATCGTCAGCCATCTTTTTAATCATTTTTGGCACTCCAGATGTAGATACGACAATGCGCTTTGGTGACATTCCCAAACCTTCTGGCGACGTAATTTTATCAATGGCTTTAAGCACGTTGTTATAATTCATGAGTGGCTCACCCATTCCCATAAACACAATGTTTGAAAGTGGTCTATCGTGATATAGCCTACTTTCTTTATCAATAGCAACGACTTGGTCGTAAATTTCGTCTGGATTCAAATTTCGCATACGTTTTAAACGTGCAGTTGCGCAAAATTTACAATCCAGACTACAACCAACTTGACTAGACACACAAGCGGTTGTCCTTGTTTTTGTTGGAATTAGTACGGACTCTACAATTAATCCGTCATGCAGTCTTACAGCGTTTTTAATAGTGCCATCACTACTACGCTGCATATTATCGACTTCAATGTGATTAATTACAAAGTTGTCATCAAGCATTTGTCTGGTTTGTTTTGAGATACTCGTCATATCATCAAAACTATGCACCGATTTTTGCCACAACCATTCATACACTTGATTTCCTCTAAATGCTTTATCGCCTTGATTCACAAAAAAGTCTCTAAGTTGCTCTTTTGTTAAGGTACGTATGTCTTTTTTTGTTTGTGTCATTGAATAGACAAAAAAGCCTCGAAAAACGAGGCTCAATTTAAATTTATATGATTAACATGGCATCACCATAGCTATAAAACTTATAGCCTTCTTTAATTGCTTCTTGATAGGCACGTTTTATAAAATCGTGTCCAGCAAATGCTGAAACCATCATTAACAACGTGGATTTTGGTGTGTGAAAATTAGTAACCATGCAATTTGCGATACTAAATTCATAAGGTGGAAAAATAAACTTATTGGTCCATCCATCATACTCATTTAACGTTCCGCTTGAAGACACCGAACTTTCTATAGTCCTCATTGCTGTTGTGCCGACAGCACAAATACGCCTTTTTTCTTTTAAGGCTGAATTAATAGTATCGGTTGCAATTTTATTTATTTTTATTTCTTCACTATCCATTTTGTGTTTAGACAAATCTTCAACCTCAACTGGGTTAAAAGTTCCCAAACCTACGTGCAAAGTTACTTCGGCAAAATCAATTCCTTTAATTTCAAGACGTTTTAATAAGTGCTTTGAAAAGTGCAATCCAGCTGTTGGAGCTGCTACGGCACCTTCGTTTTTGGCGAAAATAGTTTGGTAACGTTCTTCGTCTTCTGGCTCAACATCTCTTTTAATATATTTTGGCAATGGTGTTTGCCCAAGTGCTGTTAGTTTTCTTCTAAACTCACTATAAGACCCATCATATAAGAAACGTAATGTTCTTCCTCTAGATGTTGTATTATCGATAACTTCTGCTACCAAAGTTTCATCTTCTCCAAAATACAGTTTGTTACCAATACGTATTTTTCTAGCAGGGTCAACCAATACATCCCAAAGGCGTTGCTCTGGATTTAATTCTCTTAATAAAAATACTTCTATTCGTGCTCCTGTTTTTTCTTTGTTACCAAATAATCTTGCAGGAAACACTTTAGTATTATTCAAAACCATGACATCATCTTCCTCAAAATAATCGATAAGATCTTTAAAAAGTTTATGTTCTATAGTTTGATCTTTACGATTAAGCACCATTAATTTTGCTTCATCACGATGTTCTGAAGGGTATTCGGCTAATAGTTCTTCTGGAAGATCGAAATGGAAATGTGATAATTTCATATTAAGTATTTATTTTTTTGAAAGTTGCAAATATACAATCTCAAAATAGGGGTTGTCAAGTATTTGGGCTTTTATTTTAAAATTCGGTGAAGCTAAACCCAATACTTTTTAAGTCATTCCAAAAATCTGGATACGATTTAGTAACCACATCTGCCTCTAGAATATTGAAACCAACCCTCAATGCTAGTGGTGCAAACGCCATTGCCATTCTATGGTCGTGATAGGTTGCAACATCTACATTTTCTTTTAAAGGATTAATTTTTTGGATAGTTAAACTATCATTTGAAATTATTACTTGAGTTCCGAACTTTTCGATTTCGGTTTTTAGAGCGACTAATCTATCTGTCTCTTTTATTTTAAGCGTGTGCAAGCCTGTTAAATGGCAACTTATTTCTAAACCTAGACATGTTACAGCTATTGTTTGAGCAATGTCTGGTGCATTTGTTAGGTTATAGGAAACTTGTTTTTGTTGATTATCTAGCTTGGTTAAAGTTATAGAGGTTTTATTAAAACTAGTTTCTACCCCGAAGTCTTTATAAATAGTACTTAAAACTGAATCACCTTGCAAACTATGTTCTTTATATGAAGATAATTCGATTTTAGTCCCAACGTCACTTAAGGCAACAATACTATAAAAATATGATACTGATGACCAATCGGATTCAACAATTAGTTTTTTATGAGCAACTTTACTTAGAGGTTCAACTGTAATAATATTATCTATAAAACTTGCTGTCACACCTATTTGTTCTAACAAATTGAGTGTCATTTTAATGTATGGCACTGATGTTATTTCTCCTTGTAAAGTCAATTCTAAACCACTTTTTAAACGAGGAGCTATAAGCAGTAGCGCAGAAATATATTGGCTACTCACATTTGCAGCCAAAGACACTTGAGATTTGTTTAATACTTCGCCTTTAATTTTTAACGGTGGGAAATCTTCGCTTTTTACATACGAAATATTGGCTCCTAAATCCCTAAGTGCATCAACAAGAATTTTTATAGGTCGTTCTTGCATTCTAGACGACCCAGTGAGTGTTACTTCCTTACCTTCTTGTAACGAAAAATAAGCTGATAGGAATCGCATTGCTGTGCCTGCGTGATGAATATCTATTGTATTTGAGTCACTGCTTAATGCCTTTTGCATGAGCTTAGAATCGTCAGAATTTGATACGTTGGATATCTCAATATTAGGATATAATGCTTGTAACAGTAACAAACGATTGGACTCACTCTTAGAGCCTGTAATTTTAATTATGGACTCTTTAGCTATTTTAGATTTTTGAAGGGTAATATTCATAACAACAACTCTATTGAGAGTTTGGCAAAGTTACTTTAACTTTTCGTTATTATGATGCCTATCATGATCTCTTTTTGTTTTTAAATCCAGTTTTTTATCAAACGCTTCTTGAAGGTTAACACCAGTTTGATTAGCTAAACAAAGCACTACAAACATCACATCTGCCAATTCTTCGCCTAAGTCTTTGTTTTTATCGCTTTCTTTTTCGCTTTGTTCTCCATAACGTCTAGCAATAATACGTGCCACTTCTCCAACCTCTTCGGTAAGTTGCGCCATGTTGGTTAACTCATTAAAATAGCGAACTCCGTGATTTTTAATCCAGTTGTCTACTTCTTTTTGTGCGTTTTGGATGTTCATGCTTATATTTTTTTAAGTACTATTTGTTCTGCTTGTTTAGAAATTGCTTGTTTATAAAACTCTTTAAGAGTATCATAATATTCCGCAGAAATGATTGCTTGGTTAATTGCCAAATCCATTAGTACTTGAACTCCATTAGCACTCTTAGTAATAACATATTTAAAACTACCTATATTATCTGGCAAAGTGTAAGCCGAAGATTCTGGTAGCGATTCTATTTCGTAGCCTTCTGGAAAAGAAACACTAACTCGGTATTTGTCAATGTACGGAAAGCCAAAGTCTACTGGAAAATCTCTAGTTTCCATTTTAAATGGATTCTCTTTTTCAGCTAAAAAGAACAAAGGTGTAACATACATTTTATCTGCTACAATATCAGATTGACCCTCTGATTTAAAACTATAAGTTTCCATGATAGGTTTAAGTAAGTCCAATTCGTTTTTTACTTCAAAATTTGAAATCTCGACTTCCTCAAAACTGTTTTCCAGATTTTCTAAATATTGCTCCTTGTTTACATTAATGTAGTTGTCTCGATACAACATAGCCTCATGATTAGTTTTTAGAGTTCTTTGGGAGCCTTCAATATTTCCATTTGCATCCAATTTAAACATAGCAGATACTGTTTTTTGAGAAGCTTGTTTAGGATATAAATTAATTAAACTCGAAGTACCATCGTCTCTAACCAATCTTCCTTCCCAATTAAGCGCTCTAAATGGAAGAATATTTAAAGTGCTATACTTGTTTGTCGCATCCAACAGCACAACTCCATTATCACTTTCTATACCACAAACTACATAATTATAACCATCTAACGTTGGAAAAAGAGGAACACCATTACTTCTCGTACTAATTAGAACTGGGTTTGCATTTAACCCTACATACCTGAGCATAGATGTTAACATTAAATTTATTTCGGATACATTACCAACCTGATCTTTGTAGGCTCGCCTAACTCCATCGCTTGTGTATTTACCATAGTAACTGTTCCACTTAACTTTAGACTTTACATAATTATATATTGTTGAAATCTTTTGATTTGGATCTGAAACCGATGCTATTAGCGCATCGATATCTTTCTCAAAATATCCTGTTTTTTTTAACTCTACACCAAACCTTGAACTTTGGGATATAGTTCTTACCACATCTTCCCAGTTTAATGCAAAATTTTGAAGCTGACCATTGGTTGGTTTATACTGTGCAAGCTCAAAAATATAGGATGCTCTATAATTGCTAATATTGTTTACATACTCTTCTCCTTTTAAAGCTGGAACGTCTGAAACTGAAACAGCATATCTGTTTTCTTGAAATTCCATATTACTTTTAACGACTTCTGTTTGTGCACCACCACTTACAGATTCTCTTCTTACAATATTTATCTTTCTTGTAGTAGAAGTTCTTTCTAATTGCGAAGGATGGTATCCTTTTTGAAATTGACTGAAAACAAAATATTCAGGAATATCTACTCTCGCTTCCATTTTTTTAACTGGAATGCTATACTGTACTTGTACATCTCTTATATTAAAAAAAGGTGATTTAATTGTGTACTGAAACTCAATTATACTTCCTTCTTTAACATCTGGAAATGCTAAACTTACCTTATTTCGATAGTTATTTACACTTTCTTCAAAAATACTTTTACCTTTTAGTTTAGTTCTCTCAACTTTACCACCAACAAGATTATATGTAGCGCCTTTTATAACATTCATTTCCTCTTCTTCATTTCCATCGGACTTTAATAGTAAACGACTATGCGTTCCCCAATCCAATCCATTTTTGGTGTTGATTTTTATTCTTTGATGAATTTTTGTTTCCACAAACCAACCATCATCTGAGTTATAATCGAAATTAGTTTTTCTATTTTTATATAACATTACTGCATCATCTTCAGAGCTAGTTTCTATAGAAAAATCTTCTTTTGATACTTTTCCGTAGTTATAATTTTGAGAAGAGATTGTAAAACTTACTGCTAGAAATAATAAAGGGATTAGTTTTTTCATTATAGTTAATATTTAGTTGGTGATATTTTACGCTTTTTTCAACACAATTTGTTCATTTTCTTTTTCAATAAATTGTTTAAAATATTCCTTTAAAGCATCATAGTATAATGATGAAATAATAGGCTCATTGATTGTTGAATCTATAGTCAATTGAATGACATCTCCATTATTTGCAACAATATATTTAAACTCCCCTAAGTTATCAGGTAAAGCCAAAGACTTTGCTTCAGGCAATGTCTCTACAACATAGCCTTTTGGTAATTTGATGTTTATCATATATTTGTTTGTAGTGGGATATCCAAAATCTACAGGAAAATCTCTTTTTTTAAGCTTAAATGGATTTATTGTAGTTGTTAAAAAGAACATAGGTGAAATGTACATTTTATCTGCAATAATATCCGCTTGATTTTCTAAATAAAACTTATAAGTTTCCATAACAGGCTTAGACAAATCTGTGCCATTTTTTACGACAAAATCAGAAACTTCAATATCATCATACTTATTTTCCAGTATTTCTAAAAACTGCTCTTTATTAGTTTCGAGGTAAGATTCTCTGTAACTCATAGCTTGATGAGCGGTTTTTACAGTTCTTATACTCCCATCCAAATCGCCATTCTCATTTAGATTCACCATCATTGCAACTGTGTTTTTAGACTTATTTTTAGGATATAAATTAATAAGTGCTGAACTACCACTTTTTCTAATAATTCTGCCTTCCCAGTTCAAAGTTCTAAATGGTAAAACGTTTGGCGAACTGTATTTACTTGTTGCATCTAACAAAATGACTCCATCTGGAATTTCAACACAAGAAATAACATAGTTGTAACCTTCTCTAGTTGGAAACAAAGGAACTCCATTGTTTCTAGTACTAACTAAAACTGGGTTTGCATTTAATCCTGCATATCTTAACATTGAGGTTAACATTAAGTTAATTTCAGCTACATTTCCTACTTGGTCAATATATGCCTTTCTTACTCCATTATTAGTGTATTTACTATAATAACCATTCCATTTAACTTTAGATTTTAAGTAATTGTAAATTAATCCTATTCTTACTTGAGGATTGGAATTATTAGCTAAGAGTTTATCAATATCATCTTTAAAATAATTAGTTTTTTCAAGTTCTCTACCAAAGTTGTCACTTTTATAAATAGTCTTAACAACATCTTCCCAAGAAGTAGAATAATATTTTACTGAAGCATTTGGAAATTGAGTATATGATAATTCATACTTAACTGATGAACGATAATTATTTATGTTATTAACGTATAACTCCTCTTTTAATGCAGGTATATTTGTAAGATTAAATTTTGAAACGCTATTAGAATAATCTATAGTAGAAGTGCTAAATTTTGTAGGAGTAGCAGACGTATGTTCTGCTCTAGTTTTATTTTTAAATACTATTTTATCGAATACTTTACTATTTACAGGATTTACCTCTAAATATCCTTTTACATTAAATTTAAAACTAAAATACTCAGGTGCTGAAAACACAGCTTCAAGTTTCTTTATAGGTATAGCGTGCTGAAAAACAAATTCGTCCACATTTGAATAAAATGGAGAAATTATTTTATACTTATATTCTATCACTGAACCTACTTTAATATTAGGCATCGTGAATTTTACTTCATCTCTAAATTTAGATACTTCGGTTTCAAAAATAGCATCCTTTTTAAGCTTATCATCTTCTATCTTATTATTAATTAAATTATAAGTATAGGCTTTTAACCCAGTCATTTTTTCTTTTGCTCCTCCACTTTTATAGGTTAAAACTGAGTTTGTAGCAAACGCAAAACCTTCTTGATTATAAATTTTTATTCTATCATGAATATCTGTCACTAAAACAAATCCATCATCTTCTCTATATTCAAAATACGTTTTTCTATATTTATATAAGTAAGTTGCCTCGGCAGATGAATCTAAAGGATTGTATTTTTCTTGCAACTCATCTTTTGATATTTTTCCAAATTTATAATCTTGCGAATATATAGTTAGGCTAGTACTCAAAAATAAAAGCAATATGTATTTTTTCATTTTATTGTTTTTTTATTAGTGAAACTTTTAAATTATCTTTTCTTACAACATCTCTCCAAAAATTTCTAAAATTTGAATACTCTTCTTTAGGGTGTTTGCCATCTTTTAGTACAAACTCTCTTTTGTAGAGTAGTGAGTTTTCGCCATTTTTTTCAATTGTTTGCTTGTAACTTCCAAATTTGGTTTCAGTTATAACTTCTGCTGGTAATGACTCTAGTTTATATCCTGAAGGTAAATTAATTTTAATGTTATCAATTTCTTTAAATCCGCGAATAATTTTTAATGACAATTTCCTATTTCTATATCTGTCTGGAATATATGTTCTCTTATTTAAGACATTAACATTTAGTAACATATTTTCTCCACTAATAATTGCAAAATTATTAGCTTGAAATACTATATCTTCACTTAATGAAATTGATTCTTTATCATTGAAAAACTCTGTTTTATCAATAGATATATTGTTAATGTAATTCCATCTATCTTTATAATGTTTCTCTAAATCCCTTTTTGAAAATTTGTCTAGGTAATACCTATCGTCATACTTCATACCTTTTGAAACAATGGTTGCTTCAACATTAATACTACCGTTTGAATCAATATTACATTCTCCATTAATGACTTGCTTATTTTCTTCAATATTATACTTTTTTGTGCGTTTTATTTCGCCTCCGTTAGAGGATACAACTAACACATTTCTATCATCTGTAAAATCACCTAAATGACCAAAAGGTGCTATTTGACTAGTACATTCTAACCAAATGTCTTCTTGATTCTTTATTGGAAGATTAAGAATTACATGATTCCCTTGCATTAAGGCAAAATCTTCATCAAAACTCTGTTGATAATTTCCGGAATAAACCAAAGCATAGTTTGCTTCAATCCCAACCGTTTTTAATAGTGCCATCGTATAATTGGTCAATCCTTTACAGTCTCCATAGCCTAATCTATCTACATCTGAAGCCTTAAAAGGTTTCCATCCACCAACACCTACCTGAACACTAATATACCTAGTTTTATCTTGTACAAATTGGTATATTTTTCTTGCCTTTGCAATATCATCAGTCTCGTTTTTAACTAAGTTTTTAACTTTGAAAATAGTGCTTGCTGGTAAATCGTTGACATCCTTTAATAAATATTCATAAACCCATTTTCCTAACTCATCCCAGTTTTCGGCTTTAGCTGGAACTCCTTCATAATAAAACTCGTTTGATGCGAATAAAATTTTTGGAATAATATTCACGAATGCCTCACTATGGGCTTCTGGCTTAATAGCATTGATGTTTTTAGATGCATAGTAAATCAAGCCTGAAGATTCTTCTTTGTTCAGGTTTATGCTCTCTGTGTTTTTTTCCTTAATTCTAATTTTTAAACTTGGTTCGTACTTTAGTGTATAAGAACTTTTTTCAACACTTAAAAAATAACTATTAAGAGGTAAATACCACGGTAAAAATGCTGTAGTACCACTTACAGTTTCGCTAGTAAACTCAATTGTATAAGGGTATGTAATTGGTGTGTAATCTAAATATTTTTCTCTACTATCCGAATACAATGTCTGTACATCTACATCGCTAACATCTTTGAAGTCATTTTTTCGTATTTTTTTTATTTCTTTTCCAAACTTATCATATACAATAGCTCGTATATCTCTAATCTTAGAATTATTATCATATCGCTCACTAGCATTTATATTTCTGTTCCCTTGCTTATTTAGTACTGTAATTACTCGCTTGGTTTTAACAACCATTTTGTTAGTTGAACTTAAATCTACAGTAACATCATAACTTCTAACTACTGCATTTGCATTCTTCTTAAGCTCTTGAGGAATTTCGGACACAGCGTAAGGTTCGCTCTGCGACATAACATTAAGGGTAGCAAACATAATAACCATGCTTACTATATGCTTGTAATTCATACTAAGTAGATTTTTATCAAATAGCTAATAACGTAGTCTTTGGGGACTTTTTTCATGATATATATCATGTTTTATTAATGCTAATATATACTTTTTTTTGACTTTTGAAATATAAACCTTACAAAAATCAGTAAAATACAAGGAATAAAAATGTATTTAAACTCACTAATTAGCACTTGCAAACCCCATTCTGAAAAAAACTTTTCAATACCAATTGGCGATACTTTTATGTCCCTAAACGGAAAGAAAAAACGTTCGTTATTAAAAGGAATTAGAAACCCAACACCTTTACCTCCAGAGGTCATGGCATCTAAAATTCCGTGAGAGATTGTAGATAGAAAAATTACTATAAACCAAACAACTTTGTCTTTTTTACCAAAAATCCACATTAACAATAAAGCCCAAATAATGGCAAATAGTACAGAGTGTGTAAAACCACGATGCCCAAATGGATGTGAATATGGAATACCGAAATTAAATGCCAACACATCAATATCAGGAAGAATTGTAGATGCCACAGCGAGTAATAAAAGTAGCCTAGTTTGTTTTGATGCAAACAGTTTCACCAACGTTACACCAACCATACTATGCCCAAATACCGATGCCATTAGCCTTTTTGTTTAGTATCAATAATAATGGTAACTGGACCATCGTTGAGCAATTCTACTTTCATATCGGCACCAAACTCACCAGTTTGCACTTTTTTACCTAAATCGTTTTCTAACTGCGATACAAATTGTTCGTATAGCGGAATGGCAACATCTGGTTTGGCAGCTTTAATGTAACTTGGTCTATTTCCCTTTTTAGTATTTGCGTGTAATGTAAATTGGCTTACAACAATGGCATCTCCATTACTATCTAAAATAGATTTATTCATGACACCATTATCATCTCCAAAAATGCGAAGATTGGCTATTTTATTACTCAACCACTTGATATCTTCTTTTGTGTCTTCATCTATTATTCCAAGCAATATCAATAAACCGTTTTGAATGGATGCCACTTTTACTCCATCAATAGTAACACTTGCTTTTGTAACACGTTGTATGACTGCCTTCATCTATTCGTTATCAAAATTATCGGTTCTAAAATGTTCTTCTTCTCCTTCTAAAATTTGTAAATAACTTCTATACCTCGAAAAGGCTATTTCATCATTATCTAATGCCTTTTTTACAGCACATTTTGGTTCTTTTAAATGCAAGCAGTTATTGAACTTACAATCTTGTTTAAGCTCGAAAAACTCAGGAAAATAATCGCCAACTTCTTCTCTATCCATATCAACCACACCAAACCCTTTAATTCCTGGTGTATCAATAATTTTTGCATCAAAACTTAGGTCGAACATTTCGGCAAAAGTAGTGGTGTGTTGTCCCTGTTGATGCTGTTGTGATATTTCCTTGGTTTTTAAGTCTAATCCAGGTTCTATAGCATTAATAAGAGTGGTTTTCCCGACACCTGAATGACCAGAAAACATGCTCACTTTATCACTCATGAGTGTTTTAACTTTATCTATGCTTTTTCCTGTTTTAGCTGAAATACCAATACATTCATAACCAATTTGTCTATACAATGCTGCCAAGTATTTCACTTCAAGCAATGTCTCTTCATCATAAGTGTCAATTTTGTTAAACAACAATACTGTTTTAATAGAATAGGCTTCGGCTGTTATTAAAAACCTATCAATGAAGCTTGTAAAGGTTGGTGGATTGTCAATAGTAACCAACAAAAAAACTTGGTCAATATTACTTGCAATAATGTGGGTTTGCTTAGATAAGTTTACTGATTTTCGGACGATATAATTTTTTCGGTCCTGAATACGATTTATGACACCTGTTTCTTCATTATTTTTTGTTTCCAATTCAAATTCCACATAATCACCTACCGCAATTGGGTTAGTGCTTTTTATGCCTTTTAATCTAAATTTTCCTTTAATTCGGCATTCATAAAACTTACCATTAAGTGTTTTAACGGTGTACCAACTACCTGTAGATTTGTAAACGAGTCCTGTCATTAATTAAATTAAACTGAAATACAAAGTAACAATTTTATATAAAGAAAGTCTTATCTTAGAAACATAAATTATAAAACTCGAAAACATGAGAAAAATTTCAGTATTAATAGTTCTTTTATTTTTTGTTTGCATCGAAATTAATGCACAAGTAGAATACAAAGTAATTACAAGTGTAGAATCTATCGTTCCTGCTGGTTTAGGTAGGTCTAGAATTATTTCGACAGATGAAAACAGGGATTACAAAGAATTTACTTCGGAACAAACAGAAGAAGACAACACCAGAAACAAATCTAAAAGAAAAAACATACGTGTTAAAGATTTTGAAGAGACTAAATTGTTAAACTTTTTTAACCTTGGTGGTATTCGTTTTCAAAATATTGCTGCAAACGATGCTGTAATATCTTCAAAAATAAATGCGATGATAAGCGAAGGTTGGGAATTGGCTTTTGTAACCAGTGCAGTTGAAAGTGACTCTGGCAAAGGCGATGGCAATGGTATTTTTATAACCAGATATATTTTTAAAAGAACAAATTAAAAAAAGCGCCATAGGCGCTTTTTTTAATTAAGATTCCTTAAATATTTTTTCTTGATGATTAATAGATTCTTGGTGAATGGCTTTAAACATTCTCAAAACAAACTCTTCACTCAAGTTGTTTTGTTCACCTTCTAGAATCATTTTACCTAAAATCTCGTTCCAACGTTTAGACTGCAATACCGCAACGTTATTTGATTTTTTTAATTCTCCTATACCATCAGAAACTTTCATTCGTTTACCTAACACCTCTATTAATTGATGGTCAATCACATCAATTTGAGTACGCAACGTATTTATCTTGTTATTAAACTCGGCCTCAGCAGATGTTTCTTTTCTAATTTTAAGGTCTTCCATGTATTGTATTAAAGACTCAGGTGTAATTTGCTGTGCGGCATCACTCCAAGCTTTATCTGGATTATGATGAGTTTCCACCATCATACCATCAAAATTTAAATCAAGTGCTGTTTGACATAAATCGAAAATAATATCACGTCTTCCTGCTATGTGAGAAGGGTCTAAAATTAACGGTAAGTCTGGGAATCTGTTTTGTAAATCAATAGGTAATTGCCATTCAGGATTATTACGATATCTTGTTTTTTCATACGTTGAAAACCCTCTGTGGATTACTCCTAGATTTTTAACATCAGCTGTATAAAAACGTTCTACTGCTCCAAGCCATAACGCTAAATCTGGGTTTACAGGGTTTTTTATTAATACTGGTTTGTCTGTTCCTTTAAGTGCTTCAGCAATTTCTTGAACGATAAACGGACTAACTGTTGACCTCGCTCCTATCCACAGCACATCAATATCATGTTGTAAAGCTAAATCTACATGATTAGCATTGGCAACTTCAGTAGCAGTTAGTAAACCTGTTTCTTCTTTTGCTTTTTGCAACCATTTTAAACCTAACGCACCAACACCCTCAAAGTTTCCTGGTCGTGTTCTAGGTTTCCAAATTCCTGCTCGCAATACTGTTGCATCACTATCTTTTAATTGATGAGCAATAGTTAATACTTGTTCTTCTGTTTCTGCACTACATGGTCCAGCTATTACTAATGGATGGTCTAATCCAAAATTATCTAACCATGTTCTAAGTTCTTTTTTATTTTCCATAACTTGTTTTTAAGCAATTCCGTTAAGAATTTGTTTTATATGATTTGTATTTTTCATTTCGTTATATATAGCTTCAAAATCATCACGCTGCATGAGCTCTTTAAATTGCGTAAGATTATTTATGTACTCTTCCAAAGTTTCAATGACATTGGTTTTATTTTGTTCAAAAATAGGCGTCCACATTTCAGGTGAACTCTTTGCTAGCCTTACCGTAGACTCAAATCCACTTCCAGCCATATCGAAAATATCTCGTTCATTTTTTTCTTTATCGATAACTGTTTTTCCTAGCATAAACGCACTAATATGTGACAAGTGTGACATATAAGCAATGTGTTTATCATGTGCTTTTGGTTTCATATAACGCATACGCATACCAATATCTGAAAAGAGCTTCAATGCTTTTTCTTGAAGCTTGAACGCGGTGTCTTCCACTTCGCAAATAATATTCGTTTTTCCTTTATACAACCCTAATAATGCTGCATTAGGCCCTGAAAATTCAGTTCCTGCTATAGGATGCATCGCTAGGAAATTTCTACGTTTAGGATGATTTTCTACTGCTGCACAAATATCCTCTTTCGTTGAACCAACATCTACTATTAAGGTATCATCAGAAACCATATCTAATAACTTGGGTAATTCTTTTACCGTGACATCTACTGGAATTGCCACAATTACCAAATCGGCATTTTTAATATCCTCAATGTTTGCCTTATGGTCAATAATGCCTTTTTCTAAAGCAATATCTAAGTGTACATCGCTTTTGTCGATTCCGTAAATAATCGTCTCAGCTTCTAAATTTTTAATATCCAGTGCTAAGCTTCCGCCTATTAATCCAACGCCTATTATATATATGTTTTTCATAATACTCTAGTTATTGCTTCTTGTAAATCTTCGGTTGATGCGCATAACGAAAATCGAATATACCCTTCGCCCTTGCTTCCAAAAATAGTTCCTGGTGCTACAAACAAATGATTGTTTTTTAACAACACATCTATAAATTCTTCAGCCTTTGTATAAGGAGGCAACTTTGCCCAAACAAATAATCCAGACGCATTTTTATCATACGTACAGTTAAGAGCATCGGCTAATTCCCATACCAATTCACGACGCTGTTCGTACACACTATTTAAGCTTAAAAACCATAATTTTGAACATCGCAAGGCTTCAATAGCTCCCTTTTGGATACCATAAAACATGCCAGAATCCATGTTGCTTTTCACCTTTAATATGTTATTAATGTGCTTGCCATCACCTAACACCATGCCTACGCGCCAACCTGCCATGTTAAAAGTTTTACTAAGTGAATTCAATTCAATGCAAACATCTTTTGCGCCTTTTACTTTTAAAATGCTTCTTGGCGCATCGGTTAAAATAAAGCTATACGGATTATCATTTACAATAAGAATGTTGTTTCGTTTTGCAAAATCCACCAACTCTTCAAATATCTTGTAGCTCGCTTGCGCTCCAGTTGGCATGTGTGGATAACTTAACCACATCAATTTTACTTTGCTTAAATCTTGCTTTTCAAGTGCTGTAACATCTGGCATCCAATTATTGGCTTCTTCCAACTCATAAAACACAGGTTTTGCACCTAATAATTTAGCAACAGATTGGTAGGTTGGATATCCAGGGTTAGGAATTAACACCTCATCACCTTCATTTAAATATGCCATAGAAATATGCATAATACCTTCCTTACTTCCCATTAAGGGTAAAATTTCTGTCTTCGGACTTAAATGCACCTGAAAGTTTTCACGATAAAAATCTGCCATGGCTTCACGCAATTCAGGTAAGCCTTGGTAGCTTTGATATTTGTGCGCATTGGTATCTTGCATACCTTGAATCATTGCGGTTACCACTTTTTGAGGTGGTTGCAAATCTGGACTACCAATTCCTAAATTAATAATAGGTTTCCCTGCTGCTTTTAGCAGATTTACTTCTCGTAATTTTTTCGAGAAATAGTACTCTTCAACCGTATGCAATCTTTTCGCTCCTTCAATCATGGCTTTGCATTTATGTATTCGCCCAAAACCTTGAAGTCTTGAGCCATAATATTGATAATCGATTTTGCCTTTGCGTAATCTTCGTAAGCATCAAATGTGACATCTACAAAAAACGCATATTTCCAAGGTGTTTCTATTTTAGGCAAGGATTGAATTTTAGTCAAATTCAACTTGCAATCACTCATCACATTTAGCATTGTAGCTAAACTGCCTCGTTTATGGTCTAACTCAAATTTCAAAGATGCTTTGTTTATTTGATTTTCTGTTATTTCAGAATTTGTGCGTTTTACAACCACAAATCGTGTTTCGTTGTGCTTGATGGTTTGAATGCTTTTTGCAAGAATTTCAACGTCAAAAATCTCTGCAGCCATTTCGGTTGCAATAGCTCCTACGCCTTTTAATTGATACTTTTGAATACGTTGTGCAACTTCGGCTGTATCTTTATCCTCCACCAACTTAATATGTGGATGCATCTTAAAAAACTCCTTACATTGTAATAGAGCCATTGGATGAGAATACACTTCAGTGACATCTTCAATAGATTGCCCAGGCAATGCCATTAAATTATGTTGTATATCCAAATACTGTTCGCCCACAACATGCAAATTTTCCCCATCAATTAAGGCATAGTTAGGAATGATAGAGCCAGCTATGGAATTTTCAATCGCCATAATAGCGGCGTCACATTTTTTGGAAATTAGGTTATTTACTACCTCATCAAATGATAGGCATTCCATAACATCTACACCATTATTAAAATATTGTTGCGACACAATATAATGGTTCGACCCTTTTACTCCTTGTATGGCTACTGATGTAATCATTGTAAAAAAAAAGTCCCGATTTTCATCGAGACTTACATTTAAATTTATATCTATAAATTACACATATAACGTCTCGTTTCTTTTGCTAAAAAAGAAATAAAACCAGTTATAATATGTAAAAATTGATGTCATTATATCATTATTGATTGGGCTAAAGTAACTATTATTTTCAAAAATCAAAATACTAAAGCATTTTTTTAGGTGTTTTACCTAAAATAAAGTTTATTTAATGTTTATTTTTGATTAAATATTTTTTGCATGTCAATAAAAGTAGAGCAACTCACAAAATTTTACGGTACACAAAAAGCACTCAACAATGTAAGTTTTGAAGTCAAAAAACCTGAAGTAGTAGGTTTTTTAGGGCCTAATGGCGCAGGTAAATCGACCATGATGAAAATACTCACCACTTATATTTATGCTTCTGAAGGTGCTGCGAAGGTGAATGATTTTGACATCACGACCCAAACCAAACAAGTGCAACAAAGTGTTGGGTATTTGCCAGAGCATAATCCGTTGTATTTAGATATGTATGTAAAGGAATATTTATCGTTTAATGCTCAAATTTATAACGTCACAAAATCTAGAGTAAATGAAGTCATCGAGCTTACAGGACTAACACCAGAAGCGCATAAAACTATTGGACAACTATCAAAAGGTTATCGACAACGTGTTGGATTAGCGAATGCTTTATTGCACGACCCAGACGTGTTGATTCTCGATGAGCCAACCACAGGATTAGACCCAAACCAATTAGTAGACATTAGAAACCTAATTAAAACTATTGGCAAGGAAAAAACAGTATTTCTATCTACGCATATTATGCAAGAAGTTGAGGCCATGTGCGACCGTGTGATTATTATTAATAAAGGTGAAATTGTTGCCGATAAAACGTTGAAAGAACTTAGAGAAGGCTCACAACAAATAATAGTTGTGGCTTTTGATTATCGCGTTGAAGAAGCCTTTTTAAAAAGTATGCCTAACGTGGTAAATGTAGAATGCTCTTACGATTTTATGTATGAAATCACTTTTGATTCCACCGAAGATATGCGCTCGTATGTGTTTGATTTTGCGCATGATAATCAATTAAAAATTCTTCAGCTTAATCAAAAAAACGCCAATTTAGAAAGCTTGTTTAGAGAGTTAACTCAATAAAACCTTAGATTATCACGCGCTCTTTATTTTTAAATAACGTGTTATGACAAAAATCATCTTTACCAAAGGATGAAGGTGTTAATTTTGCATCATTATATAATTGCAATTAATTGACGAGGATAGTTATTTCTCTTAAACGAATTTGAGA
>CAKZMU010000029.1 GCA_937129145.1 uncultured Lacinutrix sp. | reverse complement strand
TATTCGGAGCTGACGCAAGCTACACGAATTATTTGGATAGTTTCGGAAACGGGAACACGTATAACTCGGCTCTTTGGGGCGGAGAAAATAGGGCGGTTTGGTATAAAGGAGAAACAATTTTAGGAGGTATATACAGCATATCAGATATGCCTAACCTATTCCCCCAGGCAGCAATAGCAAGGAACAATCTAGGAACCGAAACACCAGAAACTAGTAAAAAAATATATGTAGGCGCTAGGCAAGTGCAAGCGGTGTACAGAGGAAGTCAACGAATAGACAATTAATGATACCCTATCTACTCATAGCGTTAGCAACATTGGTAGATTATATCATTTTAAAGTGGATAGGAGATAAATTTTTTAAAGAAGAATAGGTTATGGCAAATTACGAAATAGCATTCACGGTGTTTTTGTTCCTTTTTATTTTAGGAATGAAGTTGTCAAAATTTATAAAAAGATAAGTTATGGGAAATATTAGAGAAAATTTTGTAAAAAGGTACGGGCTAGGTGAGTATATACTTTTTGCTTTAGGAGCTATTGTTCTAGGGTATCAGGTTTTTTCCTATATGACAGATTCACTTGATGGTGATATGTTGGATGGGGTTTTTGCTTTAATGGGGATTTTATCCTTATTAGCTCCAATGTCATTACTTGACTTTGTTAGGAAAAGAGGGGGCTTAGAAACCAAAGGAGATAAAGAGGTTTAGCAAATGTTCGGAACTGATGTAAAGAAAAGATTCATACAACGCTTTCTGAAATGGAACGACCTTATCCGTTTTGGACTTATAATAATGAATATATGGCTGGTTTTGAGAACCAATTTGCAAGCAGAGCAGATTGAACTCTTGACCATCACCAACGTTTCGCTACTAGTTCAAAGCTCAAAAAATTCTAAATGGTCTAACCGTTCTCCTTGGGCGGAATGGATTAAGGAGTACAACCCCAAGACGCAAGAAATTACAATGCAGTATTACAACAATGCATTGTATAAATATTTGTTGGAGCCATTGGGTTATGACAGGTATTATTACGTTTTGAAAACAGATTCAGAGGTTTTCCCTGGAGAAATGGGAAAGGTTTTTTACGAAGAGGAAATGTATCTCGTACAGCGCTTTCTTGAAGGCAATGGGGAGATGGTCATAAAAGAGTACAAAAACGAGTGGACTGAACTAAGGGGAGGTAAAAACAAAGATGGGTACTGGAGATATGTTTGGCAAGAAGATGGGCATATATATGTAGGCGGAAGAACTAATAAGCCAGTATTAATAAAAAATTTAAATGACGCGAACAATTAAAGTAGATATATGAAAAAGTTTAGTGAAATTTTCGGAACTGTATTGACATTTTTAACATCAACAGGATTTACATATTTCGGTGTGTTGGGTGCTGCTTTCGCTATATGGTTCATAGCTCCTAAATCTTTAGGATGGGTAGGTTGGATTTTGGTAGGTTATTTTATCTGCCACAATATGCAACTTATTAGACCTTGGGCATTAAAACAGTATAACGATATTAAAAGGAAGTTTTAAATGGCTAAACCGTACACATATGATTTTAAGGATTGCCTTGTAGGTGATACAATAGATGCTATAAGCTTCAAGGACATTGATGTCGATGGTGTGGATGCAGACCTAACGGGTGTAGCTATACGTATGCAGATAAAGGGTTCATCAGGAAACATAGTAAAGGATTTGACCGTGGGCAATGGATTGACCTTAATAGGTACGGATGGGGTTACAATAAACCCTTTCATTCTTAATAGAAAGGATACTTACAAGTACGATATCCAATTTACTTTTGCTGGAGGTGTGGTAAGGACTTGGTTCAAAGGAAGTATAAAAGTATTGGATGATGTAACCGAATGAGCGAAATAACTGCGACCATATCGACCGAAGTACAGGAAGTGACCGCTAATATACAGGATAGTTCACAGACCGTTAATGTTGTAGTTCAAGAAGAAGTGCAAGACGTTAGCATCACAATTTCCGATAACGTTACCGTTGTAGTTCCCTTTGAAATCGAACAAAGGACAGTTGATTTAGAAAAATCGGGTTGGATATCACTCACCAATACGGTTAACGATATCAACAACCCCTTTTCTGTTTCGGACGGGGTAGAGTTCACCCTTCCTATAAGGAACGATAGTTCTATAGAAGTACAAGCTGACGATGCTCTAAAAAACTTGATAGATAATAGCACTAATAAACTGACCGTTCCAAACCTGAATGATTCCTTTTTAATGCGTGTCCAGTTCAATTTAAAAACGGTATTAAGCGGACGTAGCGGAAGTTTCGATTTTGATATAGGTATTTCAGAACGTTTCAACCATGCCAATTTTAAAGGGGCTGAAAACGCAAGCGATGTAGAGCCAGTTTCTTTTTTAGTTCCTTTTTATCAATTAGAAACATTTCAAGCTAACGGAGGATTGATTAAAGGTAGGATAAACGGTAGCGGTGAGATATACGATATTATATGCACAGTATTTAAACTAAGGCATGGTAAAAATATATAAGAAGGACAGGCTTGTAATTATTGAAGGAGTTGGAGAGTTTACCCCTGGTTCTTTAAATTTCACGATTACAAATGAGATAGTGAACATTATAAGCAACGGGCTTAAAAAAAGCATATTCAACGCCCATTGGTCTATGATTAGAAGAGAGGATGAAAGCTCTTTTACAACAGGGGTAGAGCTTAATACTTACTTAACGGAAACATTAACACTAATAGAAAACGATTTTTTGGCATACTACATTTTAAATAGAGACACATGAGTTTAGAAACTAGAATACTTGCATTAGCGCAAGGTATCGGAGGCGATATACAGGCTTTAAGAAGTGCGGACGGTACTTTATCAAGCTTAACCACAACAGCACAAGGAAACCTTGTAGCAGCCATCAACGAGGTTAAAGCAATCGCTGATTCAGCAGGAGGTGGTGATGTATCCAATGCGGATTTAACAAGTGCGATTAATGCGCTAAGAACGGAATTAAGAGGAGGTGCAGGAGCGGCCTTAGACACGTTCGCAGAATTGGAAGCGGCAATCAATGCGGATGCAACTTTTGCAGCTACCATAGCCACTAATTTAGGAACAAAGCAGAATAGTGCGGACGTAGGTGATACGGATAGAAATTTTCTTTTGGATTACACGACGGCAAGGGATAGTTAATGAGTTTAGAGACTAACATAACGGCTGCAATGCAGCAGATTGGTTTGGATGTTGCCGATAAAGCGGACACCGTTTCAATAGATGCTATTGTTGCGGCTTATCTAGTTGCTAATCCTCCTAGTAGCGCACCTAAAGAATACGCATCATTCTATCTAGGAACTGGAGGTTTAACGGGTCAGGGTAGCACGGCTAGGACAGTAGTAATCAATCAAACTTCCGTAAACAGCTCACCTACGACCTTCGTACTTGCCTTGAACGAAGTAACGATTAATAAAACAGGGAATTACAAAATAGATTTCGGGTGTTATTTCAATAACTCAAATACAAGTAGAACCGAATATACTTTTTGGTTGGAACTCGACGGAACGGAAGTTTCAGGCTCACGTAGCGGTAACTACCAAAGGGGCTATGATTCAGGTCAAAGTTCTGATATAAGCATGATTATTTCCGTTACAAGTGGTCAAGTTTTGAGGGCTAGAGTTAATAGAACTGATGGAGGTTCTTCAGTAGGGTATCAGGATGATAACGGAACAAGGTTAACAATAGAGGAGAAATGACAATAGAAGTAAACTACAACCCCAACAATAAAGCTTGCTCAACGCTTGCTCATTTTGAGTCCAATTGGATTCACAATGAAAACCTGCATCCTAAATTAAAGGAGTTGGAATACACTTTCGTACAGGGGGATAAAGACGAGATACTTCTACTTGATGGGAATTTTGAGATAATGGAAGTTTTCGGGGCTTTGAGATTGGATTTGCTTTCTAACTATATACTGGGGGAATGATTACAAGTGTGCAATGCTACAAAAAATGGGGAGACCCTTTAACAACCTTCGACGAGGGTAGTTATATGACTTTGTGGCGAGTTCCTGAATACGTTTGGAAACACATACCTACAATACCTAGAAGGATTTATTGTAATGAGCAAATGATTATCCCTTTAGAGGTTGCGTTCTTGGATGTTATAAACCAAGGATTAACTGATAAAATAGTAACATGGGACGGGTGCTTTCAAGTAAGACCTATCAGAGGTTATGCCCATATTTTTAAAAGGTTCATGAACAGGGGTCAGTTTGAAGCTGCTATGCGTTATCTAAGTATCCATAGCTGGGGGTGTGCGATAGATATTAACCAAGCCACTAACGGTTTAGGTAAAGTTCCGACCATGAGTAAAGACTTGGTAAAATGTTTTAAAGACGCTGGGTTTGATTGGGGCGGAGAGTGGAAAAGACCTGACGGTATGCATTTTCAATTGACATATTTAACTTAGTTATAATTAATAACCAAAAACAAGGAATAACCTTACAATATCCTAGTTAAAATGCTTATCTTTAAGTAAATATAGAAGTATGGAATATTCCCCTCACTTATGGGTTGCAATTCAAGTAGACGAATCATACAAAGTGTTTGCGGTTTGGATGGGAGGATATTTAGGGGCTGATGAATGGAGGATAAACAGCGGGATTGAAAGCGTTGATTCCAAGGGTAGTTATTTTCTGATAAAAGGATGCTCAGGTTCTGTTTACACATGCAATAAAAAAAGCTATAATCTTAACGGATATGGACATTCAGTTCTTTATGGAATGATAGCGAGGGCAAAGATGAAAGGTGTTGAAATAAAAGTTTTGGATTTTGAAGAGTTTAATTTAAAATATACTTAAAAGAAATGGACTTTATTATAAAATGCGAACTCGTCCCAAACCGTGATTTAAGTGTTTGTTCACTCCTTTTGAATGTTCACGGAACGTGAACAAGTAAAATAAATGAACATGGATATAACGAGAGGTGATTTAATATGTGGAAGTGATGAGGATATAGTTTCTCCTTTAAAAGCAAAAGGTACTAACTGGGATTAAGATGGAAGACCAAGAACTTTGGAACGATGAGTCATTTACAGGGTAGGGCTATTAAAAACACTTGCAAATACATAAAAAAAGAGGGTGCTAGCTGTTCGTTGAACAATAATTGCAAATACCCTAACTGCTCCGAAAGTCAAAAGCAGGTATTAAGCCAATTAGAAAGCATAGTGAAGAGTGATGAAATTTAAACTAGCAATAGCATACCTACTACTTATTTTTTTTGCTTCGTGCAAAACCAAGCAGAGCGTATCCGAGAAAGTTTTCGTAAAGGAAAGTGATAGTCTTATCCTTAGAACTACCGTATTGGAGCAGCCACCGACACTAGCAACATTGACCATAAACGAAGTGTGCGATAGTGTAACATCCAAACCAAAAGATTTTAAACAAGTATTCGTAGTAAGCGGTGACACGTTGGAACTTTCCATTAAAAACAATGAGTTGATTCTTAATGTTAATCGGCTCAAAAGACAATTGGAAAAGACCAAAGAGGAGCTTTCAAAGAAGGAATCGGAATTAGTAATCGTTTCGGACAAGAAAATTGTACGTAATGTAATACCCTTTAAGTATTGGTTGTGGCTTATACTAGCAATATTATATGGTCTAGGTATGACCTATTTATGGATTAGAAAGTAGTTTATGGGTAAGAAGATAAGACCAAGGATTACAGAGGAAGAGTTTGATATTGTTCTTAAATCTAGGGAAGGTGTAGTAAGCGAAACGTTACCTAACGACTATAACCAAGAGAAGCCGTTTGTTCTTAGTGCGTGGGGCAATGATGGCAAAATGATGGACATAGACAAATACTGTGAACATTATGCACTACCTAGGGAATCTATAGGTTCTTATAAATTGGTTTCCCATACAGGCACGCCTTTTTATAATATAGTTTTCAAGGATAAATACATAGACGACGAAATAGATATTGAACATATCCAAAGCGTTTTAGAGGACGAACTCGATACTATATACTTTTATGAACCTAAACCTTTTTCACTACCAACAGAAACAGTCCTTAAATGGGCTGATTTGCATTTTGGGGCGCATATAAGGAATCTTCTCATAACAAAGGACTATGACTCCACCATTCTTAGAGAGGGGCTTTTAAAATCGGTGTATGAGACTAATTTATTAGGTCATAAAAAAGTACACGTTCATATCATGGGGGATTTGATAGAATCCTTTAGTGGACTTAACCATATCAACTCATGGCTGAGCTTGGATAAATCCGAGGTAGGGGCGAACGCTGTTAAGTTGTGTACCAAGATGCTGCATGATGTTTTCAGTCAGATAGATAACCTAGGAAAAGTTAAGATAGTCGGTGGTAATCATGACAGGTTAAGTAAGGCTAATGATGAGGATGTAAAAGCAGGTGCCGCCGAACTGATTGCCTGGGGATTGGAATTGTTGGGCTATGATGTGGAATTTCACCCCTATATAATTACGCATCAAGTAGGGGGTATCAATCACATCTTACTACATGGTGACAAAGGCATAAGTAAAAAGACAACTGAAGACATTCTTTGGAAGTACGGAAAGAAAGGAGTTTTCAACTTCATTTTTGAAGCTCACCTACATTCTATCATAGAAAAATTATCAGTAAGTCAAAGAGCTAAATTCAGAACCATTAAAGATGATGCCATAGACCATAGGCGTATGCATTGCCCTTCGTTCTTTACTGGTAATTATTATAGCGAGACACTAGGCTATAATAGTAACGCAGGATACATAAGGGTCTTCGATAATGGTAAAGGATTTCCTGAACTTGATTTTAGAAGTGTTTAGGGTTTCCCTAAACAAACCTATAATAACCACCACTAGCATCTATTTTAGTTTGATTTCCTTCGGTGTAGACAGGGCTTATTTCCATTTTATAGTTGTGGACTAAAAATGGCTTTCCGTCTATTAAGTATGTTTTTTCCTGTAAATGTGTCCTATCCTCACAATGGCATCTAGTCTTTATAAACTCGTGAAGCTGTTCTGTAGTCTCGAATTTAAATCCTTTACGCTCTAATCCATCAATTACGGACTTCTCCAGTTGGGATTGTAATTCGTTGTACATCTCTCTAGTTAAGTGTTCCATGTGTTCCATTGTATTTTTTGTTAGGCGCTTTAGTACTTTTCCGAGATAAGCATCAATAATTACTACTTTACTCGTATTTTTACTAACCCCTGTAACTAATTTAGCGGTCATTCGCTTATATATTAGGATATTACTTTATTGGTTAATACAAGTTCTTTTCTTGTTAAGGCGAAAAATAGGTTTTGTAATTCGTTCACCCCTTTTAACTTATCAAAATCTAAATCTAGCCAATTTGTATCAAGCACAGCACTTTCTATTCCAAAACTCATATCATCCTCAAAAACTATTTTGGTTTTCTTATTTATTTGCAGCACGTAGTTTTCTCCATACCCTGTTTCGTCGCTATCAAATATAATTTTCTCAAACCCAAAATCTAGCAACCACTCTTCTGTTATTGGTATGGGTTCAACTTCCTCTACAGCCATTTTTAAAGTAGATACAGGCATTTTGATGGTACAGGTTTTTTTATTTGTCGTTATTACAAATCCTACTCTACGACCATCGGAAACCCAATTTCCCTTTCTAAGTTCTTCTGCTTTCATGCTACACCGCTTCTTTTATCCCGAACCAAGCTAAAACTAAAGCTATTAAGTTTACCCACCACCATTTTAAAAATAGTTGTGTGTGGGTCATTTCAGGATTCATTAATGAATAAACCGCCATACCTATACAAATTACTATTGCTAATACAAATGATATTACCCTTATTGTTTTCATCCTGTTTAATTTTTACCTACCATTGGATTACCTGTTCTTTCCTCTTTACCTCCTGTTATTTCCACTAATTTACCATCTGTAAACTTCGCATAAAATTCCCACCATTCATTGTTTTTGTCATGAGTATAGAAATTTACGAAACCATGCATCGGTATGTCTTCCCACCTATGGTTTTTCTCACATAAAGCCCCTTTGATTCCTGTTGCTTTCGAAAATCCGGAAACAGCGTTTTTATCCCAATAACTTTCAAACCTACGAAACCTTAAAAGTCCGTCGTCGGTTATTTCGGCACTTGACAAAATACAATCAAAATCTTTTGTTTGCCATTTTGGGTTTTCTCCTAAAAGCTCTTTATCTTTTTTGGCTATAGGCAACTTATCCGTGTTAATAATTAAATAATCATACATTCCCATATCTCTACTCCCATTTAAAGGTTAAATCCTCACATTGACATTCTGTTGTGAAGTCTGTATCTAGTTCTGTATCGCATTCAGTACATCTTGCTATGCTCATGGTTTTTTGTTTT
>CAKZMU010000028.1 GCA_937129145.1 uncultured Lacinutrix sp. | reverse complement strand
ATAAAATTAGGATGCAATTAAAAAAATGGGAACAAGATATTTTATACTACGTTTTGATAGTAGTATTCTCTATTTCTTACTTGACATTCTTCGGTAATGAAATATCATGGAGCGAGAACGCCCTAGGACAACTTAATTCACTTTTAAACGGTGCTTTAGGCGGTATTATGGCGGTTTTTATAATTGTTCAATATAATCATCCACTTAAAGAAGATGAAGTATTTAAATGGCTAGGAACGGAAATCAGGTTAAAGCAATTATCTAGCTACATATCAAAGGGGTTCTTCGCTATTATGATATTCAGTCTTAACACGTTCTTGCCTGAATGGGCGCACATGGTTGCGACTGGCGCAAGTGTAATTGGATTGATACTACTTGTTTCAGGGTGGTTCAAAACGTGGAGTTGGCAATGGTGGATGTTTACCTCTAGTATAGTCCTTTCGGGATTGGCTTTAGCGGTTGCATTTATATTTAGGACTATCGATGTTAAATATCCTGAATTCGCATTAGCTATCATAGGGTTGTTATTCCTATTAAAAATTAGAAAGAAATGAGCAGCAAAGGAACAATAGTATTAGGAGGTGAAGATAGTTTCAATATAAAGTTCGTTGGAAATCAAACATGGACTTTCTCGATACAGCCTAGCAACGGGCAAGTGTTTTCGGATGCTAATATAAAGTTTTGCATAGGTAGTTCGGAGTTGACGCATAACAACGGAATAAGAACGGACGGTAGTGGCTATTTAGTAGATATACAGCCAGTTCATTTAGATGGGGCAACACAAGGAAACTTTGTAGTGTTCGGTGATAACTCGGACGCTGAAATGCACATAGGATTCGGGAATTGGAGTAGACAAAACGTTAAATGATAGTAACAACGGCTGAAAATACAAGTTCGATTACAATAACAGCGATCAGTAATGGTGCAACGGTAACGGTAGCCCCTGTTTCTGAAAGCCCTGTTGTAGAGGTAAATCCAACAGCTTTGGTGAGTATTCCCGCTGCTTTCGAAACAAGGGTTTCGGATTTAGAGAAGTCAGGATGGATATACTTTGTGAATACAACACACACCGAATTAAACCCTTATACATTTCAAGGGGGTATTGAGTTTGTATTCCCGCTACGCGACGATAACAGGTTGGATTCAAATTCCTCTGAAGATTTAAAAACATTTATCGACAACAACAATAATAATCTCAATCCATCAAATGAAGGTGACGAACTGGAAATGCGTGTAGAGTTTTTGATTAAAACGAATTTAGCCAACAGAAGGGGAAAGTTCAATATAGATATCGGTGTTTCTTCTAGATTCAATCCTAGAAATTTTCTAGGGTCTGACAATGCGTCCGTATCAGAGCCTATTTCCGTTGATTTCCCAATGTTTGTAGGGTCTACATTTATCGCAAACGGAGGTGAATTGAAATGCACTATAGACGGAAGCGGGGAGCTATACGACGTTAGCGTATATGTTAGAAAGATAAGGCATGGCGAAGATATATAGGAAGAACGATTTATTGATTATTGAGGGATACAAACCTTTCCCTATAGATGGGTATTCACACTCTTCAGAAGACGGAACTATTACAATTACCAACGTAGGAGACAGCAAAGGGGTGTTCAATGCGAATTGGTCGGTAATCAAAAGAGAAAATGGCACTGGATTTAATGATTCACAGGAATTGATGGATTATTTGGATTTGGTATTCAACAACCAAGAAAACGATTTTTTAGCATATTATATTTTAAATAGAGACACATGAGTTTAGAAACAAGAATTTTAGCATTGGCGCAAGGAATTGGCGACGATGTACAGGCGTTAAGAGATGCTGACGGGGTTTTATCAAGCCTTACGACAACAGCGCAAAACAATTTAGTTGCAGCGATAAACGAAGTAAAGTCTATCGCGGACGCAGCAGCAGGAGGAGGGGTTAGTCAAACGGATATTGACAACTCAATCAATTCCTTAAGAACCGAATTACGAGGGGGCGCAGGGGCTGCTTTGGACACGTTCGCAGAGTTGGAGTCCGCTATAAACGCAGATGCAACTTTTGCAGCAACAATAGCGACAACATTAGGAACAAAACAAAACAGTTCTGATGTCGGGAACACTGATAGGAATTTCTTATTGGATTATACAACATCAAGGGATTCTTAGTGAGTTTAGAGACACGCATACAGGAAGTTTTAACGCAGATTGGAACTGATGTGGGTAATAAGCCTTCATCTTCTGATGTGGATATTCTTATAGCCGCCTACATACTAGCCAACCCACCAAGCGCAGCACCTAAAGAATACGCTTCTTTTTATCTTGATTCAGGAGGGTTGACGGGCATATCCAATACCGTAAGAACTTTAGTAATTGATAATACCAGAAACAATTCCAACGCAACGGTATTCGTATTAGCCTTAAATGAACTGACTGTAAATAAAACAGGAGATTATAAAATATCGTTCGACACTTACATCAATAACTCAGCAACGTCCAGAACCGAATATAGTATTTGGATAGAAGTAAACGGTACTGGAATAGTCGGGGGTCGTTCGGCTGTTTACCAAAGAGGCTATGATTCGGGACAATCAACAATGTACAATGATATTGTTTCCTTGACAACTGGAGATAAAATAAGGTTTAGAATACAAAGAACCGATGGAGGGTCAACAGCGGGGTATCAGGATAATGACGGTACGCGATTAACTATTGAAGAGAAATAACATGCAGCCAAGAGCTACACTTACTAGATTAATGGATGGCGAAAAAATGCAATCGCTTGGACACATGGTTGCTTGGGATGGTCTTGAAAAAATATTCGAATGCAAAACATTGGAGTTGGAGGATAGGGGTAATTCCAGAAACATAAGTAGAATTCCGCAGGGTTCGTACTGGGTTAGTCCTAGAGAGAGCGAAAAGTATGGTTGGCACTTTCATGTTCTAGGAGTTCCTGACCGTAGTTATATTCTTTTCCATGCTGGGAACAAGTATACTCATACAAAAGGGTGTATTCTAGTAGGAACAAGTTTTAAGCACATGGATTCGGATGGCATTATAGATGTTGTTTGGTCACGCCATACAATGGATAAGATGCTAAAAGCCATGCCAGAAGGTTTTAGGCTTTTCATAGTTGATATTGATAAATGAACAAAGAAGAAATAGGCGACCTGTATTACGAGCTTCTTTTAACCGAAGGAACTATCGATGAATTGAAAGATGCAAAAATGCACCATTTCAAGGCAGGGGATTACGCCTTGGTTCAAGTCATACAGGCGCGTATCGATGAACTTCTCAAACCAATTGTAAAAGGAAGGTATTTAAGAATACCTGTTTGGTACGATAAGGAAAGGGAAATAATGTACGGTCGCAATTCTTTTTATGATGCCTTGGTTATGATAATAGCGCCGATACATACATTGTTTTCAAAAGATGGAGGCCTTTGGATTGATTTTGAGTGACACAAAGTAACCCCTAAATACGGATTATTTTGTAATAAAGTAAGGATAAAGTTTACCCTCAACAATTAAAAGGGGGTAACTTATAAGTGGCCAAATTAACAGTTTTTAACATGGTTTTGGCTAGATATAATGGAAAACATTTAGCCCAATTTTCTAAACAAAGAATATGAACTACCAACCAGATAGATGGCTTATTATTAAAATAGGGGATATCCACAAGTTGTTCTCTGTTTGGATGGGTGGCTATTTGAGCGGTGATTCATGGAGGGTGAACAGCGGAATAACGAAAATTGAGTTTAAAGATGATTTTTATTCAGTATGCGGTCATTCAGGAAGTGTTTACAAGTGTCATAAGAATTACTACGGCACTACTGGATATGGAGGAAGTGTTCTACATGATGTGGTCGAAAAATCAAAAGACCTTGGGGTAGAAGTAAAAATTTTAGGTCTTTCAGAATTTGAGGACTGGTTTAAAAATTATCATATATGCAAACGATAAGTAACGAAATAGAGAAGATAATGAACCGTCGCAATATTTCAGCGGACACGAAGAAAGATTTATTGCTCGAAATGGATGCAACGATTTACACTAATATGGGAACTGACAGCACTAAACAAGAGCGTTCACAAGCGAAGAAAAACAGTACGGAAATATACAAAGCGATTTATAAGATAGACCCTATGGAAGGGTTTTATTATCTGTACTCAAAAGATAAGTGATTATGTCGAAATCATCGACGAATCAAAAAAATATGTCGAAGTAAAATAACTGAATGGCAAAAAAAAGAAGATGGTTGTCGGACTCCGAAGCTGAATCTTTCGGTTTTACACCAAGGGGGAAAGAAAAAGGAAGAACACAGGCGCAGTATTACCTAGATGAAGGGGAGTGGGTTTCTGTTTTGGATGCTAGGGAAGGGCTAAGAGGTGTTTTAGATAGTTGTAAAGAGCACGGGATTGAGCCTGAATTCGTTCCTGATGGATGGCTAAAAACTAAGGATTCATCCATAAGGTTTAAGAACCCTCTTTTTAAACCACCTGAATTATTAGACTTTGAAAAATTACAATCCGATTTAATAAAAAAATTACAAAACTATTCACCTTCATTTCCTTTTTTAAAAAGAGAGCCAACAACAAATCCACATCTATTGGTTATTGATCCCGCAGATATTCATCTGGGGAAATTGTGTAGTTCTTTTGAAGTTGGCGAGCCTTATGATAATCAAATCACCATTAAGAGGGTAAAAGAAGGAGTTGAAGGTATATTGTCGAAATCCGCTTCGTTTTCTACAGATAAGATTCTATTTGTCGGAGGTAACGACATATTACATATTGATAGTCCAAAAAGACAAACAACTTCAGGCACTCCGCAAGATACAGACGGGATGTGGCATACCAATTTCTTATTGGCGAAACAGCTTTATGTTGACCTTTTGGAAATGTGTTTATCTGTTGCAGATGTTCACTTTACGTTTAATCCGTCAAACCACGATTATACACATGGATTTTTCTTAGCACAAGTAATCGAAACGTATTTTAGAAATTCTAAAAACATAACTTTTGATTGCTCGATAGCGCACAGAAAAGGATTTATGTATGGCAATAATTTAATAGGAACAACTCACGGTGACGGAGCGAAATCGCAAGACTTGCCGTTACTTATGGCTCAGGAGTTTTCTAAAGAATGGGCTGAGACAAAACACAGATACGTTTATACTCACCACGTACACCACAAAACGTCTAAAGATTATATCGGCGTAACGGTTGAAAGTTTGCGAAGTCCAAGCGGAACGGATAGCTGGCATCACCGCAACGGGTATGAGCATGCGCCCAAAGCAGTTGAAGGATTTATCCATTGTAAAACCAATGGACAAGTAGCTAGAATAACCCATTTATTTTAATGATATGACACCTATTTTCCGTATCTTTAATAAGCAAAACCGCACTGTGTATCAGCACAATACGGTTTCTAATATTCACATAAAGCAAGTTATATGAAAATCTACACGAATTTAGAAAAAATACGCATTTCAGAATCATTAAGCCTAGAATCTTTTGAAGGAGAGGTTTGGTGTTCCATACCAAATTTTAGCTTATATGAAATAAGTAATTATGCTAGAGTTAAAAAAATGAATTCAAAATTCAGAAGAGAATTGATAAGAAAACAAGAAGAGCATTGTCAAGGCTATAAAAGAATAACAATGCTTAATGATGATAAGAAAAGAAAAACAAAATATGTACATAGATTAGTTGCAAAATCTTTTGTTTTAAATCCTGAAAAGAAGCCAGAAGTAAATCATACTAAAGAAATTAAAAATTTAAATTGGTGGGATGAGCTGACATGGATGACTCAAATTGAAAATAACAACTATGGTTCTAGAATAATAAAAGCTAGCCTTTCTTCTGTAAACGGAAAGCTTTCAAAACCAGTTGTGCAATTAAGTATTGATGGAGGTTTTATAAAAGAATATCCTTCTGCATGCGAAGCGGACAGGCAAGGTTATACTCAAGGTTTGATTTCGTTATGCGTTAGAGGTAAAGCGGAAACACACCACGGTTGTAAATGGATGTTCAAAGAAGACTATGAAAAACTTACAGCATAATATAAGCAAATATGCTAATAACCATAAATTATAAGGCAATAAGCTAATATGAACCCACTACTAATTTGGCGATACGGTAAACTCATAGGTGTTTTTGTTCTTGTGGTGGGCGTGGTATGGTATTACAAAGATGCGGAACAAGCTAAAAGAGATAGAGATAGGGTAGAGGAAAACGCAACCCAAGAAAGGAAATTCGATTCAGTTAAATATTCTGAAATAATACTTACTAAAGATGAGTTTATCGAGGAAATGGAATACAATAATAAAACACTTACCGAGAGATTAGATAGAGAGGGAATAAATATAAGAAGGATTGAAAAGCTAATTCAAACCCAGAGCCTTTACAGGGATACCGTTAATCGCTCTTATATACTAAACACACTACTATCTGCCATAAAACAAAATAAACCCGCTAAAGAGCGTGTAATCGATTCTACCGACTGTCATGTTGTTAGGGCGGTTATTCATTTTGATGGTGATGATTTAAAACTAGATGTTAATAGTATTGAACTCACCAATACACAAGAAATAGTAGTGCATAGAGAGAAAGTTGGTTGGAAGATTTGGAAATGGCTTCAAAAAAGAAAAGTTTCCGTTTCAGTATTCGATAATTGCAACGAAAAAAGCACAACAAGAATGGTTAAAGTACAAAAGTAATTTGTATCTTTAAAAGAGCGAAACCGCCAGTATTATCAGTACTTGACGGTTTCTAATACTAACAATAAATCTATCTTATTATGAGTACTACTTCAAATGTAGCCAATATTCCTATTTGGCAAAATAAATCACTAGAAAATTTAGAAGGTGAGATTTGGAAGCCGATAGACGGAATGAATAATCTATATCAAATTTCAAGCTTAGGGCGAGTTAAGAGTCTTGTTTGGAAGAGACCTAATATTTTAACTCAATCAGTATATAAATATGGGTATCTTTTCGTAAGAATGGACAACAAAGCCTTTAGTGTTAGGAAGTTGGTTTTTAATTCTTTTGTTGGTATTATGGACAATCATAGGGTGGTTTCTATAGATTCGGTAAAAACCAACAATGTTCTTGAAAATTTAAAGCAAATAAAAATATATTCAGCCTATGAATGTATTATTGACAATTGCAAAAGAAATGCCGATAGTGGAGTGCACTGTAAGCTTCACAGAAGAAGGATTAAATCGGGAATACCAATTAA
>CAKZMU010000027.1 GCA_937129145.1 uncultured Lacinutrix sp. | reverse complement strand
CCATCGATTTACCCGAAGAAGTATCTGGTAAAGCTATAGAAATGGTAACCATGCGTAAAGGTGAAATGTTGAGTATCGAAGCTAAAGGCGATAGAATGGTTTGTGAATTTATGGTGCCTTCAAGAGGTATTATAGGGTTGCGTAATCAGTTATTAACTGCAACTGCTGGTGAAGCGATTATGGCGCACCGTTTTAAAGAATACCAACCCATAAAAGGTGGTATTCCTGAACGTCAAAATGGCTCGTTGGTGTCTATGGAAAAAGGGCAAGCCATTCCTTATTCAATTGATAAATTACAAGATAGAGGAAAGTTTTTTGTAGACCCAGGTGAAGATATTTATGAAGGTCAGGTTATTGGAGAAAACTCTCGTGGCGACGATATGGTAGTGAATGTTACTAAAACCAAAAAGTTGAGTAATGTACGCTCTGCTGGTGCCGATGATAAAGCCAAAATTGTACCTGCTATTAAGTTTTCATTAGAAGAAGCGTTGGAATACATTCAAAAGGATGAGTATGTTGAGGTAACTCCAAATCACTTACGATTACGTAAAGTGTTACTTAAAGAAGTCGATAGAAAGCGTAATAAAAGCATCTAAATGAGCATTTTAGAAATTTCATTAACCGACTGGGTTGGTTATGCTGCAATGTTGGTATTGTTGGTGTCGTTTACCATGAAAGATGTTAAAAAACTCCGCATCATTAACTCTGTAGGTTGTGGGTTGTTTGTTATTTACGGTTTTATGTTAAGCACGTCTTGGCCAATTGTAATAACAAATTCGGCAATTATCTGTATTAATTTCTATTATTTGTTTGTTAGCAAGAAATAGTATTTTTGTTAACACATAACTAGAAAAATTACATTTTAGAATTAAACCACAAGATTTTTTTCAAACTATTAGATTACAGCACTGGATAAAAAACACATTTGTTTTTTTACCAATGTTTTTTAATAAACAATTCTATTCTGTTGATACAATACAACTAGGTGTATTGGCATTTATTTCCTTTTCGCTGGTGTCAAGTTCTGTTTATTGCTTTAATGATATTATAGATGTTGATTTCGATAAAAATCATTTTGACAAAAAAAACAGACCCTTAGCTCGAGGTGCAATTACTAAAGCATTAGCAAAAAAAATTGCGATTGTATTTTTCTTTACAGGTATAGCACTTGGTTATTTTTTTATAAGTAAGGAGTTCATTTTTATTTTACTGTTATACTTTGTTTTAAATATTGGTTACTCTTTAGGCTTAAAGAAGCTTGTTGTTTTAGACGTGTTAATGATAAGTTTTGGCTTTGTGCTTAGAGTTTTAGCTGGAGGAATTGCTACCGAAACACCACTAACTTATTGGATTATTATCATGGTTTTACTGTTGGCCATATTTCTTACTTTGGGAAAACGACGCGATGAGGTTTTACTGTTTTTAGATACAAATAGTTTGGTTAGAGAGAATATTAAGCTTTACAATATTAAAGTCATTGACAGGTCTTTGTATGTTATTGCTACATTGGTAATAGTGCTGTACATTGTTTATAGCTTTTCTGATAATGCAATCCATAACTATGGAAGTAGCTACATTTTTGTAACTGCTATTTTTGTAATAGTTGGAATGATACGATATTTTAATTTAATTTTAAAACGATCAAACTCTGCGAACCCAACAAAAATTTTATGGAATGATAATTTAATGCAGCTAATTGTTTTGGGATGGATATTATGTTTTGGATTTTTTATATACTTTTAGTTGAATGAAAAATTATTTAGAGATTACCCAATGGCTTAATAAAACTCCACTAACGCTTGTAGTTTTACTTATATTTTGTGTTTTCTTTTTACTATCTCTTCAAGGATTTGATGTGTGCGATGAAGGTTGGTACCTTTCCTTTTATCAACAAATTTTTGATAACCCAGAATCGGTTGAGTATAATTTTGCATTTTGGCTGACAGGTGTTGTTGGAGGGGTTTGGTATAAAATATTTCCTAATGGAGGTATCGTGTCTTTTAGGGTGTTAGCATTGATAGTCAATTTGGTAACACTTATTATTTCCTATAAAGTTTTAAGGCAATTTATAAAAAAGAATATTGCACTTTTAAGCCTAACAATGATTTTTTTTATTAACGATTTTGCGCTATTAGCATTTTATTATAATCATTTTTCAAGTTTATTGGCTGTAATTGTTGTTTGGTTATTGATATCTGGATTAAAAAAAGATAATTGGATACTAATAATTTTAGCAGGATTTGTTACAGCAGCTAATGTTTTTGCACGACTTCCAAATATTTTACTGTTTAGTTTTGTTTTAGTTTTTCCTGCACAATATATAATGGATAATGGTAGTAAAAACTTCAAAAAATGTATAAATAATATATTGTATTATTCCCTTGGAGCTGTATTAGGATTTTTCATTGTTTACCTAGTTTTATTAGCTTTTAACCATCTAGATGTATTTAAAAATGCAGTACTAGGGATTATTGATAAAGGAGGAGAACAAGATAGTAACCATAATATTTTCAGGCTGTTAAAAGTGTATAAAACACAATATGGAGGAATTCTATTGACAAGTTTAAAAATAGCAATGATTTTTGCAGTATATACACTTTTTAATGGCTATACAAAAAATAAAATTGTATTAAAATTTGTATTACAGGCCTTAATATTTCTAGCTTTTTCTTATTTGGTTTACAGTCAAAATATAAGCATCATGTATGCCTTTGGGTTTTTTGGCACATTGGCAACCATATTTACCAGAGCTATAAATGTAAATACAAGGCTATTAGCGTTACTGTCACTATTGTTTATGGTATTGTTGCCCTTTGGTAGTGATGGTGGTATACATAATGCAGGCTATGTGAGCTTATGGTTTTCATTACCATTCTTTTTTTGGTATATATTAAATATTAATGACCTTAAAATCACCTTGAATAGCTTTAAATCGTCAAGTATTATATCTATAAATCATAATATAATTAAACGGATTATTATTGTGTTTGTATTAGCTTTTTTTATGACTAAGTTTTATAAAATGAGTAACACTAGTTATTTTGATGGTGGCAGCAGGTTTAATAAAAAATATACAATCTATAATACTTTAGCAAACATATATACAACCCAAGAAAGAGCAACTATTATTAACGATTTACTAGAAGAATTAGATGGTTTTGTAACAGAAGGAGATTATCTTTTGGCTTATGATAAAATTCCTATGATAAATTACCTGACAAAAACAAAACCCTATATGGGAATTTCTTGGGTTTGGGTATATGATAGTTATACCTTTGAAAGAAAACTCAAGGAAGCAGAAAATGAAATAGAAGCATTACCTATTGTAGTTCTTCAAAAGTTTGAAACCATTGGCGGTTTTTCTGAACCTGTAAAAGATTATATGGATGAAACCAAGGAAGAAACTTATAATTATAAAAGAGGTAGGGTCAAGGCTATGAACGCTTTTCTTAAAAGAAATAATTATAGCATCGTTTGGAGTAACGACTATTTCGATATTTTAAAACCAAACTCAAACTAATATTAAGTTGAAAACCATAGTTGCATTTGATTTTGATGGTACGCTAACAAAAAAAGATTCGTTTATTGAATTTGTTAAGCATAGCAAAGGCATTGCAGCATTTATTTTTTCCTTGCCAATTTTAGCTTATTTTTGGATAAGTGTTCAATTGAGATTAATAACTTTAGACAAAGCAAAAGAAAAAATTTTCAAGTATTTTTTTAAAGGAATGCCACTTAAAGAGTTTAACTATAAGTGTGAGGAGTTTTCAAATAGGATAGACCAATTTTTGCGAGATGAAGCAAAAAAAACAATTAGTAATTTTAATAAGCCAGATTGCAAAAAGATAATTGTTAGTGCTTCTATTGAGAATTGGATTGAACCTTGGGCACGAGAAAATGGTTTTAATAATGTTATTGCCACACAAATTGAAGTAAATGATTCTGGAGTTTTAACAGGGTGCTTCCTTTCAAAAAATTGTAAAGGAAAAGAAAAGGTATCAAGAATTTTAAAAATATTTCCAGAAAGAGAATCATATCAACTAATTTCGTTTGGGAATAGTAAGGGAGATAAGGAGCTTATTGAATTTTCAAACAAAGGCTATATGAACGCCATAAAATAAAAGGCATCATTTTCTAAATTGAATTTGTTTGTAAAAGCATATTATGGGTAATACGGTTTATACTTGTGTAAAATACACGCCAAAATATTTTAATATCTGGAATGACTTTGTAGCAGCATCCAAGAACGCTACATTTTTATTTTACCGTGATTTTATGGAATACCATCAAGATAGATTTCACGACTTCTCATTATTGGTTTTTAAAGACGACTCTCTTATCGCTATTTTTCCAGCAAATCAAAATGAAAATGCTGTACTTTCACACCAAGGATTAACCTATGGAGGTTTGATGCTTCAGGATGATGTTGCTTTTAATGATGTTGTGTTTGCTTACAAAGAGCTGTTGAAATTCCTTTATGAGAACTCTATTAATCAATTACATATAAAATTACTTCCTAAAATCTATCATACTTTACCAAGTGATGAAATAAATTATTTACTTTTTAAAACTAACGCCGAATTAACTAGAAGAGATATCACATCAGTTATTGATGCAAAATATAAATTGCCTTTGCAGTCTTCAAACAGAAAGCGAGGTTTAAAAAAAGCAATTTCTCATGGTTTGGTTGTAAAAGAAGTCGATGATTTTGATGAGTTTTGGAACACTATTTTAATTCCAAACTTACAAGCAAAGCATCAAACCAATCCAGTGCATTCAGTTGCTGAAATCACTAAATTAAAAAAGAGTTTTCCTAATAACATAAGACAATTTAATGTGTATCATGAAGAAAAGTTAGTCGCAGGAGTTACCATTTTTGACACCAAACATGTCGCTCACGTACAATACATTTCGGCTGATGCAAATAAGCAATCCTTAGGAAGTTTGGATTTTTTATTTAACCACCTCATAAACTCTGTGTTTAAAACCAAAAAATATTTTGATTTTGGAATTTCAAACGTTCATCAAGGCAAACAAATAAATGAAGGATTACTGTCTTGGAAAGAATCGTTTGGTGCAAGAACCATTGTGCATGAATTTTATCAAGTCGATACAAAAAACCATGTAGAACTAAATTCTGTTTTTATATGATACGATTTACGGATTTGCATAGTGTGAATGTGCGTTTTGATAAAGAATTTAGTGAAGCGTATGCCAATTTTTTGGCTTCAGGAAGCTATATTTTAGGTGAAGAAGTAACAACTTTTGAGTCTAATTTTGCAAATTATTGTGACACAAAATATTGTATTGGCACAGCTAATGGATTAGACGCCTTGACTTTAATTTTTAAAGCCTACATTGAGTTGGGAGCATTAAAAAAAGGCGATGAGGTTATCGTGCCAGCAAACACATACATTGCGTCTATATTGGCTATTGTCCATGCAGGATTAAACCCTGTATTAGTTGAACCCAACGAGGATAGTTTCAACTTAAACCCAACTAAAATTGAAGATGCCACTACCTGGAAAACAAGAGCAGTTTTGGCTGTACATTTATATGGACAGCTTGCAAATATGCAGGCAATTAAAAAAATAGCCAATACACATAATTTGTTATTAATAGAAGATGCTGCACAAGCTCACGGCGCTATTGATAGCGAAGGAATAAAGGCGGGAAATTTTGGTGATGCAGCTGGATTTAGTTTTTATCCGAGTAAAAACTTAGGAGCCTTAGGTGATGGTGGTTGTGTGACTACAAACAACCAAGAATTGGCTAACATGGTTCGTAAGTTGGGTAATTATGGCACAGTTTCAAAGTATGTAAATGAGGTTAAGGGTTATAATTCTAGATTGGATGAAATTCAAGCTATGTTCTTGAATATTAAATTACCTTTCCTCGATTCAGATAATAATAGAAGATTAGAGATTGCCAAACAATACGTTTCAGGAATTGCATCCAATAAGATACAATTACCAAAATTTTCTGAAAAAGGAAATCACGTATTTCATCAATTTGTGGTAAGGGTTGAGAATAGAGACGATTTTGTAGATTATTTAAATAAAAATGATGTAGAAACTATAATCCATTATCCAATTCCGCCTCATAAACAAAATGCTTTGGAAGAATTCTCTTATTTAAAGCTCCCAATAACCGAAAGAATCCATAAAACAGTTGTAAGTTTGCCATTGTACCCAACAATGACAAATCAAGATATACAAACAGTAATTCAACTTTTAAACGCCTACTAATTGAAAAAGTTAATTAAATATATTAACAGCAAAGTCTTAGTGAAAGTTGCTTGGTTGCATTCTGCAACGGTGTTAACTAAAATTATTTCCGGGTTTTTAACCACTAAATTCATTGCCATTTTTATTGGCGCTGAGGGAATGGCGCTAATTGGAAATTTAAGAAGCTTTTTTACATCTATTCAAACCTTTGCAACCATTGGACTGTACAATGGTGTGGTGAAATTTATTGGCGAGTTTAAAGAAGACGCTCTTAAATTGAGCAAGACTATTTCTACGGCGTATTATTTAGGGTTTTTTGCTACTATTTTAGTCAGTTTAATGTGTTATTATAATGCTGAAAGTGTCAATTTGTTTTTGTTTTCCAATAATTACGATTTTGCCTATATCATAAAAATAATGGCATTGGCTGTTCCATTTTACGCATTGAATATGTTTTGTTTTTCAATCATGAATGGGTTTTCAAAATATAAAATCCTCTTAGTTATAAATATTATTGGGCAACTAATGGGATTGGGAGTAACCTTACTGTTAATATGGAAAAACAATATAGATGGTGCGCTTATTTCGGTAGTTATTTCGCCATCACTTATCTTTTTAATTACGCTAGTTGGTATTTTAAATAGGCGAAGTTTGGTAAGCCAAATTAGGGTTGAGAATATAGATTTTCAATGGATAAAGAAATTTGGACCCTTTACATTAATGGCTGTGGTTTCTGGTATCGCATTGCCTTTGGTGACTATAGCTATTAGAAATTATATAATTACTGCCGAAGGTATGAATAGCGCTGGTTATTGGGAAGCAATGAATAGAATTTCTACCTATTATTTAATGTTTGTAAACTCAATAATGATGCTTTACTTTTTGCCAAGATTTACCGAAATTACCGATAAAAAAGAGTTTAGAGCCGAAATATTTAGTTTTTACAAACACATAGCTCCTGTATTTGGGCTAGGGCTTTTGGTAATCTATTTACTTAAACCATTTATTATTGCCTTATTTTTAACAGATGATTTCACACCAGTAGAAGCATTATTTGGATGGCAATTATTGGGCGATTTTGTAAAAATTCTATCGGTTTTAATAGCCTATAATTTTATTGCCAAAAAGATGTTTTGGCACTTTATTATTACCGAGTTGTTTTTAGTTTTCATGACTTACTTCACCAGTTTGTTTTTTGTAGACATGTACGGTGTTGTTGGTGCAAACATGGCACATTTTGTTAGTTACGTGATGTATTTTATAATTATATTAATAATTTTTAGTAGTTCTCTTTTCGGAATAATTCCTGAGCATGACGAATAAAAATCCATATCGCGATATTTTAAAAACCACGTCGTTATTTGGAGGTGTTCAGGTTTTTGGTGTTTTAATTTCCATAGCTAAATCAAAATTAGCAGCAATACTCATTGGTCCAACAGGAGTTGGTATTGTAGGTGTGTTAACTTCTACCTTAAATGTTATTATAGGGTTTTCAAAATTAGGTCTTGATGTAAGTGCAGTAAAAGAAATTTCAGCTTACAAAGAAAAAGATGCCCAAAAAACCACACGAACAATTACTGTTTTAAAACGCTTGTGTTGGATAACGGGTTTATTGGGAGCTGTTATCACATTTGCCTTATCACCATGGTTGAGTCAGTTAGTTTTTGGAAACGCAACTCACACTACCTCTTTCATGGTATTGTCTTTGGCTGTATTGCTCAATCAGTTAGCCATTGGGAACTTAGCAGTTTTACAAGGTTTACGGAAACTGAAAAAACTAGCCAAAGCATCATTATGGGGAAGCATTTTTGGTTTAATTGTGATTGTTCCGTTGTATTACTATTATGGCATTAGCGGAATTGTGCCTGTCATTATTTTAATATCTTTTTTCACGTATATATTTTCTTGGTTATATTCTAGGAAAGAATATGTTAAGCAGCCTAAACTGACGTTTAAGGAAACCCTTACTGAAGGAAAATCCATGGTAAAACTAGGTTTTGTTTTAAGTTTGGGGAATCTTGCCTCGATATTGGCAATTTATGCCATTCAAATTTTTATTACCAATAAAGGAGGTCTTGATGAAGTTGGTTTTTACAATGCAGCTTTTATTATCATTAATGCATACGTAGGTGTTGTTTTTATTGCCATGAGCAAAGATTATTTTCCGAGGCTTTCTTCTATTGTTAATGAGAAAGTAACAATGCTTAAAGTAGTTAATCAACAAGCGTATGTGGCTATTTTGTTGATAACGCCAATAATTGTGGTATTTCTCACTTTTATTCCTACCATTATTAGTATTCTATTTACTAAAGAATTTATGCCAATTGTAGGCATTCTTACTTTCGGAATTTTAGCCACTTTATTTAAAGCGGTGTCATGGTCTATGGGTTATATTCTTGTTGCTAAAGGAGACTCAAAATTATATATAAAAACCGAAGTAGCATTTAATGCGTTGTTGGTTTTAATGTGTGTTTTTGGATATATTTATGGAGGGTTAACAGGCGTTGGTATTGGTTATTTGGTATATTATGTAATTTATTTACTAGGAATAAAAGCTATTACAAATAGCAAATACAAATTCAAATTTGAAAGCGAATTTTACAAAGCCTTACTTGTATGTTTAGTATTGTGTTTTGGTGCCTATTTAACAACCTACTTAGATGATTTATATTTAAAATACGGAATATTATTTGTTTTTATAATAGCATCAAGTATTTTTAGCATTAATAGATTGGACAAAAAAACCGATTTAATTAAAGAAATAAAACAACGCATAAAACGCAAATAATTTGAGTTTAAGCAATATTAAAATAATTGACATACCAAAAATAACCGATGTTAGAGGAAATCTTTCAGTTATTGAGAAAGATGTTGTACCATTTGATATTAAACGTGTTTATTATTTGTATGATGTGCCAAGTGGTTCATACAGAGGTGGTCATGCACATAAAAACTTACAGCAATTGTTAATCGCCATTAGCGGAAGTTTTGATGTGGTTTTAAAAGATAAAAGCGGAAACAAACAAACCATCACTTTAAATAAACCTAATAAAGGACTCTTGATACCTAATATGGTTTGGAGAGAAATTGAAGAATTTTCGTCTGGAGCAATCTGTTTGGTTGTCGCTTCCGAAACCTATGATAAAGATGATTACATCAGGGATTTTGACAAGTTTCTATCTAGCGACTCTTAATTTTTTTTCTTAAGGAAACCAACTTTCTAATTGTTAGATATTGGCTTGCCAAATAATGAATTCTATCTTTTATAGATTTAGATTCAATGTTATTATAAGCATCTTTACCAAGTTTTTTATTACTAAAATAGCCTGCATAAAATAAAAGGATTTTATGGTGATTGTGTAAATACTCTTTTTTAATTTCTGAGGAAAAGGCATATTTTTTAGAAAAATATTCAAACAAGGTTTTCATTTCTTGCTTTTGAAAAACTAGCTCATCGAGGTTCTTTTGATGCGAAAAGGATGCATCGTGAACTCTATAAATATGAAGTGATTCATTAATTCTCTCAAAATCGATATTCATGACCATATTTACTAAAATAGGATAATCTTCAATGGAGATGTTCATGTTTATGTAAGTATCAAAATCTACATACTCATCCAAAAATTCTTTCCTATAGCATTGACCAATTGGCGCAACTTTCCCTAGTAAAACAGCTTCTGTATACTGTTCTTTCGAGCTATTTAAAAGTGCTTTATTTTTAAAATTAACTGTGGTGTTATGTTCTTCATAATAACTATCAAACCCAGAAGCTACAAATCCTAATTTGATGTTGTTTTCTAGAGTATCAACCATTTTTTGTAAGGCATCATTGGTTTTTAACATATCGTCGCCAGCAATGTCAAACACATATGTGCCATTACATCTATCTAAAGTCGCTATAAAGTTTTTAAGGATGCCTAGTTGTTTGTTATTCTTTTGTACCTTAAAAAGTTGTGGATGTTTTTTGGCATATTTATTTATAATATCGAGAGTTCCATCAGTAGAGCAGTCGTCACCAACAACAATATCATAGTCAAAATCAACATTTTGCTTTAAAATAGATTGAAGCGTATCTTCAATATAAAGCTCGTTATTGTAAGTTATTAGATGTACCGATAGCAAAATCATTCAATAAAACTATTTATTGCATAAATTTAGAATAAAGAAAAATAGAATAAATGAATTAATCATTTATTTTTGAAGAAACGTTGTTTTTAATAATGAGTCAACCAAAAATTGCTTTAGTAGGGTATCGATTAAATAGAGGAGGAGCTGAGCGAGTAATGGCAAACTTATCCAATTATTTTCACGATAATGGTATTGAAGTCCATAACATAATTGTGCTTGATGATGTTAAATACCCTCATTCAGGAAAGGTTTTCAATCTTGGAAAACTTAAGAACAAACAAAATGGTGTTTTCAATAAGATTAAAAGATTAATTGCCATAAAAAAGTATTTAAATAAGCACGATTTTGATTTTATTATTGACTTTAGATTCAGAATTAAACCAATTCAAGAGTTCTTGATTTCTAAATTTGTTTATAATACCAAAACAATATTTACTGTCCATAGTTCAAAAATTGATAGTTATATGCCAAATTTTTCGACATTAACTAGAATAATGTATGGAAATGTATTTAAAAATGTAGCTATTACCAAATCGATGCAACAAATAATTGAAGACAAACATGGTTTAAAAAATGTCACTACAATTTATAATTCAATTAATATAGAAGACATTGTTAGTAAGAGCGATGCTACTATAGAATTGAATTTTGAGTATATCATTGCAGTTGGGCAATACGATACCAACGTAAAGCAATTTGATAAATTAATTGAAGCCTATGCAAAATCTAAATTACCAGAGCAAAATATGGCTTTGGTTATTTTAGGTGAAGGACAATTACAAGAGCAATTAATATCTGTCGCAAAGGCCTTTAAAGTTGAACATTTAGTGCATTTCTCGGGTTTTAAAAGCAATCCTTTTAAGTATATTAAACGTGCTAAGTTTTTTGTGTTATCAAGCGAATTAGAAGGCTTGCCAATGGTGTTACTGGAAGCATTGGCATGTGGCACTCCAGTTGTATCATTTAATTGCCCAACAGGTCCTGAAGAAGTGATAACTCATGGTGAAAACGGACTTTTAATAGAACATCAAAATATTGAAGCATTAACCCAAGGAATAAATACCATGATGCTTGATACTGAATTATATAAAACATGCAAAGCAAATGCTTTTAAAACAGCACAGAAGTTTTCACTGGAAACTATTGGAAAACATTGGTTGGATTTAATAGATTATAAAAATTAACTAGTTGCCAAAATTATTATATATAACCACAAATTTACAAGGCTCTGGAGGCGTTTCTAGATTGCTTTCGGTTAAACTCAACTATTTAATTGAAAACTATGGTTATACTATTCATGTAATAACCACCAACAATAAATCCAACACTTTTTTTTATGAGTTTAGTGATGCTATAGTGTTTCATAAAATTGATATTAAAGATTTTGGATTTCAACATTTGTTAAAGTACAAACAAATGTTACAAAACATTGTAAACGAAGTGAAACCAGATATTGTTATTAATTGTGATAATGGTTTTAAAGGCACATTACTCCCTTTTTTGGTTAAAACGAATGCATCACTAGTTTATGAAAGACATGGTAGTAGGCAAATTAAAACAACAACGTTTGTAGAATTTCTTAAGAAAAGAGCTTCCAATTTTTTAATTGACACAAGTATAAATAAGTATAAAGTATTTGCTGTTCCAAACGACGATGATAAAAACGATTGGAAAGGCAATAATGTTAATTTAATTTATAATCCAATTTGGTTTAAACCACCTCAAGAGGCGCCTAATTTTGATAATAAAACAGTTCTTGCTGTAGGGAGGCATTCAGTTGAAAAACAGTTTGATGTATTGCTAAAAATATGGCAAAAAGTAATTATGGATTATCCTGATTGGACACTTAAAATTTTTGGTGATAGTGATAAAGACAACACACTCAAACGTTTGGTTAAAACACTTAAAATTGACAACCAAGTAGAACTTCATCCACCTATAAAAAACATCACAACAGAATATTCAAATGCGTCAATACTTTTAAATACGTCTTCGTCTGAAGCATTCGGATTGGTAATTATAGAGGCTATGGCTTATGGTTTGCCAGCTATTACATTTGATAGTACTTCAGGTCCAAAAATGTTAATTGATAATGATACTAATGGATACTTAATTAAGAGCTTTGATATAGATGCTTATGCTAACAAAATCAAACAACTAATAAGTGATAAAGCATTAATGGAAACACTTGGCAAAAATGCTAAAAAGAGTGTGAAAAAGTTTGATATAGATGTTATAATGAAACAATGGCATCAATTATTTCAATCACTACATTAGATATTTACCTTTTGTTTAAATCGTAATAGCACATATATAAAATCTTGTATAGTTGTAGCAATTTAATTTTTGGGTTTTTGGATAGTAATTGCTTTTTAATCAACGAATTAAAAACTTTATAGCATCTTGAACACAGATAGTTAAGCCCCGTTTTTTTCATCGACAAAAAAGTTTTAAGCAAATCATTTTCGTGCTCTTTAATCTTACCATCATAATGAAGTTCAAGTAATGTGATAACCGCAAACTTTACTTTATCTAAATACTTGCTACTACTTTCAAGCCCTAAATGATAAACACTATTATTAATATGTATTACAGGAACTTGGTTTAACTTTAATTGCGGTCCAAAAAAAATATCCATCCCATATGAGTCTCCAATAGCTCCCAAACCAAATTGTTTATAAACGTCTTTCTTGATACATAAATTGGCAGCCGATGTCACCTTATATGGATGCTTATTACGTGTTTCAGCATCAAGTTCTTCACACTCTTTACCATATTTCCATCTTAGAATACTATTTGTATCAGGTTGTGTGTTTTTATATGAAATGCCGCCAAAAATTACTTTGCCGCCTTCTTCTATCGCCTGTAAATAATTAGAGATATAATTGTCATTTATCAATTCAACATCAGCATCAATCAATATAATCCAGTCGTATTTAGCAGCATCAACCAAAATCTGTCTGTTGACTGCAATGCCATTATTTTTATCTGAAAGTTTGTAAGTGGTACTAGATAACTTTTCAATGTCTAAGTTATTATCGATAATGTCTTGATTGGATTTATCGTCCAAACAAATAATCTCAAAATCTATAGCTGAAGCAATAAGCTGTTTATGAATATTGCCAACTAACTCGGTAATATTATAATTATAAACAGGAATTAAAACTGAGAGCATAATTATCCTTTACGTTGCACAACTTCAAACACTTTATTGTCGTCGCATTTTAAGGTTTTACTTGGGTATTTTAATAGCAAAGCATAATCGTGTGTAGCCATTAAAATAGTGTGTCCTTTTTTGTTGAGTTCTTGAAGCACTTCCATGACTTCAATACTTGTTTGAGGGTCTAAATTTCCCGTTGGTTCATCGGCAAGAATTAGTTCTGGGTCGTTTAACAAGGCTCTTGCAATGGCAATACGTTGTTGCTCACCACCAGATAACTCATAAGGATATTTAAACCCTTTGGTTTTCATGCCAACACGGTTTAATACGTCTTCAATTTTTGTAGCAATCTCCTCTTTGTCCTTCCAGCCAGTAGCTTTTAGTACAAATTCTAAATTGGCATTAACGGTTCTATCATTTAGTAATTTAAAGTCTTGAAACACCACACCTAATTTTCTTCGTAAAAACGGGATGTCATCTTCTTTTAATTTTGCTAAATCAAAATCGACGATGTTACCTTCACCTTTAGTAAGTTCTAAATCGCCATAAAGCGTTTTCATAAAGCTACTTTTACCTGTACCTGTTTTACCAATTAAATAGACAAAATCACCTTTGTTCATTTCAAAATTTACATCGGCGAGTACTAAACTGTCACCTTGATAAATGGACGCATCTTTTAATTGTAAAACTGTTTCAGGCATAAAATAATATAGTTTTTAAAGTACTGTAAATGTATTATTAAATAAGGAATTACTCAAAAATTACTCAGTATTTAAGCCAAGTTAATTGACAACTTTTTAACATTTAATAACTTGGTTTATAATTAACATAAATTTCTAACGTTATAAAAACGATATAAAGTATTTTTGGTATCAATATTGATAACTTAACTAAATATCACATTAGTTTACACTAATAATTTCTCAACAAAAAACGAAGTTAATGACTAAATTAAGATTATTAGCAATTGCATTGACACTCACAATAAGTTACAGTGTTTTTGCGCAACAAACTGCAGCTTATACAAGCGACTTAGTAGACTTTCAAAAAGCATTATCACTTTACAATAGCAAGCAATATTTAGCGGCGCAATCTATGTTTGATAAGATTCAAGATACTGCTACCGATGAGGTTGTAAAGTCCGACTGTGCCTACTATATAGCGAACTGCGCAGTACGATTAAATCAGCAAAATGCCGACGATTTAATCCAAAATTTTGTAAACGATTACCCTACAAGTACCAAGCGAAACACTGCCTACATGGATGTGGCAGATTATTATTTTGAAAACTCAAAATTTGCGTATGCTAAAAAATGGTACGATAAAGTTGACGAAGAAGCATTAGCTAGAAGCGAACGCGAAAAATTCTACTTTAATTATGGATATAGTTTTTATGCTACTAGCAATGCTCAAGGTGCTAAAAAATACTTGTCTAGAGTAGAAAACTCACAAGAATATGGCTCACAGGCAAAATATTATATTGGGTATATGGCGTATGAAGGTGACGATTATGATAAAGCTTCGGAATATTTTGAGCAAGTAAGTGATAACGAAAAATACCAAGAAGGACTATCGTATTATCAAGCCGATTTAAACTTTAAATTAGGAAATTTTGAAAAAGCTATAGAACTAGCTAAAGAACAACTACCAAATAGTGATGACAACGAAGTGTCTGAATTATCAAAAATAATTGGTGAAAGCTATTTTAACTTAGAAAAATATGCTGAAGCGATTCCGTATTTAAAAGCGTATAAAGGAAAACGTAAACGTTGGAATAATACCGATTACTATTTGTTAGGTTACGCTTACTATAAGCAAAACGACTTCGAAAACGCTATTTCAGAATTCAATAAAATTATCGATGGATACGATTCTGTGGCACAAAATGCCTATTACCATTTGGGTGAAAGCTATATTAATGTAGATAAAAAACAAGAGGCTTTAAATGCCTTTAGAAATGCGTCGCAAATGGATTACGCTTTAAAAATCCAGGAAGATGCATGGTTAAATTATGCCAAAATTAGTTATGAAATTGGTAATCCGTATCAGTCGGTACCGCAAGTGTTGGCTGGTTATTTAGATAAATATCCAGACACAGGTTACAAAGAAGAAATTGAAACTTTGTTGATTGATTCATACATCACATCAAAAAACTACAAAGAAGCTTTAAATCTTTTAGAAGGAAGAAAAAGTTTTGAAAACAAAGTGGCCTACCAAAAAGTAGCATTTTATAGAGGTGTCGAGTTGTATAATGAAAGTCAGTATTTAGAAGCAGAATCCTATTTTGATAAGTCTATTGCTGAACCAAGGGATGAAAAATTCTTAGCTAGAGCTATTTTCTGGAAAGCCGAAACCGATTACAACCTAACCAATTACGATGATGCTTTGGTTGGTTTTAAACAGTTTCAAGGTAGTAGTCAATCTTCTCGAACGCCAGAAATTAAGAATATCGATTATAATTTAGGCTACACCTATTTCAAACAAAAAAACTATTCGCAAGCAACCAAGCATTTCCAAAAGTATATTTCAAACACTGCCGAAGATAAATTAAGAATCAACGATGCCTTCTTACGTTTAGGCGATGGTCATTTTGTGTCTAGCGATTACAACAAAGCTATAAATGCTTATGAAAGAGCTATTAAAATGAACCAAATTGAACCAGATTATGCCTTTTTTCAAAAAGCAATAAGTTACGGTTATATTGGTCAAGGAAGTACAAAAATTAAAGAACTAGAAGAGTTTGTAAACACTTACAGAAAATCACCATTACGTGATGATGCACTTTACGAACTTGGAAATTCTTATGTAAAGAAGGGTGAAGAAGACAAAGCCATGACACGCTACGACCAGCTAAACAAAGAGCATAGGTCTAGTCCGTATATATCCAAATCGTTATTACGACAAGGATTGGTGTTTTATAACGCTGGAAAAAACGAAGACGCACTTTCTAAATTTAAGAATGTGGCAAACAACTATCCAGGGTCGCCAGAAGGCATGCAAGCAGTATCTACGGCACGATTGATTTATGTGGACCTTGGTCGTGTGGATGAATATGCACGTTGGGTAAAACAATTGGATTATGTAGATGTTACTGATGCCGATTTAGATAATACCACTTACGAATCTGCCGAAAAGCAATATTTAGCAGGCGATACAAGTAGAGCTATTAGGTTATTTAATGGTTATTTAAACGAGTTTCCTAATGGCTTGCACGCTTTAAAATCACACTTTTATTTAGCGCAACTATATTATAAAGATGATTTACAAAGCAATGCAGCACCACATTACGAATATGTCGTCAATAAGCCTAGTGGCGAGTTTACCGAGTTGGCTTTAACAAGATTAGGAGAAATCTATTTAAATGAAAAAGATGTCGCTAGAGCAATGCCAATACTAGAACGACTGGAAAACGAAGCAGATTTCCCGCAAAACGTCATTTTTGCACAATCTAACTTAATGAAAGTACATTATCAATTGCAAGATTATAACCAAGCTGTGACCTATGCTGAAAAGGTATTGGCAAGTTCAAGAACCGATAAGAATGTGAAGAGTGATGCGCATGTTATTATTGCACGTTCAGCTATGAAAACAGGTGATGAAGCTAAAGCAAAATCAGCATATGCACAAGTTGAAAGAATCGCCTCAGGAGAATTGGCAGCCGAAGCGTTGTATTACAATGCGTACTTCAAAAATCAAGAAGGACAGTATAAATCGTCAAACACAGTAGTTCAGAAATTGGCAAAAGATTACTCAGGGTATAAACTTTATGCAGCGAAAGGTTTGGTGATTATGGCAAAGAATTTTTACGCACTAGATGATGCGTATCAAGCCACTTATATTTTAGAAAGTGTCATTGAAAATTTTGCTGAGTTTAATGATGTGGTTGATGAAGCAAAAACAGAACTTCGCAGAATTAAATCGGAACAAGCAAAAACAAACGCTTCAGTGGACACCGATAATGGAAATTAAAATCAAAAAACGAAAACATACAAGCATGTTAAATCAAATCAAAAACATCTTTATTGTAGCCTTCTTATTATCAACTGCAACTGTGATTGCACAAGAAAATAGAAAAACAAAAGACACTATTAACACCGAAGTGGTAAACGTGGTGAAGCCATATACGCCAAAAATTTCGGATGCTTTTAAGGTGAAGGAAATTCCGTCATTAGATGATGAAACAACGACAACAAAAAAAGGAATAAAGTATAACATTTTTTCAATTCCAGTAGCCTCGACTTTTACACCAGCAAAAGGAAAAGCTGCTGAAGTAGATAAAGGCGAAAAAGCTAAACTATTTGATAATTACGCTTCGTTTGGTGTAGGTAGTTATACTAGTTTTTTAGGTGAAGTATATCTAAATCATGCTATTAATAGAACAGAAAGTGTTGGTGGTTATGTGAGTCATCATTCATCACAAGGAGGCATTGAGGATGTCTTGTTGGACGATGCATTTTCAAACACACAAATCAATGCAAATTATTCACGAAAATTACGTGACCATTCTTGGAATGTTGATGCAGGATTTCAACAGCAAATATTTAATTGGTATGGATTGCCACAGCCACCATACGACCAGACATTTGCTGATACGATGACTCCACAACATAAATTTTTTACAGCTGAGTTTGGTGGCGAAATAGACTTTGATGACAGGTTGTTTAATAATGGTAATATGCGTTTTAGGCGTTTTGCCGACGATTATGATTCTGGTGAAAACCATTTCGTAATGAGCACCAATTTCGATATTCCGTTGCGCGATGGCGATTTAAATTCAACTATAAAATTAGATTACTTAAGTGGTTCTTTTGACCAATCATATATGACGAGTGATAAACTAAAATACGGTAATTTTAATGTTGGCGTATCTTCTAGCTATCAAATGAAACAAGACGATTTGACACTAAATTTAGGTGCTTCAATTTTCTATTTAAACGATACTGAAGCTGGAAAAAACAAAATTTACATCTATCCAAATATTACTGCAACTTACAGATTGGTGAATGAGTTGTTAATTGCCTATGGTGGGATTGAAGGTGGTTTAGAACAAAACACCTATCATAAGTTTGCAAGCGAAAATCCGTATGTATCGCCTACATTAAATATTTTACCAACAGACAAGCAGTACGATGCCTATGTTGGTCTTAAAGGAAAACTCTCAAATAACATGAGCTATAACATTAGAGGTAAGTATTATGCCGAAAATGATAAAGCATTGTACAAGAACAATACGGATATGAACGAAACACCAAATAACAATTACAACAAAGGGAATTCTTATGGAATCGTTTACGATAACATATCTACTTTAAGTGTGTTTGGTGAGTTAAATGTAAACGTCAACAGAAATTTCACTTTAGGAATTAAAGCCGAATATTTCTCTTACAACACCAAAAATGAAGCAAAACCTTGGAATTTACCTGATTTTGAAGGCTCATTGTTTATGGATATTCAGTTTGACGAACATTGGTTTGCTGGTGCTAATTTATTCTACATTGGTGAGCGTTTTGCTCAAAGCTCTATTGAAGGTTCGTTAGACCCAAGTGCAAGCTTAACGACAACACATACCTTAGAAAGTTATTTTGATGCCAATGCACATTTAGGCTATCGAGTTAACGATAAATGGTCTGTCTATGCCAAGGCTAATAACATTGCCAATCAAGATTATAATCGTTGGTTGAATTATCAAGTACAAGGTATTCAGTTTTTAGCAGGAACCACATTTAAGTTTGATTTTTGACGCAGTCATTCTGAATTCGTTTCAGAATCCTATATTGTATTACTAAAACAAGTTGTAGTGCATTTAAAAAAACGCATCAAATGAATGAAAATTTTAAAATTCCATTGAGTAAAAACAAAATTACATTGTTGTTTATTGGGACTTTAATTTTCGTTTTATTGGGATTTTGGCTGGCTATCGACCCTGAAAATTTTAGAGTTTCAGTATTTCGATACAGAAGCCCTGAATTGATAAGAATAGTCGGTGTTATTGGAGTTACTTTTTTTGGAGTTTGTTCGTTTTTCATTTTCAAAAAAATGTTTGATAAAAAATATGGATTGATAATTGACAAAAACGGAATTACAGACAACTCAAACGCAACAAGTATTGGATTAGTAAAATGGGAAGATATAACTGGAATTAGAGTTTTGGAAGTAGTAAACCAAAAATTCGTTATGATTGATATTTCTAATCCCGAACATTATATTGGACTGAAAAAAAGCGGAATCGGAAAAATGACAATGAAAGCGAATTATAATAAATATGGTTCGCCAATTAGTATAACTGCCAATTCATTAAAAGCCGATTTTAAAGAAGTGTGGGAAATAATTAAAAAACAGTACGAAAAAAACGCACTACAACAACGTGTATAATTCATTGCTAGTACTCGGTTATATTCGAAAACCCTCTCGAGTTTTTATTCGGTTATTTGCTAATTTAGTTGCTTAAACACGTAACGAGCTATACACAAGCAAGTTAATACTACAGAGTAATCCTAGCCAAAAAATCATAATGCTCACCTTCTAAAACTAGCTCACATTGCAATCCAACAATTGCACAAGCAGTTTTAAGGTTTTCAAAATCTAAATACATCCAGGTAAAACTTTCAGTGACACCTTTGTATGTTACATGGTAGTCTAATTCGCCATAATAATTACTATTGGCATCTAGCCAAAAACCACCATCGTCGTCTTCGTACATATATTTAATATCCGAAGAGTCAATAAGTATTTGTCCGTTTTTGTTTAGTAGGCTTTTTAAATGATTTAAAACATGAGGCGTACGCTCCAAACTTTCAAAGAACCCAGAACCATTCATAAGCATTAAAATAGTGTCAAAAGTTTCTCCCGACGCTTCGGGATAATCTAAAATATTAAGAACCTTAGCATTTTTAACGCCTCTTAGTTTACAAGCCTCAATAGCACCTTTTGAGATGTCAATAGATGTGACCTCAAACCCTTTATTTTGTAAGTATAAACTATGCGAACCTGCGCCACAACCAACATCTAATATTTTTCCTTTGGCAAGCTGTAATGCTTTCTGCTCAATTTTTGGCATTTCAGAAAAACTCCTGAATAAATAAGGAATTGGTAACACATCGTCATCAGAAATACTGGTGGAGGTAATAATATCCTCAGTATAGTTTCCGTTTTGATAATCTAATATAGCTTTTCCAAAAACGTCTTTCATATTTATTTCCTGCAAAGGTAGGAATCTCTATTACTGTCATTACGAGCGAAGCGTGGTAATCTTGTTATTATTAGTTTCTATTTAATAGATTACTTCAGTCATTCTTCCTTCGTAATGACAAAGTTTAATTAACTTTACACTATGCAAGACCAAATCAATAATCTTCCAAAGCTCGCCAAAGATAAGCATAAGGAAAATAAAACCTTCTTTGCAAAGCTTAAAAAGAAACCGCCTAAACACTTAGACTATGTAATGCAAGAATTGCACGAGGCAGAATTTGAAAAAACAGACTGCCTCGAGTGTGCCAATTGTTGTAAAACCACAGGGCCTTTATTTACAAACAAAGATATTGAGCGCATTTCAAAATTCTTTAAAATGAAACCGCAACAGTTTACGGAACAATTTTTGAGGCTAGATGAAGACAACGATTATGTGCTGCAAAGCGTACCATGTACCTTTTTAGGAAGCGACAATTATTGCTCAATTTACGATGTACGACCAAAGGCATGCAGAGAATTTCCACATACCGACAGAAAAAAGTTTCAGCAAATTGCTAACTTAACACTTAAAAATGTGGCTATATGTCCTGCTGCATTTAATATTGTTGAAGAAATGAAAAAGAGAATACAATGAAACATCCATAACCATAATTTAATCAAACTAAAAAATGATTAAATGGATGTTACATGTGACAATTGAAAAAAAAATAGACATATACACATGAAAAAACACGTTTTAATTTTCCTAATAGCATTTAGTAGTATTGGCATTTGTAACGCACAAGAGTGGTTTACTTCTTTGGATGTCGCCAAACGTTTGGCTTTAGTACAAGATAAAATGCTCTTGGTAATGTGGCAAAATACTTTGGATTACACCTATCCAGTAAGATTGATTGGCGATGATAAGGTTTCTGTCGTGGTAGATTTGAATAAAAACGATGAGGTTAACAATTTAATTTGGGACCATTTTGTGCCAGTTATTTTATTGGAGTCCAACTATGAGAAATTGTATAACGACGCCAAAAAAAATAGAAATGTCTTGTATTTAGATAAATTAAAAGACGATAGCATTAAAATAATGGATGCCAACGGAAACATTCTTAACGTAAAAACCAATACAGCAGAAATTGAAAACCTAACACAAATAATTAATAGATACGGCTTAAAAACTACTTTTTTAAAACACGAACTCAATAATTATTCTAGAGATAAAAACGTGACTAGCGCATTTAATTTAGCGTCTAAATATTTAGATTACGCTGTTTATGTACCAAAAAAAACCAGAGAGGACATAACTGATTTAGCCAATATTTACTTTAACGAAGCCAAAGCGTATTTGGCAAATAGCGATTTAAAAAATAAAGCAGGTTTTTTACAACGCTTGGAGTTTCTGGACATAAAAAAACTATTAATTTTAGGCAACCCTAATAAAGCACGCAGACTATTAAAAAAAATTGATACTGCTGACATAGATATTACTAATCAAACCCTGTACAACTTTTTAAACTATACGACCTTTAAAATGTTGGAAAAAGAAGAGGAGGTTGCCTTGTGGAAAGACAAGCTCTCACCTATAGATTTAAAAAAAGCTGAGTTGATTGTTAATATTAATGGTTAGTTGGCTGTCATAAAAACCGAATCGTTCCAGAAAAAAATAATGAGTATAATTAAAGCATTTTTATATACAATTTTAGTATTTGCATTTTGGACAATAATTCAGCTCGCAATTCTTCTTCCAATTAAATATTTTATTGGCGAACCAGATGGTTTCACTCATGTTTTTGGAATAACCAAAATTGTATCTATTTTTGGAGCTTTTTTGCTGATTTATCTTTTTTTTTGGAAACCAAATTTTGATTTAAAAAAAGCATTTAAAATTCAAAATTATAACCCTCGAATATATTTGTATTTACCTTTAATTGGAATTGGTTTATTGCTAATAAATAAGCCTTTTTGGGATTTTACTACAATATTGAAATATTATCAAGGAATTTCTGCAAATAATAATCCTGTTACTTCTAACAATAATATTGCTTTAATTTACAATGTGATTTCTACATTATTAGTTGCACCAATAATCGAGGAACTATTTTATAGAAAATTTTTGTTAGGTAAATTATCAAAAAACAATAAACCTATCATAGCAATAGTTGTTTCAAGTATTTGTTTTTCAATAATGCATATTGAAACACCTAATAACTTAATACCAACTTTCATAAGCGGAATTATACTTGGAATAATATATTTGAAAACTAAAAAAATTGGGTATTGTATAATGCTTCATTTTATCGTAAATCTTATTATAATTACAACAAATAATATTGGAATTTCATATCACAATTGGCTGATTGGTTATAATTTCAATTTATTTTATTGGCTGTTATTTGGAATTGGAATTGCCATAACCTTTATTGGAATGAAAAAAATTGCCACAGTTAACAAGCATGTATAATTGATGGTTAGTTCAAGCCTACTTACGAAAACCCACGTAGGTTTCCTATTCAACTTTTATTCCCTAAATTAGTAACATAATCACATAAAACACGTCATTGGAAACCATCATCAATTATTTTGAAACCATTCCTTCACTTCACAGAAGTTTAATACTTGTTGGAGGACTCACATTTTTCTGGTTATTGGAAGGTGCTGTGCCATTATTTAGGTTTAAATACCATAAATGGAAGCATGCTGTTCCTAATATATTTTTCACCCTAACCACCATTATTATCAATTTTGCTTTAGCGTTTTTATTGTTAAAAGCAGCCGATTGGGTAGTTGCCAACGATTTCGGAATTATTAATTGGTTGCCAGAAATGCCTTTAGGTTTATACATACTTTTAGGAGTGTTGCTAATGGATTTTATGGGAGCTTATGTGCCACATTATGTAGAGCATAAAGTAAAACCTTTGTGGATGATACATTTAGTACATCACACCGACCATAAAGTCGATACAACTACAGCCAACAGACACCATCCTTTAGAAAGCTTAATTCGCTATGCCTTTACCTTAGCTGGCGTTATTATTATTGGTGCGCCCATTGGTATTGTGATGCTGTACCAATCTATGTCGTTGGTGGCTACACAGTTTAGTCATGCAAATATAAAGTTGCCTAAAAAGATTGACCATATTTTAAGCTATGTGTTGGTGTCTCCAGATATGCATAAAATACATCATCATTACGTGTTGCCTTACACCGATTCTAATTATGGTAATATTTTTTCCATTTGGGACAGACTTTTTGGAACCTATATGAAAATGGATAGGGAAAAGCTAGTGTATGGCGTCGATGTCTTTCCAGATGAAGTAAAAAATGGCAATATAGTAGAGTTGTTAAAACAGCCATTTCAGAAATATCAAAAACCCACCATTCTTCCAGAAGAAAAATAGCCGTTTTTCGAGTTTTTAACATACTTATTAACAATTAGAGTTCGTTCCTCTAATATTTTATACCGTTCATAGATTTTTTTTCTAAATGTAGGTGGTTCTTACCTAGATTAGCCGACGAGGGTCGATAATTGCTATTTAATTCAAATATTATTTGATATTAAACAGCTTTCATATGAAAAAAACTTTCGTAATGCTAGTAATAGCATGTTCCAGTCTACTTTGCTTTAGTGCTTATGCACAGAAAAAGGATTTCGCGTTAATTGAAAAAAACGTGAATATTACTGCTAGTGACCTATTCCATGATTTGAATAAAACCAAAGATACCTTAGTCCTAAACGGAGATAAGCGTATTAGAAATGTGTATTCAATAAATACCAATTACAAACGCGAGACGCAACAGTTTATTGATGCCAACTCAGCAAAAGTCCCATTAACACATTTAACTAAAGGAAAGCACATTTTTGTTGTCGAGCAAGTGCCTTTAAAAATTGTATTTGTTGTTAGGGTGTTACAGGATAAAAAAGTACATCCTTTAAAAGTTGAAGTTGAAAAAATTACAGCTTCTAATAACGAAAAGAAATAGCTAATCTATAAACACATCTTCCAACTTTGCAGTAAGTTGCCTAATAGGTACTTGCGATAGGTTTGTGACTATAGAAATGACTATTTGCTCTTTAGGATACATCATTAAAAACGTCGTCGCTCCCATACCACCACCAGAATGACTATATCTGGGTGTACCTTTTTTTGTTTTTACAACGCCAAAGCCAATACCGTATTCGGTGCTTTTGCCATCACTAGTTTTTAAAGGATTTACCAATTCTTTAACTGATACTTTAGATAATATGGTTGGGTTGATAATTTCGTTTCCAAATTTTACTAAATCTTCTGAGGTTGCTATAAATCCGCCACCAGCAACTTTATGTTCGTTGCTTACAGGAACACCCAATTTAATTTTATTTGAATTTGTTTTAATGTAAAACTGTGTACGATTCGGCATGTCAACATCAGATAAGCCTAATTCGGTATTATTCATTTGTAAAGGGTCAAAAACAGTTTCTTTCATATATTTATTAAACTCAACACCTGAAGCGTTCTGTACAACTACACTCAATAAGTTCCAACCATACGTGCTATAACTGTAATCGCTTCCTGGTTTAAATTTTAATGGTGATTCTTTAAAAATATCCAACCCTTCAACAATACTCATTTTTTTGTTGAGTATAAATTCGTTGCCATTATAGTGTCTAACGCCTGCAATATGTCCGCCAACTTGACGAACGGTAAAGTCATATTTCTTTTTAGGAAAATCTGGAATATAAGTGTAAATACTTTCATCAAAATCCAATTTCCCATCATCTACAAGTTTTGCCAAAGCAGCTGCGGTTATTGATTTTGAGATACTAGCAGTTCTAAATTGTGTCACACTCGGATTTACTTTTTCTTTGGTGTCAATGTTTGAATACCCAAAACCTTCAGACCAAATCATATTACCATTTTTTGATACTGAAATAGCCATTCCAGGGATGTGTTTGTCTTTTAAAAACTGATTGGCAATAGCTTGCGCTTTTTCAATTTTTTCAGTGTAAGTGTCGTCAATAGTTTGACTAAAAGTAAATCCAGTAAATAGTAGAAATAGAAAAGCTAGCTTGTTCATTTGTTTAAAATTTTGTGAGTTATAAATATTCAAATTTTAATAATTTAGTTTTTGTTAATAACCATTATCTGCCAAATGCCCATTATGGGCTTTCATTAGTTATATATTAAGTAGTTGTTTCTTGTTTTTTTAAAAGCATTTAAGTCTTTTTGCCAAGTGGCTTTAATTTCACCTTCAGTTATACCAGCTTCAATTTGCTTTTGCAATGCTGTTGTGCCTGCATGTTTTGTAAAACCGTTGGTTAAAAAGAATTTGGATTTATCTGTTGAATTTTCATAGGCTTTCATAATCCATTTTAAGGTCATTTCACGGTCAATAGTAACATTGCTTAAATCTTCACCATAACACAATTCATCTTTATGTTTTGGGTATTTGGCACCAAAATTTGACTGAGGTGTATAAGTAAACGTCATGGTTTCTGGATTAAGAAAAGGAGCGCCATACCTTTGAAATTGAAACTCAGTACCTCGCCCTGCATTAATATTTGTGCCTTCAAACAAACCAAGGCTCGGATATAATTTAATGGATTGGTCGTTTGGTAAGTTTGGCGAAGGTCTTATTGGAAGACTATAAGGCATATCGTGATTATAGTTTTTACATGAAATGACGGTGATGTCACACTGTATTCCATTTGATAACCATTTTTCGCCATTAATCATTTGTGCATATTCGCCAATAGTCATGCCATGAACGAGAGGAATAGGGTGCATCCCTAAAAAACTTTGATGTTCTTTTTCCAAGGTTGGACCATCAATATAGCTTCCATTTGGGTTTGGTCTATCTAAAATAATTAGCGGAATGTTATTTTCAGCACAAACTTCCATAATATAATGCAATGTTGAAATGTACGTATAGAAACGAACACCAACATCTTGAATATCAAAAATCATGATATCAATATCTTCTAGCTGCTCTTTACTTGGTTTTTTGCTTTTTCCGTGAAGCGAAAAAATTGGCAAACCAGTTTTAATATCTACGCCATCTTCAACATGTTCGCCAGCATCAGCAGTACCTCTAAAACCATGTTCTGGAGAAAAGACTTTTTTTACGTTGACATTTAAATTTACTATCGAATCTACTAGATGTGTATAGCTCCTGTCATCTGTCATCTGTCTTCCATCTTTAAATATAACCGAAGTCTGATTCGCAACAATACCAACTCGCTTTCCGTTTAAAAGCGGTAAATAGGCTTCAGTTTGATTGGCGCCAACAATGATTTCTTTGTCATTCTGAACTTGATTTAGGATATCATTATTAGAGTTTAGATTTTTATTGGTGTTGTTTCCACACGAAATGAATACCAAAAGAAAGAATAAAACTGTATTTTTGAAAACGTTTAAAACCATTATTATAAATTGAAATTCGAGTATTTTATTGCTAAACGCATTATTGGTAGCAAGTCGTATAAAAGTAGTGTATCGGCACCAATAATAAAAATTGGAATCACAGCAATTGCCATAGGTATTATTGTTATGATGATTGCAATCGCAACAGGTATTGGGTTGCAACAAAAAATACGTGATAAAGCAGTGGCTTTTAACGGACATATAACAATTACGACGTTTAATTCAAATGCTTCCGATGAATCGGAAGTACCAATGTCCATCAACCAAGATTTCTACCCTAAATTCCCAAATATTGATGGTATTTCTCATATACAAGGTATTGCAAATAAATGGGGTTTAATTAGAACCGAAGTCGATTTTGAGGGCATGGTTTTAAAAGGTGTTGGTAAAGATTATGATTGGCGCTATTTTGAAGAATTTCTAGTAGAAGGCGAGTTGCCAAAATTTAAAGATAACATTAGTAACGACGTGCTTGTATCACAGCATTTAGCTAATAGATTACAGTTTAAAGTTGGTGATAAGTTTCAAATGTTATTTGATAAAGATTCAGCCGAAAAATTACCATTTATAAGGTCATTTACAATTTCTGGAATATACAATTCTGGATTTCAAGAATTAGACGAAACCTATTTGTTGGGAGATATTAGGCACATTCAGTTTTTTAATAAATGGGAAGATGACCAAATAGGGCACTTTGAAGTTTTTATAGACGATTATTCTCAAATAGTACAGAAAGAAGAAGAAATTTATCAAAACATATCCTCTTTTTATACCTCAATAACTGTTGAAGAAAAATACCCTACAGTGTTTGAATGGATAAGTATTTTTGATAAAAATATTTATGCCATAATTGGTATTATGATTTTGGTTGCAGGAATAAACATGATTACTGCATTGTTAGTCTTAATTTTGGAGAGAACGCAAATGATAGGTGTTTTAAAAGCACTTGGTAGTAATAATTGGAGTATTAGAAAACTATTTTTATACAACGCTTCCTATTTAATTGTGTTAGGGTTGTTTTGGGGTAATCTTATAGGTTTGGGTATTTTGTTTGCTCAAAAATACTTTAAATTATTTCCACTAGACCCAAGTGTGTATTATGTAACTGAAGCACCTGTTTATATAAGCGCTACCTATATTATTGGGCTTAATATTGGCACATTTATTTTATGTCTAGTGATGTTGTTAGTGCCTTCCTATATCATCACTAAAATATCTCCTGTGAAAGCAATGCGTTTTGAATAGAATACTCATAAGTTTTACTATTTTTGCACCATCAAAAAATTAAAATGGAATACGCTAAAAATATATTAGAAACCATTGGAAATACACCTTTGGTAAAAATAAATAAGTTGGTTGAAGACTTGCCATGTTTAGTACTAGCGAAGTACGAAACATTTAACCCTGGAAATTCTGTAAAGGATAGAATGGCTTTGAAAATGATTGAAGATGCCGAAGCTGACGGACGCTTAAAACCTGGAGGAACTATTATTGAAGGAACTTCTGGTAATACAGGAATGGGTTTAGCATTGGCTGCTATTGTAAAAGGTTATAAATGTATTTTTGTGATTTCTGATAAGCAATCCAAAGAAAAAATGGATATTCTTCGTGCTGTTGGTGCTGAGGTAGTAGTTTGCCCAACAGATGTTGAACCAGACGATCCACGTTCATATTATTCGGTATCAAAACGCTTAGGTGAAGAAACGCCAAACTCATGGTATGTCAACCAATATGATAACCCAAGTAATGCCAAAGCACATTACGAAAGTACAGGACCAGAAATTTGGAAGCAAACCGATGGTAAAATCACTCACTTTGTAGTAGGTGTAGGGACTGGAGGAACAGTATCTGGTGTTGGAAAATACCTAAAAGAACAAAACCCTAATATTAAAGTTTGGGGAATTGATACTTATGGTAGCGTATTTAAAAAATACCATGAAACAGGTGAGTTTGATGAGAAAGAAATCTATCCTTACGTTACCGAAGGTATAGGTGAAGACATCTTACCTGAGAATGTTGATTTTAGTATTATTGATGGGTTCACTAAGGTAACCGATAAAGACGCTGCAGTATACACGCAATTGCTTGCTAAAAAGGAAGGTATGTTTTTAGGAAATTCTGCTGGAGCAGCCATTAAGGGTTTATTACAACTAAAAGACCAATTTACAAAAGACGATGTTGTTGTGGTGTTATTCCATGACCATGGTAGTCGTTATGTAGGTAAAATGTTTAACGACGATTGGATGCGTGAGATGGGGTATTTAGATTAGTTAAAGAATACTTATTTTTTAACTCAGTTCTTTGTTGGCTACTGGCTTTTATTGATTCAGAAATTCGTTCAAATTTATTTCTTCAAGTTTAGTTTTCTTTAGGCCATTTCCATGCGTACCAAACAATTAAAGCAGTAATAATACTTTCTAAAAATGCCAGAAAAGCATAAAAACTATACCATTCGGTCATTGAATTTACACCTATAAGTAACATCATTAACGTAAACAATGTTCCGAAAATAATATTTAGAATTCGGCTCATTTTTGGTTTAAGAATTATTGATGCTCCAACCATAATTGAAGATATTGCCAAAATTATTGATGCTATTAATAATTTCGTAGGACTGTCTAAAACATTTTCTCCTGTAATTAAGCTGTTTACTTTACCTGGCGTATAAAGTTCAAAGTAGTCTCCATATAAATAACAGAAAGTTACAGAAGCCCACAATGCTGCAAGTTTAATTTTGATATTAACTTTTGGGTTTTCTAACATTTTGGTTTGGTGTTTATGATTTAAAAACGTCTCTATTTATAAAGACGTTAATTCTTTTTAATAGGTTGCCTGACTTATAAATTGAGTTCAATTTTTAGCTTGTTGCCAACGTGGTTGTGTATGGTTAATTGCGTTGGCTGGAACTAAGTTAGCAAAATAGAACGAACCAAAGAAAATTCCGAAGGAATTTCCAAGTAGGCAATAATCAAGCAATTGATTATACGTGTTATTGTGCTTTCGTTATTTTTATCTTTCTAATTTCAGTTCAATGAGATTGATTATATTTTCTTGTATTCCAAATAATTTTGTTGCACGTTGAAAAATATTCTCCGCGTTTATATTCCTTATTTTAACTTGGTTTTCAAATATAGGGTTTGATAAAATTGGTTTTTGACTAACTAAAAAATAACTTTTGTCTCCTTTAAATAGAGGGCTTTTAAAGTTTTTTAATTGATAATTTTTGGACATAAATGGATAAATATGACTATTGAATTGGTCATAAGTTATCTTTAAACTGTAGCTGTACAATTCGTAAGTTAATCTCCAATTTGCGATTTCATTTTTGAGTCCATAGTCGTTAACAATTTCAAGTTTTTCTGAAGATGCCATTGAGTTAAGAGCTTTAAATTCTGGTATAAAGGCCATTGCCCACATCAAAGTATCTAGTTTGCTTGAAGAAATATCTTTCGGATTAGGATTAATTAAGTCTGACAACTCTTTTGTCTTTAATTTTACGAATTTATGATGTGTGATATTTGTTTTTAATTCTTCTTGATTGACCTTAAATTCAGCTAATAAATTAACCAAGTATTCACTTTCTTCTGCGCCTTTTTTATTTCCTTCATTCCAATTATTTATTCCCAATGCAATTAAAATACCAATAACCACAAGAATGATTTCTCCGACTGCATAAATCAAATACTTGCTGAATTTATTTTCAGAGAGTAAATTTTGCCTAATTTTTCTAAAGAATTTTATCATTGGTTAGCGGTTTCTGATAATGAAGCACAACTAGTTATGTGGGTAAATTTACTCATTTATGGGAACTTTTGTCTGGATAATAGAAGTTTGCGTTCTCTTTTGTATTTGGCTTTAACTAACTATTCGTCAAGTTTATGAACAAATAATCCGCTTCTTAATTTTGGTTCAAACCAAGTTACTTTTGGAGGCATAATAAGGTCGTTATCCGATATACTTATTAATTGTTTCATACTTACTGGATACATAGAAAAAGCAACTTTCATTTCGCCACTATCAACTCGTTTTTCTAATTCACCAAGACCACGCATTCCACCAACAAAATCAATTCTCTTATCCTTTCTAAGATCAACAATATTAAAAATGGGTTCAAGAACATTGGTAGATAAAATTGTAACATCTAATTGACCAACTGGGTCATTATCATCGTAAGTTCCATCTTTTGCTGTAAGTTTATACCATTTGTTGTTTAAATACATTCCAAAGGTGTGCATCGTTTCTGGGCGATAGGCATTGTTTTTTTGTTCTATATCAAAATTAACTTGCAACTTCTCCATAAGTTCAACTTCCGATAAGCCATTCAAATCTTTTACAACGCGATTGTAATCTAAAATCTTTAATTGATTATCTGGGAATACAACAGCCATAAAGTAATTGTCTCTTCTATTGTCATTAGAGTTGCCATTTCTAGAATCTCTTAATTCTCTACCCACTAGGGCTCCAGCTGCTGTACGATGATGACCATCGGCAATATAGATACTTGGAACGTCTGATTGAAAAAGAGATTCAATTTGGTTAAGAACATCTATATTATCAACTGTCCAAACACGATGTCTAATACCATCATCTGCAATAAAATCATAAACAACAGCATTGTTTTTAACTTCATTAACTAATTCATCGATAGCATTTACTTGAGGGTACGAAAGAAATACAGGTTCGTAATTAAGTTTACTAGCACGAATATGATTTTTTCTATCTTCCTCTTTGTCTGGACGTGTTAACTCATGTTTTTTTATAGCGTTATTAAAATAATCATCAATAGCACAACAACCAACTAAACCAGTTTGTACATGACCATTCATTGTTAATTCGTACACATAATAATTATTTGAAGAGTCTTGGTTTATAACATTTTTACTAACTAGAGCATCAAATTGTTTCTTCCCTTCTAAGTAAACTTCAGGAGCATAGTAGTTTGAATCTTCTGGAAAATTAATTTCAGGTTTTATAACATTATAAAATGAAATTGGATTTCCTTGAGCTTCTAACTTAGCTTCTTTTGCATTTAACACATCATAGGGTTTGCTGGCAATAGATTCTGCGTTTTCTTGAGTAGGACGAAATGCTTTAAAAGGAACAAATATAGACATGTTTGTAAATTATATGTGAAGTTAATTAAAGTGTAAATGTAAAACTTCGAGGTTTTTTTAACAAGAAAAATGAATCATTCTTACGGATAGTTATTAACCTATTTTTAAGCCATAAATTAACTGACTGCAAATTTCGCCATCTAAATCAACAATATCTGGATAATAACCCCATTTTTTAAAACCAAATTTTTCTAGAATAGAAATACTTGGCTTGTTTTTATCTAAAAGAATAGCTAGCAAATTGTTTTTGTTAACACGCTTACAATCATTAATTGTATGTTCAATTAATGCTGATGCTATACCTTTTCTATGGTAGTTATAGTTAATATAATAGCTTATTTCGGCAACTTTATTCATGGCTTGACGCCCTTGTCTATATTTTGATAAATAACAATAACCTATTATTTGATTATCTAATTCGGCAACATATATTGGATAGTCGTTTTTACTAAAAGAATTAAACCAATTTGTGCGACTTTCTACAGTGCCTTCTTTTAACGAACCATTAATACGAGCGCGGACTGCTTGATTAAAAATTACAACTATATCTGCTAAATCTGAAAAATTGGCAAAGCGTATGTTAATATTTTGGTTCATCAATTGAGTTGGTTATATGACTAGTATTCTAGTATGATTTAGGAGGCGTCGTTCTATGTTTTGTCCCTTGTTCGTAAGAATAAGCTAGTTTTATTAAAGTGGGTTCGTCATACATTCTTCCAAGAAATTGAATCCCTACAGGTAAATTACCAGGGCTTAATCCCATTGGGACTGTAAAAGCAGGTTGTCCTGTATGTGGTGCTATAATTTGGTTGTTATCACCTTTATATTCTTCTTCAAAAGTACTTATTCTAGCAGGTTTATTATTCCAAGTTGGATACACAATAGCATCCAATTTTAAAGAGTCCATCACATTTTCTATGGCTTCTCTAAAAGCTATTCTTCTTTCATCGTGATATGCATCGGAGCATTCGGCATCCGAATTTCCCCATCTGCCATTTGCTGTTGTATATTGATTTAATCGTTTATTAGAAAATTCCGAAGTTGTGCCAACTCGTATAATATCTTCAAGAGTTTTCATGGTATCTCTTTTAACATAAGTAGCTAAATACGCTTCAATATCTTCTCTAAACTTTGCACACCATTGGTTTTGTGCAAGACTTGAAAAATCTGGAACGACTACTGGGTCAATTATTTCGGCGCCAAGTGCATTTAAATCTAAGAGTGCTTTTTCAAACAAATCTTTTATATCTAGGTCTGTATTATCATCACTTAATTCTCTAAGAACACCTATTCTAGCACCAACTAATCCGTTTTCGTCAAGATACTGTGTATAAGTATCTGGTGCTTTTCCTTCAGAGTTTTTTGTAATTGGGTCATCAACATCATAACCTACCATGATTTCCATAACGCGAGTAGCATCTTCAACAGTGCGACACATAGGTCCAACAACATCATTTCGTAAAAATAATGGTGCGATACCTTCTCGACTAATTAACCCAAGTGTTGTTCTAAACCCTACAAGTGCACAATGCGATGAAGGTCCCCGTATGGAATTTCCAGTATCTGTACCCAAACCTACAACGCCAATGTTAGAGGCTATAGAAGCCGCTGTCCCACCACTGGAACCTGCTGGAACATGGTCTAAATTATAAGGGTTTCGGGTTGTGCCTCCTGTAGAACTGTTGGTATGCATTGCAGAAAAAGCCCATTCTGCCATATTGGATTTTGCAAGAATAATAGCGCCTGCATCAAGGAGTTTTTTTATAACAAAAGCATCATCGGTTGGGATAAAATCTTGCAACGCAAACGAGCCAGCAGTTGTTGGAAGCCCTATGGTATTAATATTGTCTTTTACAATAATAGGAATGCCATGTAGCGGACGTAATATTCCTGTTTTTTTATATTCCTCATCAAGAAGTTTGGCTTGCGAAATTGCGTTAGAATTAATAGTTGTGAGTGCATTTATCTCGCTGTCTAAGGAGTCTATGTCTTTAAAAAAAGCAGTCACTAAATCTTCACTATTGTAGTCGCCATTTTTGTAAGCTTCGTGAATCTCGCTAATGGTTAATTCCTCTAAATGTATTTGAGGTGTTTGATTGGATTTTTGACAACCTAAACAGCAAACAATTGTAATTAAAAAGTATGTAATAAAATTTTTGACCTTCATGTGCAGTGGTTTTGTACATTAAATATAAGTCAATTTTTATAAAAAGGTTTAGCGATTATTGTAAACCAATATTGTTTTAATGACCAATTTATTATAAACGCAAGAATTTGTAAGTAAGATTAATAGTTCTATTTTTGCCGCTTCTTATAAACAAACCATTATGACCGAGTTCATCAGAAGAAGAACAGCAAATGCCAAGAATGATATTTTAAGTGGATTAACAGTGGCTTTAGCCTTAGTACCAGAAGCTGTTGCGTTTGCTTTTGTTGCTGGTGTTGACCCATTGGTTGGTTTGTATGCAGCGTTTATGATTGGTTTGATTACCTCTATTTTTGGAGGCCGCCCAGGAATGATTAGTGGAGCTACAGGTGCTTTAGCTGTGGTAATGGTTGCTTTAGTTGCCAAAGGAAATGCTATGGGAGCCGAAGGCGAGCAACTTGGTTTATATTACTTGTTTGCTACGGTTATTTTAATGGGTGTTATCCAGATGTTGGCTGGTGTTTTTAAACTAGGGAAGTTTGTACGATTAATTCCGCATCCTGTGATGATGGGATTTGTAAATGGGTTGGCGATAGTGATATTTCTTGCACAATTGAAAATGTTTCCAAAACTTGTATCAGAAGACACACCTTTTTGGGGAAATATACTTGGTTGGTTTAGTGAATTGTTTAATAGTTTATCTACTAACATTTCATTTTGGATAATGTTCGGTTTAATAGGTGTTACAATGCTTATAATGCTCGGACTTCCTAAATTAACAAAAAAGTTACCTGAAGCTTTAATTGCTATTTTAGTAGTTTCTGCTATTGTGATTTTTGGAAATTTAGATGTAGCCACCGTTGGTAGTTTTATTCGTGATGGAGGAGGAGAAGGGTTAAAAGGCGGATTGCCACAATTTCAAGCAGATATTTTTAGTAAAGTTCCTTTTACTTGGGAAACCATTAAATTTATTGGGCCTTACGCCTTAATTCTTGCTGCTATTGGTTTGATAGAATCTTTAATGACACTCAACTTAATAGACGATTTAACTGAAACTAGAGGTAACACGAATAAAGAGTGTTTGGCACAAGGTGGTGCTAATATCGTTACTGGATTCTTTGGAGGAATGGGTGGTTGTGCTATGATTGGTCAATCTATCATCAATATTAAAGGAGGTGGACGCGGACGCTTATCAGGGATTGTTGCAGCGTTAGCTTTATTGGCATTTATATTATTTGCTTCAGGATTGATTGAACAAGTACCAATTGCAGCACTAGTAGGTGTCATGTTTATGGTCGTTATAGGTACGTTTGCATGGTCAAGTTTCAGGATTTTAAATAAAATACCAAGAACAGATTTATTTGTATTGATTTTAGTTTCTGGATTAACGGTTGTATTTGATTTGGCAATAGCTGTAATTTCAGGTGTTATTGTTAGTGCTTTGGTATTTTCATGGGAAAACGCAAAGCGTATTCGTGCGCGCAAACGTATGAAAGATGATGGCACTAAAATTTATGAAATTTGGGGACCTTTATTCTTTGGAAGTATTACAGCTTTTAATGAAAAATTTGATGTAAAAAATGACCCAGATAAGGTTGAAATTGACTTTGTAGAATCACGAGTGAGTGACCATTCAGCCATTGAAGCTATTTTCAATTTGGTTAACAAGTATAAAGACGCAGGAAAGTCTGTAAAATTAAAGCACTTGAGCGAAGACTGTAAAGTATTGCTCTATAAATCTAGCCCAATGTTTAGAGATATTATTGTTGAAGCTATTGATGACCCTCGTTACCATTTAGCCGAAAACCCTGAGGCGTTTGATAAAGGTTTGGGAGAATACAATCTATGATGCTTAACTAACGTCATTACGAATTTTATTTTTTCAAATAAAATGTGGTAACCTCAATATCTAAAAACAGATTGCCGCAGTCATACCTCCTTCGCAATGACAAGAATTATTTCACACGAACATTTTTAGGAACAAGTTTTGTATAATCACCATTATTCCTAATTACATCACGAACAATGGATGACGCTATATAAGATGTTTTTGCAGAAGTCAATAAGAATACGGTTTCAATAGGAGCTAAATCCCTGTTGGTATGAGCTATGGCTTTTTCAAATTCAAAATCGGCAGGATTACGTAAGCCTCTTAGTATAAATTCAACACCTATTTCTTTACAGAAATCAACTGTTAAACCTTTGTAAGTCATAACTTTTACTTTAGGTTCATCAGCAAACGTATCTTCGATAAATTTTTTGCGTTCATCTAAAGAGAACATATATTTTTTATCAGCATTAACACCAATGGCTACAATAATTTCATCAAAAAGCGTGATGCCACGTTTAATAATATCGTAGTGACCTAAAGTAATTGGGTCAAAAGACCCTGGAAAAATAGCTTGTTTCATAAGCCCCTCTTAATCTCCCCAAAGGGGAGAAATTAATATATTGTAAATATAAGCTTCTTAAATTTATTATCCATAATTAGTTTCCCTCCTCTGGAGGGATTAAGGGAGGCTTTTCATTACCTCCTCAATAGCATTCCCAAACAAATCTTCAAGAGAAATTCCAGCAGCAAGTGCTTGTTGAGGTAGTATACTTTCCTTAGTAAATCCTGGTACAGTATTTACTTCTAACAAATGAGGTTCGCCATCTTTAAAAATATATTCACTTCTTGTAAAACCATCCATTTTTAAAATGTCATAGACTTGTTTTGCCACATTTTTAACTTTGTTAGCCATGTCTCCGCTAATTCTTGCAGGCGTGATTTCTTGAGATTCACCTAGGTATTTGGCTTTGTAATCAAAAAAATCGTTGTCACTTACAATTTCGGTAATAGGTAATACTGTTACTTCGCCTTTGTATTTTATCACACCAACCGAAACTTCTACACCATCTAAAAATGATTCGATAATGATTTCATCATCTTCGGCAAAAGCATGTTTAATTGCAGCTTTAAGCTGCTCTTTTTTATACACTTTAGTAATGCCAAAACTACTACCTGCTTTATTGGCTTTAACAAAACAAGGTAAACCTACTTTTTTGACGATAGCACCTTCATCTATGGTATCACCAAGATTTATATAATACGATTCGGCAGTTTTAATTCCGTAAGGTTTTAGTACACTTAAACAGTCACGCTTATTAAACGTTAAAGCTGCTTGGTACATATTACAGCTGGTTTGTGGAATATTCAATAATTCAAAATATGCTTGCATAAAACCATCTTCTCCTGGAGCACCATGAATGGCATTAAAAACGCAGTCAAAAGTTATTTTATCACCATTTATAGTAATTGAAAAATCATGTCTGTTAACTGGAAATTCGTTATCGTTCACATCCACATAAACCCATTTGTCTTTAAAAATATGAATACGAAAGCGATTGTATTTTGTGTCATCTAGCGATTCATACACAACATTTCCACTTTTTAATGAGATTTCATATTCACTTGAATAACCTCCCATGATAATGGCAATATTTTTTCTCATTAAATAAAAGTATTAGAGTTCAATAAATTAGTGTTTTGACCGTTTGTAAAAATATCATTTATTCATGTAACGCAAAACCTTTTTGTTTTAATATACGTATATCTTAAAACTAAAGTTTGCCCAATTAATTGAAAAACTATAAAATTGTGTAGTTTTGCTAAATATTTTTCAGTAGTATGAGCCTTATAAAATTTGTAACCAGTAAAGTATTTTTAAAGCAATTGGGATTAGCCATTGTAGCCTTAATTATTATTGGTTTTTTTACGCTTAGATATTTAAAATACTCAACTAATCATGGTGATTTTGAAACAGTTCCAGAGCTTAAAGGGAAATCGTTTGATATTGCTAAGATGGAGTTGGAGGACAATAATTTAGCTTTTGAATTACAAGATTCTGCAAATTACAATCCAAATTATCCTAAAAAATCGGTTATTGACCAACAACCTGCCGCAGGAGCAAAAGTAAAAGAAAACAGAAAAATATACTTAACGCTAAATCCGTCAGGATATAAAAAAGTGGGTGTTCCAAATATTATCAGACGTACGTATAGGCAAGCAAAACCAACCTTAGAAGCCTTAGGGTTTGAAGTTGGTAAGATAACGCGTGTTAACGATATTGGCTTAGACCAAGTAATTGAAGTGAGGTATAAGGGTGAAAAAATCAACCCTGGAACCATGCTTGAAAAAACTACAAAAATAGACTTGGTTTTAGGAAATGGAAAGCAATAATACCTCGATGGAAGCCAATAATTTTCCAGAAAAAAATCCTGAGCTTTACGAGCATTATTCATTTACAGTAGAAAAAGGCCAGCAACCGTTACGCATCGATAAATACTTAATGAATTTTATTGAAAATGCAACCAGAAACAAAGTGCAAGCTGCTGCTAAGGATGGAAGCATTAGAGTTAATGGCACTCCAGTGAAATCAAATTATAAGGTAAAGCCCTTTGATGAGATAAAAGTGCTTTTTGAGCATCCACCTCACGAACATTTATTGGTTCCTGAAGATATTCCAATAGATATCGTTTACGAAGATGACCATCTTCTAGTAGTCAATAAACCTGCAGGTATGGTGGTGCACCCAGGACACGGAAATTACTCAGGCACATTAATTAATGCACTCACATTTCATTTTGATAATTTACCAAATAATTCGAGCGATAGACCTGGTTTGGTGCATCGTATAGATAAAGATACAAGTGGACTTCTAGTTGTGGCAAAAACGGAACACGCTATGAACCACTTATCAAATCAGTTTGCTGAAAAAACAAGTAAACGTGAATACGTAGCTTTGGTTTGGGGAAATGTTGAAGAAGATGAAGGTACAGTTGAAGGCAATATTGGTCGTCATCCAAAAAACAGATTGCAAAACACCGTTTTTTTAGATGATGATGAAGATAAAGGTAAACCAGCGGTTACACATTACAAAGTCATTGAGCGTTTGGGATATGTTACATTAGTGTCTTGCAAGCTTGAAACTGGTCGTACACATCAAATTAGAGTGCACATGAAGCACATTGGACACACTTTGTTTAATGATGAACGTTATGGAGGCGAAAGGATATTAAAAGGCACAACATTTACTAAATATAAGCAGTTTGTAGACAATTGTTTTAAAGTATTGCCTAGGCAAGCACTTCATGCAAAAACATTAGGGTTTGAGCACCCAGAAACAGGAAAATGGATGAGTTTTACAAGCGAATTGCCAGAAGATATCCAGCAATGCATTGAGAAATGGCAAGGGTATGCAAAGCATCAAGATAATTTATAATTCTATTTATAATTACTTCTAAAATTTGTTTCATTTCATTAATGTTACTCTTAAATTTGAGAAACAAAAATGAACCACGATGAAATTAGTTCTCTCACCAGCAAAATCATTGAATTTTGAAAGCGAATTACCAACCAATAAAGTATCGGAGTCTTGTTTTTTAAAAGAATCTGAACGTTTAAATAAATTGCTTAAAAAGAAATCTGCTAAGAGTTTGTCTAAACTTATGAAGATTTCAGATAATTTAGGACAATTAAATTATGAGCGCAATCAAGAATGGGAGTTACCTTTTACCAAGGATAATGCGCGACAAGCTGTTTATGCGTTTTCTGGCGATGTGTATCGTGGATTGGATGCTTATACAATTCCTAAGGATAAATTAGAGAAAGTTCAAGATACTGTTAGAATCATTTCAGGACTTTACGGTTTGCTAAAACCTCTTGATTTAATGCAACCATACCGATTAGAAATGGGAACCAAATTTCCAGTTGGAAAAAACAAAAACCTCTATGAGTTTTGGAAACAAAAAGTGACTAAAGCATTAAATGACGAACTTGAAGATGACGAACTTTTTCTAAACCTAGCTAGTAACGAATATTTTAAAGCAATCGATACAAAAACCTTAAAAGTGCCTGTAATTACAGCTAATTTTAAAGATTTAAAAAATGGCGAGTATAAAACTATAATGACCTTTGCAAAACTAGCAAGAGGTTATATGACTCGTTATGTTATAGACACAAATGCGAATACGATTGATGATATAAAAGGCTTTAACTATGAGGGTTATGGATTTAGTGAATCTATGTCAACTGATATAGATTTAGTGTTTATTCGATAAAAATTTGTTAATGAAATATTTTTCTAAAAAAAGTTCTATTTTAGGTGAGAATTAGTACCTAATTTAACAAGATGCCTTATTACCTTATTCTCGCTTTACAAGCTTTTTGTATTTATCATTGTTATAAAAACAGAAATGAAACCTTTTGGTATTTCGTGATTTTCTTTATTCCTGCTCTTGGAAGTATAGTATATATAATTATTAAGGCTTTTAATAAAAAAGATGTTGAAGTTATTCAAAATGAAATTACCACAATTATTAATCCTACCAAAAAAGTACAGGATTTAGAAAAGGTTTTAGAATTTTCTGAGACATTTCAAAACAGGGTTAATTTAGCCGACGCCTATTTAGAAATAGGAGATTTTAATAATGCAAAACATAACTATTTAAAAGCTCAAGAAGATAATTATAAAGTTGACGTTTACGTTGCTAAACAACTTATTGAATGCTTTTATAAATTAAATGATTTTGATAAAGTCATTAATTATTCTGAAAAAATTAAAGAAAAAGTTGAGTTTAAAAAATCTAAAGCTCAGTTTTATTATGGGTTGTCTCTAAAAGAATTAGGACGATTAGAAGAAGCAGAAATCCAATTAAGAATCTTAGATCAGCGATATTCAAATTATAACGAAAGAGTTACATTGGCTAAATTTCTTATGGAGATTGGTAAGAAAGAAGACGCAAAAGAGTTGTTAAATGACATTTATACGGAATCTAAACATATGACTCGTCAAAATAAAAGAAACTATAAATCTACTATTCTTGAGGTAGAAAGTTTGTTAAAAACCTTTTAGTTGTTTTTGCACAAGCATCCATACAAGCCTTTTATTAAAGAAGATACCACAAAATTAATTGTGGGAACTTTGCCACCTCCGCGTTTTTCAACAGGCCAACTTTTAGAGAGAGATGTTGATTTTTGTTATGGTAGCTATTACAATTCGTTATGGTTGTTTATAGATAAAATTCATAATCTAGGTTTACGTTTTGATAATTCTAAAGAAGCCATTGAAGAGCGAAAACAATTTTTAATACAACAAAAAATAGGCGTTTGTGATATTGTTGAAAGCGCCGAACGAGACAAAATTGATGCTTCCGATTTAGGCATGAAAAATAGTGTGCTTCGTGATGTTATTGGCTATATCAATCAATTTTCTAATATTGACACATTGTTATTTACTGGAGGAAACAGTAAAAACGGTCCAGAATATTTTTTTAGAAAGCATCTAAAAACTTATGGTTTGAAGTTAGAATTAGTTTCTAATGTTGTCCCAAGAATTCACAAGTTCGTCATTGCGAGTGAAACGAAGCAATCTGTTAAAAAAAAGCGTGTTATTAAAACAGTATCCCTAACATCAGGTTCAGGAGCAGCTAATATTTCTATTAGCAGATTGCCATTATACAAACAGTTAAAAGCCAAAAACCCTGATTTTAATACGTTTGATTTTAGAGTGATGCAGTATAAAGAGTTTCTTTAAATCTTTAATAAGAAGCAGCTTATTAATTGTTTGGAACTTGGTGGTCGTAGCTATAAATTCTGCTCATTTTCCATTCATCATTTACTAAAATCCACATCACTGTATATTTAGCAGTGCTTGTTAAATATTCAGGTTTATTGTTGGGTTCTTTAGCATAAAAAGCGTGTTCTCCTTTTAAAATTGCTGCATATAGTTCTCCATTTTTGTGCATTGGGAATACTTCTGTACTGCCTTTTACTAATTCTCTTCTGGCTTTGTATGATAAGGTTCCGAGACCTTTCATACCATTTATAAAATCTTTTTTGGTGTAAGTTGCACCACCTTGGTCATGGTAAAACTCAATATCATCTGTCGCTAATTCTTCAAGAATACTAGTATCTAATTGATTATAAGATAATTCAAACATTAAGCTATCTTTTTCTTTTAGAAGATAGTATAGTTTGCTTTTTTCTGTAGAATGATTTGAAATTTCTAAGCGGCCATGAACTTGGTCATTTTTTGTTTCTAACTGGGCTTCGTTTTGCTGTTTACAATTGGTGAGTAAAATAAATAATCCTAAAAATAAGATGGTTGATTTAATTTGCATTTGATTGATTTTTTGACTGATATTAATAAGAGTTCATTTTTAGACAAATGTTACAATCAATAATTGTTTTTATTATAATCTAGTATTTCTTTTGGTAATTGCTTGCCTTTATTTTTTGCTAAATAACGACGTAAAACACCACCTTTAATCTGGTTAATATCAAACTCAATTAAAAAGGCATTAGGGTCAACTTTGTCAATCACTCGATGCATTTTTCGTATGTCAATTCGGTTGATGACCGAATGGATAATATCAAATTCTTGGAGTTCGCCACTACTTCCGTAGCCTTTTTCACCTTTATAAATGGTCATTCCAGCACCAAGTTCGTTTATGATGGCCGATTTAATTTCTTTATGATGTTTCGATACAATCATTACACCAATAAAATCTTCAAAACCTTCAATAAGCAAATCAATTACTTTAGCTGTAACGATATATGTTAGAATTGAGTACATCGCAATTTCAACCGAAAGCACTAGTGCTGTAATACTGAACAGTACAATATTGAAATACAAAATTATCTGACCAATACTAAAACCAAATCTATCGTTTAAAAAGACTCCCAATATCTCTGAACCATCTAAAACAGCACCATTTTTTACCGTAAGACCAATACCAGAACCAACAAACAAACCACCAAATATTGAGATGAGTAATTTATCTTCAGTAACTGCTTTAAATTCCACAAAGTGAATAACTAGAGCCAACCCAATGATACTAAAAATAGATTTAATTAAAATACGTCTAGAAAGTGTAAAATAAGCCAATATTAAAAACGGAATATTAATAAGTATTAATAGTGTTGAAATATTTAGGTTTTCAAATTGGGAATTAACAAGAATCGCTGTACCAGTAACACCTCCATCCAAAAAATCGTTTGGTAATAAAAAGGCTTTTAAGCCAATACTTGCCAATAAAATACCAAGAGCGATTTGAAAATATTCTGAGATGTAAGTGTATAGTTTTCTATTAGTCATTTACTCTAAGTCGTTAAAATTAATAGTTGGTGGAACACCAGTTTTTGTTCTAGAAAGCATTTTACCAATAGTAGTATGGTCGTTAGTAAAACCACAATTCATTAAATAAAAACCATCATTTTTTGTACCTCCAGAATAGTCCAATCGTGCATCTTTACGAGCTGTTGCATCTGCTGAAAATTTGGCTTCAGTAATTTCATACCATTGTCCTTTAGCATCTCTCATCCATTGATTATAAAATCCTCCACGCCGTGACAATGCGCCTGTGTTTGGAATAAAATTTTCTAGAAATGAATAAGGTCTTGTCACATAAGTTGTGGTTTTTGGCCGCCTAAAACTGGCTATTAAATGCCATTTGTTGGTGTTTGGGTCAAAGAAATACGATGTATAATCAGTAGTGTTATCGTTATTGGGTTTTACTCTTGTGAGGAAACCATAACGTGTTTCAGCTTTCCAATTAAACACTTTGTAACTCTGTCCACCAGAGCCTTCGTTGCCAAATTCGCCAGTTGTAACATCGTCGCCTTTTTTAAGAAGTTTAATTTTTTGGTCATCAGGAATGCTGTTTGGGTCATCGGTTTTAAACGGACTCCAAATAGAAAACAAAATACGACGTTCGGTTTCAGAATTCACTTGAATACCAAAATAGCCTTCGCCAAAACCATTTGCCATGAAATAGGAACCTATGACGTCTTGGTTTTTGTCAATTTCAATTTCGTTATAAAACCATTCTATATCATCAGTTGGTGTTTCAAATACTAAATGGGTTGATGGACCACGACGCCCAAAATAAAAATCGTCTTTAATGTATTTAACCAAAGTGCTATCTTCTGGTTTTTGAATAACAATGCTTTTTATGTCTGCATTACCATTTGTGATGCCATGAAAATCAATATGGTTGTATCCTTTACTTTCGCTTATATAATTGCCAATGTAAATGGTGTCGAATTTTGAGTTTTCTAATGTAACAGATTTTGTTTTGTTATTATAAGAAATATTAAATTTTGAAGTGCCTTTGGCAATAATTCCAAACGGAATAGTTGCTTCTTTTTCTGTATAGAAATACGTTCTTATGGTATCATTAACTGCATCCCAATTATTGATACCATTTTCTGCAATTACTTCTGAAGATTTAGATACGTCGTTAATTACCCAACTATTTCCAGTAGTGATTTCTGTGTTTAATTGTGATACATCATAAGATGGTTTTTGGGTGCAAGATATAATTGAAATAGTAAATACTAGGCTAAAAAATTGTAATAACTTCATACCCAAAGATACTCAAATTTGAGCTTTTTGAGGCGTGTAAATTATAAGATATTCTTATTTAAGTATATAATCTGTGGCTTCCCATTGCCAAGTTAATTGGTATGGATAATCTTCGTATAAAGAAGAGTCTTCATTAAAGGTGTTTCCGTTTTTAAAATTTAATTTTCCTTCAGCCATAAGTAGTTTGGCTTCCTCTTTTTTATTTAAATAATTTAGACTGATACTTTTGTAATATTTGGCATCAGAAAAATTTGGGTATTCTTTTAAAACCTTATCAAATTCTA
>CAKZMU010000026.1 GCA_937129145.1 uncultured Lacinutrix sp. | reverse complement strand
CCGCCAAACGAGGAGTGGGAAATTGACTTTTGCTTGCTCGAATTGGGTGATGGCAATTGGTTTGAGTTCTTCATGGTTGTCGATCGAGGCACATCGCGCGTGATTTATTTAGAGGGTTGCGAACGCTACAATGCTGAAACTGCTTTAGAAGCGATTGCGCGACTCTTCCTGATTCATGGATGCCCAAAGCGCATCCGTATGGATCGTGATACGCGTTTTGTTGGCGCTTGGACAAGTGATTCTTATCCTTCAGCTTTACTACGCTTTATCCGCAATTTAGACGTTGAACCTATCGTCTGCCCACCCCGTAGACCTGACCTTAAGCCCTTTGTCGAAAGAACAATTTACACGATAAAAAACCACCCAACATAATACCCCCATCAACAAAAGCGAGTTTCCAGAAATGGTGACAGTTATTGACCCCAGACATCCGCTTTATGGTCAAACATTTCGCCTCATTCAGGTCGAAGATCGACCAAACCGTGGTGAATGTTGTTTGGTTGAACGAGACTGGGGGCAAAATAGTTATATACCACTGTCAGTCACGGATAAAAGTAAAACGGGCTGGATATCATCAAATACCCCACTGAGTGTGAAATCTATCCGACAATTGGTATCAACATATACACAATTGTCGGAAGATGAGAAAAATGGAACAACCCACTCAATCACCACCTCAAGCAACGAAGATTCAAGCCAAAGAAGTTTGGTTACATTTGACTTCAGTGCAGAAAACACAGGTTCATCAAACATTAATTCGAGCTTGTCAAACACTGACGCAGAAGTTAGTGAAGGAGAGTCCAAAAAATGAATGAACTGAAAGCATTTATCAGTAATGGACAAGAAAAAATTCGTTCAACCCATTTGGATCGACAGGCGTTTGTTTACCTGCGCCAATCAACACCTGGACAGATATTGCACCATCGTGAAAGTTTATTAAACCAAGAGCAAATGGCAGATCGTGCCAAACAATTAGGCTGGAATCCAGATCAGGTTCATATCATCCGAACAGATTTGGGTCAATCAGGTCGTGAAGCAAGCCAACGTCAGGGTTTTCAGAAATTGTTGAGCGAAGTATCTTTGGGACATGTTGGTATTATCTTTGGCTACGAAGTATCTCGTTTGTCTCGTAATAATAGCGATTGGTATCGTTTACTAGAATTAACGTCAATGTTCGACACACTCATTGCTGATTATGATGGAATTTATGATCTCAATTTTTTCAATGACCGCCTTTTGCTGGGTTTAAAGGGAACAATGAGTGAAGCTGAATTGCATCTTATGCAACTTCGCCTAGAAGCAGGGCGAAAGCGTCAACTCGAACGAGGAGAATATCGCTCATATCTTCCAACAGGTTATATACGCTTAGATGATGGAAGTGTTATCAAAGATCCTAATGAACGCATTCGCTATGCTCTGGATTTATTATTTGCTAAGTTTCGGGAATTTCCAAGTTGTGCACGATTACTTCAATACTTCGTTGATCATGATATTCAATTACCACGTCGACAAGTATCTGGTATGGAAAAGGGAGAAATTCTTTGGAAACCTGCTCGATACAATACACTGTATGAAATATTGACGATCCCAACCTATTCTGGAACATTTGTCTATGGTCGCCGTCAATCTCAAAGAGGTACGCTGACGCGTGTTAGGAAATCACATGATGAGTGGGATTATATTCATCACAATATTTATCCTGCTTATATCACATGGGAGGAATATTTGGCTAACCAGGATAAATTGCGAGCAAATCGACCTGTTGTAACACCCAACTCACTGCGCCCAGTTGGCGCAAGTCGCGAAGGTAATGCTTTACTTCAAGGTCTTGTATTTTGTGGCAAGTGTGGACAGAGAATGGCAACAAATTACAAGCCTTATGGACGCTACTCTTGCCAAACAGCAAAACGACAATTTGGTAAACCTGTCTGCGATATTATTCGAGCTAGTGTGATTGATGATGAGGTGATTAAGTCTTTTTTTGAAGCACTTCAACCTGCTCAATTAGATGCCTTAAGTGCGCTTCTACAACATCAAGATCAGGACTATATTCAGTTAGAGCAGCAATGGCATTATCGTCTTCAGCAAGCACAATATGATGCGCAACGAACTCAGAAACAGTATAACGCAGTTGACCCAGAAAATAGACTTGTTGCCCGTGAACTCGAACGTCGCTGGGAGTTAGCTTTGAAAAACTTACAACAAGTTGAGCAAGGATTAGAGCACTTCAAAGCACAGCGACCTGTTTCGTCAATACCACCTAAACTTGCTGAACAATTTCGTCAAGTTTGCCAAACACTTCCACAGATATGGGAACAACTCACACCACGCGATAAGAAGGATCTATTACGGAGTCTTATCGCTAAAGTGATTCTCAAACGGATTCAATCTGACCAAATTAACATAAAAATAGTTTGGCTATCCGGACATTTCTCAGAACATATTACTTGGGTCTCAATCCATAGTAACCAAGAGACATCTCAATTCGACCAACTCACGAAACGAATTTACACACTTTGGAAACAAGGCTTAGATGATCCTGCTATTGCTCAACAGCTCACTGAAGAAGGTTTTACATCTGCTCGCCTTGATCATATTTCACGGTATACTGTACAAGTTATACGCATGAAAAATCGATGGCTTAGCTCATCCAGCCCAAAGATTGATACACCTGAAGGCTTCATCAAAGTTGCTGACTTAGCTAAGCGAATTCAAATTTCAAACTGTTGGTTGTATAAACGTATTCGTAATGGGCAAATTTCTCAGAGCGACTATATCCGACATCCAAAACGGGGCGTCATTCTCATTCGGGACGAACCACATATCATTGAAAAAATTCAAAAACTGAAACTAAGCCTAACGTAGAAAGAGGTAGTCTCTTGGTACATTCAAACATGAGTGGTTCAAAAGAAAACCAATGAATGACATCGCGGATGCGCTTGAGGCACTAGAGTCTTTCCCCGAATATTATCATACAAAACGTCGTCATCAGGGACGCGCTTGTAAAGGTAAAACACCTGACCAAGCTTTTCCAACTTTGCCACCAACACGCACTGTACCTGATGTCATTAACCCCAATCTTTGGCTTGAACATGAAGATGGTCGCATTTACCGCCGTCGTGTTAATAAAAATGGCATGATACAGATTGATAAGTACCAATATTATGTGGGCACACAACATGCGCGGGTTCAAGTATTAGTTCATATGAATAGTGATGAAAAGATTTTTCATATTGAGGATGGCAAAAATGAGTTGATCCGACATCCGATTAAAGGCTTACATGATGAGAAGATGATGGATTTCCAAAGCTATCTCATCACAATGAAAATCGAGGCACGCTCTGCTGAAAGACATCGCTTTAATACGTGGCATCGTCATGAGGATGCCGCTTAGAGCCAAAGCGGTGTGAATAAACTGAATCTAAAGTTATCAATTCAGTCTAATGGACTGAGGCTTATTCAAGTTCGCTTAGTGACACTGAGTTTAGGTCAAATTTGTTGAAAAAATGGAGTTTGATGCACTATCTCCCTTTATTGAGACCTATCTTTTCCAAATTAGCCTCTTTCTTCGACATACATTACGCTTTATGACAGCCACACGATGTAGGTAAATTTTCGCGACCCTTAAAGCCAGTAAACAGCACACCAGTGACAAAACTTTGATGTCAGACCCATCTTTGAGAAAACAGGTATTTATCAATCTGACCTGCCCTTCTCCAAGAAGACAGGCAAATAAAAAAAGACGACTGCCCGCAGGCAACCGTCTCTTAAATGAAATAGCTGGTATTGCTCGTTTACTGATACTTAATCTTCGTACACCGCTTCTGGAATAGGATGTCCATAGTGCAAACAAGCCTCAAGCCATGTCTCTTTGGCATCTTCAATCAACACTAAGACTTCTTCTTTGCTGTCACCATAAGTTACACATCCACGTAACTGAGGCACTTCACCAGTCCATGTACCATCTTCATTCGGTTTAATATGAATCGCATAAGGTAAAGCCATGTAGTAATCCAGATTTTTGGATGTTGTATTAGTTGCCATTATCTTCTATATCCTCCTCAGCTTCGATTTCTGCCAGTACGTCGATAATTTCATCAAGCATTTTCAGCAAGCGTTTTACACCCTGCTGATTAACTGTTTTCTTGTTCCCGTGTGGTCTAGTAATTGTTTCAAGCCAGACATTATCGCCTATTTGACACTGTACAAAAACATGACTACCTTTACCTTCTCGAACCTCGAAATCATAATCCAGCAGAACACTGATAAGGTCATCATATCGTACATTCTTCGGATTCTGTCTCATCCTGCGTAGCCGTTTCTCTTTCTTAGTCATTTTACCATATCTCCAGTTTCTTGTGAGCAATATGCTATTTCGCAAGGTAGTAAGGCGACAGCCTTCAAGACTCGTCTTAATTTCAATTAAGTGCCTTGCAAAAAAGAAAATGGGATAGCACAAGGCTATCCCGAAATAACTTAGAAATCTGGTTGATTGTTGTCATTGCTTTGACGGTCACTGAGCAATTCAACATCGACTGCGCGAATGACTAATTTTGAAGCAGGCTCACCATCACGGTTCAGATAGGCTTCTGTCCGCACGTCGTTGTAGGTCACAGCGATGCGATCACCTTTGCCGACATATTTGCCTACAATATTTGTGCCGAGACCATTCCAGCACTCAACCTTAATCCATTCGGTTTTTGGATTAGCACTCCGACGGTTTTCGTATGCAATCTGAATTTCGGTCACTGATTTATTATCACCAACCTGACGGGTCACTGGTTCGTTACCGACGCGCCCAATTAAAGTACCGTTAATCATAGCCATAACAATTTCTCCTCTAAGATAGATAAACATTATGAGATAAATTCTCACCACGTCTTCCGACGACAGTCGCAGTTTTTAAATCTGTAAGAACGCAACCCTCATCGCACCATTGACCCAATGGCTAAAAGAAATTTGCTATAGCCTTGCTATACCTGATGTGAATAGATACCTGCTCAGTTTACGTTTACGCGCTAAGAAACTAGAAAAAAAGAAATAAGGGAGATGAAATCTCCCCTACCTCTCAACTACCCTTTCAATTTAGCTAGTTGATCTAAGCGACGGGCTAATGCCTCCTCTGCCCATCCCAATTCATCTGTCAAACCCTGCCAGTAAGGATGATCGTAATAAATAGCACTCTCAACTTTAATAATCTCAGCCTCATATCGTCTGATTTCCTCACGGCGTTCTGCAATATCATGTTGATAATGCTCCACTTCTCTAGCCATATGAAACTTAGTTT
>CAKZMU010000025.1 GCA_937129145.1 uncultured Lacinutrix sp. | reverse complement strand
AGGCATTTAGAACAAGCACCTTGCTCAAAAAAGTGAACCGCAGTCCCGACAATCCTAGAATTAAAAACGAGTTTCTCAGATGGGTTTATTCCAATGGAAGAAAACTGCGAGGATTGGAGCGCAGACGAATAGAAGAAGCGCAGCTCTATTTCAATCACGAATTGCAAAATATAATCATATAAGAAAAAATACTATGAGGAATGAACAATGACTATGAGGCTTAAAGAACCTATTTTATTGTTCACTGTTCATTGTTAATTATTAACTAAAATACTATGGCGAGAATAGATTTAATATTAAACATAAAAAACAAACTCAATAAAGCATTGGGTAAGGCTGAAACGCAGGTCGACAAATTCAAGACCGATGCGCAGCGCAAACTGGATTCTCTGAAAATGCCGAGAGCGGTTTCGGGTAAGAATCAAATTTTTGCGAAGATGGGACGCTTTGATGCTGACACCCTAAGAGCAGTCGAATCTATGCGTCGGGAAGTCCCTGTATTAGATAGAGCTTTGGACTTAGCCTCCAATAAATTTATATTGGCAGGAGCGGGCGCAATGGCATTAGGCGGAGGTATTGCATACGCTACCAAGCTATCCCACGATTGGGAACAGAGTATGGCAAAGGTCAACGTCACAGCGGAACTAAGCCATGAGAACTTAGGAATTCTTTCTGATATGCTACGTGATATGGGTCGAGATGCACCCATTGATATTATGCAGATTCCCGAAGCCTTTAATACTATTATTTCCGCTGCGGGAGATGTCGAACAATCCTTAGTGATTTTACCTCTTGCACTTAAAGCGAGCAAGGCGGGGTTTACAGATTTGAAACTAGTTGCTGATGCTGCGGTTTCTTCTATTAGCTCTAGTGGCAAAGACCCTGCCAAAGTCTTTGACATTCTCTTTGCTACTATGAATAAAGGGAAAGCGGAGTTTAAAGACATTGCCAACTACTTACCTAAGTTAATCCCTACGAGCAGGGCTTTGGGATGGAGCTTAGAACAGACCGCAGGGTCATGGGCTTTACTAACCGCCAAAGGTCTGCAATCAGAACAAGCGACCACAGGGTTTCAGAACCTTGTTAAAGCTATGGGTGAAGGTCGAATTATCAAATCTATGAAAGGCAAGGGCATTAACATATTTGAGGATAATGGAGATATCAAAAATGTACTGGATATCGTCACTATGTTTAAATCCAAAATGCAGGGCTTGACAGATAAGCAACGAATTTCATTTATGGACTCCATAGGCTTAGACCAAGAGGCAAGTATGGCATTAAACATTATGCTTCAAAATGCGAACGATTTAGAGAAAACCATCAAGTATGTAGGGAGTGATGCGAAACACTTAGAACTGGCATTTATACATTCAGCGACGAGTACCGACCTCATGGTTAAAATAGCGAACCGATTCAAATTAGAGTTGATGAATATTGGGGATGTCGTATTGCAAATGATAAAACCTGCATTGACTTGGGTATATACCAATTTAGATACGGTCAGTTCCGTTGTCAAATCCATAGGTGTCGGATTGGCATTCTTTGGAGCTGCTTGGGTAGCCATGAAAGCACCCATGCTAATTATCCAAGCCATTCAAATGCGAATGCTCGTATTGCAAACCCTTATGAATTTAATGAATCCATTGGGATGGATTGCCATTGGTGTTACCGCCCTCAGTTTCCTATGGTTTAAATTCGATAAGTTTCGATTTGCTGTGATGGGAATTTGGGAAGCCATTAAAATGGGTGCTAAAATCCTATGGAATAATCTCAAAACGGTGTTTACAGGAGTCTTGGATATGGTCGGTGGTGTTGCTAAAGCAATGTTGAATATGATGGTAGGGAATATCGGTGCTATCAAAGATAATATAGACCAAGTGAAAAAGGGATATCGAGACATTCAAGATAATTTTATAGGCTCTGAACAAAAGCATCATGCCATAAAAGTTGCCTATCAATATGGCTATAAAATGCAAAAAGATTCAGAGTTAAAAAAGAGTCTGCCCTCCTTTAATGAGGATGACGAGGATAAAGATACTACGAATGATGGAGGCGGTTTAAATCCAAATTCCTTAGGTAGTCGAACGCAGAGCGTTCAAGATAAGATTTCCAGTTCTACGAAGTCCATAACCATCAACCTCAATGGCAGTTTAAACAGCGGAGACATGAATGTCAACGTTACCGAACTCAATAAGGACACCGACATATTTGAATTGGAACGAATTTTTACGGAGATGTTTATGAGGGTCATACGAAACGTAGACTAATGAACAATGAATAACGAACAATGAACAGATAACAGTGAACAATGAATAATCTCTATTGTTAGTTGTTACTTGTTCATTATTAATTGAATACTATGAAAACGAAAATATTAACCCAATTACGAGCAGTCATAACAGAAAATGAGCAGCGATTTTTGGATTTGAAACTAGAACCCATTCAATGTATTGATATTGATTATGGACAAATTCAGAATCCCGAAAAATTTGAGCTTTATACATTGCCTGCGATTTTTATTAAAACGCAGATAGAACGAGAATCAAGACGAAATTTCAAAGCTCTCGTTCAAGTTCTTTTTGCTGCGAACACTCCGAGTTATACAACGGAAGATGAAATAGTCGCTGCTGCGGATATACCTATTTACCACTATCGATATCAGAAGCTTATCAGAGAGCTTATTGAAAGTCTATCAGATTTGGGATTGGAGTTTATATCCGATGAGGAACTGGATATTGAGGCGGTACATTTCGTAACGACACAATTTTATGAGATGCATTATGAAGAACTTCGAGACGAGGGATTAGAGGATTATGAACTGGAAGCCAAAGCGACCAAAATACTTATTGGAAAAGTAAACTTAGTTAAAACGGTTGATGAGAATGTTAAATAAGCCCTTAGACTAGACTATTTCATGGATTCTAGCGTTTTTTTGGTATATTATATATGAAAATATTGAAAACAACTAGGGGCGAGTTAAAAATGTCGAAGTACTTGCATCTTGGCGACGAATAGTCGTCCTTCGTCGTCATTACTCATTTTACAACCTTATTAAAAATAGAATTGTATGGATATTCAAGTCATTGATACCCGTGCTTATATCGAACCGAAAGAAGCGACGGGAATAAAATATAATACCATGCGCAGCAATATGCGCAGAGGAGTCTTTCAGTCTATTGATAATCCCAACTACAATGGTCGCAATGCCAAAAAATTAGTATTACTGGATTCTCTGCCCTTAGATGAGAGGCAATCTATTTTAGACAAAGTAGAAGGAAATATATCTCAATTGAGAACCCTTATAGAAACTGAAAAGAAGCGAAACACCGATTTTAATGTAGCAGGCTTTTATTCAGAAGCCACCGCCAAATTAGTTGAATCGGGAGAAGAACTAATACTAGAGGATTACCGAAATTATATCCATAAGAACTATATCAAACATACCAAGTATTATCAATACTACAATATTGGGTTTCAAAACATTCATAGATATGCTAGAACCTGCGCATTGATTGAAAAGATATGGGAGGACTTTAAACAGTTTCAGAACAACCCCAAGTACCATGCGAAGAGCTATAAGAGAATCCGCAGAACCTTTGCGCTGCATATCCGTCAGCTCTTAGAGCATGATACGGAGATTCAAATCAAAGTCCCTAAAAGCGAATACCGATTGACGGAGTGGTTGGATAAGGTATTGACAGCAGCAAATGAACGGACCTCTGTCTATGAACTCATCAAAGTTAAGAACAGCGGAAATGAGAACAATCAACGATTTACCGATGCGCAGAGAGCCATAGCCAATGCCTTATACAATAGAGGCTCTGTTCCAAGCATAACCAATGTCCATGAAAAGCTCATAGCTATGGGAGAAGAAAAAGGATGGTGGATAAAGAATGGAGTCTATAGCCCTATTAGTTTTGGAACGCTCTGCTTGCATTTTAAGACCCTTAAGAATATCACAGCTTATGGCAGAAAGGGTAAAGTTAAATTCATAAACGAATTCAATCCCGCTATCAAAAGAAAACCACCTCAATTCAAAAATGAAGTTTGGACGGCTGATGGAAGTCCCGTAGATGAATTGATTTATGAGAATGGCAAAAGTCTTCAAAGCCTAAATTCTTATCGAGTCTTTGATGTAGCTAGTCATAGATTGATTGGACTTAGTACTTGGAACAGACGTGGAGAACCCGAAATTCATGTCTTAGAAGCCCTAAAGGATGCTATCAAAACTGTAGGAGTTTTACCTAAAGTATTCCAATGTGATAGAGGTGGTGGATATAATGTTTTAAAGCAATTTTGCGAAGATTATGGGGTTATCTTTTTACCCACTTCAGCGGGGTTATCGAGAGGAAAAGTCGCTGAAAATTTCATCAATCGATTCTCAGTTATTCTAAAAGAGCGACCCGCTTATTCGGGACAGAACTTGACAGCGAGAGGAGAAAACTCTCAACTGAGTATTGAGCAATATAAAGAGGCGCAAAGACAAGCCCAACCC
>CAKZMU010000024.1 GCA_937129145.1 uncultured Lacinutrix sp. | reverse complement strand
GGCTTAAAAGCTAAGAAAAATAAAGTTAAAGGCAAGAAAGTTGGTGTTGTAACATTAACTGACTTTCATTTTGGTGCATACATTAGTGCAATGAATATAACGCCAGAGTTTAATATAAGTATTCTTTGCTCAATGCTAAATAAAGCTGCTTACAGAGTAAATAGATTAGGTTATAAGAAAGTACATATACATTTATTGGGCGACTTGATAGAATCTTTTACAGGACTAAACCATAAAAACAGTTGGAAAGGATTAGATAAGGGAATGTTTGGAGTTTCTGCTATAAAGCTTTTTGTTAAATTATTTAAAGAGCATTTCTTAGATTTACTGAATAATTTAGGTAAAATAAAAATGGTAGCAGGTAATCACGATAGGGTTACTTCGGATAATAATGAAGATACAGATGGTGGTGCTGCCGAATTAATTGCTTACGCTTTAGAGTTAATCGGATATGATATTGAATTTAAAAGAGATGTATTAACGCATAAAGTAGATGGAGTTAACTATATATTAAATCACGGACACTTGTCTTTTACTCAAAAGAAAAGCACACAAGAAATATGTTGGATGTACGGAGAGAAAGGTGTGTTTAACTTTATAACAGAAGGTCATTTACATAGTAGAATATCAAAACTAAACGCAAAACAAGTCTCTAACTTTAAAATGATACTAGAAGATAGTATTGATTGTAGAAGACAAGTTTGCCCTAGTTTATTTACAGGAAACTCTTATTCCGAGGATGGAGGTTGGAGTACGTTAGCAGGATTTATAATAACAGAATCGAGTATGAACAATAAAGGCGTAGATGTCTTTGATATATCTTTATAAATATGAAAGTAAATTGGTTAATAACGGATGATGACGAACAAGGTTATTCTTTTATGGACTTGTACATTGACCTAGAACACGTAGTTTCGTTCAATGTACCTTTGGACGCTAATGAGTTTGAAGAAAATGTATTAAATATCACAATGGTCAATGGAATAACTTACACAATAGAGATTACAAACAAAATAACAGCATTTTTAGACAAGAAATTTAAAATTAAATAAAATGGAAATAATTGGAAAAATTAAATTAATTAACGAAACACAAACATTTGGAACTAGCGGTTTTAGAAAAAGAGAATTAGTAGTAACTACTGACGAACAATATCCGCAAATGATTTTAGTAGAGTTTGTGCAAGATAAGTGCGATTTATTGGACAACTACCAAGTTGGTCAAAATGTAAAAATAGGCATCAATTTAAGAGGTAAAGAATGGATTAACCCAGGAGGTGTTGCAAAGTATTTTAATAGTATTCAAGGTTGGTTCATTGATGAAATTAAGGGCGCACCAAAAGAAGCTGTACCGCCAAGTGGATTTGAAAAAGCAGAGCCGATTACAGGAGAGAACGATGATGATTTGCCATTTTAAAATTGGAAGAGGAAGTAAAAAAATATAATTTTGACCCAAATCCTTTGTTTCATTGGATGGTTAATAAGTATGTGAATAACAAAGACAAACTCTTTGATGGTAAAGATATTCATGGAAACCCAACCAAGCAAACAAAGAAAGTCGTTATATGTAATGAAGGGGCAAGCAGATCGAGCAAGACGTATGACACCTATCATTTACTCTATTATATTTGTTCTAAAAACATAAATAGAGGTTTAAAAATATTTGTATTAAGGAGTACTTTAAAGGATTGTAGGGATATTGCTTATAAGGAGGATTTTGTAGGTTGCATGAAAATAATAGGTGCTTATAACCCAAAATACGAAAGAAACGTAAATCAAACACCAGAATACAATCTTTTTGGGAATACAATAACCTTTAAAGGAGTAGCAGATGAAAAAAATGCCGAGGGATATAAGAGTGATATTGTGTTTTGTAATGAAATGTTAGATATACCTAGTTTTTCTTACATATCTGGTATTTATATGAGGTGCGAGAAATTATTTATATCTGATTGGAATCCAAAATACACACAACATTGGGCGTTTGACCTAGAATCACAAGAAAATGTTTTTTTCAGTAGAACAAACTATCTTAACAACAAACATTTAAGTTCTAATGTAAAAAGTGGATTAGAAGCATTAAATCCTTGGGAAGAGGGAAGTTATGATATAAAAGACGGAGACGTTTACTATAAAGGTAAACTTGTAACCAAAAATCATCAACCGCCACCAAATATAAAGAATGTAAGAAATAAAACAGCTAACGAATTTAGATTTAGGGTTTATGCTTTAGGTTTAAGAGGTTCTATTGATGGGGCAATTTTCGAGAATGTTGTGTATGATGACGAGTTTCCAGAAATTGGATATTCTTATGGAATGGATTTTGGTTTTACCAATGACCCAACAGCTATTGTTAAGTGTGCGGAAACGGAAACCGACATTTACTTACAATTAATGTTTTACACACCCGTTGCGGATGCCGATTCGCTCAATGATGTAATGAATAGTTTAGGTATAGAAAAAGACGTACCAATAACAGCCGACAGTTCTGATAGATATGTTACAGAAGGTAGAGGAACTGTCAATATGGTTATGGATTTAAGAAAAAAAGGGTGGAAAATATCTAAAGTATCAAAAACAAAAGGAATAGTTTATTGGATAAATTCAATGAACCGAAAAACGATACATATAATAAAAGGCAATGATAGGTTATGGGAGAAGGCAAAGTTAGAGAGAGAAAATTACATTTGGAAAACAATAGATGGTCATAAGATACATCAACCAATAGATAAGTTTAATCACTTTTGGGATGCTGCTAGATATAGGCACATGAGTTATAATAAGCCTGTTATTAACATACAATCTAATTGGAAATAATACATTACAAATAATTTTTATACTTTTGTAGTTGAATCACTTATAACAGAATGAGTTTAGAGTTTATAAAAAAAGGAGTTAATAAATCATCAATACACGAAGCTAGGAAGCAACAAGAACAATTATTGTACTTCACAAAGTCGGAAATACAAGATGATATAACTATTGAATACTTAGAAGAATGGTTTAAGAAAAAATACGCAACCAACGACTACTTTTATAATTGGATAAAAACTATTCTAAAGACAGACAACTTCTTATCTGTATATAAGTACAGTAGAAACCCAATGCCGTCAGCGGGATTGATTAACGATAAAGTAAAACCAGCGTTAGAAAGAGTTTTATATGCTGAAGACTCTTATTTTAATTACACTATAAACAACGAACTATTTACAGATTTACCAGACTTAAAAAACGATTTACATACTAAAGAGTTTTTAAATAATATACTTTTTAGAACAAATGATATTTATATTACAGATGTTAAAACATTTAACGATAGTTATTGTTACTTAGTGTCAATTAACGATGTTGTTTCTTTAGAACACAACGACCACGATATAACTAAGTTAGCGTTTAGTGCTGTTGTTAAAAATGATGAAGGAAAAGATATATTAGGAACAGCTTATATAGACGAAACTAAATATTCTTTTTATGATACTGATGATAATTTAATAAAAGAATCTTATCACGATTTGGAAAGATGTCCTGCCGTTTTTGTAGGTTGTAAAACTTTAAATGATGACTTTGTAGTGAAAGAAAACAAGTTTTCTTATCTAAGATACGAGCTAGAAGAGTATGTTATAACTAAGACACTACAAAGAATATCTGAAATGAATGGTGCTTTCCCTGTTATAGTATCATTGGAAACAAACGAGAAAACAAGAGATGGTATCGATAGTAAAGGTGTAAATAGCCAACAACCATTATCCGCCAACCTGATAAGTGGTCAATCTTCCGAGTTAAAATCAGAAGTAACTCCTCATGGAAGTCCTAATCAAGCAGGTTCTGTTATAAAAATAAAACCAGAAGAAATATCCGATGGAGAAGGGAAGATAAATGTAGATGTTTTAAAGAACTTTATAACGCATTTCAACGCACCTGTTAAAATCTTAAAATATATTGATGATAGAGTGAAAGAAATGGAAATAAGGATTGTTTCTACGGCTATTGGAACTCATGTTGAAAACTCACAAGAGGGGTCAAAGAGCGATTTACATATAGGTAAAACTTATGTATCTATGGAAGATAGACTTAGGTCTTTATCTCAAGAACTTTCTATATTAAGAAACAGAATGGATTTGGATAGGTTAGGAATGAGGTATGGAAAAGACAACGTAACAGTTGATGGTTTCTTTGGCTCGAAATTCTTTATGGAAACACAAGCCGACTTATATAAGCTATATGATTTAGCTCCTAATGCTTTAGAAAGGAAAAACATAGTAGTAAAGTCTATAAGAAATAAGAATAGGTTTAATCCGACAAAAGCAGAGAAAGATACTCTAATGTATGAGTTCTTACCCTACGCTTCTGATAAAGATTTTGACTTATCTATAAATAGGGGGTTGGTTAGTGATAATGATTTTGAATTACAAACAAGGTTTTCTTACTATATTGGTAAGTTTGAAGCTAATTTTGGGGATATATACTTATTCTATTTGTCAATGGGCGACTTACCAAAAGTAGAGAAAATAAAAATTATAAATGATATGTTATTAAGTTTAATCAATAAAAACAATAAAAATGAGTAAAAACAAATTAATCGTAACCTTATTAGTAAGGAAAGGTAAAAAAGGTATTGAGGGAGACGACATCAATGAAAGATTCAACGTAAAAATTGAATACGGTACAGCTGACTGCAAGAGGTTAAAAGAAACAACAGTTGAGTGGCAAAACTACCTAAAAAACTGCAAGACTTTAGGTGTTTATACATTAGACGTAGTAAAAGTACAAGAGTACGAAAATGGTCAATTAGTGGAGGTAGAAACACCTTTGTTTATAGAGAATCAAGTTAAAGAAGCTTTATCAACTCCGAAAGAGGAATTAACGCAAGAGCAAATTAAAATCAAAGAGTTGGAAGAAAAATTGGAGAAACTTTTATCCTTGACCGAGAGTAAAGATGTAAAGGAGGAAATTACTTTAGACGAAGCAAGATTAAAATATGAAAATGCTTTTGGGAAGAAACCACATCACAAAAAAACTGTGGATGGTATATTAGAAGATATAAAAAATAAATAATTACTATATTTGTTATTAATTTAAAAGACTGAATTATGGAATTACAAAAAGAGTTCATTGAAAAACACGAACTGAATGAAGAAACGGTAGAAGCTATTAATAGCTTTTATAAAAAACAAATAGAAGAGATTATACTACCAGAAAAAGAGTTAAAATATGATACGAAATACAAGGCGAAAGCTAACGAAAATGCAGAAGCTATATTAGGTGGTGCTGCTAAATCATTAGAAAACAAATTTGGATATGCTAGAAATGAGGGAGAAAAAATAACTGATTATTTTAGTAGAGTTCAAGATGATTTCTCTAAAAATTTAGAATCTTTAAAAGATAAGTCAAAGATTGATGTAGAAAGCAAAGAGTATATTGACTTAAAGGAAAAGCATGAGCAAAATCTCATAAAATTAGCAGATTTTGACACTTTGAAAGAAAAGGCAGAGAAATATGATGTGTTGTTAGACCAAAACGACAAGTTAAAAAATGAAAACGCTTTTACATCTGTAAAACCTAATTTCTCTAGTGATGCTAATAAATATGAGGTAGATGCTAAATGGAATGGATTTAAAAAAGAAATACTTGAAAACTATAATATAGAGAATGTAGATGGAGAGTACAAGGCGATTGATAAAGAAAATAGACACAAGATAAAGTCTTTGTCTGATTTAGTAAAAGAGAATGAGTCGTTAAGTTCTTTAACAGGAGAAAGAAACCAAGGAGGATTAGGTTTGCAAGGCAAAAATAAAGGAGTTAAAAAGGACGGACTCCCTTTTACATTGCCAAAAAACGCTACTAAAGCACAAATTTCTGCGTCTATTAACGCACAATTAGCAAAAGATAATGTGCCAGATAGTAAAAGAAATGAGGTTTTTGGTAAATATTGGAAAATAGCAAATTCATAAAGCGAATAGACTCGCTTCAAACCAAGCAAATAGACTTGCTTACAAAAATAAATTATTAATTAAAATTAAAAAAACAAATGGCAAATTTAGATGCTACAACTTGGAACGACCTACAAACAACAGAGGGCGTTGCAGAAGATAGACGTTATCCGCTTGGTTTAGTTAATGGTGTAAAAAGAGCTACTCAAGGTATTGGTTCTTACTTATTACCATCAACAATTCAAGCGTTACAAACAATGTCTGGGGCAAGGGGTCAAAGTATCCCTGTAATTAAAGACGGTGTACCTACCGTAAGAATGAGTGCGAGTTTTGACGTACCACCAAACTTATTAGAATCTGACAACTATGGTTTTGTTGCCGTAGATATATTTTCAGGTTTTAGAATTTATCCAACAATGTTCGAGAACAACCAAATTGATAAAGAAAATTATCAAAGAACAATTATGGATAGAGTTGCTTACGAAATGGCTAAAACTAAAGAGAGCGTTTTAGCTGCAAAGCTGGAGGAATTAAAAACGCAAGTTTTAGATTATACAGCTCAATCAAGTCAAAATACGGGGACATATTCGTTTACTGGTTCGGACGTTTTAGAAATCGATAAAGCTGCTCAAAAAGATGCAATGTACTTTCATTTAAACAGTTTAATGGAAGCTAATGATTTAGGGGGTAATTACAATTTAGTTACATCTCCTAATGGAATTATTGCATCTGATGTAGAAGCTGCTAAGTTCGGAGCAAACAATTCAGAGAATATTCAATGGAATCAAACACTTTTACCGATGGATAGAAGACATTATTCTAAGGAAATATCTGTTGGTTCAGATGTGTTTAATGGATGGTTCTTTAGAGATGGAGCGATTGGAACTGTTAGCAATTTCCCTGCTGATTTTAGAGGGGAAACAGTTGTTGGAGAGAAAAGATGGTCAGTTTCTGATATGGAATTACGATACTTGAGAAGTAGATGTAACATTTACACAAATAGAGAAGCGACAGAAGCTACTTCTATTGTAAAAGGCGGAAGTCCTGTTGATACTAATTTAGTTATGTCTCACTTTGAGGAGATGGCTATTTGGGATAGGTTCTACATAGTTTACCCTTACAATAGTGATAGAGCGACAAGACCTTCTGATGTGGTTAAAGTAAAAGGTTTAACAAGTTAATTATGAGTGCAATTCACACAAAATCACTAGGTGCTTCTGGAGCAGAAGCATTAGTGGCACAATCGGAAGCCGTTTCAATGAGCGGTCAAAAAGAGGAAGGTTTAGCAGTTGATGCTGTTTTAGAAGTAATCGCATCGAGCGGAACTGGTCAATTATCAATTACAGACGAAACAAATGGCGATAGTGCTGTTTTTTCATTACATCAAGCGTCAGATGCTTCTGTAATTTCAAAATCGTATGGTTCTGCCCTTATTGATGACACTAAAGACAATGCAGCTACAATAAATGTATATGTAGAGGGTGGCGTTGTTAAGATTCAAAACAAATTAGTTGCTGCGGTAGATATTAATGTAAAAGCATATATTTAATGGTATTAGGGTTTTCAGAAGATTTTTCGTCAAATTCGGTATTGGATAGTTCACTAACCAATCCTACAAGTGGCTTATTTGTTAATAGTGGAGTTAGCTCTATTATTACTATAAAAAATCTTCTGGACTTCTTACCTTTTAAAGATGTAGATATTTCTGCATGGAGCGACACTAAAGACTATTCAGTTTATTTAGAGAGTAGAAACAAAAAAGACTTAGTTATCTATGATGATAAAGTTTATCAATCTATTCAAAGTGGTATTAATAAGCAACCAGATACAAACCCTTTATTTTGGCTTGAAACAAACTATGATTCTCTTAAAATTAAGAATTTCATGCAAAAGGTTCAAGACAGAGTATATTCGGACTTGAATTTAACTAATAGCTTAATAAACAACCAATATCTATATGAATTAGGGGATAGTGAATATGATTTACCAAATGATTTTTCGGCTTGGGTATTTGAAGCTAAAGGGTCTGACTATATATCTTTACGGATTAATGAGGTATGCTTTCAAGCATTGACCGACCAAGATGTAAATTTATACGTTATAAATCAAGGAGTTTTGTTAGATACTCTAACAATAACACCTAAAAATGGTAAATTGGTTTTTGAAACTTTAGATTACGAATTTAAAGGTAAGGGTAAGTTAATTTTAGCTGTTGATAGCACAAAAGTTCTAAAAGGTAAGGGATATATAGATTCTCTACTTTATGATGGAATGACAGTTGCTACAATGACAGGAATTGGCGATAACCCACAAGACGCTAAATATACATACACGAATACAGGGAATGGTTTAGGTTTTAATATTTCTGTTATATTAGACTCTTCAAAATACATATACAATAATTCAAGAGAACTGGCTAGTTTAATAAAAGCAACTTTTGAGTATATGTGTTACGAATTATTTGAAAATAACTCAAATGGGAGAGGTAATAGGACTGAGAAAATATTATCTAAAGATGCTTTAAGATTTGAATTAAAAGATTTAAACTTTGATACAGTTGTAAGAAGATACAGAAAGGAATTAGAGAAATTTACTAAATCTATGGATAAAACTTATGACACTCAAATAAAGCAAGTTAAAAAAGGTATTAGTGTTAAAATGAGTTCAGTTTAATGAATTATCTAAAAGATAAAGCTGTAGGCGTTGATCATTTAATCCAAAAAGCACAAGTTCAAATTTATGATTACTTGAATAGTTTAGGATATGATATTGATGGTTATGGTAAGTGTTATATTACAGAAGACGAGGTTAATGGTAAGAAAGCATTTATACCTAAGTTTTATAAAGGAACGATAGCTGATAGAGTTCAAAATGTTAGTGTATTGTTTGCAGAAGGAAATAAGTTTTTCTTTACTGTTGGCAAAAACTACAACTCGGTTAGTAAATTCCTTTACGAAACGGATATTAGCATTTATTTTATTGTGGACTTAAATAAAGCTAAACCTAGCGTTAATCATAGAGCAGATAGTGAAGTTCATAAAGACTGTTACGATATAGTTAGCAGATGTGGTTTCGGAGATTTTGACATTGAACTAGAGATAAGAAACGTATTAAGTGATTTTAAGGTACTTGGAAATAATAGTGCTATTGACACGATAGATATACAACCTTATCATATATTCAAGTTCAAAACCAAATCGTCTAAGTTTGACATAAGAAAAACATGTAACTAAAATGAAAAAATATTATACTTGCCTTGAAACGTTTACTCTAGGAACTAAAAACCCAAGAGAAATTAAAAAAGGCAGAACATATAAATTTAAAACAGATGTAGGAAAATACTATGTCAGAAAAGGTAAATTAAAACAAAAATAAGATGGCAACATTAGGAAATTCAATTATAAGACAAAGCTGTGGTTCATCGGCTTTGGGTACAGGCACAAAATGGTGCGACTTTAACCCTAAAGATATTGAACACGTAATTTTTACACCAAAAAGTTTATCAATCCCATTAACAGAGGACTTTGATTTAGCTTATTTGCAATCATTACAATTAGCAGGAAATGCTATTGTATTAAAGAACGCTTTTGAGTTTACAGACTCTACGGCTGATAACACCAAACAAACTTCTGCAACAGGTAAGATTCAAATTTCTCAAAAAGGGAGACACGAGTTTTCACTTAAATATACAGATGGTTTAGGATTGTATAAGGCGTTAGCTTCTTTATCTTCAAGAGGTTATTATAGAGTAATCTTAGTAGATTCTCAAAACAACGTAATGTTTACAGAAGATGGAGATTCGGCTGTAAAAGGTTTTTTAACTTCTTATGTAGATAGTGAAGCGATTAGATTTGATACAGGTTCGGAGGTTACTTCTAAAGTATTATCTTTTCAATTAGCGGAAAGAGAAGAAACTGACAGCAGATTGGCTTATTTACAAAACGACAACTCTTTGTTTAACATACAAGAAGCTGATGGAATTAACGAATTAGTTTATTCTTTTGCATCAAACCCAGCAAACACAGACACAAGTGTTGTTGTTAATGTTTACTCAATGGTTAATAGAAGTGTTGATGTAGCAGATATTTTAGATACTGATACAAGTGCTATTCAACTAAATGTTGATGGAGTAGATGTTACACCAAGTGCGGTTGCTAAAACGGCAGCTAATCAATTAACAATTACCGTTCCTGCATTATCGACTTCGGAAGTTGTTTATTTAAAAGCTAGTCCTTTTGCTATTGCAGATGTTGGGTTATTCCAAGCTGCGAAATCTTCGGAGGTTGTGGTTGGATAATGCTAATAAGTGAGTTCAAAAAAAAGTTAGAGTATGCGTCTAGTAACATCGATGATGAGGCTGGACGCATTATCGCTAATAACCAAAACGAAATCTATGATTTAATTCGTAAAAACCAACTTGCAAATAATGAAATGGGAGATGGTAGAAGTATTGGTTATTATGCTAACGACTACATAAAATCAAGAATTAATCCGATTAGTTATAGTGGTGTTTTATCTAATTACGGATTTGATAAATTAAAAGGAAGTCCGTATAACTTTAGGTGGACTGATGGTGTATGGAATAACTTTCTTCATAAATATTCTAATTTTGAACTAGAAATATTTAACATTGACAAAAAAATAGATAAACTTAAAGACGAGTACGGAAGCAATCTTATAGAAATGCAACCCGAAAATCAAGAAATATTAAGAAACGAATACATTTACCCAAACATAACTAAATGGCTGAAAGAGATATTGTAATTTATGATAATTGTGAGGTTTTACCGATATACAATTTTATGAAGATTATAAATACTGATGATTTGACGTGGTTGGTCAAGGACAATGAGCAGACCGATGAAGATTTAACAACTACTTGGGATAACATAATAGCAGAATACTTAGATTTAAAGAAAGATAAAAGAGTTTTGCAAAGCTATGATGCAAGAATTGTTATTGAGCGATTAGAAGCGGTTTATTTAACGTGTACGAAGCTAATTGGTCTTTGTACTTTAGATATAGGATTAGAAAACATTGAAAAAATATCAAATGCTTTAGAAAAACACAATAAAAAGTATAGAATTGACTTATCTAAACCTTTAGAAGAGGAAAAGAAAAGAATACTTAAATTGTTTAAGAAATTGAAATTTAGTATTGATTTAAAAAAGAGTAACTTTGAGCAAGAATTTTCGGCTAAGGAAGAGTTTACAAAAATTGATATTTATAAGGAAATGGCGAGCCTTGAACAATCGCTAAAAAGAAACGAAATTGACCCAAAAAAAACAGTAGTAGCAAAATGGATTGCTCTATGTAATATAGCAAAGAATGGAGGATAAACTAGATATTGGCATAAAGCAACTTCAAGAAGAAATTGACAAACTTATAGGAAAGGTCGTTGAATTATCTAATGCCATTTCTAATGTTAAAAAACTACCTTTTAAGGCTAATGATACAAGTGGATTTAATGACGAGGTTAACAAGACTAAGAAAAGCCTTACTGAGTTAGAAAAAATAGAGAAGCAAGTTGCTCAAAAAAGAGAGAAATTGGCTCTTGTTACAAATAAAGCATATATAGAGAATCAAAAACTTAATAAATCTCTTGCAGATGCTAATAAGCAGATAAAATCTACTACCGATAATACAGAAAAACAAACAAAAGCTAATAAAGGACTTAAAGCTACTTTTGATAAACTACTAAAATCAATGATTGCTTTTATTGGTGTTAGAATGTTTATACAGTTTATAAAAGACACTTTTGAACTTACTAAAAAGTTAGATAGTTTGAAATTTGCAATGTTGGCTATTACAAAATCTCAAGAGCAAGTTGCAAAATCTACTGATTATTTAATGCGTATAACAAAAGCGTATGGTGCTGAAATAGTATCAACAACCGAAAGATATATAAGGTTTTTGGCTGCTGCTAAACAATCCAATATTGTATTATCCGATACTAGAAATATATTTGAAACTTTTACTAAAGTTGCGGGTGTTCTCGGTATGCGTGGCGATGAATTAAACGGAATGTTTTTAGCATTAGAGCAAATGTTGTCTAAGGGAAAAGTTACAACAGAAGAATTAAGACGACAATTAGGAGAGCGATTACCCGGTGCTATGGGTATTATGGCAACTGCATTAGGAGTTACTATACCTAAATTAGATGAAATGCTTAAAAAAGGAGAGGTATTATCGGCAGAGGTTCTCCCCGAATTTGCAAGACAAGTAGAGTTGAGTTTTGGTATAACAAGTGTTCAAAAAGTAAATACATTGGCTGCTGCTTGGACAAGGTTAAAAAATAAATGGGTTGAGGTTTTTTCAGAATTTTCTAAATCTAATAATGTAACAAAAGGACTTACTACTGCAATAGACTTTTTATCTGAAAACTTTGTAGATATAATAAAAAATGTTGCATTTGCTACTAAGAGTTTTATTGCTTATAAGTTAATTGTTGAAGCTGTTGCTTTAAGAACTTATTTATTAGGTCAAAGAACAAAATATTTAGCTCTTCAACAAACTGCACTTGCTTCTGGTGTAACAAAATCAGCATTTGCTTGGGCATCTTTTAATAAGGTTTTAAAAGCTAATATTATAGGTATTATAGTTTCTGTTTTAGCGGGGATTATATGGGCGGTTGATAAATTTTCTGTTTCTTTAGAGGAAAACACAAAAGCGTTAATAAAACAAAATGATGCTTTTTTAGAGAGTTCAAGAAACGCAAAGAAGATTCAAGATAGTAATGAGAAATTAGCAGATTCTTATGATAGATTAAGTGATAAGGTTAAGGAAAACAACAATGAGCAAGAATCGCTCAATGAATCGATAACTAAAAATGAAACTGAACAAGCTAAACTTAATGAACAAATAAAAAAGAGTGGAGATGAAAGTGGCGAGTTAAAAGAAAAGTTAAGATTATTGCATAATGAACACGTAGATTTAACTGATAAGACTATTTTGTTTAAAGACGAACAAAAGGAATTAGATAGAGTAACAAAAGCTTTAGGTACATCATTTAAAGATGCTGTTGTAGAGCAAAACAATTATGGAGATGCAACAGTAATAAATACTGATAAGGTTCGTAAAATGAGTAAGGAGTTGCAAGAACAAATGCTGCTTCAAGCTGGTATTAATGTAGATGATTTATTGCCAAATATTAACGAACTTGAAAAAAGAATAAAATTATATGATAAACAAATAAAAAACGTTAAAGATAATTTTGAAACGATTAAAGAAAGTGGAGATTACTCGGAGAAAGACACAAAAATACAGCAAAAAAATATTGATAAGATAGTTAATAAATTATTATTAGAGAAATTTGAGAAACAAAAACTTTTAACAATAGCCAAAAAAAGAGTTGAAGAAAATAAAAAACTAATATATTCTTTTTCAGAAGAAGGAATTGCAGAGGCTAAAGCTAATAGAATTAAAGCAGAAGGAGATGCGAAGAAACTTGCTGATGCTAAAAAACACGCTGAATCTTTGAAGAATATAGAGAATTTAACTAAAGCAAACAACAAGTTAATAGCAGAAAGAAAGTTATTAGCATTTGATTATAATGAAAAGATAAAAGATGGCAATAAAATATCAGCAAAATCTCATGCGGAAAGAATATTAGAAATAAATAAAGAAATAAAAGCTAATCAAAAACTTATAGATACTATTACAGGTAAAAAAGACGGCTCAACAACCAAGACCGACTCCAAGTTTCGACCAAAGGATAGGGTTGATGACATTGGTAACAAAGCAGAAGCGGAAAGGTTGAGGACTTTGATTGAAGCTAATAAGAATATTATAGTATTAGAATCTACTACAAATGAAAAAAGAAGAGAATTAGCGGAGGAAAATAAAATACATTTAGTAAATATAGCAAAAGAACTAAAAAAACAAAGAGAAATCACTTTAAAGAATGATTTAGCTGATAAAAAAGATAAATTAACAAGCGATTTACTTAACACGAAGTTAGTTGGTACTGAATATACTAAGTTAAAAAATAGTACAGATGCTCAATTAATTGCCCTTGATAAAGAATATAAGGATAAAATTAAGATTTCTAATGAAAAGTTTAATCAAGATAATTTAGATGCTAAAAAATATTATGCAGACCAAATAAAAAATATAAAAAAAGGGGAGCTTGATGATGAAATATCAGAAAATAAAGCTAATAGGGATAAAGAAAAAACAATAGCTATAAATGCTTTTAATGATAGAGTTAATCAGAAAAAACTAACAGACGAAGAATATAAAGAAGAAGAAAGAAAGCTAAAAAATGAATTAATTAATATAGATATTGAATTTTTAGAAGAACAAGCTAAATTATTCAAGAACATTAACCCAGAGAAGTATAATGCTTTAATGTTAGCTATTGCAGATGCTAGAAAAAAAAATGACACCACCAGATAGTGCATCTGATTTTGAAAAATGGGTAAAAAAACACGAAGAAGGATTAAAGAAAATAGGAGAGTTGTTTAATGAACTTTCTAACTTATCAAATGCTTTCACGGAGCAAGAATTGCAAAACATCGAAAAGCAACGTGAAGCATTAGACGAAAAGCACGAATCGGACATTGAAAGATTGCACGAAAATACAGAAGCTACATTAGAGAGTATTGCTCAAAGTGATGAAAGTGCGGAAGAAAAAGCAAAAAAAGCTGATGGAATAAGAGCAAGTGCTGATGCAGAGGAGAAACGTTTAGCAAAAGAGAAGTTAAAGAGAGAAGAAAAGTTAGCAAAAGAAGAAGCTAAGATTAAGAGAAAACAAGCTATTGTTGACAAAGCTGCTGCATTGGCGAATATTGCAATTAATACTGCCGTTGGTATTTCTGATGCTTTAAAAAAATCTTTCCTTGGTATTCCTTTAGTTCCTGTAATTGCTGCTTTAGGTGCTGTACAAGCTGCTACTGTTATAGCAACGCCAATTCCTCAATTTGCGGAAGGTGGAGAAATGACTTATGATGGCGATATGATGATTAATGATGGGGGTTCGCAAGAATATATTGAACGAGATGGCAAGATACTAACAACTGACAAGAAAGACGCTATTGTTAAAGGTAAGAAAGGAGATGTTATCCGTAAAGATAAAAACGCTTTATTAAATAGTTTTTCGGACAATGTTTTAAAAGCTAGTTTAATGACGAGTTTGGCTTATGATAGTAGGAAGCAAAATACAAATGAATTGGTAGAGGTTTTTGATAGAAATTTTAATAAATTTGAAAAATCAATGGCAAAATCAGTAGAAAAAGGCATTGGCAAAATGACAATAAATAACAATAATTTTAGTAGCGATTATGCTAACTATAAAGCGTCTTTAGAACAATAATGAATAGTATTGAACCAACATACGGAAACAAGGTTAGATACAAGTTATATAGTGCCACCTTGAGCAAAACTATTGATATATCAGACCCTATTGGTTTTGAAAATGATGAAAAAGAACTAAGTAGGGATAAAACATACTTTGGAATAGTTCGTAAAACTTCGGATAATCTTAAATTTTATCAAGGATGTAATGATGGAAGAAGAAATACTGATGGGGGGTATGACTTTATAATGCAAATTGATGATTTAGGGATTAACGAAGTTTTATACTTAATAAAAGAACGCAAATACGAAGGTTCATATAAAGAAGTTTATAGAACCGAAATAGACCTTTCTACATTAGAGAAAAGTGTTGATAATAATGGGGTTAAATTTTGCACTTTAAAAAGTTTTGAGGGCGGTTTTGATTCGTTAATAAAGGCAAGGAAAGGAGAGGAAGTTGAACTTGAGCGACTTGAAACTATGGATGGAGACACTATTTCTGAAATGCCAAGTAAGACTTTTCAATTAAAAGGCAGAAAAATATATAAATATTCAAACCAAAGTGTTTCAAGTAATGGGGGTGGTGATGAAAGAGGAGAAAATTGGTGGATTACCGAAGACGGAAAGTACAACTTTATTAAAACTAAAATAAACGCATCAAGTGATACTTCTTTTGAGAGTGTGAGAAATGCACAAGCATCAAATACGTTTCCCGGAACTGGTAGTTCTGGAGATATGTTTTATAACATATCTGATGGAGAAAAATATTTAAAAATAACTTTTGATTTTGATTTTGATTATGATTTACAAGAGTCTAGTTCTGGGAAAGCCTTATTGGTATATACTATATATGAAAACGGAGGGAGCTATGATATTTTAGAAAATGTCCTTATTCAGAGTTTAGATATTCCTTTTGGTAGCAATATTACTAAGTCTATTGTTAAAAACATAAAACTATTAGATGGGCAAAGCATTTCTGTGAGTATTGTTGATTTTGGGTATTCTGGTGGTGCTTTTTCTAAATACACGATAAACAAATTTGAAATTATTGTTGAGGAATCGTCTGTTTATCAGAAAACACAATGTAAAGCATATTTAATGCGTGATGTTTTTGAGAGATTTACATATTTAATAACAGGAAAAGAGAATAGATTTAAGTCCGATTTCTTTAATCAAGGAGGGATTGGTGAGTATATGGCAATAACTGATGGTGGTTTGGTAAGAGAGTTACCGAATTGGAAGTTAAAGACTAAATTAAAAGATGCTATTGATTCTTTTATTGCTTCTTGGAATTTGAGTGTAGGAATAGAAACTTATGGATATAAACAGTACTTGACCATTGAGCCATTACAATACTTTTTCTCTAACAGAACTGTTTTAAGCCTACCTATTAAAATAAACAACGTAAAAAGAACTAAAGCGGTTGAATATATTTATAGTGGATTAAATATAGGATATGATGGCGAGGGTTCTTATGAAAACATACAAGGATTAGATAAGACTAATGGGATTGTTAATAGATTAACAACGATAAAAAGGATAGAAAATATATATGAAAGAATATCGCCTTACGGAACAGATGATTACGAAAGGGAAATACCAAGAAGATTACCATATTCAACAAATCCGACGACAGATACGAAGTACGATGAAAAGGTAATGATTTTAGACGGTAAACCAACAAATACAGATGTTTTAGAACAAAGAGCGTCAAGCTATGAAATTGTTGATAAAAGAAGTGATTATGATGATTTTGAAGAAATACCAAGTGGAGTTTTTGACCCAGAAGGGTTAACAAACGGAAGGTGGACGCCTCTTGCAATGACTTTAAGACATGGTTGGTGGTTGAGAGCAGGTTTAACAAAATATTTAGATAAAGATTTACTTTTTGGTTCATCAAATGGTAATACTGGTTTAACAGGGGTTTTTAAACAAGGGGCGGATTATCCATACTTAAAAGGAATAGAGTATTCAGAAAATAGTAATATCTTAGCAAGTGATTTGCAAGGTAATTTATTTTACCCTGAATGGATAGAATTTGAGCATTATGTGTCTGATGAAATGTTAGACGTTTTAGAGGGTTATGAAGAAATAAATAGAGTAAAGTGTAAAAACTTTTATGGTTTAATAGAGTTTATCAACGAAGATAATAAATTAGAAAAAGGATACTTATTTAACCTAAAACCAAACGGCAAAGGCAAATGGAAATTATTAAGTTATAGAAAATTAAAAACAAATGGCTAAAAGTAGTGTATTTATAGAGTTAACAAGTAATCCTCTTGATGGAGAAACATTTATTATTTATAGCGATATAACTACCGATATAGAGATAACTTTTAAAGATATTCCAATTTTATTAGGTGAAGTTGGTATTAGTATTAATACTTTAAAAACACTTAATAATTTATTGATTGGAATAAATTCTTTTTACAATGGTCTAAATGAATACACTTTAACATTAGAATCTTCTTCGCAAATGAAAGTAGAAGCAGCAATAGACAATGTTGTCTTTACTAAAGATGAAAGTGGATTAACCAATGGTGTTTTAACAATTACAAACGAGGAAGTAGCAGTACCTATTGTCATAGAAAGTGCTGAATTATACGAATTTAGTGGAGATTGTGATAATGCAACTTTTGATATTATAACAAATATAGATTTTGATGAATACTCTATTAACGGAGCAAGTAGGGTTGTAATAACACCAACATCGAGAAAATTTATTTCCTTACCAAGAGAATCTGTTATAGAGATTGAGGTCTTTGACACAACACAATCACCAGAAAGCAGTGATACAATTACGGTAACAACACCATTAAAATTAGTAAACCTATATAAGTACGTTACTTGGAGTTCTGTATGTTTTCCAGAATATTGTACTTTAACAATACATTTAGACGAAAACCCTCCTTATCCTTATTTTGCGAATGGTAATCAATATCAATATCAGTTAGGTATTGGAGAGCCTTGGCAATATAGTAATGTTTTCACAGGGTTATCAGAGGGATATCAACCATCATTAGGTTTTCGAGAGTTTAGTGAAGATGTTATTTGTACACAAGACGACCAAATTAATGAAATTTTTATAGACGGAGAAGAGCTAAACTCAATAACAGAACCTTATTTTGAAATATCAGAGAGCAATTCATTAATATTTGAATACGAGGAAGAATACAACAATAAAAGTGTTTACAAAAACAATTTCAATTCAAAATCTTGCCAATCTGAAACACAGATTTCTGAAAGTATTACACAATACTTTAATAGTTCGGACATTGTTAAAACGCAGATACAAACTAATTACGAAAACACTAATGTTTTTGTAACAAAGCAAAATGGAGATGTAGTTAATTTTCCAACATATTTAATGGTGCAAAATATTGGATTATTAGATTCAAGAGATGCTAAATTCTATTCAATAAATAGTAACGAAATTGGTTTATACTTTACAAGTGGCAACACTTACAATTATGAAACAGGTGATGTAACAGGAACTTATACTTTAGATGGATACTTGCCGAGCTGGGCAGTTGTAGGAAATTATGTATTAATATATGAACTTGGTGGATATTTAGAAATTAAAAACATAATTTATTCTGACGAGAAAAGTGCTGACGTTTTGGTCTTTGATTATATATATAATGAATCAGAATTAGACACAAGAGTTTCTTGTAAATACAATAAAGAACAATATAATGTATATGGTTTTGATGTAACAATGATAAATATTAAAGATGAAGTATGCAACATAAGAATAGATAACACAGATGAAAGAGATAATTGGATAGATTTAGGTCTAATTAGTGAGGATATATATTCGATGTGGTATCCAAAAGACACTATTGAGTTTATCTACTTTAATTACAACAACACTTCTGATATGTATTATAAAGACTTAGATTTTTATAACTTATTAAGATTAGAGTATGATACGTTTTCAGATGGTATTGACAATGAGCTAGAAATAGAAAAAACAGATAATACTTCTATATCTTTATCAACAAGAAACTATCATTTAAAATTGTTATCTTTGAAAAGTATTCCAACTCAATATATGAGGAAAATAACACAAGCATTTTCTCATAAAGAAATATTTTTAAATAGAATACAATACACAGTAGAAAGTATTGAGGTTAGCGAAGTTATAGGTTCAACTAATACTTATGGTGTTGAAATTAAGCTAATCGCTGCTGAAAATGGCTATAACCCTTTATTAAACAGAGAATATGTGGGTAATATTAGAATATATGAAACATTAGAAAGTGTATTCGTAGTTGAAGATGGAAGTGGTAAGATTATACAAGACGGAAATGACAAATTATTAACAACAGGATAAAATGAGTATAGAAACAACTAAATACAACCTTTTAACAGAGGCTATATTAACTAATGAAAGATTATTTGCGTTTTCTGACGCTAATGGAAATCTGTTTAGAACAGATTTTAGCAAACTCGCTTCTGCTATGGAGGCAATAGGTGTTAGTGGGTTTAAAAACACTATTAACAAAGACTCTATTGCTCCAACAGAGGACGGTATTTATGTTTGTACTAATTCTGGAACATATACTAATTTTGGTTTAGAAGTTGTAGATTTAGATAACACTTTTGTTATGATTTCAGTAGAATCTAATCAAACAAGTTTTATTCAAGTTCAAGTTCCTTTAACTTATCCTTTAAAGACAACTTTCGACAAAACCAACAACATTGATGGCGCAACAATGAAAGCTATTGATGATTATTACCAGCCAAAAATAACTAAAAATAGCGACGATATTGGGGATAAAACAACCTTA
>CAKZMU010000023.1 GCA_937129145.1 uncultured Lacinutrix sp. | reverse complement strand
AAATGGTCGAAAGACCCGACCGGAAGCGACATGCGTGTGCCGTTGATGGGAGTTGTGAAAGAGTTCCACAATTCCCGGCTCGCAAGCCAACTAGCGTTCATGATGATCGACGCAATCAGGCGCGATGCCCACGCAAACTTCGACACACGGCGCGCTGAAGTCGGATGGATATTGGACGACAACCAGGGAATGGTTGCGATTGCTGACGCGATCGGCGGGTCTATCAATAGAGAATATTTGATCTACGAAAAGCCGCTAAAGGCCAATTAGAAAGGCCCCTGCCCTAATTAGGGTCAGAGGCCTTTCGGGATCAAATCACCGGCAATCAGGACGGGAGGGGGGTCTCGGCCGGTGATACTGACTTAATGCGCTATTCTGATTGTAGTTCCCCGTCATAGACGTAAAAATACGAACTATTTCACAATAGATTGATTATAAAAGACTATTTTTTATTATTGATGACCCAATATCTAGTATGGACTTTTCTCATGTTTACTCTGTTTGCGGAGTAATTAGGGATTTAAAAACAATTTTAGAAAACCTAAAAGAAGAAAGATTTATTATTTTAACTCACAATAATGAATTTATGAGAATTCTTAGCTCTAATAACTTGATTGGCGCAGAAAGGCTTTTTTCAAGAGGGGAATTTAAAAAATACTCTACTACACTAACGGTGCCTTATGTGAGTCATTTACAAGATATGTTTTATCCAACCTCCATCAACAGCCAAAGACGTTCCAGTAATGTAACTAGCACGTTCGCTAGCTAAAAACGTGACTGCTGCTGCAAATTCTTCAGGGTTTCCAAAACGTTTTAGTGGAATTTCATCAATAGCAGACTTAAATGATGGATTACTTTCAATTAAAGACAAAAGTCTGTTGGTTTTTGTATATCCAGGCATCACGTTGTTTACAGTGATGTTGTGCTCGCCCAATTCGCTTGCCAAGGTTTTCATTAAACCAGCCACAGAAGCACGAACAGAATTAGACAAAATTAAATTATCGACAGGTTGTTTTACTGCTTGTGACGTAATGGCAATAATACGTCCCCATCGCTGTTGTTTCATTCCTGGAATTACTGCTTTTACCAACGAAACAGTGCTAGCAAGTAAAAGTTTATAAGTGGTGTTCCAATCGTCTAGGGACAAGTCTTCAAATTTTCCAGAAGGTGGTCCTCCTGTATTTGTGACTAAAATATCTATTTTATCATGTTGACTAAAAACAGTTTTTAGAACCGCTTCTCTTTCATCTTTATTAGCTAAATCACCAGAAATAGCAAGAACTTTAGTGTTAAATTTTTGTTCAATGTCATTTCTGGTGTTATCAAGTTTCGCTTTGTTTCTACCATTAATAATTATAGTAGCACCTTCATTGGCTAACTCCATTGCTACAGCTTTACCTAAGCCATCACTGGAAGCCGCTATAAAGGCTACTTTATTTTTTAAACCTAAATCCATTAATTACTTTCTTAAGTAATCATCAGTGCCATCCAACCAATCTTCACGAATTGGCGACCAAGTATCTATTTCTTCAACATCACCAATCATTAATGCTTCATGCGGTACATGCGCTGGAATCACTACAGAATCTCCTGGGCCTAAGTCCATGGTTTGCTCTTTGTTTGCTCCAAACCAAAACCGAATTGTTCCAGAAATAACTTGTGTGATTTGCTCGTTATGATGCTCATGTAGTGGTACTAAAAAACCATCTTTGAACTTCATTTTAGCAACCATGACTTTATCACCATAAATCATTCTGCGTTGCATTTTATCAGTCACCTGTTCAACAGGTACATCATCCCAATTTATTTTCTTAACCATTTTAATTCTTTATTAATTCGTATCCTTGGTTAATACCTTTTTCTATTGCTGGCACACCTCTTTCCATCCAAACTGGTTTCGGAGCACCTTGTAAATAATGGTCGAAAAACTGTGCCATTCTAATATTGAAATCCTTTCTATTCTGCATTTTTAATGGCCAATGCCTTGCTCCATTATAATTTAGTAACCATGAAGGTTTTCCTAAACGCCTTAAACTCACAAAAAACTCGATACCTTGATACCATGGCACATGTCCATCTGCATCGTTGTGCATAATCAATAATGGCGTGTTTATTTTATCGATGTTGTATATTGGTGAGTTTTCAAAATAGCGTTGAGGATATTCCCAAGGAGTTCCACCTATTCTACTCTGTGTGTGCTCATATTGAAATTGGCGGCTTAAACCTGTATCCCATCTAATCCCACCAAAAGCGCTTATCATATTGACCACAGGAGCACCAGATTCAGCTGCTTTAAATATATCAGTTTTTGTTACCAAATAGGCTATTTGATAACCTCCCCAACTATGCCCTTGAGTACCAATATTATCTTTATCTACAAAACCTTTTTCAACTAACGATGTAATACCAGGAATAACACAATTAAAGGCGCTTTCACCTGGATAACCTACTCGGTAATGTACATCTGGATTAAAAATTAAATAACCTCTACTTGTATAAAAACTATAGTTAATAGATGATCTACCTGGAGAGGGTGCTTTATGCCTATACAAACCATTTGAACTCTTTTCATAGAAATTGACAATCATTGGATATTTTTTGTTTGGGTCAAAATCTTCAGGTTTAATAAGCATACCTTCTAGTTCCATTCCATCTAAAGATGTCCATTTAACTATTTCGGCTGTTCCCCAATTGTACTCGCTTTGTTGAGGATTTGCATTACTTATTACTTTATCTTTTTTGAAACTCAAATTGGATATTCTAATATTTGGAAATTCTTCAAAAGACTGCCTTGTGAAAATAACATCGTCACTTAATCTTGCTTTTCGAGGTCTGGAATAAGAGTAAGGTCCAGACAACAATTGCTTTCCGTTTCTATTCTTGGCGTTATATTCATAATATCCAGAATGCTTATTATTTTCATTAAAGGTTGTTAATAACCACCTACCCGAATCATCAATATAATCTTCATCTATATCTAACCTTACGTATCGATATGTTATTTTTTGCTCTCTCCCTTTAGTTAATCTGGTACTAGAACCATTATCTGGATTAAATTTCCATATATCATAACGATCATAGATTAAAATGGATTTATCATCTTTTGTCCATCCAGCCGAACCATAAGATCTTGGGTGATTAGGAGAATCGTTTAATTCGTTATAAAAAAGTTTACCTTTTGTTAATTCAGTATACTTTGATGTTTTTATATTATAGGTAAACCATGTACTGTCTACTTGATTATAAGCAAACGCATAGTTACCTTTTGGGCTAAATCTTGCATCACTTGCACTTTTTTTAATAGCCATTTTTGAAGAACCGTCATTAATATTAACGACCGTTAAATCATTAGTCGAAAATTGACCAGTCCATTGGGATTCTAAAGCATAAGGTGTATTAGTACTTACTAACGCAAAATTGCCATTACCCTTATCGGATAAACTTGCATCAGGGTATTCTTTTGTTGCAATTTGTACCAGCTTTTTATCTTTTAAATGAACAACCGTTAAAAATGATTTTTTCTTATCATTATTTATTTGTTTTTCTTGAACCGTATATAAACGAGGTTCATCATACGTCCAAACTTCTACATTCACAATTTCTTCTTTTAAAAGGGTTGTGTCTTTTACTATTGGAGGCGTTGCTAATCCGAAATACATTTTGGAATCATCATTTGAGAAACCTACTGTCCCATCTGATGATACTCGATAACCTTTAGGTGCAGATGCAGCGTCAACAATCATTGAAGCTTTTGCTTGCCCTTCAGACCAATGATATAACTTGTTTGGTCGTACAAGTGCCTTAGTCGTATCAGTATCAACCACAAAACCTAAGTTTTTTCCAGAATCACTAAGCTGTAGTTTATAGTATTTTGATTTATTATTTGCTTCAAACACATTTACAACACTACCAATATCAAAGTTTTTTACAAATACACCTGAATTTGATTTAGTGTCTTCTCCAGTGCTTGAATACACCAAACGCTTTCCTTCTTTAGCAAACGCATAATTAGTAACATACTTAATAGTGTCCTCATTACCACTTACTAAATCTCTAATAACCAAATGAAATCCATTTTTACTACTCACTTTTTTAGATTTCTTTATAGGTTTTTTCTTAGAAGCACTAGTGTCTTTTGATTTTGTTGGCTTAATCTCGGTTAATAGATATGCTACCACACCAGACCATTTACTTGGTGTTTTATGTGATTTAATGTTAGGTATTTTAGTCAAAGATTTCGTTTTTAAACTATAAATACCTAAAGTGTCTTTTGGCATTTTGTCCTTTTTTACTTTACGACGTTTCATCTCTACAACACTGTCTTTCCAAGCTTTTATGGTGAATAATGCGTGATTAGAATCATAAGTAAATCTTCCATTTTCCGAACGTTCATGCTCAAAAATTAATGATGCATTGGCATCTTTTATTTTTAAGTGATTGTCTTTTTCTCCCTTTTCAAGCGAATACATAATATATTTTCCATCTACTGAAAGCGCTTGGTTTCTTATTGTATTCCAAATATCAAAATCTTTGTGATCCAATATCTTTTTTTGAGCAAATGAGCTTACTCCTATAAACAATAAAATAATGCAAAGTACTTGTTTCATAAAATTAGTTTTTATTTTAAACATATTTAAAAGAGCTACTTCAAATTATTAGTAGCTCTTTACCTTTTAAGCGTTATTAATCTTATCTCATTTGTTAAGTTAAATGAAAATAGAAATTATTTTTTAGCAATAGGAAGGCTTATTTGCGATGGGTACTTAGATGAATGGTGCACTTTATTGTGTGCTACAACACCAACCTTTTCATCATAATTATTGCCTCCCGTATTTAAATTTCTTGCAAAACGTGGAAAGTTGCTACTTGAAATTTCTACACGAATACGATGTCCTTTTTTGAAAAGGTTACTTGTGGACATTGGTGTTAAGTCAATTTCATAAACGTTTCCTTTTTCCATAAACACTTCTCGGTCATACCCTTCTCTATAACGCACTCTTTGAATGGTTTCATCTAAATTATAAGCTGTACCATCTGGATATACATCAATAAGTTTGATGGTGAAATCTGTGTCTTTCACATCAGATGACACAAATAATTTTGACTCAATAAATCCAGTAACTTCTGTATCTTCTTTTAAAACATTAGTAGTATAGACTAAAATATCTTGTCTTGCTTCCATATTTTTCTGGTCCATAGCACCACCTCTTACAGCATTACCTGTGCAACACACATTCCCACCGTGGGAAGGTACAGGTGCCATTGGGTCATAAGTAAATCCATCAGGATTATCTTTTCCTGCTTTTTTAGTTGATAAGCGTCCGTCACCAAAACGACTATTAGCTCTTCCACCACTATTTAAGTAATAGGTAACCATTTCAGAATTTGCAGGAGGCCATTGTTCAGCTGATTGCCATTCGTTACTTCCCATGGTATAATATTGTACTCTAGGTGTGGTAGCTTTAAAATCATTATCGTCGCCTTTTAACCAAAGGTCAAACCATTTTGTGATTTGCTCATCATAATTTAATCTTGCATCACCAACGCTACGTTCACCTACAATTGTATTTTCAGTGGCTCTTGTGTAACCACAATGTAATGTTGGTGCAATTACTAAATATTGATTATCTCTAATAAACTGGTCTTTTGTATTGTTTCTAGCATGGTTAAATAATTTAATATTTGGTGTGATAGAAACATCATACCAAGATGAAAACCAAAAACTTGGTGCCCCTATATCTTTATCGTCATGATAAATCCCTCCTTTAAACCAATCTGGGTGATTTGGTTTACGACGAATCATTTTATCGAAAACTTCATGTTTCCCATTAATATTCTTTAATATATCTTGAATTGGTAAATGGCTTAAAGCTTCAGACATATCTACAGATGGATTTTCTGGAGCTAAATCATAAAATCTTGAAATTCTAATTAAATCTTCTTGAGTTGCACCTTCAGGAATTCTTGGCTTAAACTTATCGTGTTCAACACCGTAGAGCCAAGAAAAGAATAACATTTGCTCAGCACCTCCACGATACCAATTTCCTTGCTCGTTAATATCTCCTACTCTACCTACTCCAGCACCAAAGCCTTGAGGCACCATAGCCGCATGTGATGGGTGGTCTAGTGCAGATACTGCCATTTGCCATTCGGCAGTTGAAGAGCATCCCACAGTTCCAATTTTACCATTAGACCATGATTGGTTTTTCATCCATTCAAACGCATCATAACCATCAGTTAATGGAACTCCTAAAATATCCCATTCACCTTCAGAATAATAACGACCACGTTCGTTTTGTATCACATAAACGTATCCTTTTTTAATGTAATCATAAGCACGTTGATAGTTACGTGTTCGTTCTTCGCCATCTCCCCAAGAGTTAAAATTATAAGGTGTTCTTGAAAAAATTACAGGGTATTTCCCATTACCTTTTGGCCTGTAAATATCTGTAGCTAATCTAACGCCATCACGCATTGGCATCATGACCTTTTGGTCAACAATAGCTATATCTTTAAGTTGTTCTAAAATTTCTTCTTGTGCTTGTAACGCAGAAAAGCTTACAAAGAAACAAGCAAGAGCAGTGAAAAGAGTAATCGCTCGCTTTTTCATTATATAAATATTGGTTGGTTAAATAATATGTTTTAAAGGTAGGAAAATGAATTAATAGTTTAAAACATGTTTAAAGTTTTAACAGTTTTGAATTAGTTACGAGATTTTATCAACGTTTAAATTAAAACTGCTAGCATTTTATTTAATTTGCAATTATTTAAAAAAATAATGTAAGTGAAAGTTTGCATAGCTGAGAAACCAAGTGTTGCACGAGAAATTGCAACTGTTTTAGGAGCCAAAACCAAATGTGATGGTTATTACGAAGGCAATGGCTATGCGGTAACTTATACCTTTGGGCACTTATGCACTTTGTTTGAACCTAACGATTATAAAGCCTATTGGAAACGTTGGGATTTGAATAACTTACCAATGCTCCCTGAAAAATTTAATGTCAAGGTCGTCGATAATACTGGAATTAAAAAGCAATTCAATGTTGTAAAAAATTTATTTGATAAAGCCGAAGAAATCATTAACTGTGGTGATGCTGGACAAGAAGGAGAGCTCATTCAGCGTTGGGTGATGTCTAAATCCAATTACAAAGGCAAGGTAAAACGCTTATGGATTTCGTCTTTAACTACCGAAGCTATTAAGGAAGGTTTTGATAACTTAAAACCAGCCGAAGATTACGACAATCTTTACTACGCAGGTTTTTCCAGAGCCATTGGCGATTGGTTATTGGGTATGAATGCCACTAGATTGTACACTTTAAAACATGGAGGTTACAAGCAAGTATTGTCTATTGGTCGTGTACAAACACCAACATTGGCGATGATTGTTGAACGGTTTAAAAGTATTGAAAACTTTAAACCACAACCCTATTGGGAATTGCAAACGCTTTACAAAGACACCCTTTTTAGTTATGAAGATGGGCGTTTTTTAAAGAAAGAAGATGGAGAAATCTTAGCCAATAAAGTAAAAGAAAGTGATTTTGAAATCACCTCTGTCACCAAGAAAAAAGGGAGAGAATATGCTCCTAAACTATTTGACTTAACAGGATTGCAAGTGTATTGTAATACCAAATTTGGATTTTCAGCTGAAGACACCTTAAAAATCGTTCAAAAACTGTATGAACAAAAAGTAGTGACGTATCCAAGAGTTGATACGACTTTTTTACCTAGTGACATGTATCCTAAAGTAGCAGGCATATTAAAAAACTTGACAAACTACAGCAATTTAACGCAGCCACTTTTAGGTAAGAAAATAAAGAAATCAAGTAAAGTTTTTAATGATAAAAAAGTAACGGACCACCATGCTATTATCCCGACTGGTGTTCAAATAAATTTACAGTACAATCAGCAGCAAGTGTACGATATAATTGTAAAACGTTTTATTGCTGTTTTTTATGATGATTGCCAAGTGTCGAACACTACGGTTTTAGGAACTGTAGAAAAAGTCACGTTTAAAACTACAGGAAAGGAAATTTTATCAAAAGGTTGGCGTGTTGTTTTTGACACTTCGCCTGCACTTAGTGAGGCAAAAAACAAATTGTTACCTCAATTTACCAAAGGCGAAAAAGGACCACATGAGCCTTCATTTTTAGAGAAACAAACCAAACCACCTAACCAATTTACGGAAGCCTCTTTACTACGTGCCATGGAAACTGCTGGCAAACAAGTTGATGATGACGAAATGCGTGACTTAATGAAAGAAAATGGCATTGGCAGACCATCAACACGAGCAAATATTATTGAAACATTATTTAAACGCAATTATATTAAGCGAAATAAAAAACAGATTTTGCCTACTACAACTGGGATTCAACTTATTTATACTATTCAAAATGACTTATTAAAATCGGCTGAATTAACTGGTCAATGGGAAAAACAACTCAAGCAAATTGAACAAGGAACTTATAGCGCCAGCAGGTTTATAAAAAACATGAAGCAAATGGTGGATAATTTGGTATATGAAGTACGTAGCGAAACTAAAAAAGCCAATATTTCGCATGCTGTGGCTATTAAAAAGAAACCAACGGCTAAAAAGCAAATAGCCAAAGGACTTGTTGGTAAAGTCTGCCCTAAATGCAACAACGGCAAGATTATTAAAGGTAAGTCTGCTTATGGTTGTTCGTCGTATAAAGAAGGTTGCACGTTTGTCCTTCCGTTTACGTTTAAAGGCAAAAAAATATCAGAAAAACAATTTATCAGATTAATTGATAAAGGAGCAACGGTCAATTTAAAAGGTTTTAAAAATGGTTCTGAAAAAGTTGATGGCTCAGTCGTGTTTAGTGACGTATTTGAATTAGTGCTAAAGCCAAAAACTCCAAAAAAAATAATTCCAGATAGCATTATTTGTCCAAAATGCAAATCAGGTACCATCATAAAAGGCAAGACAGCCTACGGTTGTAGCAATTACAAAAATAACTGTGATTATAAAGTATTGTTTTCATTTATAAAAGCAGCCGCAAAAGGAAAACCGCTCACCAAAACATTTGTATTCAATATTTTAACACAATTTAAGTCCTAAAGTTTACATAAAACCCATTGTAGTTTTCATGGGTTGTACTATTTTTGCGTTCCATAAAAATTGCATGAACCCAAACACTAAAACAAAAAAGAGCAGATTACGACTGTTACATCAGTACTACACGTATACTGGTTTTTATAGATTTTTAGGACTAAGTCTTAAAAAATCTATTTTGCCAATACTTGGGTTTATTGGTGTGTTGTTTGCTATTCACTATTTTGTAATTGATATTAATACTGCATTAAAAACGATTACTGAAACCTTTAGCGTTGTTAGTGTACTTGCCATATTTTTTATTTCGGAATCTATTTTAGGCATCATTCCACCAGAAATTTTTATTGCGTGGTCCAAGAAATTACCTAACCCAGTTTTGTATCTAACAATACTCGCTTTCTTGTCTTATTTGGGTGGTATTATATCTTACATTACAGGGTTGAGTATTACAAGAATTCCTAAAGTGCGTTATGCTATTGAAAATAAATTATCAAAGCATATAAAAAACATTAGAAAATGGGGAGGTTTCCTGATTGTAGTTGGTGCCCTATTCCCTATTCCTTTTGCCATGACGAGTTTAGCAGCTGGATTTATTAGGTATGGATTTAGAAACTACCTGCTGTTTGGGCTTCTACGTTTTGCAAGGTTTTATTTATATGCCATTGCTATTTTTAAGGTAGTACAATAAATTACCTTGGGGAAAACTCCAAAAAAGTACAAATTCTAAATTCCAAAAAAAAATAACGAGACTGAGCCTCAGGGTATTTTAACCCAAAAAATCCAATAAAATTAATTTATTCTTCTGGAGGTCTTCCATGGATTTCTTCAAAAACTGTATCAAAATTTTCTCTTAAATATGAGCGTAGTTTTTTACGATAATCATCTTTTAGCCATTCAACAAAGTTAAAGGTACTTTTACTAATACATTTTGTATAGCGTCCAATTCTATGGTCAATATCGTCGCCCAATAACTTCATAAGCGTCAAGGCATCAAAAACATCTTCGCTGTTTTCAATACAAATTTTTGCGTGATGTTTAATGGATTTTTCAAGTACCGTTTTTGTAGATTCACCTTTTCTAATACTTTCTACATAAATTTCACGAATGTCCATATATACCTCCCCTGAGTTTTTAAACTCTTCGCGGACTTCTGGAGGCATTTCATATCTAAAATTGTTTTCAATGTCTTCATCATTTAAAATCCCATCTAGGTAATAGTTAGGCGATTTGAATATGCGCTGCCAATCTAAATCACTTCCCCAAGGGCCAAATCGATGAAAATTATTACCCAGGTCAATCACTTTAAAAGTATCTTTATTATCTAAAATCCTAGAACCACGACCAATCATTTGGTAATAAAGCGTCAATGATTTTGTGGCTCTATTTAAAATAATAGATTCCACCGTAGGTTCATCAAAACCAGTAGTTAAAATACTTACTGAGGTTAAAATTGCATCAGGTGTTTTTTTAAACCATTTCAAGATTAACTCTCGTTCTTTTTTTGAATGCGTATTATCTAAATGTGCCACTGGGTAACCTGCTCTTCTAAAGGTATCATACACATGCAATGAGGTATTAATACCGTTATTGAAAATCAAGGTTTTTTTGCCTTTGGACGTTTCTTCATAGGCATGCAATAATTTCCCAAGCATATCATGATTGGTGTATAAATCTTCTGAAGATTTTACCGTATAATCACCGTTAGCACCAACCACTAATGAAGTCAAACCAACATTATAAGAATAGGTTTCAGCACGCGCTAAAAACTTATTTTCTATTAACGATTCAATTGTTTCTCCAACAATTAATTCGTCATAATTATCGGTCATTGGTAAATTAATGTTTGAGCTTAATGGTGTTGCTGTAACACCTAGTAAAAATGACTTATGGAAAAACTTAAACAGCTTTGTAAACGAATTGTAGTGTGCCTCATCAATAATAACAAGTCCAATATCAGAAATATCCAACTTATCATCATTCAATCTATTGTTCAAGGTTTCCACCATTGCCACAAAACATGAATAGTCGTTTTGGTCGTCCAGTTTTGCCTTACTATCAATAACTTTATTGCGTACATCAAATTCCGAGAGCATTTTTGAGGTTTGCTTACACAACTCGATACGATGCGTCATGACCAACACTTTTTTGTCATGATGCTTAAGGTATTGTCTCACAATTTCAGAGAAAATAACTGTTTTTCCGCCGCCTGTTGGTAATTGATATAATAAATGGTAATCGTCGGGAGCATCATCAAAAGCCTTGAATATTTTATCAATAGCTCCTTTTTGATAGCTATATAATTCTTTGCCTTCTTTAGTTTCCCCCTTTAATGTTGTAGATGTAAGCATTAATGCAATTGTTATTAAGTTGCAAAAATACTGTCTTTATTGAGTTTTTTCCATGATTTGTAAAAAATATTTCCAAAAGTTTTCAAGGATTATTAACAACAGTCATAGTTTAGAGACAATACCATGTTTATGCAATTTGTATTATTGGTGCTTTCTACCTACTTTGTGAGTACATAAACGCTAAATTTTACTAACTAAAAACTAATAATTATGTCAAATTCTAACAAACCAAATGCTGTATTTTGGGTCATTGGTATCATAGCTTTACTTTGGAATATTATAGGTGTTGTAATGTACTTAGGACAAGCATATATGAACGATGAAGCTTTAGCTTTACTACCTCAAGCTGAACAAGATTTTTACAACAATATGCCTGCTTGGGTGACAGCTGCTTTTGCAATAGCTGTTTTTACAGGCCTATTTGGATGTATAGCTCTATTACTCAGAAAAAAAATTGCAGTTCTATTATTTACATTATCAATCATTGCAGTTTTAACTCAACAAATTTATAATTTCTTTATTCAAGATTTTGTAGAACTTGGTGGTTTAAGAATGATTGGTCCATTACTAATTGTTGTTATTTCTTTTTTCTTAATGTTTTATTCTAAGGCTCAAAAAGCCAAAGGCGTTTTATCTTAAATTATAATACAATATTTATACTTTAAACCTGGACAATTAGTTCAGGTTTTTTTATGGTATCATTTTTGATTTTAAGTTTTCATTAACATTTTAAAACTTTAATTATGAAAACAAAAAAATCAGCACCAGAGGTGAATGCTGGCTCTATGGCAGACATCGCCTTTTTGTTACTCATCTTCTTTTTGGTAACAACAACAATGGCTAATGACAAAGGCATTCAAAGAAAACTACCTCGATTATGTCCTCCAGGAGAAAATTGTAGCATTGACATTCATGAACGTAACATCTTGCGAATTTCGTTAAACGGGAACCAAGAAATTATGGTACAAGATGACATTATTGAAATTGATGAACTAAAAAACATGGTTAAATCATTTGTTGACAATAATGGTGACAGCAGTTGTACCTATTGCAATGGTTTTAAAGATGCAACATCGTCGGATAATCCATCAAAAGCGGTAGTCTCTTTGCAAAGTCATTCGCAAGCATCGTATGAGTCATTTATAAAGGTTCAAGACGAATTAACCAAAGCTTATCTAGAGCTTAGAAAAGCCTATGCAAAAAATGTACTTGGAAAATCACTTGACGATTTAGATGAAAAGGATATGGATTTGTTAAAAAAAGCCTATCCGTTTATAATCTCTGAAGCACAAACAAAGTAACTTGCTTTTTATTATTATATTTGGTTGAATAAATACTAATAACCAATCAATTTTAATAATGAAAAACAGCAAAACCACACAAGCTTTTAAGTCTAGCTCGATTTTTAAGCTTGTTTTTTTATGTATCGTTCTCCTAAGTGTTTCTTGTAAAGAGCAAGAAGAAAAACCAATGAGCGAAGAAGATTTAATAGCCAAAGCAAAAGGCATTCACGAACGTGTTATTACACTCGATACGCACTGCGATATTAATGTGAACAATTTTACCGATTCCATAAATTATACACAAGAATTGGACAACCAAGTCAACCTTCCAAAAATGGAAAAAGGCGGATTGGATGTCGCTTGGTTTATTGTGTACACAGGTCAAGACACACTTACAGACGCAGGTTACGCTAAGGCTTATGACAATGCGATGTCTAAGTTTAATGCCATTCATAAACTGACTAAAGAGATTGCTCCAGACAGAATTGGATTAGCAGTTACATCTGATGAAGTGAGAAAACTACAAGCAGAAGGTAAGAAAGTTGCCATGATAGGTATTGAAAATGGCTATCCTGTTGGAACAGATATTAGTCGTGTAAAACAATTTTACGATTTGGGTGCTAGATACATGTCGCTGGCGCACAATGGTCATAGTCAGTTAAGTGACTCTAATACTGGCGAGCGTGACGATGTGTGGTTACATAACGGATTAAGTGACCTTGGTAAAGAAGTGATTGCCGAAATGAACAAGTATGGAATGATGATAGATATTTCGCATCCATCAAAAGAGGCAATCAAGCAAATGATAGAGTTAAGTAAAGCACCTGTAATAGCGTCTCACTCTTCAGCTAGAGCGTTGTGCGACCATAGTAGAAACCTTGATGATGAGCAATTAGGATGGGTTAAAGAAAACGGAGGTGTTGTGCAAACTGTTGCTTTTACAAGTTATGTAAACAAAGAAAAGAACGATGCTCGTAATGAAAAATCGAGAGAAATTCAAATGCAAGTAGCCGATTCTATGGGTATAAAATGGATTACTAGTAGAGCTGATTTTGGAAAATTAACCGAAGAAGAGCAAAAAGCATTTATGGAAAACCGCAGCAAAGTTATGGACATTGTAGATGCTAAAGCTGAAAAAATGGATGATTTTCCAGGAAAGGTAAATGTATCAGATTTTGTTGACCATATTGACTATTTAGTAGAAAAAATGGGCTTAAAGCACGTAGGCATCAGTAGTGATTTTGATGGTGGTGGAGGTGTTGAAGGTTGGAGCGATGCATCTGAAACCTTTAACGTGACATTAGAACTTGTAAAAAGAGGCTATACTGAAGAAGAAATTGACATGCTTTGGAATGGTAACTTGTTGAGAGTTCTTGATGAATGCGAAAAAGTAGCACAAGAGATTCAAGCAGGTGTTTAAAAAATACTTTTATAATAATGGAAGCCAGCTATTTAGCTGGCTTTTTTTATGTCATTCAGAGCGTAGCGAAGAATTTATATTAACGCCTTTGCGAGTGCAACGACGCAATCTCATAGAATTAAGTTTTAATAGGTGCAGATTACTTCGTCATACTTCCTCGTAATGACGCTAATCCTTCTTCCTAAACCCATAGAACAACTGTCTAAGAAAACCTTTTGACATTTTTTCATCACCTTCATAACCTAATTCAATCGTGCCACTATCTTCAGGTACATAATTGGTTTTAAAAATATAATCCCATAGGCTTAAACTAATGCCAAAATTAACGCCGTAAGACTTTTCTTTTGGCAATGAATACGCATGATGATATAAATGCATCACAGGATTGTTAAATACATATTTTAAAGGGCCATAACTCAATTTTATGTTGGCGTGATTTAAATGACCTATGGATATTGCTGCAAAATGCACAATAAATGCTTGTTCAGGTTCAAAACCTCCAAGCAGCATTACCGCTAAAAGTTTTAACGGTTTATATAACACATTTTCCATCCAATGGTAGCGCAAATGTGCTGCAAAGCCCATTTCTTTTACAGAATGATGTACTTTGTGAAAACGCCATAACACATCAAATCGATGTAATAATACATGCGTAAACCACTGTACAAAATCTGACAACACAAAGAACACGAGCAGTTGACTCCACATTGGCCATTGATTAATATCAATAATTGCAAAAGATGTTGCTTCAATACCAAATACATCTAATGAGAACAGTTGAAAAACCTTGTAAAACCCACTAATAACAATGGCGAAAATGAAAAAGTTAAAGAACATATAGAAAGTGTCCAGCCAAAAATCTTTTCTAAAAATAGATTGATGTTTTCGCCAAGGAAACAGTATCTCCAATCCCCAAACTATCAATGAAATAAGTATGAGTCCCCAAAAATAGTTGTTATACCAAGCAACATCAAAGGTTATAGAGCGCCAAGTCCAGTCTAATGTACCTGATATAGCGTTTATAAAAGCTTCGATGTAATCCATAGGATAGTGTTAATAAGCAAGCAATGATTTAAGCTCAGATTCAAATCTGTTTTTTGGCAAATACTGTTCTTCCAATTGATTAATAAACGGAATTGGTGTGTCTATACTCGCCACACGTTTCACAGGTGCATCCAAATATTCAAAACATTGTTCCATAATCATAGAAGAAATATCTGATGCAATACCACCAAATAGTGAATCTTCCTGCAATATAATAGCTCTTCCAGTCTTTTTAACTGAATTTAAAATAGCTTCAGTATCTAAGGGTTGTAGGCTTCTTAAATCAATTAAATCTGCACTAATATCGTTGTTATTATCAAGCGTCTCTAAAGCCCAATGTACAGCAGCTCCATAGCTAATAATAGTGACATTCTCACCTTCTCTTAGCAACGATGCTTTACCAAAAGGCAAGGTAAAATAATCTATTGGTACCTCTTGTCGAATACTTCTATACAATGCTTTATGCTCAAAAAACAATACAGGATTTGGATCGTTAACAGCAGTAGCCAATAATCCTTTAGCATCATAAGGAAACGCTGGATACACCACTTTTAATCCAGGTGTTTTGGTAAACCAAGCTTCGTTGGTTTGTGAGTGAAATGGACCAGCTGCAACACCAGCTCCACAAGGCATTCGCAATACCACATCAGCATTTTGATTCCATCTATAATGCGACTTTGCCAAATAATTAACCACAGGATTAAATCCAGAGGTGACAAAATCGGCAAACTGCATTTCTACAACGCTTTTTATGCCTGCAATAGACAATCCCATTCCAGCTTCAATAATAGCAGATTCGCAAATTGGTGTATTTCTAACACGTTCGTCACCATAAGCCTTAACGAAACCATCCGTAATTTTAAAAACACCTCCATAATCGGCAATATCCTGACCCATTATTACTAAGTCTTTATGCTTTTGCATTGACTGTTTTAAGCCTTCAGAAATAGCATCAACAAATCGAATTTCTTTTGTTTTTCCTTTAGACTTAACTTCTTGATATTTAAAAGATTTATATACATCACTTAACTCAGTAGTTAAATCAGGAGTTATAGTATCTTCAGCATATGCTTTTTCTAAGCCATCATGAATTTCTTTCATAATGTCTTCCTTCATTTTTAGGTCATCCTTCTCATTTAAAAGTCCTTCTTCTTTAAGGTATGCTTGGTAATTTACAATTGGGTCTTTTAAAGCCCATTTATCCATTAAGTCCTTTGGAACATATTTGGTACCACTCGCCTCTTCATGACCACGCATCCTAAAGGTTTTAAATTCAATTAGAATTGGTCTTGGGCGCTTTCTAATGCTTTCTGCAAGCTTAGAAACTTTAGAATATACATCTAAAATGTTGTTGCCATCAATTATAAATGACTCCATTCCGTAGCCTTTACCTCTATCTGCTATATTCTTACAATTATATTGCTGTGAGGTTGGCGTGGATAAGCCATAGCCATTATTTTCAATACAGAAAATTACTGGAAGTTTCCATACAGAAGCTACATTTAGAGCTTCATGAAAATCGCCTTCGCTTGTGCCTCCTTCACCAGAAAACACAGCTGTTACTTTATTGTTTTTCTTTAAAAGGTTGGCAAGTGCAATACCATCTGCCACACCTAATTGTGGTCCTAGATGCGATATCATGCCCACAATATTATAGTCTTGCGTTCCAAAATGAAACGACCTATCTCTACCTTTTGTAAAGCCACTAGCTTTTCCCTGCCATTGTGCAAACAAACGATATAACGGAATCTCTCTAGTTGTAAAAACACCAAGGTTTCGGTGCATTGGCAAAATATATTCATCTTTTTTCAATGCCATGGTGACACCAACCGAAATAGCTTCCTGCCCAATACCAGAAAACCACTTTGATATTTTTCCTTGTCGCAGCAAAATAAGCATCTTCTCCTCTATCATGCGAGGTTTCAGCATATTCTTATATAATGTAACGAGTGTATTACGACGCAGGCTCTTTTTATCGTAATTTATATTTCTTATGGTATTTGTGGTCTTACTCATCTCAAAAAATTGTTAATCAAATGTAGCAAAAATAAGGTAACGGTAGCAAGATTTTTGCTATTGCCCAAATTTCATCGATTATCTAGTTTTTAATAAGTCGTAAGGCATATATTTGTTAAGACCAGCAATATTTAGCGACCTTTTTCGCTATCTTTGTTATTCTATTATATTTAATTTTAAGACAATGAATACCATACCTAGTGTAAATCTTAAAGATTTTCTTTCAGACGACCCTCAAAAAAAACAACAGTTTATCAATGACATAGGAAAAGCTTATGAAGATATAGGCTTTGTGGCTTTAAGAGGTCATTTTTTGGATGATGAACTTGTAGAAAATTTATATAAAGAAGTCAAAAACTTTTTTGATCTCCCTGTAGACACAAAACAGAAATATGAAATCCCAGGTATTGGAGGTCAACGTGGTTACGTGTCTTTTGGAAAAGAAAGTGCTAAAGGCAAAAAAGAAGGTGATTTAAAAGAATTTTGGCACTTTGGTCAGTATGTTGAAGATAATCCTGAATTGGAAGCTGAATACCCAAAGAATGTTGAAGTTGAAGAACTTCCTGATTTTAATGCTATTGGGAAACAAACTTACAGAATGCTTGAAAAAACAGCAAAATATGTACTTCGTGCCTTAGCATTACATTTAGATTTAGAAGAAACGTATTTTGATGAATACATCCATAATGGTAATAGTATTTTAAGACCTATTCATTATCCACCTATTACATCTGAGCCAAAAAATGCTGTTAGAGCTGCAGCACATGGTGATATTAATTTAATCACTTTATTAATGGGTGCGCAAGGTCGTGGTCTTCAAGTTCAAAACCATAAAGGTGAATGGATTGATGCCATTGCACAACCTGATGAGCTTATGATTAACGTTGGAGATATGTTGTCTAGGCACAGTAATAATAAGCTAAAATCTACTATCCATCGCGTGGTAAATCCGCCAAAGGAACTTTGGGGAACGTCGCGTTATTCCATTCCATTTTTTATGCATCCTGTGAGCAGTATGAAACTTGATGTACTGGAAAGTTGTATTGATAAAGACAACCCAAAAAAGTTTGACGATATTACTGCTGGCGAGTTTTTAAATCAACGTTTAATAGAATTAGGATTGATTAAGAAATAGTATTCAGTCACAGTCGCAGTTTTCTTATCTGTTACTGAAACTGTAAACCGAAACACCATGGATTTACAAGATCAGCTTAAAAATTTGTTTCCAGATCACACCTCTGAAGAAACATCAAATACGTCAAAAGAAGAATCAGGAATCTGGCTTCAAAACGACCCTATAATCTGCAAATACGAAAAGCGTAAAGGGAAGCCCATAACTATTCTTGAAGGCTATACTGGAGCTACAGAGGATTTTAAAAAACTTGCTAAAGAATTAAAAACCAAACTAAGTGTTGGTGGTAGTTTTAAGGATGATAAAATTATTATTCAAGGTGATTTTCGTGATAAAATAATGACTATTTTGAAGGGTAAAGGGTTTAATGTAAAGCGTGTTGGTGGTTAAAAATGGTAAAAAATATTCTGCATATCACAAATGGTTCTAGTTTAACCAATTACTTAAAAGAACTAAATTTTACAGGCAATTTTTTAACATGGCATGAAATGCTATGTGAAGGACCAACTGTTGAACAAATTGATACTCATGAATTTGTGGAAGCCCGACGCTCATTTTTAATTGAGTACTATAATATTGATATTGACGAATATCAATTTCACAAAGAACTAGAAATACTAAATAATCTAGAGGCATATTCTAAAATTATCCTTTGGTTTGAATACGATTTATTTTGTCACATTAATTTGGTAGCTGTAATTAGTTTATTGCAACAAAAAAATGTCACATTACCCTTGTTTTTGGTTTGCAGTGGTAGAGTTAAAGGAGAAAAAGACTTTAAAGGTTTAGGTGAATTGAGTGAAAATCAGCTTTTAGACCATTATGATAATATGGTAAAATTAACCGAGTCTGATATTGATTTAGCCACTTCCATTTGGAGGATATATTGTGGCAAAGACCATAATTTATTAAAGCCATATATTATAAAAAACTCTTCGTTTGAATATTTAAATAGTTGCCTAAAAGCGCACTTAAAACGTTTCCCAAATTCAAAAAATGGCTTGGGAAGACTAGAAAAACATATTCTTGAAATTACGAGGGATAACCAAATTAAGTCAAAACATCATCTGTTAGGCTATGTGTTAAATTATCAAGGGTATTATGGTTTTGGTGACATACAAATTAGACGAATGATTGATAAATTGCATATCTTTTTTAATGAAAAAGAAAACAGTTTAAAGCTCAATCGTAAAGGTCATGAAGCACTATTGGGTCAGCATAATTTTTCAGCCGAAATTGATAACGACTTGCAATATGGAGGTGTTAGACGATTGGAATATCAATTTAACAAAAAACAAAACAAACTTATAAAAACAGTTTATAATGCCAATTAAAGAATCTGAACTTATCCTAAACCCAGATGGCAGTGTGTACCACTTAAATCTAAAACCCGAACATATTGCCAATACCATCTTTTTTGTTGGTGACCAAGACCGTGTGTCTAAAATTTCCAAGCATTTTGATACAATAGAATTTGAAACACAAAAGCGAGAATTTAAAACGCATACTGGAACTTATAAAGGGAAACGATTATCGGTAATTTCAACTGGAATTGGTCCAGATAATATTGATATTGTTTTAAATGAGTTAGATGCTTTGGTAAATATTGATTTGCAAACAAGGCAACCAAAAGAGAGCCTGACATCATTGAATATTATTAGGATTGGTACTTCTGGCTCCTTGCAAGCTGATATTCCTGTAGATTCATTTCTACTAAGTACATATGGTTTAGATTTGAACGGTATGCTTCATTTCTATCAAATAGATGCTATAAGCAACCCACAACTTGAAAATGCATTTATAAGTCATACAAATTGGGACAAAAACAAAGCTAGACCAATACTAATTAACAATAGTAACGCATTAGAGAAAATATTAGAAAGTCCAAAAGTTTTTAAAGGCGTTACTGCTACTGCTGGCGGATTTTACGGACCTCAAGGTCGTGTACTTAGGTTGCCTTTGTTTGATGGTGATATGAATGCCAAAATAGATTCGTTCAACCACAATGGTGTAAAAATCACCAATTTCGAGATGGAAACATCTGCAATTTACGGATTATCAAAACTATTGGGGCATCATGCCTGTTCCATGAACGCTATTATTGCCAATAGAGCCAATGGAACATTTAGTAAAAACCCTAAAAAAGTAGTTACAGATTTAATAGAATATACCTTAAACAAATTAGTGAATTAATGGCTAAGCGATTAAAAACAGTAAGAATCGGTGGTGTCCCAGAGCATTTTAACTTAGCATGGTATCTCACGCTCAAAAATAAAGAATACAAGGACGAAGGCATTAATTTACGTTGGAAAGATTACTTTGGTGGCACTGGTCAAATGTGCAAAGCCTTACGCGATAACGACATAGATTTGGCTGTTATTTTAACCGAAGGCATTATTAAAGATATTATTGCTGGCAATAAATGCAAAATTGTTCAGGTATATGTGAAATCACCATTAATTTGGGGAATTCATGTCGGACAAAAATCACCATATAATTCATTGGAAGACGTTAAAGGAAAAAAAGCTGCCATTAGCCGATTTGGTTCTGGGTCGCACTTAATGGCGTACATCAATGCTCAAAAAAATGGCTGGAACCTAGAAGAAGACTTGCATTTTGAAATGGTAAAAAATCTCGATGGTGCAGTCGAAGGGTTAACAAACGGAACTGCCGATTACTTTATGTGGGAAAAATTCACCACAAAACCCTTAGTTGATAATAATACGTTTAGACATATTGGCGACTGTCCTTCACCCTGGCCTTGTTTTGTCATTGCAGTAAGAGAAGAATTTTTAGAAAATGACAAAGACAACTTAAAAGCCATTTTGAGTATTATAAATAAGACCACTAAAGAGTTCAAACACATTCCTTCAATTGATACAACAATTGCTAACCGTTACGACCAAAAACTAGAAGATGTGCAGCAATGGCTACAATTAACCGAGTGGTCGCAGAGTAATCTAGATGCCGAAACTGTAAATGACGTTCAAGAAAAACTTTTGGCTTTAAACATCATCCCAAAAAAGTTACCGTTTAACCAATTGGTAATCAATATCTAACGTTTTTCATCCCAAAAGTAGGAGTTTTCAACGAATACTTGTTATATACGTAACAGTACGTATTGTTTAGTACAATTATTTTATTTACCTTTATTAACATATGTTAACATGCTTTTTGCATTTCATCGAATTTATTTGTATTTTGCCGAAGTAATGTTACCCAAATCCCAAGTATATGATTTATAAAATTACATTAATCCTTTTAATTTTAGTAGCAATTAATTTCGTTTTATTGGTTTTTAGCACGAATAAAATTAAAAGCGTATCGAAACCTAAAAAAGCCGCTTCTAGAAAACCTATTATGCTTAAAAAAGCACCAAAAACTATTACCACAAGACAGGTTCCAACCCGCTTGTCTCCAACAGGGAGTTAGTTTTACTAAAGTGTTTATTTCCAAACCAATAGCCTCTATTTGCGCTTAATGGTGAAGGATGTCCAGAAGTTAATACATGATGCTTTGTAGTATCTATTAGTTTCACTTTCTTTTTGGCAAATCCTCCCCAAAGTAAAAACACAACACTTTTCTTTTTTTCTGAAATAGTTGCAATAACAGCATCTGTAAATGTTTCCCAGCCTTTATTTTGATGGCTCCCAGCTTGATGTGCCCTAACCGTTAATGTGGCATTTAACAATAGTACACCTTGGTCTGCCAAATATGTTAAATCGCCACTTTTAGGATAAGGCTTTTTAATATCTTGCTCTAATTCTTTAAAAATATTGATTAACGATGGTGGATGCTGCACACCATCTTGCACCGAAAAACATAACCCATTAGCTTGACCAACACCATGATAAGGGTCTTGACCAATAATCACCACTTTTAAATTATCAAAAGTACAATGGTCAAATGCTGCAAAAATGTCTTTTCCAGGCGGAAAGCATTGATTTATTTTATAGTCTTCTTTAACAAAATTTGCCAACTCAGTAAAATAAGATTTACTAAACTCATCTTGTAAATGTGTTTTCCAGCTTGGGTGAATATTAACGTCCATATATTTTCTTGTCATTCCGTACTTGATACGGAACTCACTTACTATAAAACAAAAATAAAAATTATCTATCTATGCAATTGATTAAAACATGTTAGTTACTAACAGTTTGTTTACTAGTTTTCACCAAAAACATAGTAACAACTTGATTTTGAAAACTTAAAAAACTAACTTCGCTTACATGTGCTGAAATTGCTTCAGTAGCGTCAGATATAAGCAATTGAAAAAGTTCATATCTAAAAGTTGCACACAAGCTCTTAAAAGCCAACCGCACAGTCAAGCACATTTTATTTTGCTCGTGCCTCATAAAATAAAAAGAGCTTTCACTTCCCCACCACCCAAAATATTTTGATTTTATACACAATATTTTGAGATATAAAAGTATATTAGTTGACGGAAAAATGACATCTGAAATGAACCGAATTAAGGAAGTGTTGGAACAGAAAGGAATAAAGCAAACTTGGTTGGCTGAAAAACTCGGAAAGAGTTACAATATGGTCAATGCATATGCTCAAAACCGACAACAACCGAGACTTGAAACGTTGATGGAGATTGCAAACATTTTAGATATAGACGTGAAAGAATTGATAATATCAAACAAAGAAAAAAACTAAATGGCAAAAACAGACAATAGCAGTTTTGAACAAAAACTATTTAAAGCAGCAGATAAGTTGCGTAAAAACATAGATGCTGCCGAATACAAGCACGTAGTTTTGGGCTTGATTTTCTTAAAATATATTTCGGAATCATTCTCGGAACTCTATAACAAACTAGAAGCTGACGAGTGGTCTGACCCAGAAGATAGAGACGAATACATTGCCGAAAACACCTTCTTTGTTCCTAAACTAGCTCGTTGGAGCCATATTCACGCACAAGCCAAATTGCCTTCAATTGGACAAACCATTGATGAAGCAATGGAAGCCGTAGAAAAAGAAAACAAAGAACTTAAAAACGTGTTGCCTCAAGTTTATGGAAAAGCAAACTTGGACAAAACCTCACTTGGTGAACTTATTGACTTAATCTCTAATACCGAATTACAAGCCGAAAACGAAAACTCTAAAGACCTTTTTGGTCGCGTTTACGAATATTTCTTGGGCGAATTTGCCAATGCCGAAGGAAAAAAAGGCGGACAATTCTACACACCAAAAGCCATTGTAAAACTAATGGTAGAAATGGTAGAACCCTACAAAGGTCGTGTGTACGACCCAGCAAGTGGCTCTGGAGGAATGTTTGTAATGAGTGAAAAGTTTGTAACCGAACATAGTGGAAACCTAAAAGACATTACAGTTTACGGACAAGAGAGTAACCAAACCACTTGGAAGCTTTCTAGAATGAACCTTGCCATACGTAACATAAACAGCAAGTTCGTAGCTTGGAATACCGAAGGTACATTTCTTAAAAATGCACACCCAGATTTAAAAGCAGACTTTATACTTGCCAACCCACCTTTTAACCAAAAAGATTGGGGAATAGATATTCTTGCAGAAGATGGTCGTTGGAAATACGGAACACCACCAAACGGAAATGCCAATTACGGATGGATGCAACATATGCTTTACCATTTAGCACCAAGAGGTGTTATGGCAACCGTTTTATCTAACGGCTCATTGAGTTCTAATACTTCTGGCGAAGGCGACATTCGTAAAAATTTAGTGGATGCGGATTTAGTTGAGTGCATTGTTGCTTTACCAAAACAACTGTTTTATAATACTGGTATTCCAGCTTGTATTTGGTTTTTACGAAAAGAGAAAAGTAACCATAGAAAAGAAGTTTTATTCATTGATGCGTCTGACCTTGGCTTTATGAAAGACCGCGTACATCGAGATTTTACAGAAGAGGACATTGCCAAAATACGTGATACCTATCTCAATTGGCGAAACGTCATTGCGAGGAACGAAGCAATCTCTTCATCGCAGCAGCCGTACCAAGACATAAAAGGCTTTTGTAAATCTGCTACAATAGAAGCTATACAAAAACACAGCTACATTTTGACACCAGGTCGTTATGTGGGCATACCTGATGAAGAGGATGATGGTATCCCATTTGAAGATAAAATGGCTTCGCTTACTTCTACACTAAAAGAGCAAATGGACAAAGAGCAAGAACTCAACCAAGAAATTGCAACGCAATTAGCTAAAATTGGAATGAGTTTATGAGTAGTGTAAATGACATACCAAAAGGTTGGGAAGAAACTACTTTGGGAGATGTTTCTACTAGAAAGCAATATGGATATACTGAAAGTGCATCAACTGAAGAAATCGGCCCAAGATTTTTAAGAATTACGGATATTCAAAATGATTTTATTAATTGGAAATCTGTTCCTTTCTGTCCTATTTCTGATTCTGATTTAGAAAAATATAAACTTCAAATAGGTGATGTTGTTATTGCACGAACTGGTAATTCAACTGGTGCTACTGCAACAATTAAAGAAAATATAAATGCTGTATTCGCTTCTTACTTGATTAGATTTCAAATCAATAAAGATATTGCAGATTATAATTTTATTGATTTTTTAGTGCGTTCAAGATTGTGGAGTGGTTTTGTAAAGTCAGTAAAAAGTGGGTCTGCACAAGGTGGTGCAAATGCAAATGATTTTGCTTTGTTTCCAATCAACCTTCCAACACTTCCAGAACAAAAAGCCATAGCCAACATCCTAACCGCTTTTGATGATAAAATAGAAAACCTACAAGCCCAAAACAAAACCCTAGAGCAAACCGCACAAACTATTTTTAAAGAATGGTTTGGTAAATACCAAGTAGGTGATGAACTGCCTGATGGTTGGAGAGTTGGAAAGTTGGGCGAGCTTGTAGATTCTACTTCTGGTGGCACACCCTCAAGAAAGAAAGAAGTGTTTTATCTTAATGGAAAATATAATTGGGTAAAATCAAAGGAACTAAATGGGACTTTTATTATTGAAACAGAAGAAAAAATAACCGAAGAAGGCTTGAAAAAATCATCTGCAAAAATTTTTCCTTCAAATTCAATTTTACTGGCAATGTATGGTAATACTGTTGGAGAATATGCTTTAGTTTCAAAACCTATGACTTGCAATCAAGCTGTTTGTGCTTTAATCCCAAATGAGAAAATACCATTCACTTATTTGTTCTTTTTAATCAAAAATCTCAAAGCAGAATTTATCAATAATTCAATAGGTTCTGCACAACAAAATATTAGTCAAGTCTTAATTAAAAATACAAATGTGATATATTCAGATATAATGATATCCAAATTTCATTCTATTTCTGAACCATTAATGAATAAAATTCTAAATAATGCTCAACAAATCCAAACCCTTAAAAAAACAAGAGACACCTTATTGCCAAGATTAATGAGTGGGCAGTTAAGAGTAAATGAATTTAAAGATTAAAATGTATGGAAGCATTTAAAAAAGATAAAAAATACACACCAATAGAATTAATGGAAAGAGCTTATCTGTTAAGTCTAGATTCTATTAGTGAGCACGAAGATAAACCAGACCCTTTAGTTGGTGCTATTCTTGCTACAAAAGAAGGAGAGATACTAGCAGAAGCTTCCAGAGGTGAGTTACGTATTGGCGAGCATTGCGAGTTTACTTTAATAGAACGTAAATTAAAGAGTGAAAATTTATCTGACAAAGTATTATATGTAACTCTAGAACCTTGCATAGACAAAGTGCGCACCAGACCTAAAAGAGGTTGTGCTACACACATTATAAAATCCCGCATACACAAAGTATACATTGGTATGCGAGACCCAGATATTGAAATTGAAAATCAAGGGGCTAACCAACTCATTGATGCCAACGTAATTGTAGAAGATTTTCACCCCGATATTAGTAAAAAAGTAAGAGAAAGCTTAACTGAATTTATCAAGTATAAAGAAGCTGAAAAACTACGCATTCAAAAAGAAAAACCGAAAGAAGAGAAAATACCTTATTTAAAAGAAACAGTTCCAGGAACTAAAATCCAACAATTTTCTATTCTTGCGGTGCAAGAGTTTATTAATAACTCTAATGCGAATTTTTCTTACCCTTCTGAAGCATTTAATCAATGGGCAGTGTCTTTTGGTCTGGCAAGTCAGCTAGAAAATGTAATAGCACCAACCAATATTGGGCTAATCCTATTCGGAGAAAAAGTAGATGAAGTTTTACCACATACACTTTTTAAAGTTGAAATAGAATATCCAGATGGTACTACAGAGATAGAGGATATTGGAGGGCCAGTGTCTATGCAATTCAAAAAGGTGTTTTCATTAGTAAATAACAAAGCTTTAAGATTAACTATTGACCGCACAACCGCTCAACGTAGTGCTAGTACAGATTTTCCATTAGACATATTAAGAGAAGCTATAGCTAACGCAATTATACATAGAGATTATAGTATCACATCTTCTACAAACTACTTGTTTATTAGTAAAGATAAAATTGTGATTAAAAGTCCAGGGCTTCCAATGCCACCATTAACGTTAGAGGATATTCGCTCTTTAGATTTACCATCTGTGAGCCGTAATCCAAAGGTGATGTATGTCTACAACAGAATGGGACTTGCGGAACAAAGAGGAATTGGTTTGCGAAGTATGAAATCATTATCAAATAAAGGCTTTCCATTACCTGTAATTGATTTAAAAGGGAAAGTCCTAGAAATTTCTTTTGCTAGAAATGCAGATGCTTTGCCAAACATCCTAGTCAAAAATATAGAAGGACTTTCAGAGCAGGATAAGTTGGGAGTACAATTTATTCAGTCTAGAGAAGAAATAACGGTTAACGATTACGCAGAAGAATTTAAAATTGAAAAGAAAACAGCACAACGTAGATTAAGTGATTTAGTAGATAAAGGTGTGATTGCAAAAGAAGGTGAACGTAGATGGACCAAATACAGAATAAAGAAATGATAAAGGACATTCTAAAAGACATTTTGTCCTTTACAAGAAATAAATCAATTGATTTTAATTCTAAAGGACATTTTAAAGGACATTTTGTCCTTTATGGCAAAATCAGCACTTGTTAATCGTTTAAAGGACATTATATGCTCAACGAAAATACTATAGAACTTTCTTTAATAGACCAACTAATCAGCCAAGGTTATTTCTATTATAACGGAACAGATATTTCGCCTATTGGCAACAACCCACAGCGTGAAAATTTCAGTTCAGTACTTTTAGAAAATCATTTTAAAGAGTCGCTTAAAAAACTAAATTCTACACTTCCAGAATCAGCTCGTTTAGAAGCTTATCAAAAGGTTATCAATCTCGGCACAGAAGATATAATGGAAAACAACGAACGTTTCCATACATTTCTTACCAATGGCGTAACTGTAGAATATACTAAAGAAGGCAGAACTAAAGGGATTAATGTCAAATTGCTAGATGTTGAAAACCCAGAAAACAACAACTTTTGGGTAGTTAATCAACTCGTTGTAAAAGAAAACAACAACGAAAAACGGTTTGATGTTGTCATCTATGTAAACGGTTTGCCATTAGTGTTTATAGAGCTTAAAAGTGCAACAAGCGAAAAAGCAACGTTACGAAGAGCCTACGACCAGATACAGAATTACAAAAAAGCAGTACCAAGCATTTTTTATTACAATGCCATTTGTGTGATTTCAGACGGTATAGATGCTGGCACATCTAGTGTATCAGCGCCATTTTCGCGTTATTTATCTTGGAAAGCACCCAAAGAAGTAGCAAATGAAGTAAGAACTGAATTGCAAATTCTAACGGAATATATGCTCAACAAAAAAACATTAGTTGAGCTAATACGTTACTGTACCGTTTTTGAAAAAGAAGAAAAGAAAGATGATAAAACAGGCATCATTTCTCAAGTAAAAATTAAAAAAGTAGGTGCTTATCATCAATATTATGCAGTTCAAAAAGCAGTTACTCAAACCTTACGAGCAACAAATTCTAAAGATGGAGATAGAAAAGTTGGTGTAGTTTGGCACACACAAGGTTCTGGTAAATCATTATCAATGGTCTTTTATAGTGGACAAATTATTACGCATCCGCAAATGGAAAATCCAACGATTGTAATGCTTACAGACCGTAATGATTTAGACGACCAACTATTTGGTACGTTTGGTAATTGTGTTGGTTTATTAAGACAAACACCTGTACAAGCTGATAGTAGAGAACACATTAAAGAACTATTAAAAGTTTCTGGAGGTGGTGTAATATTCACAACCATTCAAAAATTTGCACCTGCAGAAGGCAATATTTACGAAACCTTATCAGACCGAACGAATATTGTTGTCGTAGCAGATGAAGCACACAGAAGTCAATATGGTTTTTCTGGCCGTGTCGTAGAAACCGAAGATGGTTCAGAAATAAGATATGGAAATGCCAAGTATTTAAGAGATGCCTTGCCAAATGCTTCTTATATTGGTTTTACAGGAACACCAATTGAAAAAGAAGATAAATCTACACCAGCTGTCTTTGGAGATTATATAGATGTTTATGATATAAAACAAGCAGTAGATGATGGTGCAACTGTTCCTATCAGTTATGAATCTCGTTTGATAAAAATTAAACTAGACGAAAAGAAAGCGAAAGAACTTGATGATGAAATCAATAGTATTGAAGGTGCAACTGAAGAACAAATTGAAAAAGCCAAAAAGAAAACAGCGACTATTGATTCAGTAGTTGGTGACCCAGACCGTTTAAAAGATGTTGCTAAAGATATTGTTGCTCATTTTGAAGCACGACAAAACGTATTTGAAGGAAAAGCAATGATTGTTGGAATGACACGAAATATCTGTGTTCGCTTGTACAATGAAATTATTGCCTTAAAACCAGAATGGCACAATGATGATTTAGACAAAGGAACTATTAAAGTCATAATGACGAGTTCTACTGACGACCCGGAAATTTTTCAACCACATCATACCACCAAAAATCAAAGAAAAGATTTAGCAACAAGAATGAAAGACACTAATGATGAACTAAAATTAGTCATTGTTCGTGATATGTGGCTAACTGGTTTTGATGCACCAAGTATGCATACGTTGTATGTAGATAAGAAAATGCAAGGAGCAAATTTAATGCAAGCCATTGCAAGAGTAAATAGAGTCTATAAAGACAAACCAGGCGGTTTAGTTGTAGATTATATTGGAATTGGTCAAGACTTGCGTAAAGCAATGGCAACATATCTACAAAGTGGTGGCGAAGGTTCACCTGTTGTAGATATAAAAGAAGCGATTGCAGGAATGAAAGAGAAATTTGAAATCGTAGAGCAAATGTTCAACGGTTTTGATTTTAAGCAATATTTTAAAGTTGATACAGCACAAAAATTACAAGTATTATTGGGTGCTCAAAACTTCATTTTAGCAGACCAAAAACTAAAAGACCGCTTCTTAAAAGAAGTGACTTTATTATCTAAATTATTTGCAATGTCAATTCCAAGTCCAGAAGCAGAAGTGTTGAAAGACGGAGTTGCATTTTTTCAAGCTGTAAAAGCACGTTTGAACAAGTTTACAGGAAGTGGAGTAAAATCTGATTATGAAGTAGAAACAGCCATTAAGCAAATAGTAGATGATGCGTTGTCAAGTGATGGCGTAATTGATGTTTTTGAAGCAGCAGGAGTTGAAACACCTTCGGTTAGTATTCTTTCAGATGAGTTTTTATTGGAAGTAAAAAATATGCAACAAAAGAATGTTGCTTTTGAACTTTTGAAAAAACTGTTAAGTGATGAAGTAAGAATAAGAAAAACAAAGAATCTAGCACAAGGAAAAAAGTTTTCTGAAATGTTAGAATCTGTTGTAAAACGCTATCACAATAACCAAATAGATTCAGCCCAAGTATTAGCAGAGTTATCAGAAATCGCAAAAGAAATGCGATTGGAAGACAGTAAATCAGAAGATTTAGGATTAACGCCAGAGGAATATGCTTTTTATAGTGTCTTAAAACAAAATGACTCAACAAGCTTTTTGGATGATGACAAAATGAAAGAATTGATTCATACGATTGTGGATGTCATTAGAAAAAACGCTACCGTTGATTGGAGCAAACGAGATGATGTAAGAGCAAAATTGAGACTGACAGTAAAGAAAATATTAATGAGATACGGTTATCCGCCAGATTTAGCAAAACTTGAAGCTGACCGAGTATTAAGACAAGGAGAAGCACTAGCGGAAATGTTCTCTTCAGAGAATTAAACTAACTGAATTTAGCCAACGCAAATTCAAACACATTTAAAGTTTGCTCGAGCCTCACAAATTTAAAAGAGCTTTCACGCCAACGCTAGCAAGTTTGCGGAAGAAAAGCCAGCGTACAACAATGTATATAAAAAATAGGGCGGAAAGTGCTAAATCAAAGGCTTTTGCTTTTTTGTAAAGTCCGCCACATTTTTAATTTGTATTTTAGAAAAAAGATAAAAATAAAATGAAAAATATGGCTAAGTGTAAATCCGAAAGTAAGTGCTTATCAACTGCCCTACTTTTAATATACTAGACCGATAAGCCCAACCCAAAATTCCACATCTCATTTCTAATACGTAACTTTGCTTTCATTAAAAAAGTAGTATAAGAAATTCCTGCGTCACACTGAGCACAGTCGAAATGCACAGGAAGTATTAATAAGTTTCCCACTTTTGTGGGAATTGCCATGATTAACATTCACAAAAAGACACTTAAAGATTTAGAGTTTTCAACTGTTTTGCAACAAGTAAGTGACCATTGTGTCACAGCACTCGGTAAAGCTAAAGCTTTGGAAATTGCGCCTTACGATAAGAAGGAAACCTTGCTCATAAGTTTGCAACTAACGCATGAGTACGTTTCGTCGTTTTATAATGACAACCGCATACCAAATCATGGTTTCGACCCTATTACCAAAGAATTGCAGTTATTAAATATTGAGAACACTTATTTAGAAACGCACAGCTTAAAGAAGTTAGTGTCTATATCGCTTACGGTTAATGATATTCTAAAATTCTTAAAAAAGTTTGAGGAATATTATCCTAATTTACAGCGTTACACATCACATATTGAAGTAACTACCGACATTATTGAGCAAGTAGATGCCATTGTTGACCGTTTTGGCGATATAAAAGATAATGCTTCTCCACTACTGCATGAATTACGACAAGGTATCAATAAATTAAAAGGTAAAATAAATTCTAGTTTTTCAACGGCATTAAATACCTATCATAACTTGGAGTATCTTGATGACATTCGTGAGTCTGTTGTTGAAAATAAGCGTGTTTTGGCAGTAAAAGCCATGTACAGGCGCAAAGTAAAAGGTGCCATAATGGGAGGCAGTAAAACTGGTAGTATTGTCTATATAGAACCTGAAGCGACTTTGCAACATTCCAGGGAACTCAATAATTTAGAGTATGAAGAGAGTGAAGAAGTCGTTAGAATATTAAAAGAACTTACCAATTATATTCGTCCTTTTTTACCCTTATTACAGAATTATCAATCGTTTTTAACGACCATGGATGTGATTTCAGCAAAGGCAAAGTATGCAAAATCCATGGATGCCATTCTTCCAGAAATTACCGAAGAACGAGAAATGTATTTACGTGATGCCTACCATCCACTACTCTATTTAACCAATTTGGAGAAGAAAGAAAAAACATTTCCTCAGACCATTGCTTTAAAAGATGATAGCAGGATTATCGTGATTTCTGGACCTAATGCTGGAGGAAAAAGTATCACGCTTAAAACCGTTGGTTTGTTACAAGTCATGTTGCAAAGTGGTATGCTAATTCCTGTGCATGAACGCAGTAAAGCCTGTTTGTTTGATAGAATACTGAGTGATATTGGCGATAATCAATCTATTGAAAATCATTTGAGTACTTATAGTTATAGGTTGAAACAAATGAATTATTTCCTAAAGAAATGTAACAAGAATACGTTGTTTTTAATTGATGAATTTGGAACTGGAAGCGACCCTGAACTTGGTGGTGCTTTGGCTGAAACATTTCTGGAAGTATTTTATGACAGAAAAGCTTTTGGAATCATTACCACCCATTATTCCAACTTAAAACTCTTGGCAAACGAAAAAGAACACATGATTAATGCCAATATGCTATTTGATGAACGTTCGTTAGAACCAAAGTATAAACTAGCATTAGGTCAAGCAGGAAGCTCCTTTACGTTCGAAGTTGCTCAAAAAAATGGTATTCCGTATAACTTAATCAATAAAGCTAAAAAGAAAATTGAACGCTCAAAAGTGCGTTTTGATGCTACTATTGCAAAACTTCAGAAAGAACGCTCTAAGCTTGAAAAAACAGGAGAATCCTTAAAGCAAAACGAAAAGAAAAAATTGGCTGAAGCTGATAAACTGGAAGCGATTAATGAGAAAATTCAGAAGAAACTGGAAAGCTATCAAGAATTATACGATAGCAATCAGCGTCTTATATATTTAGGTCAAAAAGTCAATGATTTATCAGAAAAGTACTTTAACAATAAGCGCAAACGCGAACTTATGGCTGAGCTTTTTAAGTTGGTACAGATTGAAAATTCCAAGCGCAAAAAAGTATCTGTTAAAGAAAAACGTGTTCAAAAAGCCAAATCTACTCAAATAAAAAAAGAGGTTGAAAAAAAAGTAAACGTTATCAGAAAGAAGAAAAAAGAGGAAAGAAAAAAGAAAAAAGAAAAGCCAGTACAACCTAAACCAGTTTTAAAAGTTGGAGATAGAGTGCGTATGGAAGATGGTCGTGCAGTTGGCAGTATTGATAAAATAGAAAAAAACAAAGCCATAGTGAACTATGGCTTGTTTACGACTAATGTGAGTGTGGAACAGTTGGAATTAGTGGAAACAAAAAAATAACAGCCAACACCAAGTTGTTGAATCTACAACTTTAGGTGCCGACTGTATTTAAAATTTTATTTAATTCTTGTTACAGCAAAGTATGCTCTTGCTTCATGGTTTGCCTTTTCATCAAAGTCTAACCGAACGTTAAACTCCGTATCATCAGAAAATGTTTTATCAGGATTACCAGGTAGATTGTATGGTATATCCTTTAATTTAAATTTAAAATCCCTGAAGCCCAAATCATCTACTCCCCAATCTTTATCGTATAAATGACCAGATAAGTAAACATAATCATCATCGTAATTTGGTCTATACACTTCAAATTCAATAGATTCATAAATATTATGATATCCTTCAACCTGTAAGTTATTGCTTTCGCTTCTATTCCATTCCACTTTTCGTTGGCTGCCATCACTATTTTTTACATAGCCACCATTTTCTTGCTTTAATCTACCTCTAACATTGCCAAACAATTCAAGGTGACTACCTTCAGTACCGCCTGGAGTTTCTTTTACGCGAATTCTCATAAGCTCTACTTTAAATTTAGGATAGGCTAAATCACAAGAACGTATTGCATATTCACTCGACAATACAACTTTGGCTATAGGGAAATCATTTTTTATATATCTTAGGGTATAACCCAAAGGAGCAGCTGGAGAATCTGCAGAATAATTACCACCATTTGTAATATACTCATGAACACCTGAAGGCCCTGCAATTACCTGTGCAGCATCTTCGCCAGAGCCACCAATTACCAAAGCCTTGACATTGGATGAACTCACAATATTTTGATACCCAACATTACCATTGGCATCGGCCGATTCAAATGAAGCACTAAACGCTGCTTGTACATCTGTTTTTTCGTAATCAGATTCAATCGTATATAACACCATACGACCATACTTAACCGACGAGACCATGACTGGACTGGTAGAGTTTAGATTTGGAAGTTCTTTAAACAGTGACCCAGGGTTATTGTTTTCTGGAAGGTCCATATCAATGGTGTAATACACTTGAAAATATTTTAATACGTACTTATATTTTTTTTGAGAATTAGAAAAATCAAACGATGCCGAAACGCTTCTGTTGCCACTTCTGTAATTAGCTCCTAAAGCTAGATTTAAGTGTTCTTCGGAATAAACTTCAGACAATTCAAAATTGATTTTTGCAGGTGTAGCACCACTAACACCTTGTTGTAAAATACTACTTATACCATTTCTTACCGTTGATAAACTAGGATTCTCTACTTCTACCGAGGCAGTACCATTAATATTTTCTAATGATACCGAAAGTGTAATTGGTGCTCTGCCTCCATTAATACCAATATATTCTCCTGTTGGAATAGACTCGCCTTTTAGCATCCCTCCAGGGTAAATAACATCGCTAGTTGGGTCTAGCGCAAGTAATTCGTTGTAACCTGGTGCTGCTTTATAATGCTTTACAACACATTCCAGACTTATATCTTCGGTATCGCGCTCTGGAGCTTCTTGACTTAGTTCGGTTGGAATGGATTCTGCTGGTTGTTCAAAATTATTCAATGCTGCTAATGCATTATTAAATTCTTCAATCTTATTTTGCGAGACAGTATCGTCATCGCCTACGCTTTCTTTACTACAACTAGTAAAAAAAGAAAAGATAGTAACAACACACAAAATATGTATGCATTGCTTAATAGTTAATTGTTGTGTTTTCATAATTTCTAAATTTTTGTGATTCAACAATTCAAAACTATGGAGCAACCAAGCTAAAATCTAATTTTTGGCATGGACAAAGTATGGACAGCATAGAAAATTTCTGTTTAAATTAGTATAGACACTAGAACTAATTAAATAGACTATATTATTGATTATGAAGTGTTTATGAATACGAACCCTAACATTATTAATGGACAAAATATAGACTGGATAAATTCAACAGAAGAAAGCCTATGTATTTAGTAAGGTAATTTTCTATAATTTTACATGGCGATTAAAAAGTTAAACCAACCACTGTTTATATGAAAACCCTTCTTTCCTTATCACTAATCTTATCATCAGCATTTTGTTTTTCACAAGCCATAGATGAGAATACGGCAACTAAAATTGATAGTATTAATGGCATTATAAAAAATCAAAAAGGCGAAGCTCAATTGAAATTGTATTGGGAACTAGGAAAACTTTATATGGGAAACAAACCTGAAATTGCCATAAAGTATATCGATACATTAAAAAATGAATCTTTAGCCCTTAATAATATTGAATATAATGTTAAATCTAACATTATGCGCGCTTTTTACCTTATGGAAAAAGCAGAGCTTAAAAAGGCAGAAGAGCTCTATTTAAAAAACATTCCTACACTCGACAGCCTACAATTGGGACCTGATGTTGCAAGTGCCTATAGTATGTTAGGAGTTACACAAATGCAACTAGGGAATTTTGATGATGCCTTGGATTCGCAATTAAAGGCACTAAAAAAAGCACAAAGCTTAGAGTATTCTGAGGGAAAATTAGCTGGATTTTATCTTAATATTTCTGGTGTATATATGAATACAGGGAAAATAAATAAATCCATTGAGTATCTTGAACAAGCTGAATCAGCCTATATTAAAAGTAATAATCAACCTAATTTAATGCGAGTGAAAGCAAACATAGCTAATATACAATTAAGGAGAAAAAACTACAAAGAAGCCATACAAAAATACCAAGAATCGGCTGCATATTTTAAAAAAGTAAATGACACCTTTGCTTTAGCAAGAATGTACAATTTTATTGGGCAAGCATACAAACGTGCATTGGATTTTAATAATGCCAAGATTTGGTATAATAAGGCTCTAAAAATTTCCGAAGACACAAATAAACCAATACTAACTGCCATGATTTATAGAGATTTAGGTAGGGTTGCTGGACTTGAAAAAAATGATGACCAAGCCATTCATTATTATAAAAAGTCTTTGGATGTTTATTTAAAAGCTAATATAAAACGAGGCATTTTAGATGGTTACAGCTTAATTACCAAATATTATGAAAGAAATAAAGATTATAAAAATGCTCTTGAATACAAAAAGAAGTTTGGTATAATAAAAGACTCCATATTCAATAAAGAAAGTAATGACAAAATAAATGAACTGCACTTAAAATTTGAAACCGAAAAAAAAGAAGCAGCTATTGCTTTACAAGAAGAAGAAATAAAAACCCTTAATGCCCAAGCCGAAAACGACAAACTAACCAAAACCCTTTATGGTATAGGCATGTTCTCGTTTATAACCATTGCGGCACTACTCTATTTTGGGTTTAAGCAGCGTATGAAGAAAAACAAGATTGAACGTGAAAAGCAAGAAGAAATCCTTAAACAAGAGATTGAATTTAAAAAGAAAGAATTAACAAGTCAGACATTACATTTAGTCCAGAAAAACACGTTTATACAAGAATTAAAAGATAATTTAGAAAAGATTAAAAAATCACCAGAGCTATTTAAAGTTGAGTTTAGACGCTTGGTTATGCTGCTCAAAAAAGAAAGTGCCGAAGATAAAGATTGGGAAGTATTTAAATCGTATTTCTCTGAAGTGCACAATGATTTTGATAATAAAATAAAAGCAATTGCTGAAGATATTTCTGAAAAAGAAATACGTTTGGCATCCTTTTTAAGAATGAATTTATCTACCAAAGAAATCGCTTCAATGCTCAATGTATTGCCAGATAGCGTGCTTAAATCTAAATACCGATTAAAGAAAAAATTACATTTGGACAAAGAACAAGACCTAAATAGTTTTTTGAATGCTCTTTAATTAAGGCGTATTTTTGTTATGTCTTCTCGATACAATTCTGAAAATTTTCAGAATCACTCGAAGAGACAATGAAAATGGCAATGGATAAACTCCCTAAACATAAGCAATTAATACTCTTTGATGGTGTTTGCAACCTTTGCAATTCAAGCATTAATTATGTGATTAAGCATGATGCAAACAATGTGTTTATGTTTGCGCCTTTGCAAAGTCAAGCAGGCAAAGAGGTTATACAAAAGTATGATTTAGACACTTCTAAAACCGATTCCATTATTTTATATTCTGAAGAAAAAGGTTTAAAAATAAAATCATCAGCAGCATTGGCAGTTGCGTCAAAATTGGGTTTTCCTAGAAATTTATTAGTGATTTTTTATGTAATACCAACTTTTATAAGAAACTGGGTCTATGAATATATTGCCAAAAACAGATACAAATGGTATGGCAAAAAAGATGCTTGTATGATTCCCACGCCTGAACTAAAAGCTAAATTTTTGGAATAAAAAAACCCTAAAACGAATTTTAGGGTTTAAATACATTTAACAATTAACACAATTAAATGTAAATCTTAGCACACTTATTTTGGTGATTATAAATATAAACAAGCATTTTAATTTAAGCACCATATAATCGTTAAAACTCTTTTTTATTTGATAAAAGAATTATCTTCTATTTCAAATTGCTTAAAATAAAGTCAATAGTTTTATTGGTATTGTTGTTTTCGGCAAACGAATCGGTGATGTGTTTTGGTTTTACTGCCAATCCTTTCTCTTGAAGATATTCGATATCATTTTTATATTCCAACGACACTTTTCCTGTCAATAAAACATCTAAATCGCCGCCTTTTTTATACAAGTCATACACTTTTTTCAAGCCAGTTAGGTATAAATAATCTTTTGTAAACCCTCCACCTCTGTGCGTTCTTGTAGTGATATAAAAAGCATCGTGCTTGTTTAAATCGTAAGCACTATGCAACATTCTAAAGGTTTTGGAAAACGAATAGCCTTTTGCTAAACTATCTACTGCCAACACACGGTACGCCAATTCCTTAAGGCGTTTAATGGTTAAATTATTGGACATATATTCACTAAAAACCGAGAGTCCTTCTTGGGTTTCCACATTATTTGGGAAACCATGAGAAAATATTTTTAGCGGATGCAATAACGCATTCATGGTTGTGACCATGTGTACACCAATTTCATGGTTGGTCAACACACCAATTTCATTGTCGCTAAATGTGTGGTTGCTATTAAGTACTAATGTTTTTTGGTTGTTTAGCACCATAGCAATGGCTCCCATTGTTTCAGAATGTGTTATGCTATAAGAAAAATCATAACGCTTAGAGTAATCTTTAAAAAACTGCTCAGTTTCTATAGCTGAATACTTTGGCTTAAAATGTTCGGCATCAAGATTTTCTTCAAAATGCAAAATAAACTTAGCATTATCAACATCGAGTTCGGTTGGAGTCCCAAACGAGTGCAAGCTGTTATAATAAAACTTTCTACCAGTACCAATGGTTTCAATAGATTGTATTAACCCTGAATAGAAGTAAATAATGTCTTCGTATAAGTTTTTAAGTCGCTCATCTTCAATTTTTTTAATTGGTAAGGAAAATAACTCTTTATGCAGTTTGAATTTATCAAAACCTATATTTGGATAGATAAAATCTGGTTCAGATAAATACTTGGAAGTAAAAAAACGTTCTTTTTCACTTTCAATATTTATAGGGTTTACATAGATTAAAAGTTCAATTTTTTTAACCAATGTATCCAGATACGCATCTATTTCCAATAAGGTCTTGTTTGCTGTAATTATCTCTTGCTTCATATATCTACCCTTCAAATGTGGGACGATTTTTCTAAGTAATTATTTACTGTGCTTTTCTATAAATGCTTTAGCGTGTTTAGGAAGTCGTTCTTTTAGCTGTGTTTCAACACTATTGACCACTTCAGGAAAATTAACTTGCTGGTATTCATCGCAATACACTTTAGCAATTTCTGTAGCCAAAACTAGTGTATTTTTAAAACTATTGGTAATAAATTTTAAGAAATATCCATTGCCAAAAAAGGTGTCGTTGATTAAAGCGGTTGATTTAATATTGTTTGTCAGTGACATTTCAGATAAACTCTGTCTCCAAGCCTCAATATCTTCACCAAAACGATTGTTATCAACATTACTAGTGCCTAAATTCCATGTTGGGACTTCCCTATCCCAACGCTGCCAGTTATAGCTGTGCATATCGTACACAATAGCAATGCCATATTTGGTTTCAATAGTCTCTATCAATGCGTGCACAACTTTATAAAAGGCATTATGCTTTGCCAACGATGTTTGCTTTTGTACTTCAGGCAAAGGGTTTTTCCAGAGTTGTTTTCCCCAAGCAGTTTCAAAAACGGCTTCTTCTGGTGGTCTGTTTAAATCGTATTCAAAGCGTGAATCGCATCCAGCTATTACAATTGGATGAGAAGCAATCATATTCTTGGTTTCTGGGTCTTCTTCATACCAACGGTCGTATTCCGTATGCAAGCAATTACTCCAAAGTTCTTTTCTAAACTGATGGCCATCATGTATAGCAGCACATACATAAGGTGCGTAGTCTTCAATTTTTATGGTAAACGAATAATCATCAGCAACTGCATGAAACTGCTTTTGTATTTTGATGTTTTCTATAATTGTGCCAACTGATAGTTTTTCCATAGTCTAGCTTAATATCTTTTTTAGGAACAAAAACATATTGCGCTCCAAAATATCAAATTCGCCATCGCTTAAAAACAATATTTTAATATCAATAAATAACGATTTTAGCTCGTCAGCATCATAATTATGGTCTTTAACGCCTTGAATGATTTTTTGAATACTTTGGTAATCGTTGTCCTCATCAAACTCATCATGAATTTTCTGAAACGTATGCATATCTACCTTGGATATAATAACATTACGTTCCTTATTTGATTCATCAAAATTTGAATGTGCCGTGTATAATAAAATATACGCTACTAATTCTTCTTTAGTCCAATGTGGTTGTGCCATAATTAGTCAGTTGTTAATGTTCCGTATTCAGTCCATGAGCCATCATAAACTGATGTATTTGTTTTACCAATTATTTCAGCACCAAGAGCCAAAACACAAGCTGTGATGCCAGAGCCGCAAGAAAACACCAAGTGTTTATTTGACACATTCACACCCTCAAATTCCTGCGCAATACCTTCTTTTGATTTAAAGACACAGCCATTTTCCAAAAGTTTGGTATATGGTATATTAACAGAATTTGGTATTGTTCCGCTACGCAATCCTTTTCGTGGCTCGGTTACTAAGCATTTAAAACGGTTTTCAGAACGTGCATCAATAATCAAGTGTTTTTCATTGTTCGCTGATGCTTGAATATCTTCAAAAAACTTAAATTTTTCAGAACGATACTTTGCTATAAAATTGCCCTTAAGTTTTGAGTTTTCTTTTTTTGTTTCCAATGGATAATTTTCATTTTTCCACTGTGGCAATCCTCCATCTAGCACAGCAACATTTTTAAAACCAAAAGATTTGAACAAATACCAAACTCTTGCGCTAGAATAAATACCTTTATCATCATACACCACGATGATACTATTTTTATTTATTCCAAGTTTTTGAGCTTCTTTAGTGAATTGTTCTTCGGAAGGTACAGTACTTGGGAATGGTGCACTTGTGTCACTAAACACATGTTTTATATCAAAATACTGTGTGCTTGGAATTTGAAAATTTTCGGTTTCATTTTCGTTGGAAGTCACCCTATTCATACTTGCATCAAAAATGAGCAAGTTGTCATCATTTAAATGGTTGTTTAACCATTTAGCAGAGACTAGCGGCTCTATTTGGATGGTATTTGGCATAAAATATTAGGCGTCTTCTACAGTTTTACGCAAACGTGTGCGTCTATCAAAAGCTTGGAGTTTATCAACAACTTTGCTTTCAAGAAAATCAATTACCTTCTCTTCCACTTTCACTTTAGGTTTATAAACTTTGTTTATATAGGTAATCCCTCCAGGAGACATCACATTAACTTCCACTAGTTTCCCGCCAATTACATCAATACCAACAAAATAAAGTCCGTCGTTTACCAGTTTTGGGCCTATTTGCTTACACAACGCTTTTTCTTCTTTTGTTAATGCATGTTTTTGTACACTTCCACCAGCAGATACATTGGAACGATGGTCATCAGTTCCAGGAACACGTTTCATGGCTCCTACTGGTTCGCCATTGAGCAATAAAATCCTTACGTCTCCTTGGTCTGCACCTTCAATATAATCTTGAAGAATTACATAATTTGAAGAGCCATCAGCACCAGTTACGTAGAAATCCAATAACGAGTTAATATTGTTCATGGCAGACTTTTCAATAAGAATTACACCAGAACCTCCAAAGCCATTCAATGGTTTTAGTATCATTTTATCTGCTTCAGATTCTTTAATCTGTTTCACCAAATAATCCTTGTTTTTTGATACATGCGTTGCAGGAATAATGTTACTATGTGCATCACCAAAAGCTGCTGTATATAGCTTATTATTAGCTTCACGCATGCCTTGAAGGGAGTTGATAATGAATACATCATCTTTAACAGAATCTAAAAAATTCAACATTAATGGATCCAATGGTGGGTTTGCCCTAAAAAAGATAGCGTCAAAACCAGCAAGAGGCAACATTTCTTCTCTTAATTCTGCTTTATTATAAAATGCTTTGAGGGTACTTGGTACTTTATCCATTCTACCAATAACTGTACAAAATGCATTGGTTACACTATTACGTATAGTTAAATTTGCAGGCGTACACATTGCAACGCCATGTCCACGTTTTGCACATTCTTTCATTAATGCCAAACTTGTATCGTTTTCGGCATCAATTTCTTCCCAAGGGTACATTATAAAACAAACATTCATCTTCTTATATTTTATTTGGTTCTACGTAATCTTTAAAAATAATAACTTTTTTTGAAAATTATAAGTTACTTAACAGCATCATAATTATCATCCCATTCTTTAGGCTTAGGGTTATCGTGCAACTTCCCTAAAGATTTAGCCACAATCATAGATACTGTAGCATCTCCAGTAACATTTACAACTGTTCTGCACATATCTAAAGGTCTATCTACGGCAAAAATTAATGCCAGTCCAATTGGTAATAATTCCGCAGGAAAACCAATGGACTCTAGTACAATTACCAACATTACCATTCCAGCACTTGGTACAGCAGCACTACCAATTGAAGCTAAAAGCGCAGTAGCTACTATAACTAATTGATTAGTAAACGTTAATCCTTCTGGCCAAATTACTTGCATAATAAATACAGCAGCTATCCCTTGATACAAACTCGTACCATCCATATTTACAGTTGCTCCCACAGGTAAGACAAAACCAGAAACTTCTTTATCTACTCCTAAATGCTCTTCAACCCTTTCCATGGTAACTGGTAGTGTTGCTGCACTACTACTTGTAGAAAAAGCCAATAATTGAGCTGGACTCAACTTATTGAGAAACCAAAGCGGCGACTTTTTGACAACTGTTTTTAATAATAACATATAAAAGCCTATCATTAAAATTAAACCAGCCACAACACATAATGCATATTGAAGTAATTTGAGCAATATCTCTGTATCGTCAAAAGCAATAATAACATTTGCCATTAATGCAAACACAGCATACGGAGCAAATAACATAATTAAATCTACCATTTTCATTATGACTTCATTGAGCGAATCGAAAAAATCTACAAGTGGTTTAGCTTTTCTTTCTGGTATTAACAGTAAGCAAATTCCAACTAGTAAAGCAAAACAAATAACCTGAAGCATTTTTGCCTCTCCCATTGCTTGAAAAATATTACTTGGAAAAATATCTACCAAAGCCTGTAAAGGACCAGCATCTTGTTGAGCACTTGCTTTTGCTAGTTTGTCTGTAACACCAGCATTATTTTCATACTTAATCTTTATTTTTTCTATGGTTTCTGAAGGCATTCCTGCTCCAGGCTTTACTATGTTAACTATAGATAGACCAATAACTATAGCGACAATTGTTGTCCCAACATAAATACCTATGGTACGTAGCCCCATACTTTTAATTTTAGAAATATCTTTTAAATCTGAAATTCCTTTAATTAGAGAGGCCAATATTAATGGCACTGCAATTAATTTTAGGAGATTAATAAATATTGTTCCAAAAGGAGCAATCCAATCGGATACAAATCCTTGACCATTAAAAGAATTCATAATAAAACCGAAAATAATACCAAGTACCATCCCGATAATAATCTTCCAATGTAATGCTAGTTTTTTCATATTTATTTAGTTTTTGAAGTAAACAAGTTAATAATTAGTTTCCTAGAAGCCACAATAATTAATCCAACAAAAAATTGAATAATGCTATTATACAAATAATAATCATTTTGAAAATCAACAGAGTTTAACAAGTTATAAGAGACTTTAGATTTAAATAGCAAAAAAACCTCTTGCAATAATGTTGGCAAGCTACTTAGACTTAAATACAAGCCAAGAATAATAATAGAAATATCTATAGTTTTTTTGAAACTAATATTTCCTATATTAAAAACTTCAGAATCAAAACCCGAATCTAATTTTAGCCATTTAATTATTAAATCTACTTTTATCATAATAAAATAAATAAATGCTAAGTAAAACAAAGTTAGTCCTATCGTCATAAATATAGCATACATCTCATTAAAACCAATATTATATACATTTAAAAGCAGTGGGACAACACTATTAAAAGCAACTATTAATGCTATAATCTTAAGAATAATTCTAAAGAGGTCTTTTGGACTCATTAAAGTTTTGTGATTTTATTTAGTAAATAGTAATCTGCCAATACCAAAGCTGCCATAGCTTCTACAATTGGCACTGCTCTAGGTACCACACAAGGGTCATGACGACCTTTGCCTTGCATTTCTAAAGTGTTTCTCTTAGCATCAATCGTTTCTTGTTTTTGCATAATGGTGGCAACCGGTTTAAAAGCAACCCTAAAATAAATATCTTCGCCATTACTGATGCCTCCTTGTATACCACCAGAAAGGTTCGTTTTTGTGCTGCCATCTGCATTAAAAATATCATTATGCTCGCTTCCTTTCATTTCCACGCCACAAAATCCACTACCATATTCAAATCCTTTTACTGCGTTTATAGAGAGCATTGCTTTGCCTAATTCTGCATGTAACCTATCAAAGACTGGTTCTCCTAAGCCAATAGGAACATTTTGCAATACACAAGTAACCGTTCCTCCAATAGTATCACCTTCTTTTCTAATCTCTTTTATGCGAGCTATCATTTTTTCGGCGATAGCTTCATCAGGACAACGAACAGCATTCGATTCTATCTTTGAAAAATCTAAATCTTGATAAGGTTGGTTGATGTTTATTTTTCCAACGGAAGATGTAAATGCATGTATTTTTACGCGTTTAAGTAACTGTTTAGCAATCGCACCAGCTACTACTCTGCATGCAGTTTCACGTGCTGAACTTCGTCCGCCACCTCTATAATCCCTTACACCATATTTTTGGTCGTAGGTATAATCGGCATGACTTGGTCTATACACGTCTTTTATATGTGAGTAGTCTTTAGATTTTTGATTAGCATTTTTAATAACAAAACCAATAGGTGTTCCTGTGGTTTGCCCTTCGAAAATGCCTGACAAAAATTCTACTGTGTCAGGTTCTTTGCGTTGTGTCACAATTTCAGACTGACCAGGTTTACGCCTATCCATTTCATGCTGAATAGCATCTAAATCCAATTGAAGCCCAGCAGGACATCCATCAATAACACCACCTATTGCCATACCATGAGACTCACCAAAGGTTGTAAGTTTAAATAAATTACCGAAAGAATTTCCAGCCATTAATTGTGATTGTAATTAGTTAGTTTTGCTAATGTAATTGTATTATTACAGAAACAAAAATGGATTTTAATTATTAATTATGATTTATTGATATTTTTTAATCTATTTTCAATTTTGGCATAATATTAGCGTTATAGGATTATATTTTATCAAAATAATTATTTTTACAAAAACTTAAAACTTATGAAAAAACTATTTTTATTATCATTTGCATTAATAGGATTTGCGTTTACTACGCAAGCGCAAGGTATTTCTGATCATGCTATTGGGTTACGACTTGGCGACAGCGATGGCTTTGGTGCTGAAATATCTTACCAACTTGGTTTGAGCGACTCTAACAGAGTAGAATTTGGCTTAGGTTGGCGAGATGGCAAAAATTACAGTGCATTAAGAGCGGTTGGATTATACCAATGGGTGATGCCTCTTGACGGAAACTTTAACTGGTACACTGGTGTTGGTGGTGGTTTTGCCTCGTATAGTTTAGATAATGCAGCTCCTGGTGTTGATGACAGTAGTACTTCACTTTTAGTGGCTGGGAATATTGGTATTGAATATGATTTTGATATCCCGTTATTACTCTCGTTAGACTTTAGACCTGAACTTGGTTTTGGAGATATTAATGATGATTTGGATTTTGATATCGCTTTAGGAATACGTTATCAATTCTAAAAAGTAATTCAATAATAAAATTTATTAAGGACCACTTATTCAAGTGGTCTTTTTTTTTCAAAATATTTAAAATAAATGCAATAGATTTAAAAAGTTGCGTCTTTATAAATGAAGACCTGATTTAAAAGGCTTTTAAATGAACCAAAAATCTGAAAACAATAAAAAGCTAAAAGACTTTTTTGGTGAAGAATACCAATCGCTTAAAGTTTATGTTAATTCAAGAATTAAAGCAACCGCGAGTCGTGATGCTGAAGATATAATTCAAGATGTCGCTTTAAAATTGTTTGCTGGTGCTGATAGATATTCGCCTATTAATAATGTTGCTGGTTTTGTTTACAATTCAATAAAAAACAAAATCATTGACATAATGAGGTCTAAAAAGCATAATTATGACTATGAAGAGAGTGCAGAAGCCAAATTACAAGAACTAGCTGAAATGGTTTCTGACTCACCAGATAATCTTTATACAGAGGAAATGAGTAGTATTCTAAAAAAAGCAATAATTAACCTTAAGCCTGAGTATAGAGATATAATTATTGCTATAGATTTTGAAGGATATAGCTATAAGGAAATATCTCAAGAAACTGGAATTCCACAAGGGACTTTAATGTCTAGAAGGCATAGAGCTATTGGTATATTGTATAAGGAAATAGAGTTAAAAAAACAGTAATTAAAAAATATAAGAAAATGACAAATTTTTTCAATCACAAGTTAAGAGGTAGGTCTCCAGGAGAAATAGTAGGACTAGTAATACTAGCGATTATTGGAATAACAGGGCTTGCAATACTTTTTGGTTTTGTAATAATGTGGCTATGGAACTGGTTAATGCCTGAGCTATTTGGGTTAACTGAAATAACATATTGGCAAGGCGTTGGTTTATTTATACTATTTAAAATTCTCACTGGAAGCTGTGGCAGTAGTAGTTGTGATTCGTCTAAAGATTCGAAATCTGATTGTAAAAAAAGTGATTCCAATAAAAGTTTTTCAAAATGGAAACATTATGATAAATTTTGGAAAGAAGAAGGTGATGAATTATACAAGCAATATGTTGACCGCTTGAATAACAATGTAGAACCTTCTTCTGACGGATTATAATAGTTTTTCCCTAATGACACAATTAATATTTAGAACAAATATCGAAACTAGAAGACATGTAAAAGCTATTAAATCACTTTTTAAATATCAGTCCAGTATTATTAACTGGTCTATAGATTTGGAAGATATTGATAATGTATTGAAGGTTAATACTACTGAAGAATTTAATGAAAATGATGTCAAAAACTTGTTAAAAATTAGGGGCTTTTACTGTGAAGCCCTCCCTGACTAAAATCTAATTATTAAAATTAAATTGACACACACCTCGATAATGCCAATCTATAAATGTCTTCGTAATGTGGTACAATAGCATGAAGGTCAAATTGTAAAGCCTCTCGTTTTGCGTTTTCTTTAAACTTAGCTAAAACGGCTTCATCTTTAAGTATTTTTAAGGCATTTTTGCTCATGTCTTCAATATCTCCAACATTGCTTAAATAGCCTGAGACACCATGTTTGTTTACTTCGGGAATACCTCCCGTATTACTAGATATTACAGGCACTCCAGATGCCATGGCCTCTAATGCTGCTAAACCAAAACTTTCGGTTTGAGATGGCAACAAAAACAAGTCACTAAAACAGAGGATTTTATCTATTTCGTTACTGTTTCCTAAAAATTTCACTTTGTCCTCTATCCCTAATTTTTCACAGAGTCTTTCTGCTGGTTCTTTTTCTGGGCCTTCGCCAACCATCATCAACGTTGCAGGTATTTCTTTTTGAATACTATTGAAAATATGAATCACATCGTCAATACGCTTTACTTCTCTGAAGTTACTTATGTGAGTGATTACCTTTTGGTTATCATTAGCTAACATAGCACGTTGGCAATCTGTAAAATGATTTAAATGCTTTTCAAGGTCGATAAAATTTGGCACTACTTGAATATCATTTGTAATATTAAACAAACGCATTGTGTCCTTTTTTAAACTTTCGGAAACTGAGGTTACTGCATCAGATTTGTTAATACTAAACTCAACAGCAGCTTTGTAAAATGGATGGCTACCTACTAACGTAATATCTGTACCATGAAGCGTTGTAACTATTGGCAATTCTATACCTTCTTCATGCAGCATTTTTTTTGCCATATACGCCGCATAAGCGTGAGGAATGGCATAATGCACATGCAAGACATCTATATTATGAAGCTTTACTGTATCTACTAATTTGCTCGACAGTGCTAACTCATAAGGTTGGTAAAGAAATAAAGGGTATTCAGGGACATTTACTTCGTGAAAATGCACATTATGGCTCAATAAATCTAACCTCACAGGCTGACTGTATGTTATAAAATGTACCTCGTGTCCACGTTTAGAAAGTTCTAAACCTAACTCGGTTGCTACCACACCACTACCTCCAAAAGTTGGGTAGCAAACTACGCCTATTATCATTTTTTTATTCTTCAATAGCTTCGTAAATCAATCGTTGTATTTCAGTTCTAATATTTTCTTTTAGCAATTTATTTCCATTTAAAGAAGTTGGATATGTTCTATTTGCCATAAACACATACACTATTTCTTCTTCTGGGTCTGCCCAAGCATAAGTGCCAGTAAATCCTGAATGCCCAAAGCTTGACATAGATATACAACCACAGGTTGGACCATCGTCACCTAATTGAGGTTTATCAAACCCAATACCTCTTCGGTTATCACTTTCGCAATAATAACACTCATTAAACTTGTCTAATGTTTCCCTTCTAAAATAGCGATGACCTCCATAAAACCCTTTTTGCAAGTACATTTGCATAATCTTTGCAATATCATTGGCATTGCTAAAAACACCTGCATGACCTCCTACGCCATTTTGCATTGCTGCTCCCATATCGTGCACATAACCATGTACTTCTTGATACCTGTAATAATTATCGACTTCACTGGGTACAATCTGTGTTTTGCTAAATCGCTCCCTTGGTTTATAGGTTGTATAATTAGCACCTAACGACTTGTAAAAATGCTGTTGCACCAACTCATCCAAAGGTTGGTCGTAATGTTTCTCAATAAATTTCTTTAAAATATAATAAGGTAAGTCACTATAACGGTATCTTAAACGTGATAACATATCACTGTCTTTAATTATCCCTTGAATAGAGTCTTGATAATCAGTTCTTAAAAACAGTTTATTAGCGACTTCAACATCAAATCCTTTGGTTACTTTTCTTCTATAATATTTTGCATCAGGTTTTTTTGTAACCGAATCTAACGTATGCATATAAAACGGAATCCACGGCTTTAACTGTGCATAATGCGACAGCATTTTCTTTAAGGTTACGTTTTCTTTATTGGTGCCCTTAAACTCTGGAAGCAGGTCTGATAGTTTACTATCCAATGAAATTATACCTTTTTCTTCCAATTCCATTATCAAAGGTAATGTTGCTACTATTTTTGTTAGTGAAGCAATATCGTAAATGTCTGTAGACCTTACTTTCTGTTTACTTTTATAGGTATGCTTGCCAAAATTCTTATTGTAAACTACTTTCCCTTTTCTGGCAACTAATAATTGTATGCCTGGAGTCATTGTAGAATCAATAGCATATTGTGCCACAGAATCCAACTTAGCAAGTTTATAAGAATTCATACCAACGCTTTCTGGCAAACTATAACCTAATCTGCTTAAAGACGAAAACTTTATGCCATCGCCTACTTTAAACTCTTCACCAGATGTTACTGGCAACTCGCCTTTTGCAGGAATAGCTCCAAAAATTAATTGTGCTGCTTTTTGTTGTGCTACTTCACTATTTTGATATGCGACCAAGATGCTTTCTAGATTTTCGTTGGTTTTTAAATCCAATAGTGCATACGGTTTTGCAAATACCGATAGGATTGTCGTGTTTGTTCTAGCTATTTCGTATAGCCAAACCAATTCTTGATTTGTGAATTTATATCCTTTCCAAGGAGTTTCATTTGATTTATGAAATCCAACAATAACTGTATTATAATTATTGAGTTTAGAGATTAAATCGTCTAAGTTTGTAGCACTTATTTCATGTACTTTGGTGTATTTTTTAAGTTCATTTAAAAACACATCTCCCTTGTCATCACCTAGTTTTACATAAGCTATGGACTTGTTTTCAAGTTTTTGCAAAGGCAATAGCTTGGTACTGTTTTTTACGACTGTTAACGCATTTTCAATAAGTGTTTGGTTTAGCAAATCGTCTTGCAGTCGGTTTAGGTCTTCAACTAAATTTGCAGTCCCAACTGGTTTGTAGTCATTTAATCCAACTTTATACTTTGCCATTAATACTTTTTTAACTGAGTACGCTAAACGTTCTTCGGAAATATCTCCAGAGCTGTATGCTTCGGCTAATTTGTTAATGCCTTTTCCAATATTTCCTGATATTAACAGCATATCGTTCCCTGCTTTAAAGGCTGCTAAATCAACATCTTCCGATTTGCTAAAATTTGATGCACCTTTCATATTCAAGGCATCAGTAAATATCAAGCCTTTAAATTCAAGTTCCTTTTTTAAAATATTAGTGACAATGTTTTCTGAAAGTGTTGATGGAAAACCGTCTCTCGTTTCCAAACTCGGAATATTCAAATGCGCCACCATCACACTAGCTAAATTTCCTTTAATCAATTTTTTATAAGGATATAACTCTACCGAGTCTATCCGTTGTTCATTAAAATTAATGGTTGGCAATGTTTCATGCGAATCTGTTTCGGTATCACCATGACCTGGAAAATGTTTTGCAGATGCTAATACTCCAGCTTCTTGCATACCTTCCATAAATGCTAAAGACTTATTGGCGACATTATCACGGTCTTCGCCAAACGACCTATTTCCAATAATAGGATTTTTAGGGTTTGTATTGATATCGACAACTGGCGCAAAATTAAAATGAATTCCTAGTCTTTTACAATGCTCGCCAATATTATAACCTGTTTGTCTTATGAGTTTATTATCCTTGACCGCTCCAAGCGTCATGTTCCATGGGAAACTAACAGTAGAATCCAGTCGCATGCCTAATCCCCATTCAGCATCAATACTAATGAGCATAGGCAATTTTGACGCTGCTTGGTATTCGTTAGTCAATTTAGCTTGCCTAATTGGACCACCTTTAGAAAAAATTAAGCCACCAATTTTGTTCTCTTTTATTTGCCTTATAATTTCTTGATGCTCTTTGTCTGTTTGACTAGAAAATACCATTGGCATAAATAGTTGCCCGATTTTCTCCTTTAAAGTCATGGAGTTATACACGCTATCTACCCATTTTTGTTGGGCTTCAAAATCTTTTGCAGCTAAGGGATGATTGCTTTGTGCGGAAAGAGATGCACATATAAAAAGTAATAGTAAAGTTATATTTCGCATAGTTTGGGATTAATTAAATGATCCATTTTTACATGGAGAACGAAAAACTATGCCAAAATAACATTTTTACAACTAAGAATAAAAAACTTTAAGATAGATTTATAACCAAGGTAGTTAACAATTTGCCACAAATTTAATTAAGAAATCTGTTATGCCAACTTTCTTTTGCAGGCACTTCCCAATTTTCGAGATACTCTGCTTTATTCGCCACAAGATTATTAAATACTATCGTATTTTTTGAAACCGCTTTGTCTTTAGCCATTTTTTTAAAATCGGTTAGCGGTTTGTATGCAATAAACTCTCCTTGTTTGTAGGATACATTCATTTTGTCCATTAAATCGACATTGTACTCCTTCTCTAACTGTTGGATAAAATGCACAGAAGCATCAATAGAGCAACCAGTAGCCATATTTAAGTTTTGGTTTAAACCAATAACTATAAATCGCTTATATTTAAATTCATACCCAGATTGTAAATCGCTACCATGAGCTGTCCAATTTTCTATAAATGTATCGAGTTTAGCTTTTATTTCTTCTATTTCGGTTTCAGTAAACGAACGATTGGCTTGGTATATCCAAACTCTTGATGTTTCTGGTAATGTTTTAAAATCTACTAGCATTTATTAATTTTTGTTCCAGTTTTGCTCAAAATGGTCAATAAACTTGGTATACCTTGAGTCTTTTTCTGCATATTTTCTTGTCAGTTTTGCCCACTCATCAAACTTCTCTTTATTACGTAACTCAAAATATGATTGAGCCATATTTACTGCCATTTCACTTTTTTGAAAGTCATCATCAGATATTTTAATCCCTTTACGGTATACTTTTTCAGCTTCATCAATCATTTTTAAATTTTTATAAGAAAACCCTAATTCCCTAAAAAAGAAAAAGTTTTTAGGGTTGTTTTCTATTGCTTTTTCCAATATTGGAATTGCTTTCTCAAATTTACCCAAAGCATTATAAGCAAAAGACAATTCAAACTCTAGTCCTTCAAAATGCGGCTCAACTTCATAGGCTTTTAGCAAAGGTTCAAGTGCTAAATGACTTGCACCAACATGATTAAAATGGTATCCTTCGTTTTTTAAATAACTTACTTTATTTGAACCTTCTTTATAAGTAGATAACCATTCTGGTATGTTTGGAAGATTTAAAGCTGTAATTTGTTCTTTATTCAAAACAGAAACTAAACTTGTATTTGGTTCAAGTCTATATTTCATAAATCCTATAGTTGAGTCTGAAGGAATGTTTTTTAACTCTTGTTCATCTATTTGGAATTGTGCTTCATAATTCAAAGTAAATCCAGCTTGATTATCCAAGTAAATAAAGCCATAAGCAAAAGTTGAGTCTGTATCTTTTTTAGGAAATGCCACCCACTTATCAACTGCATCAAAATATTTTGTATCGAAGTTTAGTTCAGTCAAGTTATTTTGTGCAAATCCAATATTTGAAATTAATATTAGAGCTAAAACTGTTATTTTTATAGTTCGCTTCATAATTAGGATAACTATTTACCGTTAGCCAACAACTCAGCCACATCAAGGACTTCAATATCAGCTTCTTTTTCTTTAAACTTTACACCATCGGTCATCATGGTGTTGCAGTAAGGGCAGCCAGTTGCGATAATATCTGGGTTGGTTTGTAGTGCATCTTCGGTACGGAGTACATTTACGTCTTTATCACCTTTTTCTGGTTCTTTGAACATTTGTGCGCCTCCTGCACCGCAACACAAAGCTGTGCGCTTGCTTCGTCTCATTTCTACCAAATTAACACCTAGTTCTTTTAAGAGTTCTCGAGGTGCTTCAAACACTTCATTGGCTCTTCCTAAATAACAAGGGTCGTGAAATGTGATGCGTTTTCCTTTAAATGAGTTATTGGTGATTTTAAAGCGTCCTTCTTTAATTAATTGTTGCAGATATTGTGTATGGTGCAAAACCTCATAATTACCTCCAAGCGAAGGGTATTCGTTTTTTAAGGTATTAAAAGAATGAGGACAAGCCGTGACTATTTTTTTTATTTCGTAAGCATTTAGCACTTCAATATTTGTTACTGCTTGCATCTGGAACAAAAATTCATTTCCAGCACGTTTTGCAGCATCACCTGTACAACTTTCTTCAGTACCTAACACAGCAAAATCTATATTTGCTTCGTTAAGCAATTTTACAAATGCCTTTGTAATTTTTTTGGCTCGGTCGTCATAACTTCCAGCAGAACCTACCCAAAATAGTATTTCGGGCTGTTTGCCTTCTGCCATAAATTCTGCCATTGTTTTTACGGTCATTTTTTTAGGTGTTTTCTAGTTGTCACTTTTCTTTTTACTATCCAATAACAGATTTTGATTATACTCCTTTGCTTTTTCAAGCAACTCGGTAGATAAAATTTGATAGAATAATGGTGAGTCTGGATCGTAATTTATCATGACCCATTCGTTTTTTGTAGCGTCTTCTTTTAACAAAATGGTCATTCTATCTTTCATTAAAACCTTCATGGTATTGTTAGATACAAAATCGACTTCCATTCCTTGTGATTTCATAATACCAGTCATCATCTCTTTGCCTTCATCATCAAATTCTTCATTATTGAATGTCATTTTCATATTCATATCGTACGACACAAATGCATATTCCAAATTATTTTTTTTGCCTTTAAACACATCCGAAAGCTTATATTCTGGTATTCCTTTAGGTATTTCAATAGCAAATTCTTCATTCCCTTCAAACATGCTTTTAATCATCGTCTTCATTTGGTCTTTAGGGACTAAGTCAAAAACCTTGGGATGCGTCATATCAAGAATGGCATCATAATCCAGATTGTCTAAATCAACAAACATTTTATGAGCTATGTTTTTTGCTTGTTCTTGACTAGTTGCTTCTTGTGCGTAGTTGTTAGATATAAATCCAGTTACTAATACACAAAGCAGTAAAGTTTTTAGTTTTTTAATCATTGTTTTGTTTCTTATTCGTCTTTCCAGTTAAGCCTATCCATTTGATTATAAGGCCAAGGTGCTCCATTGTTTTCAATATTGGTCATCATGTTGTTCAATTCGGTTGGAGCAGCCGATTGTTCCATAACCAAATAGCGTCGCATATCCATAATAATGGATAGTGGGCTAATACTTACAGGACATTCTTCAACACAAGCGTTACAAGTGGTACATGCCCACAATTCTTCTTTTGTTATATAATCGCCCAATAATTGCTTCCCATCGTCTTTAAACTCTCCTTTATTGGCATCGATGTTTTTACCAACCTCCTCTAAGCGGTCTCTGGTATCCATCATGATTTTACGAGGCGATAGTTTTTTTCCTGTTAAGTTGGCTGGACAGGACGATGTACAACGTCCGCACTCTGTACAGGTGTAGGCACTTAGTAATTGTGTCCAGCTTAAATCGGTGACATCGCTAGCGCCAAATTTTTCTGGAACATCATCATCAGTAGCGCCTTCCTCTGGTGCTGCAAAAGGGTCGGCGTTTGGGTCCATCATGAGCATGACCTCTTTGGTAACCGACTCCAAATTATCCATTTGTCCTTTTGGTTTTACACTTGCGTAATAGGTATTAGGAAATGCCAATAAAATGTGCAAATGCTTTGAAAAGTATAAATAGTTAAGAAACACTAAAATACCCAATATATGAAGCCACCAAGCAGTTCTTTCTATAATATGAACGCTATTTTCGCTCATGCCACTAAACCAAGGTGCTATATATTGACTGATAACATTACCTGAATTCATTTCTTGAAACGACACATCAGTAGCATTCATGACCAAAAACAGAGTCATCAATACCATTTCGAAATATAAAATATAATTGGCATCGTTCTTTGGCCAACTGGTCATTTCGCTATTCCAAAAGCGTTTAAGTTTAATAACGTTTCTGCGTATCCAAAATACAATGACTGAAATAAGAACTAAAACAGCCAATATTTCAAAACTCCCGATTAAAACGCCATACAAACTGCCAATACTAGAAAATACACGATGTGTGCCAAATAAACCGTCTATAATTATTTCAAGTACTTCTATATTAATAATAATGAAGCCTACATATACAATAACATGCAAAATGCCTGCGATTGGGCGACGTACCATTTTGCTTTGTCCAAGCGCAATGTTTATCATGTTTTTAAGTCGCTGAGGCTTGTTATCGCTAACATCAATATCTTTTCCTAGTTTGATGTTACGAATGAGCTTTCGGACATTTTTTACAAAATAACCAATACCAATTACCAATGCAATTGCAAAAAGAATATTAGGTAAGTATGCCATGATTAATTAGATTTAAAAAATGGAATTAATTTTCTTCGTAAGGAATCTCTTTTTTAGATAAAATTCTAAAATAACGCTTTGGATGCAGTTTTATATCTCTTAATAATTCCTCTAATTCTTTGGTAGCTCCTTCGATATTATTATATAATCCTTCATCTTTTATGAGTTTTCCCATAGAGCCTTCTCCTTTTTCAATACTTGAGAGTATGGTTTTAAAGCTAGAAATAGTAGTTTGCAATTCAGTAATTGTTTGACCTAAATTGGCTTTAGCCATTTCATCGGTTAGAGATGCCAAATTTGCTGAAGTATCTTTGAAGCTAGTAATTGTACTATCTAGTTTTTCTTTGTTATTAGTAATTAAAAGATTTAAAGATTTTGAAGTACTATTAAAAGAGGTTACTAACTTGTTAAGTTCGGATATACTATTTCTTAAATTAGCTTTTGTTTGCGTATCAAACACTTCATTAATGTTACCAAGAAGTGAATCGGCACTCACCATGACATTTTCAATTTTACCTTGTAATGGTGTTAGTTTTTGATTTACCAACTCCGTTAAGCCAGCTTTTACAGTGCCTTCAAGGAAATCGCCATCAACTGCTACTTCCGAACCATCATTGGCAAGTACAATAGCTATAGCTTTACCTCCAATTAAACCAGCTTCATATATTTCGGCTTTACTGTTTTTTGAAAACTCAAAATCATTATCCACCATAAGTGTTAGTTGGAGTTTGCCTGAAGCATCATCGGTAAATGCAATTTCTTGAACTTTCCCAACAACATTACCACTAATGGTGACAGGTGCCGAGGGTGCTAAACCTTCAACATTATCGTAAACTGCGTAAAATGTTCGTGAGGAATCCAGTAGGTTTTCACCTTTTAAATAGTTGAATAAATAAATAATTAGTAGCAATCCACTTATGACTAAGACTGCTGTTTTTACTTCTCTAGTAATCTTCAAAGTGATTATTTTTGGTTACACACAAAATTAGCAATTAATTTAAACAAAGTCACAGAGACTGTTTAAAATATACTATTTAATTGGATTTAGCATTTATAGCCTCACTAATATCAATACGTTCTCCGTTTTTGTAAGCTACTATAAATGCTGTGGAGTATCCTTTTTCCAGCGCTTCATCTTTATGCTTTTTTATGGTTTCGTAGTTCGAGGTTTCTCCATAAAAATATCTATAACCATTACCTATGCTTTGTGATGTCACACCTTTTAAACCATTAAAATTATACGGTTTTGTTTCTAGTTTTCTCGCTCCTGCGGCTATTTGTACTTTGAATGTGATGTCTGGATAAAGAGCAGATTTTTCATCGGTGTTTTTCGCTATTAATTCAAAATCATCATTTCCAGTAACTGCTTCAATGTATGACAAAATAGATTTATAGATTGATTTAGAAATCTCTTGCTGCCCTTTTTTTGAACTTAAATATTTTCCTTCTGTTTTATTGGTTAAAAACCCTATTTCAACTAAAACACTTGGCATATACGTACCTCTAATCACTAAAAGACTTTGCTGTTTAACACCTCTACTCTTTCTTTTTAGTTTGTTTTTAAAACCCTTTTCTATCATGGTGGCCAACAAAATGCTTTGTTCAGTAAAATCTTCTTGCATCAAGGTTAATCCAATGACTGATTCTGGAGAGTTTGGGTCGTAGCCTTCATAATGTATTTCATAGTTGTCCTCTAACAAAACAACTTCATTTTCAGCTTTTGCTACTTCAAAATTCCTATCCGTATTTTCTACACTTAGTATGTATGTTTCGGTACCATAAGCTTGGGTATTATGTGCATTACAATGTATAGACACAAATAAATCAGCATCTGCTTTGTTGGCAATAGATGCACGCTCATGAAGCTCTATAAATACATCCTTTTTTCTGGTATAAATAACTTCAATGTCCTTATACTTTTCAAGTTCTTTTCCAATTTGCAAAACAACTTTGAGAGCTACATTTTTTTCTAAATCATATTTAGTTGGTCGTCCTGGGTCTTTCCCTCCATGTCCAGCATCAAGAACTACCACAAACTTATCAGTAGTTTTTTGAGGAAAAGCGTAAACGGAAAATATAAGTAAAAAAGATACTAAAAGGTATTTCAGGTTCGTTTTCATATAAAGTCTAAAACGGTATTAAAACTAGGTTTATTTTAAATTCTATATTTTTAAAGTTATTAAAATATTCACAAAAAAATATATGTACATTTGGCAATTCAAAAACCGAGCCATACTTTTACAAAAATACATCTAAAAGCGTTGCGAACAAACATCTTTCAAATACTTTTTGCCTTAAGTTTTATAGTGTTTATTAACACTTTTAGCTACGCTCAAGATATACCTCCAAAAAAGGAAAAAATTAAACCTACGGTTACAAGAGATACTATTCCTGTAAAAGTAGATAGTTTAAAAGCACAAAAAGCCGAACTCAACATTGCTGCTGGTGATACCATAAAACTAGATAGCATCTCAAGTAAGCCCAAACTTTTAAAAGATATTGTAAAATATAGTGCCTCAGGTTATACTTCCATAACGCGTGGTGACCAAAAAATCACTTTGTATGATAATGCCAAGATTAACTATGAGGACATGGAAATTACCGCAGGCATCATTATTATTGATTATGAAAAAAACGAAGTGTATGCCAAAGGAATTGTTGATTCTTTAAATACTTACACACAAAAGCCTATTTTTAAACAAGCAAGTGATGTCGTTGAACCAGATTCCATTAGATTTAATTTTGACACTCAAAAAGCATTAATATTTAATTCTAGAACCGAACAAAGTGGAGGCTATATCATAGCTGAAACAACTAAAAAGGAAAATGACTCGGTATATTTTATTGACCGTGGAAAATTTACAACTGCTAAAGACCTTGAAAACCCTGATTACTATTTTTTAATGCGTAAAGCTAAAATAGTTCCAGGTAAAAAAGTAGTTACAGGTTTAACCAATATGTTTATTGCCGATGTACCAACACCTATAGGATTACCTTTTGCTTATTTTCCGTTAACACAAAAGCGTACGTCTGGAGTTATTTTTCCATCGTTTGGTGAACAAAATAGTAGAGGGTATTTTGTGCAAAACGGAGGGTATTATTTTGCCGTAAGCGATTATTTTGACTTAGCATTGTTAGGTGATTACTATACCAATGGCAGCTATGGTATGCGCATAGAAAGCAACTATGCTGTACGTTATAAGTTTCGTGGTAATTTAAGTTTTAGGTATGAAAATTTAATTAGAAGCGAGCGTGGTTTTCCAGACTATTCAAAAAGTGCTATTTATAACTTGCGTTGGTCGCATAGTCAAGATGGAAAAGCAAACCCTAATTCCCGTTTTTCGGCATCGGTCAACCTTGGTAGTAGTCGCTATTACCAGCAATCCATCAACCAATTAAATGCTTCAAACTATTTAAATAATACGTTATCATCTTCTATTTCGTATTCCAAAACATTTCAAGGCGAGCCGCAAGTTAATGTGAGCCTTACTGCAAATCATTCACAAAACACGAATACGCAAACCATTAATATGACGCTACCAACCTTTCAAGGTAGTGTTGGTCGTGTATTCCCATTTGCGCCTAAGGTTGGTGCAAAAAAAGGGATTTTTCAGAATATAAACTTGCAGTATAATGCAAGGGCTGAAAACCGTATTCAAACAACCGATTCACTATTCTTTAAAAAAGAAATGTTTGAAGATGCCAAAGTAGGTATGCAACACAGCATTCCAATAAGTACCAATTTTAAACTGTTTGATTATTTAAGTTTAAGTGCTGGTGCTAATTTTCAAGAAACGTGGACGTTAAACACTATTGAAAAATCATTTAACCAAGCAACGCAAGAAACCATTATTACCGAAAAAAATGGCTTTGACTCTTTTAGAACTTACAACTTTAGTGCTAGTATAGGAACAACTTTATATGGAATGTTCCCTTTTGGAGATGACAAAAAAATTCAGGCCATTAGGCATGTTATGAGGCCATCCATAAGTTATAGTATTTCTCCAGCTTTTGACCAATACTATGAAACTTACGAACAAATAAGTGCCGATGGTTTAACAACATCAGATGTTGAATACACACGTTTTGAGCAATCCATTTTTGGAAGCCCAACAAATAATTATTCTAGCTCTATAGGGATTTCGGTAAGCAATAACTTTGAAGCTAAGGTTAGGGATAGGGACAGTACAGTTACAGAGCCTAAAAAAATTACGTTATTAAATAATTTGAATTTATCAACCTCTTACAATCTCTCTGGTGACTCATTACGATGGAGTCCTGTAAGAGTTAATGGTGGTTTCAAATTAATTAAAGATATGAACGTAAACTTTGGTGCAACACTAGACCCTTATGCCCTAGATAGTAACAACAATAAAATCAACACTTTTAATATTGATAATGGTGGTAGTTTGTTTAGGTTAACTAGTGCTAACCTTACCACAAGTTACTCGTTCTCAAGTAATAATTCCAAGGATGACCGAAGAAATACAAATTCTGCCGCACAACAAGAATCCTTACGTAGTGGTGGTCGTGACGATGATTTATTTGGAAAACCTCAGGATTTTGCCGATAAATCGTTTAACAACAACGAAAACAACTCGGAAGCCGAAGAAGCAAGTGACCTTTATAGATACAAGATTCCGTGGGATATTCGTTTAGCGTATGCAATAAACTATAACAATACAAGAAGGCAAAACGAAATTGCGTCACATTCTTTAATGTTTTCAGGAAACATCAACATTTCACCTCGTTGGAAAGTTGGCGCATCATCTGGTTACGATTTAAAAAATAAAGGCATTACCTATACCCAATTGCGTTTTGAAAGAGACTTAGAAAGTTGGCGCATGAATTTTTCATGGATACCTTTTAGTGCCAACAAACAATGGAATTTCTTTATTGGTATTAAATCCAGTATTTTACAAGATATTAAATATGAAAAACGCCGACAGCGTGATAGAGACCTTTAATTTAGTCGCAGTATTCAGTCGCAGTCGCAGTTGCAGTTTCAGTATTCAGTCTCAGTTACGGTTTGCAGTTAAAAACAAATAAATAATTTAAAATGAAACAAATAATTACAACCACCAAAGCTCCAGCGCCAATAGGTCCTTATAATCAAGCAGTTTTAAGTGGAAATACGCTTTTTACTTCAGGACAAATAGCCTTTAATCCTGATACAAACGAGTTGGTTTTAGATAACATTACAGACGAAACCAAACAAGTTATGGAAAACATGAAAGAAGTTTTAAAAGCTGCTGGAATGACCTTTGAAAATGTCGTTAAAACCTCTATTTTTATTAGCGACATGAACGATTTTGGAGCTATTAACGCTGTTTATGGTTCTTACTTTGACGAAGCGACTGCTCCTGCTCGTGAAACTGTACAAGTAGCTTGCTTGCCAAAAAATGTAAATGTTGAGATTAGTATGATTGCGGTGAAGTAGCTTGTTGTTTGTAGGTAGCTAAAACTAGTCGAAAAGTCTTTAAAATTATAGTTTTAATAAGGTTTCGACTACGCTCAACCTAACAAAAAGTTATCTACCTAATATTGATTGAAATAGGATAGAGTTTATATTAAACTCACGTTTATTATTTCGATAATTGCTTGCTATGGTAATCTACCAAACCTTCAATAGGGCGACGTTCAAAATTACCAACAGTAAAATCCATGTCTTTTGCCACTTCCTTTATTTCTTCTTGTGAAAAAAAGGCAATAGACCCAGCAAAATGAACAGGTGCTGTTTGCAATACGTCTTTATATTGTAAAATCATGTTTTTTGCAAATAGACGAATACCGTTTTTTATTAGGTCTGTGATATATTCTGAGTCTTTGTTAAGAAACATAAATTCAGCAAAAGATGCCAAATAAGCATTTGGGTTTGGTTGCTTGTAGAGATTGTATTTTATAAAATCAGAATCCATGTTATACTTTTCGGCAAGCGATACCTTAAGGTGTTGAGGCATGTGATTAAAATAGTAATCCCTTATTAATTGTCTTCCAAAGTAATTTCCAGAAGCATCATCCATCACAGAATAGCCTAACGATTTAACACGTTGCTCAATATTATTTCCATTAAAATAGCTGCAATTTGAGCCAGTACCCAAAATACAAACCACCGCTGGTTGCAAACTTGCTCCAACGGTTGCATATACCGCAGCGTAGGTATCTTCCCTTACTTCAGCTTTAGAGTTAGGAAAAAAATTATGCAATACATCTTCCAACAATTGTCTTGGTTTTTCGGTACCACAGCCTGCTCCATAAAAAAACACGTGTGTGACATCATTTTTTACTTGGTCCAATGTTGCGTTTTTTTTTATGGTTTTATAAAGTTTTTTCTCGCTTAAAATAGCTGGGTTCATACCCTTGGTACGTTGTTTTTGCAATAACTGATTTCCTTGACTGTCTATTGCCAACCAATCACATTTTGTAGAACCACTATCAACTATAAAAATCATAAAAAAACTATTTTATACATAAAAAAATTGCTAACCAAAGATACTAATTATACCATTTGCCGTTTGAAATTACTAAAAAAGAAATTGATGGTTTTTTTCTTGTTTTTGCCACAGTGTTTTGCTGTAAGCAGTTTTTATTCTTGTTTTTTTAATAATCTTTCTTCAACTCGAAATATTAATTTGAACACATAATCAAAATAATCCACAGCATTTTCATTCGCAAAATTTTCCATCTGCAACGATTGCATAAATGGGATGACCTTTTGATTAATTTTCACTTCTTGAACATCAGAAGGATTACTAAAAGTTGCTTGATACATTACTGAATCGTCAGGAAGTCCAGATAAGATTTCAGTAGAATCAGCGTGAGAGAATCCATTCCGCATTAGAACTCTAATATGTTCAAATAGTACTACTTTTTCTTTTTCAGTTATCAACTCCTTTTTTTTACAGAGCTCTATAGAGTTTCCAAGTTTTATTTGGTTGTATTTTCGATTTGGTTCAGTAAATATTTCATTCCAACTCTCAATTGGCTTCGGTCCAACACCAACTTCGTCATAAATCAGAGCTAATTTCAACAAGCGTTCCAGTAAGTTATTTGTCAATGTAATTCCAGCTCGATTAAATTCCAATAATAGACATTTATTAACTTCAAAAAGTTGAGTGTTTAATTCATTAAACGCTTTTAATTTAAAATCAAAATACTTTGAAAATTTCGAGAAATTTTTGTTCAATTTTTCCTCAAATGCTTTTTCAAATATTTCTTTTTTCATCGGTTCACGTAAATTGCTTACAACGTGTTTGTGTATGATTTCGTTGCGTGTTTCAGCAACTAATTTAGCAAACATTCACGAACCAGAGGAAATTCCGAAGGAATTTTCCAAGTAGGCATTTCCAAAGCAATTAATTATACACGTTGTTGTGCATAGTATTTATTTCGAATCCCATTTGTCTGTTCTTTTATTTTGGTCGTTATGTGATAAATAATGAACTGCTATTAATAATTGAATATTCGGATTGTCCAAATCAAAATCTGCTGGGTTAAGGTAAATCCATTGTTCAAGTAATCCCATTGGCTCAAAATCACCGCCACCAACCAACAACTCCGCGTATTTTTTTATTTCCGTATTATTTTTACCTAATTCTATAATAAACTTTTGGTATTTTCCATTATAAGTTGACCCCATACTTTTTAATTCCTTTCCAGTATCGGGGTATGTTGCTTTTCCAAACGTCCATATTTCTTCAAAAGTAGAATTTGAAATTGACTTATATAATTCTTTTTGTTTGTCAAAATTGATGTTATCGAATATAGGTAGATAACCGTATTCCAATAAATCTGGCAGTATTTTGGAGAAACAAGATTTAAAATCTGATTTTTCGTTTTTACATATTTGATTTTTGAAAAATTCTGTAATTTTCTGCAACTCATCAATTTGCTCCTTTGAAAAATTGTTTTGTAATTCAGGTGTTGAGAATTCAGTTGAGCACGAAAAATTCAAAATCAAAATACTTATTATTAAAACTCTTAATGGGTTTTTCATATTATGCACAACTTGAATTTATTAACAATCTACAAATCATGAATATACTGCATCAAATCGTTTAATTTTGAAGAGTAACCGTATTCATTATCATACCAAGAAACTATTTTAAAGAATTTTGAGTTAAGCTCTATCCCAGCTCCAGCATCAAAGTTACTGGTGTGAGTTTCGCCCACAAAATCTTGTGATACTACTGGTTCGTCAACATATTTTAAAACACCTTTAAGCTCGCCATCTGCGGCATCTTTAAACGCTGTTTTAATTGCTTCATAACTGGTTTCCTTTTCTAGCCTCACGGTTAAATCTACTACAGACACATCTACCGTTGGTACACGAAACGCCATTCCTGTTAGTTTTCCGTTTAGTTCTGGTATAACTTTTCCAACCGCTTTGGCTGCTCCTGTTGTAGATGGAATAATATTATTTAATGCCGAACGACCTAAGCGATAGTTCTTTTTTGATGGGCCATCAACCGTTAATTGTGTTGCGGTTGCGGCGTGAATAGTTGTCATTAATGCTTCTTCAATTCCAAAATTATCATGCAACACTTTAGCAACTGGTGCTAAACAATTGGTTGTACACGAGGCGTTAGATACAATCACATCTGAATCTTTTATGTCTTTATGGTTTACGCCCATTACAAACATTGGTGCATCTTTTGAAGGTGCTGAAATTGCTACTTTTTTTGCACCTGCTTCAATATGGTAATTTGCCGTTTCTAATGTTGTGAAAATTCCTGTACATTCTGCAACTACATCAACCTCTACGTCGTTCCATTTAAGGTTTCTTGGGTCTCTTTCGGCAGTAACCCTAACCGTTTTTCCATTGACTACTAAGTTGCCATCTTTTACTTCTACAGTTCCATTAAAACGACCATGAACTGAATCAAACTCCAATAAATAAGCTAAATGTTCAACATCCAACAAATCATTTACTGCTACAACATCAACGTCTGGTCTGTTAAATGTATCTCTAAAAACGAGTCGTCCTATTCTACCAAATCCGTTAATTCCTATTTTTACTTTTGACATATTTTTTTTCTAATTCTAATTTATGTGGTCATAATATCTGACACACGTAATAATTCTAAATTTATTGCTGATTTACCTTTGATAGCTTGTTCCAAGGGTGTTAATTCCATGGTGTTATTTTGAAGTCCGACCATAAAGTTTGATTTTCCTTCCAGTAAGCTTTCTACTGCCTTCACTCCCATTCTACTTGCCAAAACACGGTCGAAACACGAAGGGCTTCCACCACGTTGCATGTGTCCTAAAACCGACACTCTTACATCATAATAAGACATGTGCTCTTCAACGTAGTCCTTAAGTTCAAACACGTTTTTACCAATTTTATCGCCTTCGGCAACAACCACAATACTGGATGATTTACCAGATTTTTTACTTCGGTTTAGGGATTCTAAAAGTCTGTCGAGACCTAAATCTTCTTCAGGAATTAAAATTTCTTCTGCTCCTGCTCCAACTCCTGTGTTCAACGCTATATGGCCAGCATCACGACCCATAACTTCAACAAAAAATAAGCGGTTATGCGAACTGGCTGTATCCCTAATTTTATCGATGGCTTCCACCACGGTATTTAAAGCGGTATCGTAACCTAGTGTGTTTGTGGTGCCAAAAATATCGTTATCTATGGTTCCAGGAATTCCCATCACAGGAAAACCGTATTCTTTGTTAAGAATTAATGCTCCTGTAAACGTACCGTCACCACCAATAGTAACCAAAGCATCAATTCCAGCTTTTGTTAAACTTTCATGTGCTTTTTTGCGGCCTTCTTTTGTTCTAAATTCATCGGAACGAGCTGACTTTAAAATGGTACCTCCTTTATTGATAATACCTTTTACACTACGCGCATTCATGGGTTTAAAATCGCCTTCTATAACACCATCAAAACCTCTATAAATGCCTATACAATCTATATTATGATACGCACAGGCTCTAACCACAGCTCTAATTGCGGCGTTCATTCCAGGAGAATCTCCACCAGAAGTCATGACGCCTATTTTTTTGATTTTTTTTGCCATTTTTTAGCCTTTCAAAGAGTAAAGCTAATAAACTTAAACTACAAAAAAGCTAAGTTTCATCATATTTTAACGAATTTTAAAACTCAAACGTTTTCGCTTTTTAACCTATTTTGGTATTTATGCTTAATTGTTAGATTGACTGGAATTTATTGAATCTTTTTTCTTAATATTTATGTAAGATGGTCCAGCATTTTGGGTTGTAGCTTCTTCTTTCTTTTTTTCCTGCTTTTTCTTACTGAAAATTTTTCGTAATAATTCTGATAAATTATCAAACTCAACATTATACGAAAGCCCTATACCTTGCGTGTACCCAATTTGCTCGCCAAAATAACGAATACTATTTTCGCGATTAAAGAATTTTAATGACAAAGTCCTGTCCTCGTTAATGAGCATTTCTACTTCAAAATCTCCAGCAATTACTGTTTCGCTAACGCCACCAATAGGCACACCAACTTTTCCATTAACTAGAATGTTATCACTCAGTTTTGTAGATAATGTAACACCCACGCGACTGTTGGATTCAAAATCTGGCGTATTTTGTCCTAATTGAAAATCAATTCCTAAATTCACTTTACCATCTTCTGAAGATAACACCTCGTTTATCATAGACTGTACTCTATCTGACACCAATCCAAAAGCATCTTGCGAGCCAAAGCTTAATTCGCTTCTAAAACCGCCTGTAAGTAACAAGGAAATTACCTGTAACTCTTTACTATCTTTATCGTTTAAGCGGTATTGTAACTCGGAATCCAAAGTGGAGCTCACCGTTGGAAATGACAAGTCGTAATTAATGGCTGGTTGTTCCAATTCTTCGGTTAAATGAATTTTTACTTCAACAGGAATACTTGTGTTAATTGGGTTTTCCAACAATACCGATGGGTTTGCTTGAATTTTATCGTACACTGCTTCAATATTGATTTGTGCCTCCAAAGGTTCACCTTCCCAAACCAAAGTACCACCGTATAATACTCTAAATTCTTTTTCTACAAGACCTTGGAAACTATAATTGTATGTTCCTTCGGTAATGAAAAAATCGCCATTCATTTCAAATATACCGTTAGTGGTTATTCGTGTTAGTAAGTTTCCTCTACCCCTGCCTTTTATGGAGCTTCCAGTACTTTTATCCATGATAATTTCTATCTCGGCATTCTCATTTATATCCAACTCAAAGTTCATTTCCAAGCCTTTAATAGCTTCGGCTACTGTTTGCTCTTTAGTGATTTGAGCTTCTTTTTCTTCTTTGGATATAATATTTATGTACGAACTTTCACCAAACGATTCGGTGTCACTCATTGGAATGTTAAATACTGTTCCATCTTCGGAGGATACATCTGCATTAATAACCAATTGGTCTGTTGGGCCAACAATACCAATGTCACCATTAACAAAAGCTCTACCGTAGTAGAGAGCGTCTTCGGTATCGCTGGTGTTTAGAACCAATAGCCTTTCGGAATCTATATCCAGGTTTAATTGCCAGTTTGAAAAATTTACATGGTCAATATTGCCACTTAATGTTGCTCTTGAGAAAAACTCAGAATCTGTTAATTTTGCATTATTAAAAATAAAACTTTGTTGCTCCAAAGCTATTTTTGTTTCATCTTCGAATGAATAATCAACATTTAGATAAGGAATTCTAAGTCCTCCACTATCTAAATTAAGCTCTCCTTTTATTTGTGGTCTATTTAATGAACCCGAAACTTCTGCCTTTCCAGATACTTCACCACGAATGTCTGTAATAACACCTTCGCCAAACGGGTTTAGGGGGTTTAAAATAAACTCATTTAAAACTACATTTAAGTTTATGGTCGAATTGTTGCCTGAAAAGTCTAAACCTCCAGTTACAGATAGCGATTCTGTATCATCTTCTTTTAGGCTTACATTAACAGTATAATTAGTTAACGACCTATTTCCTTTAATATCTGCATTAAATGAGCCTAGATTAAAATCGTTTACTTTAAAATTATCTATAACAACATTGGACTCTGGAATATATACGCCTTGATTTTGGATAATTTCCAGCTTACCATTTACATTTCCAGCTAATGCCAAACTATCTATTCTAGGTGTGATTTTTGCTAGTTCTACATCTTTAAAATCCAAGTTTATATTCTTGTTTGTTTTTCCTTTTATGACACCGTAAAGATTAATTATTTCCTCTTGATGGGTCATTCGCAAACTTCTAATGTCTATGTTTTTAAATTGCCTATCGAATTCAATTTTATTTTGGCTGTTATTGTCTTTGTTTTCATTAATAAACCATTCGTTATCCTTAAAAACAATTTTGGAAGTGTTTCTAAAACCAAGCACCGATTTATTTTCTTCGTTTATGGTATAGAAAAGATTCATATCAAAGTCGTCGGTATTTCCTTTCCCTCCTTTAAACTCCGTTTTCACAAATAGAGTGTCGTTTTTTGTTACGTTTATCAAGTTGAATTTTGATACATCATAAAACTTTGAAGACACGGCATCTATTTCAACAAATGTATTATATAGCGGATTTTGATTGTCTACTTCTAAATGAATATTTTTTGCAAAAAAGTCTTGTAATTTTATTTGAGGCGAATTAAATTCTAGTTTAAATTTTTTGGCATCACTTTCTACTCGACCTTCAAAATAGGTGTTGCTACCCAACTCTAATTCTGGATAAAACACTTCGGCTATTTTATTATAAATATTGAATTTAAAATTGATAAACTGATCTGAAGCAATATCGTGAGGCTGAAAATTTGTGTAAATATTTCCTAAGGAGTTTTCTAGAAGTTTGTAGATGTCTTTAAACAAAAACTTACCGTTCATGCTACCTCTTACAATGTCTGGTGAGTTAACTTCTAGAAACCTAACATCATCCTCAAATCGCGAAGAAATGGCAAAATCTTTAAAATAATATTCATCATTTTGATTTTTGTAGAGTGTGTTTTCAAACCTAATGTTACCGTAAGCATTATCGTAATTACTACCGTTCATATTCATGCTAACATTACTCTTAAAAATTGAGATGCTATCGTTTTTTATAAAATTTAATGCTTTTAAATTGGCATGTTCAACATTGGCGTTGAAGTCATATTTTTTTTCTACTTCAGAAAAATCCACTAAACCGTTAAAAGTTAACACTAAATTTTGGTCGTTAACAATTAAATTACCATCAAATATTTTGTTCTTAATATTACCAACGACTTTTATTTTTTCATAATCATAGTCATTATAAAGAATATTAAACACATCTCCCTTTACTTGCGAATTGATACTTTCGGTAGTGAAACCTGTGCCATTAACATCTAAATTAGCAGTTATATTGCCAACGGTTGTATCGCCAATTAAAGTACCTATATCAAAAATATTCATAACAATATTACCTTTGTATGTTGCGGCATCTTTGGCAGTAATATCGTTTATTTCGAGATTTGCTGTTACATCACCTAAATTAGAAGTTAATAAAACATCAGTATTTAAGTTTTTGGTGGTGAGGTTTGTTTTCCCTTTTAAAGTGAACACTCCTAAACTATCAACAATAACAGGTATTGTTGGTCCTAAAACATTTGGGAGCATTCTTGTTAAGTCGTTATAGCTGGAAGTCAATCTATCAAAATTGGCATCCATTGTAAATGTCCCTACTTCATTATCAAAAGCATTGTTTATGACTAAATTTCCGTCAACAATGGTATTTCTAGAATTACGTAATTCTACATTGCTTGCGGTAAGATTATTTAATGTGCCAAATAAATTAGTGCTTAGATTTACTGTTTGGTTGCTCCCAAATTCATCGTAAAAAATATTTAAATCGCTTAGGATGACTTGTGAGTCTTCAAAAGTTGCATTTAGCTTTACCTTATCAACAAAGTACTGTAAATCTTCTCTATCGTATTCAAATTTTAAATTACCATTTAAAGTTGAATTTGGAGTTTTAAGCTGGAGAAAATCAAAAGTCATTTCTGTTAGTGTGTAACCAAAATTTGTAGTCATATTAGCAACTTCAAGGCCACTTATACTATCTATAAAATTTAGTTTATTGATTCTAGCACTGACATCTGGACCAAGTATTAAGAAATCTGTAGCATTTATATTTAAATCATTAAACGCAAGTATTTCTGTATCATCTTTATTCTCATCTGTAAGCCTAAATTCACTATCGTAAATGGATATGTCGCTAGAAGACAATAAAAAATCACTTTCCTTACTACTAGGGTTATCTTCATCAAATCTGGCCACAAACACATCAAGGTTAGTGTCCGTTTCCCCATTATAGGTTTTAAGGTTGAACAACATTCCCATAATATCTACATCACCAAAAGTTAGCTTATTATCATAAATCAACTTTCTGACACTTAAAACCGATGTGTTTAGCTCATTAATGCTAATAAGTGTATCTTTTTTGTAATCTTCTATGTAAATATTTTTGAGTTCTACGTCGCCGTTAAACTGCAATCCGACTTTTTCGATATTGATATTCGTTCCAAAATCATTGTTTATTCTGTCTGTAGCATACCTTCCTAACCGTGTTTGTACAGCTGGGATAGAAAACAATAGCACCAAAATGATGAACAGTAGCAAGAAGATTGCTACAATTTTTAACGCTATTTTGAGTGCTTTTTTAATGTTGCAGTAAAGTTATAAATTTTGACCCTAAACCCTAATATAAAACTAGCTATAAACTTATCAATTTTTAAGGCTATTTTTAGCTATTAGCTCTTTATTTTTTCATTTATTTGTATATACGTTAAAACAAAAAAATGCAGATGTTTATTTTATTACAAAATAAACAATTATTATGCCTAAAATTTCTTAATGACCTCACAAAATATTTACATACTGGGAATTGAGTCATCGTGCGACGATACAGCTGCTTCTGTTATACACAACGGACGCATTTTAAGCAATGTTGTTGCCAACCAAAAAATACACGAAGAATATGGTGGTGTTGTTCCTGAATTAGCCTCAAGAGCGCATCAACAAAATATAGTTCCTGTGGTGCATCAAGCATTAGAAAAAGCTGGTATCAAAAAAGAGCAGCTTAACGCAGTAGCTTTTACACGTGGTCCAGGATTAATGGGTTCGTTGCTTGTTGGTGCGTCGTTTGCAAAGTCGTTTGCTTATGGATTAAATATCCCTCTGATTGATGTAAACCACATGCAAGCGCATATTTTAGCGCATTTTATTGATGAAGAAGGTTTTGAAAAACCTGAATTCCCGTTTTTAGCCATGACCATTTCTGGAGGACACACTCAAATTGTGAAAGTGAACCATTATTTTGACATGGACGTGATTGGTGAAACCATTGATGATGCTGTTGGTGAAGCGTACGATAAAAGCGGGAAAATTTTAGGTTTAGGTTATCCAGCAGGTCCAGAAATAGATAAACGTGCACAACTAGGAAACCCAAAAGCATTTAAGTTTACCAAACCAAAAGTAGAAGGCTTAAATTTTAGTTTTTCAGGGTTGAAAACAGCGATATTGTACTTTATACAACGTGAAGTAAAAGAGAATTCAGATTTTGTGAAAGAGAATTTAAATGATATTTGCGCCTCCATACAATACACAATTATTGGTATTTTAATTGACAAGTTAAAAGTAGCCACAAAGCAAACAGGTATTAAGCAAATTGCTATTGGCGGTGGTGTGTCTGCTAATTCTGGCATTAGAAAAGCGTTAAAAGATGGTGAGCAAAAATTTGGATGGAAAACATACGTCCCAAAATTTGAATTTACCACAGATAATGCAGCTATGATTGCTATTGTTGGCTATTTAAAATTTTTGGAAGAAGATTTTGCACAACAAGATGTTACGGCCTCTGCTAGGTTGAAAATATAGGTTTATGTTTAAACTAAAAGCACATTATTACTTTTGGGTTACTTGTTTATTCTTTGTGCTACTCTGGTTTTATTGGTCAAACTCTGATGCAGCGATTGACATTAACATACATGATACTTATCTTGTTATTGCAAATTCGCATATAGCAAAATTGCTATTTGTTTTATATGGATTTACAGGTTTTATTTATTGGGCTTTTAATAAAACCGAAGTGTCTCTAGTTAAAATCTTAACGAAGCTTCATGTACTAATTACTATTGGTAGTGTTCCAACATACTTTATTGGTTTAAAGCTATTTGATTTGTACTCTTCAAATACTAATTTTACATTAAATATGTTTTTAGTAATACTTATTCTGTTTGTTTTTATTTCTCAATTACTATTTGTAATCAATCTAGTTATTAGCACTTTTAAGTACGTTAATAGAAAATCATAATTTCCAAGTATATTTGATTCATGCAACTATTCTATAATCCAGACATTAACGAAAACACCGCACAATTCACTTTTCCAAAAGATGAAAGCAGACATATTGCTAAAGTGTTACGTAAAAAAACTGGAGACACTCTCTATATTACCAATGGAAATGGTTGGTTATTTGAAGCGGAAATTGAAGTAGCCGATTTAAAAAACTGCATGATATCTATTGTCTCAAAAACTTTTAAAGAACCAAAATTATATAACGTACATTTGGTTGTGGCACCAACAAAAATGAACGACCGCTACGAATGGTTTCTCGAAAAAGCTACCGAAATTGGTATTGATAGCATCACACCAATTATCTGTGACCATAGTGAACGGAAAGTTATAAAACCAGAGCGTTTTGAAAAAATATTGCAATCTGCCATGAAGCAATCGTTGCATTATTATTTGCCAAAATTGAATGATGCCATATCTTTTACAGATTTCATAAAGCAAAACCATGAAGGACAATTATTTATAGCACATTGTGAAGACACCAATAAGCAATCTTTAAAAAGTCAATTAAAACCAAATACAGATGTCACTATTTTAATTGGACCAGAAGGCGATTTTAGTGTTAAAGAAATTGCAATGGCTTTGGAGCATCAATTTATTCCTGTAACTTTGGGAAAAACTAGATTACGCACAGAAACTGCAGCAGTTGTTGCTTGTCATTCGGTTGCCTATACTAACGAATAATTATGAAGCTAGTAACATCTTTAATCTTTTGCCTTTTTTCACTTGCCTCTATATCTCAAGAAGTGGCCATATTAAAATATCGAGGTGGTGGTGATTGGTACAGCAATCCAACAGCATTACCTAATTTAATTGAATTTTGTAACGAGAACATCAATACAAAAATTAAAACTAAGCCTCAAACAGTCGAAGCCAATAGTGTCGATATATTTCAGTTTCCGTTTTTACACATGACAGGTCATGGTAATGTGTTTTTTAATGATGATGATGCGCGCAATCTTAGAGATTACTTAATTTCTGGAGGTTTTTTACATATTGATGATAATTACGGTATGCAACCATACATTGTAAAAGAACTTAAAAAAGTATTCCCAAATAATGAGTTGGTCGAAATTCCAGCAAATCATAAGATATTCAACATTGCGTACGACTTCCCTCAAGGATTGCCCAAAATACATGAGCACGATGGCAAGCGTCCGCAAGCATTAGGAATGTTTCATGAGTCGCGCTTAGTGTTGCTTTTTACTTTTGAAAGTGATTTAGGCGATGGATGGGAAGACCCAGAAATTCATAACGACCCAGAAGACGTTCGTAAAAAAGCACTACAAATGGGTGCCAATATTGTAAAATATGCTTTTGAGAATTGAAAAAAAGAGAAAAGAGGAAAGAGATTAGAATAAAGATTTAAGACTTATGAATTCGTTGCCACTTAGATTTAAAATTGTAGCAGTAGTACTTACACTATTTATGACTTTTTTGTCACTTAATGATATAAATGGACATTCTTATACAACTGGGTTCTCGAACTTTCATTATGATAAATGCCCTATAGGTATTACTTGTTGTTTCGGCACACCAATTCATGCAAGCTATAATTGTGGTAGAACTTTTCACTTATAGTAATTGATTACTTGAAAAATGAAAGATTTATTGCTAGCGTTAGTTGATTTCTTTTTTGAAATTAATTCTAATAATGATTATACCTTAAAAGAAATACTCATGGTAATTTTAAAAGTTATTGTCTTTCTTCTAATATTATTTGCCATATTGTATTTTCTCTTAGAGAATAATGAAACAATTGTTATTTCAGATTAATAAAACAAAATCACTTGCAGCTTAATCATTACAATACAAACTTTACAAAGCAACAATTCCCAATCACGCTAATTTGTGACAACATTACCAATGCACCAAATATTGGCAGTTTGTTTAGAATTTCTGATGCTTTTGGAGTTAGTGAGCTCATTTTTTGCGGTGAACATATTCCGTTAGGTCGAAAAATGACCAAAACTTCTAGAGCTACAGAAAAGGTTGTGAATTACAAAGTTGAAGCTTCTGCATTAGATGTAGTTAATAATCTAAAAGCAAATAAGCATTGCATCATTTCTTTAGAAATTACTAGCAATAGCAAATCCATTCATACAGTTGAGTTTCCTAAAAATCAACCTATTGTTCTAGTAATTGGTGATGAAAATTTTGGTGTTTCAGAAGACATATTAAAGCTATCTGAAGCTACAATTCATATTGATATGTTCGGTCAAAATAGTAGTATGAATGTGGTTCAAGCTGCAAATATTGCTTTATATGAAATCACTAAACAATTAATGTAAACGTTATTGCGAATCTAATGAAGCAATCTGTTCATCATCTTATTTCTTTTTAAAAGATTACTTCGGTCATCCTTCTCTCGTAATGACAAATTATTATATTTACTAAATGAATTCTAAAATTATAGCCAACGGTATTTTAAGGGCATTAGCAATTGTTCTTGGTATAGCTTTACTACTATATTTCTTATATAAAATACAATCGGTTATAGTTTATATAGCTATTGCTTCGGTAATATCTTTAATTGGTTTACCTATTGTTAGGTTTTTAAAATCGAAATTAAAATTTAAAAACACCTTTGCAGTCGTAACCACTATGGTGCTTTTAATTGCATTGTTGGTAGGTTTGGTGCGTATGTTTATTCCGTTAGTTGTTGAACAAGGACATAATTTGGCATTACTCGACATTAATCAGTTACAAGGAAATATTGAAGATTTATACTTTCAATTAACCGAATATTTTGGAGTGAATAGCTATGAGGTTGAACAGTCTTTAAAAGAATCTAATTTACTCTCAAAGCTGGATTATTCTATCATTCCAGACTTTTTAAACTCGATAGTAAGTGGCTTTGGAAGTTTTAGCGTAGGATTGTTTTCAGTTATATTTATTGCATTTTTTCTCCTGAAAGACAGTCAGTTATTAGAACAAGGTATTCTTGTTTTTGTTCCTGACAATAAAGAAACACGCTCAAAAAAATCGTTTGAAAAAATTAAGCTATTACTATCTCGCTATTTTGTTGGTTTGATATTTCAAATACTCATCCTATTTGTGATTTATACGATTGTATTGCTCATTTTTGGAGTTAAAAATGCCGTAGTCATTGCATTTTTATGTGCATTATTGAACCTTATTCCTTATGTAGGACCAATGGTTGGTGGTGTTTTAATGCTAACCTTAACCATGTCTAGTTTTCTTGGGGAAAGTTTTAGCGAAGTTATTTTACCAAAAACCACTTATGTCATGATTGGTTTTATCATAGGGCAATTGGTAGATAACTTTTTTAGCCAACCGTTTATATTCTCTAAAAGTGTGAAATCACATCCTTTAGAAATCTTTCTTGTTATTATTATTGCTGGAATTTTATTTGGCGTTGTAGGAATGATTATAGCTATACCAACTTATACTGCTCTAAAAGTTATTTTAAAAGAGTTTTTAGCCGATAACAAAATTGTAAAACAGCTTACCAAAGACCTATAGTACCCTTTTGAATAGACCTATATTAAATACTAAAATTCAAGAGTTTATAAATAAAAATATTGATTCTAATGTTGCTTCATTACTGCTTAAGAAAAATGATTTTGAAAAAATTGACTTAAAAGATATTGCAGAGCAAATTGAAGCAAAAAAACGCTGTAAAGCAAAGCTACCTACTTGGTATAACACACCTAATATATACTACCCAAATAAACTCAATATTGAACAGACATCCTCTGAAATTACTGCTGAATACAAATCGAAATTAATAAATGGCAGCTTTATTATTGACTTAACTGGAGGCTTTGGAGTTGACTGTTATTATTTTTCAAAATTATTTGATGATGTTACGCATTGTGAAATTGATAAAAACTTATCTGACATTGTTTCACATAATTTTATGCAATTAGGTGTAGACAATATTAAAACCATAAATACTGATGGCATTGAGTACCTAAAAAACACCACAAAAAATTACGATTGGATATATATAGACCCTTCAAGAAGACATGATAGCAAAGGAAAAGTATTCTATTTAAATGATTGTTTACCTAATGTTCCCAAGCACTTAGACTTGTTATTTGAACACACCAATAATGTATTGATAAAAGCGTCTCCAATGCTAGATATTTCTATTGGCATATCAGAGTTGAAGCATACTAAGGAAATACATATTGTAGCTGTAAATAATGATGTAAAGGAGCTCCTTTTTATATTGAATAAAGGGTTTGCTGATGATATTAAAATCAACACAGTAAACATAAAAGGTGGAACAACTGAAACTTTTAATTTTCTGTATGCATCAGAAAAAAGTGCTAAACCAAGTTATTCTTTGCCTCAAAATTATCTTTGTGAACCTAATGCTGCGATATTAAAAGCTGGTGCTTTTAAGATTATTGCTAAAAATCTCAAGATAGATAAACTTCATGCTCATTCACATTTATATACTTCAAATTCATTAATAGACTTTCCAGGAAGGGTTTTTAAAATAATTGAACAATTACCATATAACAAGAAATTAATTAAAAGGGTTTTAGGTAATACTAAGGCAAATATTTCAACAAGAAACTTCCCAGAATCGGTAAGCTCACTCAGAAAGAAATTCAATATTAAAGATGGAGGTCATGTCTATGCGTTTTTCACAACAAACCTAGAGAGCGAGAAAACTGTTCTCATTTGCGAAAAAGCATAAAAAAAGGCTGCCTTAACAGACAGCCTAAAAATCCTTTTATTGCTAATAACATTAACCTTAAACTATAGCTTTTAAAGGATTATTTCTATAATTATCACTAAAAATTTTATAGACTGTTAAATTAATAGATTATTTTAAATTTTTAGGCATTAGAACTCACAATTAAGTTCAAATTAACAGTTTTCATTAGAACTATGTATTTATTCATTAATAAAGTATATTCGCAAAAAAACAAGAGTAGTGTTAAAAGCAGTAATATTTGATATGGATGGCGTTATTGTAAACTCCGAGCCTTTACATAAAAAAGCCTATAGTGAAATGTTTAAAAGAGTAGGTATTGAGGTAACTAACGAGCTTTACGAATCTTTTACTGGACAATCAACACTTAGCATTTGTAAAACTTTATGCAAAACCTTTAATTTAGAAAATAATCCACAAGAATTAGTTAATCTAAAACGTCAATATTTTAAGTATATATTTGAAAATGACGATGATTTATCGCTTATCGATGGTGTTCATGATATTATTAAAGATTATCACAAAAACGGATTGACTTTGGTATTGGCATCATCAGCCTCAATGATTACTATTAACAATGTTTTTACTAGGTTTGGTTTAGATAAGTACTTTGTTGCCAAACATAGTGGTGCAGATTTAAAAGCATCAAAACCGCATCCTGAAATTTTTATTAAGGCTGCAGAATCTTCAGGCTATACTAGAAATGAATGCATCGTTATAGAAGATTCCACCAACGGTATTAAGGCAGCAAATTCAGCAAAAATATATTGTATTGGCTACAAGAGTGAGCATTCAAAAAATCAGGACTACACAACTGCTAATAAAGTGATATCAAATTTTAATGAAATTTCATTTAGTAAAATTAAAGACTTACTGTAGCTTGGTTATCTATCAATTTTAAAGTTATTCAAATTAATATCATCTAAGCCTTTAGCATCAAAAGGATATTCCATATCATCCTGAATATTGTAAAGTGAAATTAGAATAAACTCACTTAAAATAACTACAAAATAAGTTATCCAAATAGTAGTATCTAACCCTATTCTGTTTATAATTGTTGGTGTGTAAATAAATGGAAAAATATAGATAAATACTAAGCAATAGGCTTTTAAACTAATTGGTGTTCGATGTGCATGAATAGCATGCAAATTTTCTACTGCTTCGTGCAAATCATTCATGAACCTTATAACTTTATCCTTTAAACTCTTTGGAATTACTTCACTATTATCAATAATAAAAAGATAAACCTTATTTACTTCATCATCTAAATCATTAGTGCTATAATCATCCTTTTTGTTTAAATGAGAAATAGTCTTTTCGCTAATTTCTATCAAAATATTTGAAATTTCTTGCTTTTTTTCTTCAGCTAATGTAGGTGCACTCATAAAGAAATAATCAACCGTTTTAATGGCTGCCCTAAACTGACTTAAATGTTCCAAAGCCTTTTCTCTTCTTCTAAATGAGCTTCTAATAGTAAACACTAAAGGAAATACGATAGCTATACTTATTAATGTAAGATCAATGTTATAGTTTATATTATAACGATATGCGAGATATAAGGTTGCAAATGAAATGATTAAGGCAATTAAAGTTCTTTTATTAACGACAGTTGTATATTGATTCATAAATGCCTTTTAAAATGTTATCTTTGTTTAACAACACACAATATAATGAAAAAACAATATTCGTACATTTTATTGATTATATGTTTCTTGGTTTATTCAGATGTTTTTTCCCAAAATACTTCAAACAAAAAAGAATCTAATGCGCAATTAGGCTTATTTGATAATCAAAATATACTTCCCATAAAATTAAAATATTCTAATAAAGTTTTAAAAAATGAAACAAATGATAGTACCTATATAAAATCTAGCATATCTTACGAAAACAGTGATAAAATTTGGAAGACTTTAAAAGTAGAGTTACGTGCTAGAGGTAACTTTAGACGACAAAAATGTTATTATATTCCAGTCAAAATTAGCATTAAAAAAAAGGATCACAAAAACACCTTGTTTAATGGACATAAAAAACTAAAACTTATAGTACCATGTTTGCAACAAAAAGATATGAATGATAATGTCATAAAAGAATATATTGCTTACAAACTATATAGAGTAATCTCTCCATATTCCTTTAAAACACGATTGGTTGAGATTGAATTAACTGAAACCAGAGGTGAAAAGGAAAAAATCCATCAAATAAAAGGGTTTTTACAAGAGGACGATAAAAAAATTGCTCAAAAATTTAATGGTAAAATTATTGATCGCTCTATTCATCCTCAAGAACATGAAGCTCTTAATTCAATTCGCACGGAGTTTTTTCAATATATGATTGGAAATACAGATTTTTCAAATTTTGTTCAACATAATTCAAAATTGATTTTCATAGATAAAGAAATTTACCCAATTCCTTATGATTTTGATATGTCAGGTCTGGTAAATACAAGTTACTCTGGGGTCTCAGATGCCATAACTAAAAAATCAAGAATTACTCGCGTTACTCAAAGAGTTTATAGAGGATTTAAGAGGGATTTAATTTTAATAGAGCAAGTTCGTCAAGATTATATATCTAAAAAAGATGAGATTATGCAACTTATTGAAGCGCAAAAGCCTCTATTTGAAAACATAAAAGAATTTGAAAGTGCCAAAAAGTATATTCAAAGTTTCTTTGAAATTATACAAGACGACAAAAAATATAATAAGGAAGTAATAAAGAAACTTCGAGGATAATAATTAAAAACAAAAAAGCCTTACTTAAATTAAGTAAGGCTTTTTGTGATGGCACTAGGATTCGAACCTAGGACCGCCTGCTTAGAAGGCAGGTGCTCTATCCAGCTGAGCTATGCCACCA
>CAKZMU010000022.1 GCA_937129145.1 uncultured Lacinutrix sp. | reverse complement strand
TGAAAATGCATCTTTAAAAGTACGGCGAGATGATCCACGTTTTGATTTTTCTCCTATGTTACATCAGCTAAAAACTAAAGTTCATCAGCTAAACGAGCAAGAAAGAAAATTAAAAGAGGCAGAAAGGCTTGCTAGTGAAGTTAATAGGAATTTGCATGATGAACAATTTAAAGGGCTTTCTCGTAAATTGTCGATGGTGAACGAACTTGATTCTCGACAACTGTCAATGTTTGCTTTTGAGTCAGCGTCTAGAAATTTAGAAGAAACATTTAAAAAAGTAACAGGTTTTGATGCTTATGCAGACAATGATTTAAGACCGAAAGTGCCAAGCGATTATTATGTAGAATGGCTTGAAGAACAATTAACTATATCTGGTGTTATTGTTAGTTTGCCAAAATTTAAGGTAGGACAAACTTTAAAAAGAAAATCTAATTATAGTAATGACTTTATAGAAATTACAGTAAGTGCGATTGATAACACAAAAAACGGTTATAGGTACACAAGTAAAAACGGTGTTTGGTATAATGAACGAGAACTTTTGGCAAATTAATTATAACGTAATTGTATATGAAATGGTGGCTCTTGTTAATGCACCTGATAAACTAGGTAATAAAAAGACATTATTAACTGACTGCTTTTTACTAAAGAAGCCTAAGCAAAGCCACTTTTTTATATACGTTGTTGGTTACTGTATTGTTTTAAAACCCCATTATTTTTGATAAAAAATAAAACCCAATATGATTGATATAAGATTAAGTGATAATTTAGAGTTAATGGCAGAAATGCAAGATAATACAGTAGATTTAATTTACTGTGATATACTTTATGGTACTGGAAGAAAGTTTAAAGACTACCAAGATTTAAAGCCTAAACGTGAAATAATAGAAGAACATTATATTCCAAGAATAAAAGAAATGCACCGTATTTTAAAAGATACAGGAAGTATTTATTTGCAGATGGATAATAAAATTAATCATTGGGTTAGGTGTATAATGGATGATGTTTTTGGTTATGGTAATTTTTTAAATGAAATATATTGGGATAAGAATGTAGTTAAAAATAATACTAAAAATAAGTTTACAAACTCTACTGATACTATAATTTTATACACTAAAACTAAGAATTATACATTTAATCCACAATATGAAAACATTATATCCAAAAGTACATTAAATGAGTTTAAATATAATGATAATCAAGAACTTGTTAGAATGGCAAGAACAAGAGATTATAAAACTAAAGGGAAAAAAGAAATAAAGTTAAAAGATTATAAAGGTAGATTGTGTAATAATATTTTTAACATAGCAAAAAGATTAAAACAAGTTTATGCAACCCAAAAACCAAAAGCATTAATTGAGCGAATAATAAAAGCAAGTAGTAATGAGGGTGATTTAGTTGCAGATTTTTACGCTGGTAGTTTTACAACTGCCGAGGTTTGCAAAGACTTAAACAGAAACTTTATAGGTTGTGATATTTCAGAAAAAGCCGTACAGATTGGACACGCAAGAGTGAGGGGGTTTTAACACAATATTGTTACCAACTATTTATAACACTAACTAAATTTTACAAAGATATGTTATTCAGAGAGTTAGACAAGATTAAAATAACAGCGAGGTTTAAGTTCTACCCTTATATTGTTTGTGGGGAAGATAGAAACTTATATCAACTTCCGCACTTTAGAGGAAAAAGAACTTTGAATTTTAGAAAAATAAAATACAACAAAGAGCGAAACGGTTACTCAATTAATGGTAATTGGGTTTCACGAAACAGGATGATAAATAAAAATAACCTTATTTTAACTAATGAAGAAATAGAAATATATTAATATGAAATCAACAAAAATTAATTTTTTTTCGGTCAATGACCGAGATATTCACAAATTAGAGTACACAAAAAACTTTCAGCTAAACACAAGAAAACCTCTTACAAAAATAATAATGAGGGAGGTTGTTGATAAAGAGTTGATAGAAAAAGTCAATGTTCATAATCGTAATAGTGTCTATTTTTCAAAGCTAATTAGTGATGTATTTAGTCAAGAAAATGTAACTAGATTCTATTGCACAAAAGCAAAAAAATATGTATAAAATTGAAATAACAAACGTAAAAGGTGTTTTTATAGCAGAATTACTGTTTAAGTTTCCTTTTGATAAGGATTTTACGATAAAAAGCATTGAGCGACACGCTGATTTTGGCATTTTACATTCTAAAATAAAAGGATGGTCGGTCATTCAAAGAAAAGAAGAATTAAAATACAATTGATATGAGCAACATAGAACAAATAAAGAGCATTGAGCAAAACGCAAAAAACGTGTATTGCCCAATAATTTTAAGTGAAATGAACAAGAGATACAGAGAACTAAAAGAACAAGAAAATGGTAACAATTAAATTTATTAAAAGACTAGTAGAAGAAAAGACAAATTACCTTGATTTGTCATTGAACACAAGAAAGGAAGAGGAAGTTCAATTTAGAAATATAGCTATTTATTTATGTAGAATCTATATTTCTAAAAAAAGAGCTACTTATGAGAATATTGCCGAAGTTTTCGGTATTAAAAATCATAGTTCTATAAATCATTGTATAAGGTCAATAAACGATAGTTACTATCAGAAATGGTGGTTATCTTACAAAAAGATTTTAGAGTCTTGTAGGCAAGATATTTTAAATGAAATAGAAGGTAAAAACTCTGTTGCTATTAAAGAACACTTAGATAAAGTTTTAGAGATGAAATTAGGAAACTTATTAAAACCAAAAATATGATAAATCCGAGTAATCAAAAAGAGTTAGAAATTTGAAATAATATAAATTATGGGAAGAACAATAAATTGGAAAGAATACAAGTTTAGAGCAAGCCAATGTCATAAATTGCTCACTGGTGATATTGTAGATGCCAGTATTTACAATGACCAAATTAACGAATTAGAGAACGAAAGAGACACTTTAACAAACTCAAATGGCAATAAGGTTAAATGGACTACGAATAAAGAAGAAAAGCTGAAAAAACTAAAAGAATTAGCATCTAAGCCTTTATTTGAGAGATTGCCTAAGACTATGACTACTGAATTGCGTAAAATTCATAGAGCAGAAAAACATAATCGTAATTTTAGTTTCACAAATAAATACGTTCAAAAAGGAATACAGCAAGAAGAAGAAGCTATTACTATTTATCAATATTATAGAAATAAAGTTTTAGGAATTAGAACTTTTTTTATAAACAACAAAGAGCGTTTGCAAAATGAGTTTGTTTCTGGTGAAGCTGATTTAACCGATACAAATGATTTTGAGAAATGTAATGAAGGATTTGACACAAAATGCTCTTGGGAATTAGAAACATTCCCTTACAAAGAAGATGTTTTAGATAGTCAATACGAGATTCAAAACCAAGTTTATATGTGGTTATCAAATACCGAAAAATGGACTACTGCATACGTTTTAGTAAACACAACAGAAGATTTGCTACATAAAGAAAAAATGAAATGGTATTATGCTTTAGGTTTACATCATTCAAACAGAACAGATAAAGAGCAAGAAGAGTTAGAGGTTTCTTACGATGAAAAATGTAAAGAATTAGAAATTAGATTTATTTTTGATTACGATAAGTTTGTAGAAAGAAATCCTATGCACAATTTAATTATAACTCGTGAAGAGTGGTTTGATAAAGGATATAACTTAGACTTAGAAGAACGGGTAGTTGAAAAAATAAGTTTAAGAAACAACGACATAATATCTAAACTTAAAAATAGAATAGAGATTAGCAGAAAGTATTTAGAGCATTTAGATAATAATTAAATTATGAACCTTAGAAAAGCACTACAACATCCTTTATGGGAAAATCATAGACCAAACATCAGTTTTTACGTTATGGATGGTAAACAAGATACTTGGGAGTTGGTTTATTATCCGATTTTTCAAGATGGTAAAACGCAAGAATTTTACAATGAGCCGAGAGCATTAATGCGTAATATTAATAAGGTTGGTTTTTGGAGTAAAGAAGTTCCTTTAAGATACTTAAAACTAAAAAAATGATAGATTATAGTGAAGAAGAGGAAATGATAAAACATTACACTTGCGAATCAAATATTGATAAAATTTACGAAATGAAATGGAATACAGCAGAATTGGTTTCGTTTATGAGGTTGTTTAGAAAACAAAAAAAATCGAATTCTTGTGGGAGTGAAAAATTAGGATTCATTAAAGGGGTTATCTACAAAGGTATTGAGTATAAACTTGATAAAAATTCAAATAATTTAGTTGATAAAAACGGAAATTATTTAGATAAAAATTAAATCATGAATAATTGTAGTAAAAAACAAATAAAGTTAAATAAAGAATGTGAATTTATAGATTTTGAATATAGAAATAATACAAACTTTGTGAAAGGTAAGGTTTATTCATTTATAAACGAAAATAATGAAATAGAAAAAGGAGAGTGTTTATCTTACGATGAATATTCTAATATTTTAAAACTAAAAAAGATTTAAAAATGATAAAAAATAAAGACTTATTAGGTAATAAAGCGAGATCTGGAGATATTTTAATCGATGTAACAGGACTTCATAGCTTTGATGAAAATGATAATTTAACTTACAAATTAAATATTTGGGAAAAACCTATTGAAAATGATGGTTCTGGATATGAATACGGAATAGACGGTAATAAATATAGAGTTTGGTGGAGACGCGTTCAAGAGAGCATAATATTAGATAAAAACTTATTACCAGAAGGTTTTGAATATTCTTTTAAACACGGAATGAATGACATTAACACTTTATTGGAAAACGGAGCAGCTAAAGAGTTGATTGAAAATTCGGATTGGAAAGATAATGAAGTTAAGAAAGAAGAAGTTGAGTATTATAATTTTATACAAAACTTAAAAATTGAAACGCTTGAAGATTTAAAGAAAAACATTGAACAGCTAAGAAAGTGTAGCTATGTTCCTTACGAAATTGTATCTAATGTTTTAAATATAGCAGGTGTTGAAAAAGAAACGGTTAAAAACGGAGAAATCGGCATTGCTAGAATGTGTGATATGTTTAAATATCAATCCGTAATATATAATATTAATTTATTAGATAAAAATTAGTATCTTTGTGAAAGTTGTGAGGTGGAACTATGACGACTAATAAAAACATTTAAACCTTTAATGCTGATAGGATTCCACCCCTTGAAGCGTTAAAGGTTTTTTAATTCACTAAAAATGAAAACAAATGTAATAATGAAAAGAAATCTTAATGGAATGACTGTTGAGCAAAATTCAAAAGACGGAATGTTTAATGCAACTTCTTTTTTAAAGCAATACTCTAATATTTCTAAAACGAGAAAAGATGTTTCTGATTTCTTAACACTAAAAAAGACAAAAGAATTTATCGAGGCAATTTCTGATAGTGAAAATATCGATACGAGAAAAGTCGTATTGGTTAAAAAAGGAGGTAAAGTTAAAAATCAAGGAACATTAATGCACCCTTACTTGTTTATTGATTTCGCAATGTGGCTAAACCCTAAATTTAAAGTAAAAGTAATTAAGTTTGTTTATGACGAATTAATACAAAACAGAAACTTAGCTGGTAATAATTATAAATTACTTTCGGCTTCTGGAGTTAAACTAAAAGGTTATAATTTTCAAGAAGTAGCAACTGCTATGCAATATATTATATTCGGTAATAAAGGTAAAGATTTAAGACAAGTAGCAACAAATGAGCAACTTGTTGAGTTAAACGAATTACAAACTAAACTTTCTTTTGCTATTGATATGGGGTATATTAAGTCTTATCAAAATTTATTAAGTGAGTTAAGGAAAATATGGAGAAATAAAAATCAACCTTTCTAAATAAAATATGTATATTTGCAACAGTAGAGTCGTGCCTACATAAAAAACTTAAACAAAGCCTAATAGTTAGTAGAGATGCACGACCTCGAAAGCTATTAGGTTTTTTAATACTTAAAATCATGGTAATACTAATAATTATTTTTACTATTTTAATAGTTGTTTTATGTATATTTTTTTACTTAGATATTAGAAATATTAAGGTTAATTTACTTAGAAGAAAATTCTTACTAGAAACTGATAAATACGACTACCTTCCTTCTTATGAGTTTATGCTTTTCAGTATAAAACCAATAACATTAGAGTATTGGAGTAAATGGATTTATAAAAATTATTAAAATGAGATATTCAACAACAATAAACAATAAGTTTTCTTTAGATTATGGATTAGATATAAAACAAGCGTATTTATTTGCTTGGTTTTATGAACTCCCAAGTTGGGCGGAAAGTGTAATTATAAATGGAGATACATATTTTTTTGCATCAAAAACGAAAGCAGTTAGTGAATTACCTTTGTTAACTAAAAAAGTTGACACAATGTATAGGTATTACAAACAAATTGAAAAGCTAAAACTTATAGACCTAAAAAAGATTGACGGAAAGGATTATGTTAAGATTTTAAATAATCAATGGAACGAATGGAAATCCGACTACTCGGATAAAAATCCGAACCAACTCGGAAAAACATCCGAAAACAACTCGGATAAAAATCCGACATATAATAATATAATATTAGATAATAATATAAATAATAATATAGAAAACATTAAAAATGTTTTTGTAGAAGATTTTGAAATTATCAAACCTAACCAAACTTTAATTATAACTCAAATTGAAAAAAAAGAAAAAAGTTCGGCTGAAAAAGAAAAAGAATATGATTATGCGGTTAAAACTTGTTTTGATGTATGTTTGAATTACTTTCCGCAACATCTTCATCCAAAGAACAAAAATAATTGGTTAGATACCATTGAAAAGCTGAATAGGATTGATAACATACCTTTTGAAACTATTACATCCATTACTCAATGGGCAAGAAATGACAACTTCTGGAAATCTAATTTTTTGTCATTGACGAAATTGAGGAAAAATAACCGAGATGGAATAAAATACATAATAGCGTTTAACGAAAAAATGAAAAATGAACAAAACAACAGAAATAACACTAACAAAGACCATGTTAGCCGTATGCAAAACGCAAACAACCTCGTTGATGACTTCTTTAGCAAACAAGAATGATTCAAAGTTAGCTTTCATTGAGTCGGAATTGGATTTAAGAAAATGCTTAAAAGGAACATTGGTAAGTAAATTAGTAAAGCAAAACAAAAGCGTTTCTATGAAAGTTGTTTTGTATCTTTTAACTCGGCTCAATGACCAATTTAACATGAATTTGAAATTTAACGACTCGCAGTTGACAACACTTTCTTTCGATATTTTAAGTGTTTTTCAAAATGAAACGCTCGAAGATTTGGTTATGTTCTTAAAATTAGGTAGATTGGGAAAGTTAGGTGGAAAACTACATAGATTAGATTCTCACGTTATTCTAAACGAGTGGCTACCTATTTACTTAGAAATGAAGTTAGACACAAAAGATATGGTTCTCAAGGAGCAAAAAGAGAAATTTGCCATTGATTTAAAGTCAAAAGTAAATTGGAGTGAAGATAGTAAGAAAAATCTATCTAATATACTAAGCCAATTCGATGATAAACCTAAACAAAAAGACGTAAGAACAAAAGATTATTTAGATAATTCTGAGGATATGATTCTGAAATTCATAGAAGATATTAAAGACATGGATTTAGACCAATTAAAAAAACTAAAAAAATTCTATAAAGCTAGGCGAGGTCAAGAAATATATAAAAAATGTTATGAATTAATTAAGGTAGAAATAAAATTAATAAATAAAGAATAATAACCAGAACACCTTTTATTTTTATACGTTGTTCTAAAATGTAAAAATTATGAAAAGTAAAAATGACTTCCAAAAATGGTTAGAGCTTCAAGGTTATCATAGAACTAAAGATAGTAGAATATGGTACGATAAAGATTTTAAAATAGTACACCTTTCAATTTTAGCAAAAAAAACTGCAAGAATGGAAACAACAATAATTTTTGTTTTTTAGAACGTGCCACGTATAAGTTTAGTTGCGTGGATAAGTACAAACTAAAATAAATACACAATGAAAAAAAAACTTACAGCTGAAAAATACGCTAAAACTTACTATAAATTACCTGAAAGTAAGATAGAAAGTGTAAACATAAAATCTGCAATTAGGTTTGCAGAAAAGTACCATACTGAGCAATTAAATTTATACGGTGTTGTAAAATCGTTTTCTAATATAAAAAAAATAAAAATGGAAAAAGTTAAGGTTAATAAAAAAAGTTGGTTAGAAAACCAAGATACAGACTTTATTAAAAAAGTAAAAACAGTTGACACTATTGTGTATCCAGATGGCAGTAAAGGAGAACTTAAAGGAACTTTTTTTATATTATAATATGTTTTACAACTGAATCGTATAAAAAATCGTTTTAATGTTTTTTATACAGTGTTATGTACTGATTTTAAAAAAAGCCACATTGCTGACGATAGGAAGCAAAATAAACACAAAGATATGATAGATTTAAGATTAGGCGATTGCCTTGAAGTAATGGAAGAAATACCTGATAAAAGTATGGATGCTATTATTTGCGATTTACCTTATGGAACTACTGGCATAAAATGGGATAGCGTAATACCTTTTGAGCTACTTTGGGAACAATACAAGCGTATTATTAAAGATAATGGCGTTATAGTGTTGTTTGGGTCTGAACCTTTTTCATCTGCATTAAGATTTAGCAATATAAAATGGTGGAAATATGATTGGATTTGGAATAAATCAATACCAACTGGCGGAGTTGCTAAATACAGACCAATGAAGAAACACGAAAATATTTTAGTTTTTTACAATGGTAAACCTACTTTTAATCCTATTTATGAAGAAAGGGAAAACTCTAATTCAAGAGGAAAAGGTGGTTTTTACAATAAAAAATCTGAACATTTTAACGTAGTTTTTGAGGTAAAACCAGCTACAGAAAAAAGAAAACCTACAACTGTTTTAAATATTAAAAGTGTTCCAAGACAAAAATCTAAACACCCAACACAAAAACCAGAGAATTTAATGGCTTACTTTATTGAAAAAAGCACAAATGTAGGCGACTTGGTTTTGGATTGTTTTAGCGGAAGTGGAAGTACAGCAATAGCCTGCCACCAAACAAAACGAAAATTTATAGGCTCTGAACTTGATGAGGACTTTTACAATGTAAGTATGAAGCGAATTGACGAAGTAACTGCTCAAACATTATTGTTTTGATAAAAACAAAAGAGCGTGGGCAAAAAAAATATTTTAATTATGGGCAAACAGACACTACACTTTGGGTTAAGCACTTACTTAGGCATTAACTATACACGTTGTTGTGGTGTCGTTTTAATGCACTACAACGATAAGTATATGGAATGGTGGGGCTAATAGCGAAATGCGGTTAAAAAGTAAGGAAGGCTATAGACTTAATAAAATGGTTCGCAAACAAACCTGAAACTCCACTTTTTTATATACATTGTTACCTACTGTGGCGATTTAATAAACTAAAACTTTGATAAATGATTGAAAATAAAAACACATACGAGCCAAATGGAACTAAAGAAGAGGTTGTGTTAGGGATTTTGCATAATGAAAATGGCTATTATATAAGCAATGAAGGAACTAAAGAGAAACCAAACTTTCACGTATGGATTCCTGACATAACGTGTGCTGTTATAGATAGTGCTTATATAGACATAACACTTGCGGTTGCTAGATGTAATTATTTGGCGAAAAACAAAATTAAAGCACGTTACCAGCCATTGTAGGTAACGTTCTACTTGTATGGATAGTTGCGATAAATTAAACACAAAATTTTATAAAAAATGAATGAATTAGTAAGCGAAAAAGATTTAGAAAAGCTAAAAGATTACGATAGGTTAAAACGTGAATATACACTACTACACGAAGATTACAGAAGGTTATTAGGTAGGTGTAAAAAGCAATTATCTATACAAGATGTTAGCCCACGTTCTTTGTTTGATAATGGACTACAATATTATAAGGAATTAGTTGAAAAAAGCGGAATGGAATTAAATATTGATACAGCTTCTATGGTTGCAAAAGACTATGTAAAACACGTTAACCACTTCTTAAATACGAATGTGGGCTAACGTGATGCAGATATGATTTGTTTGCCTATTGGTATTGAGTGATTGCAAATAAATTATATGTGCTGTTATCTACTGGTTTCTGGTTCGCAAATGTTAAAATTAAGCAAATACTTAAAATAATTCTTTTTTTAGTTGTGTATTAATAAGTTTATACTTATATTTGTGTATACAAAAACAGTAAAACAATAGAAATTATGACAACTATCGAAAAAATACTTAAAGCACACGGAATAATGACAACAACAGAAGGTGTTTTTGGAAACACAGTTATTATCGCTTGGGATGAATTAGGAATGTTTGAAGAAGCAAGATTTAAAATTGATACAGATTTAAGTAAGGTTTACGAATTTTTAGGATAATAACTATGAACATTAAACAACTAAAAAAAGAATTAAGGCTAGACAATAGCAAATTAGCCTTTTTCTTCGATTTAGCACCGACCTCATTTGCAAATAGCACAGCAAAAAGTAGGTATGAACAAGCCTTGTGTAGATTCTATGAGTATTTAAAGGAACGAGAACCAGAAGAAACTTGTAGATAACGTTTAGTATAAGAAACGTACGTGTAAATAAATACATAATATTAAGTAAAAGAACAAAGTAAATAAGTATTAACAAAAATTAAATAAAGACCTAATAAGTATGTTTTTTATACATTGTTAGGCACAGTTTATTATGATAAGTTTTAAATATTACAAAAATTACGGAATAGAATACTACTTAGGTAGTGCAACAGTACAAGGTTTTATGGGTAGACCTCTTAAAACTTTTTCAGGTGGTTGTATAAAAGCTGTAGAAAAAGCAGAAAAATATATAGATAGCCTTAATTGTGCCTAACGTGTTTTTGTATGGTTTGTTGCGATTTTAAGCAATAAACTTACTAAATAAAACACAAACCAAGAAAATCCGCAAGGATTTTCGTAAGTGAGCTAAAACCAAGCAATAAATTATACAAGGTGTTGGCAAACGTTTTTATTCAGATTACGGCTTTTCATTCCGCCAAATTTTAAAGTGAATGAACTTAAATTCAAACATTATGAAATTCAAACATACTCAACCAATTCATATTTATATTTTATTCCTTGTTATTTTTTTTGTTCAGTTTTTGTTTTCAAGTCAGACAATTTCTTTTCAAGAGAATCGTATTGAATATTTAAAGAATCGTACTTCTTATCTTGAACAGGAATTAAAACTTTCAAGGAATCAACTCTCTTCTCTAAATAAGAAATATCATCTTTTAAAGTATGATTTTGATAGCCTTGATAAAAAGCAAAAATCAAAGTAATGAATGCAATTATGTATCCAACCCAATTTTCATTATACCATTTAGGTTTTAAAGATTTTTCAAAATCATTAAATGTTTTTCCAGATTCTTTTAGTTTAATCCCTTTAATAGTTAATTTAAACCACTCGTCAGAGTTCAATGTGTTTTCAAATAAATCATATGTTTTTCCGATAGATTCAATACTAAAAGGTAAATACGATTTTTCGTGTTCACTTATGTCTTTGTATTTATTTACAAATTTTTTAATATTAAAATACTCAACATTTTCTATGTCTTCAATCAGCCAATCTAAAAACTTAATTACTTTTTCTTTTTCGTGTATCTTCATTCCTTTTGAGTGTGATTGGTAATGTTTGCCAACGTGTTTGTACAAGGTTAGTTGCGTTGGTTAAGCAATAAAGTTAATAAATAATTACTGACAAAGAAAATCCGCGAGGATTTTCGTAAGTAAGCAAAAAGCAAGCAATTAATTTTGTACGGTGTTGGGCACAGTTATTTATATTCAATTTTCCTAGTTTTAATATATTCTAGTTTTCCATTTTCAAAAGACTCTCTTTTAATCCAATTTTTGAATTTGTCAAATTCATATTTATATTCTGTTTTTGAAATTAGCGAATCTTTATCGTTAAATTCCTTTACTGCTTTTAAGATTCCACATTCATATTCATATTTAGAATTTATATTTCTTTCGGGTTTTATTAAATCAGATAATCTAGATTCAGTTATTAATTCCTTTTTGTCATATTTACTAATTTCAATTGTATTCGAAATTGTATCATTGGATTCAATATCTATATATTGGTTTAGTAATGAAGTTTGTTTTAGGGTCTTGTCAGAATTATATTCATTTTTTCCAATTTGTTTCATATGAAAAATATCATTTTTAGTTTCTGATTTTGTTTTGAAAACTAAACTGTCTTTATAGAAATAATTGACAGTAAACATTATGCTATCAGTTGAAATTTTTCCAATTTCTTTTTTTATTTTGTTAAACGTATCATCAATTTCGGGTGTTACGGTTGCATCATCAATAAGCTGGCTTATTGTTCTCATTGTGGTGTGCTCCTTAAGTTTTAAGTAATATTATTACAGTGTCATCATAAATAAGCTTTTCTGTTCTGCTTCAGTTGAATTAGACCACAGCAAGATTAGTATCACCACGTTTGTTGATAATGCCGGGTTGCTTTTGGCGACATATGAGACGGGGCGGTGGTAAGGTTTGATGTTTCTCGTATTAAATCCCGGTAATCATAAAATCCAACGCAGCAATGATTGGGTCTCGATGGTGAGAAAGTGACGTGGTTTTGTCGCCTAGGATTTTTTTGTCGATGCCGGCAATAAGCGTCGTCATGCCAATATAGCTTTCCCCTGAAATTTTAAATAGCGGGTGCAAATTGGACAAGGATTTGCTTGTGTAATCTTTTTTGGCTATTAATGGGATGACGACTGTGGTTTGCAGGTTTCTTAGTGTATCTGATTGAATATCTATCAAGTAGGGATAAAGAGAGCGCGTTGATGGATTGGTATTTTTGAAAACGTCAAATTGCGACATT
>CAKZMU010000021.1 GCA_937129145.1 uncultured Lacinutrix sp. | reverse complement strand
TCTTAACAATATTGGGATATTGATTCGCTAATGCAACAGCCTTTTCTATTTCTATGGTATTTACTTCTACATCTTCGGTTTCATGATTAGGATTGTCTGTCCAAGCATTTTCACAGTCTATCCAAGCACCTAACATGACATACATTTCAAAATTTAAATTCTCTTTTTTTAGTTCAGAAATTGCTTTCAAAATATTTTCAGCATGAGGAAATTGTAAATTATAAGTACGAATAATCTTTACACCCATTGCAGCCATGATTTTTAAATCTTCTTTCAACTCTAGAATAGTTGGCTGAATTTCTCTTGAATTTTGTCTATATCCTCCATAAGAAATTGCTAAATACTCAGGGTTACTCAATATGTCTTTGGCTGTGCTATTTTTAGACTGCATATTTTGTTCTTTTTTACATGAAAACACAAGCATCACTGCTACCAACAGAAGAATAATGTTTGTGTTTATTTTCATTTTTAGTGTTTATTTTAATATGCTTTCTTTAATATTTACTTTAAGAAGTGCTACTTCTCCAGTTCTTTTAAATATTTTTTCACTAGTCGTAACATCAATAGTCAGACTATTTAATTGCTCGTTTGTATTATCATTCTTGTAAATTACAATGCCATTTTCTTCAGCTATTTGATAAATCACAGGGACTTGACAATAGGTAAATGCCAATGAGTTTTTAGATAATTCTAGCAATTTTTGCTCTTGATTTACATCAATGTATTTGAATATTTTTTCTTCTTTTAAGAATTCTCTTTGCCTAAGCAAACAAGGATAAAATTGCAGTTTTCCTTCGTTTACAAACACACCTAATTCTCCAAAACGACATAAAATATCTTCTTTAACCTGACCTGTCATTCCCGGTTGTTGTGCACCTTTACCAGCTGGTGTATGCGAATAAGGGTCGGTTGGAAAGGCACCATATAATCTAGGTGGTTTATGCACTCCTATTCCTGCGTGAATCTCGTAATAATGGTCTAATAATTTTCCGATAATCTCTTCACTTACATTATTTTTAATGGCTTCTAAGCAACTTTCTTGAACACTCAATAAAAGCTTAGAAACCATATGCCAATAGATAGAGCCAAGTCCTTCGTAACCGTAAAAAGTTCCTGAGCGTCCTGTAAAGGATTTATGATTGAATACCTCTTCAAAAATATCTAACACCAATTTTGAGTCTGATTTTACCAATGATTTGTATTCTGTTTCCAATAGCAGATTTAATGCTTCTTTAAGGTCATTAGCATTTTTAAAATTGCCATTAAAATGATACGTTCCATTTACATCCTGCTCAATAATTTTCACATTGTTGTCGGCAACTAACTCCTGTAATAATACCGATTTTAAAACAAGCTCATTAGGCACAGTATTTCTATCAATAAAATTTGGTAATTCTTTGTTAGGGTATAATAAATAACTGTATTGGTCTTCCCTAAACAAGGCACTTTGCTTCATGGCATCCAGTATTTCAAGAGCTTTTGCCAAAGACAAATATTTAGAACTCAATACTGCTACTTGACCTTCAAGCATTTCGTTTAAATATGAAATTTTAGCAGAAGTATCATTAACTGTTATTAAGTTGTATGCGTGAAACAAATTATCTTCTCTTCTGTTGGCTCGAATTGAATGCTCAAGATGTTCAATACTTATGTTTACGAACCCTTTTAAACTAGTTAAAGTGATTTCAGTTTTTCGTCCTGAAAATGCATTGTTATAGATGTGATTTCTATAATCACTAGCCGCTTTAAGTAGTGGTTTTAATACTTGCATACGCTGCGTGTTATTAAAACTATCTGACAACATATTTTCATGAGCCTTTAACGTGTCATGAACTTTATTATAGAAGTCAACTAACTCGATTGATACTTGAAACGACTCTTGGTTTGCATTTTCAAAAACCGATTTGAAAAAATCCAGAAAACGACGCAAATAATATAGTGTTACCATTGACACACCATTACCAACCAAGGCATTATTGGCATCGTTCCATTCGGGGCGTTGGGTGTTCATCCAAATACCAGCTTCAGGAATAAAATTAGCCAGTTTAGCTAATGTTGTCGCTAATATTTTTTCAATGAAATTTACTTTAACAATAAATCTGTTTTCATCTCTTAGCAAAGCTCCATCAGCTCCTACTTCAAGACGTTCTTGTCGAATTTTTTCATCTAAGATTTCATCAAATTCTATGGTGTCCTTCGGGTTTTTAAGGATGCTTTTATAATCTTTTATTTTATAAGGAACGTTAGCATACACGAACAAATCCGTATTAAAATAGCTTTCTAACCTTCCAGGTTTATGTTTTTCAATAAACTCTAAAAACTTCAAAAGATAAATAATTTGGTGGTCGCCCCAATATCCAATGTAAGACCAAGGGTCGTCTGGTTCTATGGTTTCCCAATCAAAGCCATCTTTTGTGACCCTGTAAGGGTTGTAACCATCAAAAGTTGTAGCATTTAAAAACTTATGAATCATGCTCTCAATAAACTCAGGAAACGATATTGCCAATGCTTCCCAGTTTTGAAAAATATCGCGCCAGTTCCCTTCGTAATCCAATATTTTAGAGCCATCTATTTCACTTCGTGTATTGATTGAAAATTTATTCCAAGGACGACTTGGGTCACCATGACGACGACTAAAACGCAATGGCATATACTCTAGGCATAAACGTCTAAAGTTTGGGTCATTGCTATTATTTGCTAAATCACGAAGTTCAAAAAGCGTAAAAGTCTCAGGAAGATTTTCTAGTGTGGATTCGTTATTTCTTGCTACTTTTTTGTTAGCTTTTGCTATATAAGTGTTGAAATCGCTTTTTTCAATTTGATAGTTATTATCGAAAATACCACCACGCATAATGTTGAACAACGTATTCGAAAAATGCCTTGTGTCTCTAAATTTATCTTCGGTTAATTGAATACCATCCGAAGAGCCATTTAATGCAATTAAACGCTGTGTTCCTAAATCAATGTTCTCCTTGATTTTATTTATTAGCTGATTATCTTCTTGAATAGTTTTTGATAATTCAGCTATTTGAGAGTGGTTTTGATTGACATTTGTCACAATTACCCATTGCTTTTCTTCTTTTGGATATAGCTCTATGGTTTCATTTAAAAAGTAAGCGCCTTTTTCCGCTTTTACATCTACTTCTTGGTGTATTGGTTGACGATTTCTAAATGCTTTTAGTTGTAATGATGACAATAAATATTTAGGGTTTTCTAACCCAAGTGACCATGCAATATTGGCTTTTAAAGCTTCGCTTGGTTCTGCTTTATCAACGATTATAGCACTTAAAGCAAAAATACCTAACCCTGTTTTTTCTTCTATTTCACTACGCTTGTAAGCATCTACTAAATTACTACTCTGGTTTTGTAAATCGCTTCCAACACCATAAGGTAGTATGTTTTGAATACCATCAACCAACGAAACAGTAACAGAGCTTTCATTGTGATTTATAATTGTTGATTCCTTAACAAATCCATAAAGGTTACTCGAACTCCACTGATACCTAAACGTAAGACCTAGGTCATGATTAACCTCTTCAAACATTACCTTATTTCCAAACTCGTTTTTGTAAAGATTTCTGGTGATTTGATATAAGCCTTCAAAACGATTTGAAAATGGTTCCCAAATTTGAGACTTCCCGAATTGTTCTACTAAGAATATTGACTTACTACCTGTAATATCTACCGCTTCTGTAATTTTATCATCCGTATAATAAGGAAAAAGTGCATATTCAGCATTTTTGCGTCCAGCAGTTAAGCCTCCATTACTTGATATAAACATCCAGTGATTTGAATCGCTTACAATGCTCATAAAAAATGGACGCATAGCATCACTATTCGAAATCTTGAAGTAGTTTTCGCTATTGATTTTTACAAAATCTATGTTAGTATCTTTATTCAATATTTTATTGTCTATATTTTGCATTTAAGGTATCTCGCAAATTATAAAAAGGTTGTAAAGTTTAGGCTAAACAACCTTTTTGTTCAATTTATTAGTTAGTTAAATTGTTTATTGATAAACTCTTACATAATCAATTTCCATAGTTGATTCAGAAAAATTCTCATCAATAGAAAACCAGCTTCCACCCATTGCAATATTTAAAATAAAAAAGTGTGGATTATCAAAGGGCCATGTTGAGGCATCTTTAACTGCTGGATTATATTCATATAAAAAATTATCATCTAAAAAGAATCGAAGTTTATTTTCAGTCCATTCAAGACCATAAACATGAAACTCAGTTGAATAATCTGAAACTGTAGTTTCTCCAACTGAAGTATCAGGGCAACCACCAGAACATGAGGGTGTATGCGTTGCACTTGAAACTATTGTAGGGTTGTGTCCCCAATGCTCCATTATATCAATCTCGCCACACGAAGGCCAACCAACAGTATCTATATTTGCTCCTAATAACCAAATTGCAGGCCAAGTTCCTGCACCTTCAGGTAGTTTAGCCTTAACTTCAATTTTTCCATAGGTAAATTCGTATTTATCTTTAGAAATCATTCTTGTAGAAGTATAATCACTGCCTTGATATGATTCTTTTTTAGCTGTAATTTTTAGTAAACCATTTTCTACAATTACATTTTCACTCCTATCTGTATAATATTGAGATTCACCATTACCCCAACCTCCAGCTCCTATATCAAAACCCCATTTTGAAGAGTTAGGAGCTCCATCAACATCGAACTCATCAAACCAAACTAATTGCGGTTCATCATTTACATAAACTGTAATATTTTTAAAAGTACTTATTGAATGACCAGTGCTAGAATATGCAAAAACCGATACTACATAATTATTATTCCCTTGAGTTGAAAATGTATAATTAACATTCCCACTAGAGCTTTGCACTTCGTCATTTCCGAATTTAAACACATACCTAACAGCATCAGTCGCTGATACATTTGTGATGATATTACCTGAGCCATCTCCATTGGGATTTGACATGTTAGCACCAACAATTTCAACATTTAATACCAAATTTGATGGTATTATGTCCTGTGGTGGTTTAACAACATCGTCGTCACTTCCACCACTAGAACATGAAAAAACCAATACAATCAATAACAGTTTAAAACTGTAACCAAATATGTGACTAACTCTTTTTCTCATTCAATCAACTCTTTTTACAAAATCTTGAAAGCTTATTTGGCTTCCTATTCAGGAACTAATACAAACCACCAATCGAATTCATTGTTTCCATCGGTTGTTCTTAAAACCATTTCATTTGCTGATCTACTAAATAGCTCATACTTATGATTTCCGCCAGTATAGTAGCCCATAAAAGCAAGACCAGTTAAACTAAGTGTTTCTGTGCCTCCTGGAGCAGATAATGACCACTGAGCAGTATAATCGTTGTATGGATAATTTTCTATATCAGCGCCATTTGGTGTTTCAGAGTGAGGTCCTAATTCTGTTATTAAAGGCTCACGTCCAAATACTGTTCCCGAAGTATCTTCGGTTGGGTCATCATTTTCACTATTCACAATATGTGTAAATGTTCCATCAATGTTAAAGATATAACGGTCGTCATACATTCCTGTAGCTGCCTTATCAAACGCTCCTGCAGAATACCATTCTCCTGGTGTATTACCTCCTACTGGTCCTAGACCAAAATGACCATTTCCTTCAGCTTTTATTCGCCATGTTCTTGAACTATTGTCGGTTAACATAGTTAATAAATCCGCAGGTGGTGCATATAACACCAAAACATCTAATTCTACCGTTTTACTAGAAGAGATTCCTCCTCGTCCATAAGCAATTGCTGTTACAGTATAAGTATTTAGTCCTGTTTCAGCAAAACTATAACTTACTTCTCCGTTTGGTGCACCAACTCTATTATCATTATAGATGAATTGGTAAGAAATTGCATTATCAGCAGATAGCTTAATGTTAACAACACCACTACCATCACCATTTGGGTTACTAGCATCTGCACCCACAATATCAATATCTAATTGCATATTTGATGGCGCATCTAAATCTCCAACTTCGAAATCGTCGTCTTGACAACTACTTATAAGCACAAATAATGCTAAAATAATTTTGAAACTAAATTTTAAATTTTTCATAATTCTATTATTGTTGTCGTTACCTTTTAATTTTGAGAAATATCATCAAGATATATAGTATAATTTGACGAACCATCTCCTACTGTACCATTATCCATAATCAACACCATATTGTACCAATCTATTCCAGTATCAATTCCTGCAAAGTCAAATGTTAATTCTTCCCATTGATTTGCTACGGTTGTTGTTGCGGTAATTTCAGCAGAGCCTGTTACGTTTGGCCATGGTACATCATCTTCAAATTTCATTAATAAATTTAATCCTGCTCTAGGAGACCATACTTTTACTTTAACTATCGTACCTCCAGCAAAACTAAATGGTATAGGTGCAGTGATTTTTGAACCTGCCCAAGGTTGACCAGCTCCTTTAACCATTTGCGCCACCATACTTGATATATTTCCATTTGTGTCAGGATTTGCAATAACTGAGATATCTCCACCGTCAAAACTACTTAGCGAAAATTCTGGTTCAAAGTCTAACATAGGATCTGATGAAATATCGTCAATGTAAATCGTATAATTTGCAGAACCATCACCTACTGTTCCATTATCCATAATCAACACCATGTTGTACCAATCTATTCCAGGATCTATCCCTGCAAAGTCAAAGGTTAATACTTCCCATTGATTTGCTACGGTTGTAGTTGCTGTAATTTCAGCAGTACCAGTAACATTTGGCCATGGTACATTATCTTCAAATTTCATTAATAAATTCAATCCTGCTCTAGGAGACCAAACTTTGGCTGTAATTGTTGTTGATCCAGCAAATGAGAATGGTGATGGTAACGTTATTTTTGAACCTGCCCATGGTTGACCAGTTCCTTTCACCATTTGTGTTACCATACTTGATGTGTTTCCGTTTGTGTCAGGGTTTGCAACTACAGATATATCTCCACCGTCAAATGAACTAAGTTCATAAGGCGTTTCAAATGTAATTGGTGTTACGCTAGGCCCTGTTACAGTTGGTGCTCTATAGAAATAAATATTATCTATAAATACCGTTCCTGCTGCCCAAGAATCTCCAACAAATTTCATTTGGAAAATCTCGGTCACTGTTAATCCTTGATCTGTATAATCAGAAATTGGTATTTCAATGGTTGTCCATTCACCAGCAGTTAAGTCGCTCCAAACTGGCGCTTCAGTAACTGTTCCAGAAGCATTATTAATAAGCGATGTTTCAATTCTTGAGGCATCTCCAGACGTCCACACATCCATGTGCAAATATTCCATTTGTGAAACATCAACTGATGTTCCATCTGCTAATGCAATTCCTTGGTAGCTTAAATTAATATATTGTAACATTTCGTCTCCATTAAGATCAAATAATGCCCAACTACTACCTTGTCCTCCTTGTCCCCAATCTGGGAAGTAATTTGTACCTGGTTCATCTGTATAGTATGAACTAAATATTGAAATAACATCTTGTGTTGCTCTATTTGGCTGTATTGGTGCTGGTGCGATTGGTTGTAAAATTTCTGTTACAACAAAATCTTCAGTATATTCTGTTGTTTGAATTGCCGCTCCCATTACTTCAACTCTAATACTGTAAGTTCCAGCTTCTTGATATGTGTAAGATGCAACTTCTCCAATATTTGCCGTAACTGGTGTGTCATTGCCATCTTCACCAAAATAAACATCATACGATACAGCAAAATCTGCAGTAACCGTTACGTTTACTTTTTTAGAAATTGCTTCATCATTCTCAATTAAGACATCTAAATTTTCTGGTGCATTAAATGACACAACCAAAGGTTGCGTAATTTGTGTTTTTAAACCAGTAATACCTACAGCTTCAACATTAACTGTATAAGTACCTTCTTCGTATGTGTGAGAAATTGTTTCACCTAAATCTACTTCAGCAGGAGTTTCTGTTCCATCACCAAAAAGGATATTAAACTTAGATGCACCATCTCCATTTGGAGTTATGGTCACTAAACCAGAGTTATCTTGTGTTACTTGGAATAACGCAGATACATTAGTAGGCGCTACTACATTGTCTAAAAAGTCTAGATTCTCATCATCCGCACAATTCCAAATTAGGAGAAATGCAAATAATGAACCGATTATAATTTTAATTTTCTTCATAATAATCTTTTTTTAATATCCTGGGTTTTGATTCCATCTGTTACCAGCTAATTGTATTTCTATAGAAGGTATTGGAAAGAGTTCGTGCTTTCCAGAAACAAACCCATTTATTTCTTGTGCAGCCCTTCCTGTTCTAACCAAATCGAAAAAATGGTGTCCTTCTCCTACTAACTCAACTCTTCTTTCTTTATAAATAGCGTTGGTTAAGTTTGTACCTGTAAAGTTTACATCAGGTAACATGGCTCTTGTTCTAACCCTATTCAAATACATTGCAGCTCTTGTATCACTAATACTCCCTCTATTTAAAGCCTCAGCTGCCATTAACAACACATCTGCAAAACGAATGGATCTATAGTTATTAGGGTTTGTAAGATTTGCATCTCCAATGTTTGAATCTCCTTGTCTTGAAATATATTTTCTGTTGTAGTATCCTGTGTGTTCGTAACCTTCAACATATGTAGCACCTGTGTTTGCTGCCCAATCAACTATATCAAGTATTGCTATATCTTTTCTAACATCTCCTGCTTCAAATTCATCTACAATTTCTTGAACAGGAACGTTGAAACTAAATCCAGATTCAAACATTGGTCCATTATAATTTCTTATTCCGTTAAAACCAACTGCTACATTACCTTCACTACATTGCAAACATCCAAATCCTGCACCTTCTAAGTCGGAATACTGAACTTCAAAAACAGATTCAATATTATTTTCATTATCATTTTCAAAAATTGTTGAATAGTCTGCAACTAAATCATGTGGTCCATTATCAATTAAATCTTCTAGCACATCAGCAGCTTCATCAAATTTATCTTGAAATAAGTATATCTTTCCTAATAATGCTTGTGCTGCTCCTTTTGTTATTCTACCAGTTTGAGATTGAACATAAGGTAAATTGTCAGCCGCATACATTAAATCTAGCTCTAATTGAGCATAAATTTCAGCTTTTGGCGTTCTGTCTATTGTAAATTGGTCTCCAAATTGAATTCTTTTATCTACTGCTAAAGGCACGTCTCCAAACCATTTAACAAGCTCGAAGTAATAATATGCTCTTAAAAATCTTGCTTGAGCTAAAACTTCGTTTTTTCCAGTAAAATCTGTTTTGTCTTGAAATTCTAAAATAAAGTTTGCACGATTTATTCCTGCATACATATTGTTCCAAATATCCCTTAATTGTTGGTTTATTGGTGTATGCACCATATCGTCTACTTCTTGAATTCCAGGAACATCTGTTGCGCTTTCTCCTCCAGCCAATGTATTATCTGATGCAATTTCTCCTAACATTACATTAAGATACGATGCTTGTAGTGCATCATAAGCAGCTACAAGAGCTTCTTGATATTCTGCTTCTGTGTTGAAAAAATCTTCAGAGTTTCGGTCTCTAGAATTTACTTCAACAAAATCATCACTACATGAAATGGTTACTAACAGTAGTAAAATTATATTTTTGATTTTTAAATTTTTCATAATACCTAATTAAAATTTTAAGTTTACTCCTAGTAAAAATGTTTTCGGATTTGGGTAAAACCCATAATCTATTCCTCCGCCAATAGCTTCACCTGTTGAAGCTGTTGGGTCATATCCTTTATACTCGGTTAACGTAAATAAGTTACTTGCCGAAGCATAAATTCTAAATTTGCTAATTTTAGGGTTGTTTAATACTTTATCTGAAAAAGTATACCCTAATTGTACGTTTTGTAGTCTTACAAAAGAACCATCCTCAACAAAGAAGTCTGAGAATAAGCTATTTGAAGTTGCTCCTGTAGTAGCTCTTGGAAAAGTATTACTAGTACCATCTCCAGTCCATCTATTTAAATAGTAAGAGCTTCTATTGGTTAATTGTTGGTCTCTTTCGTAATTACGTACTATTTCGTTTCCAATGGATGCAAAGGCATAAGCTCCAAAATCAATATTCTTATAATCGAATGAGATGTTTAATCCCATTGTAGCATCAGGAATTGGGTCCCCTAAATTTGTTTTATCATCTTCATCAATAACTCCATCTCCATTTGTATCAACAAATCTTAAATCTCCTGGTTGAACAGCATTGTTTATTGTTGGGTAATTATTAACCTCTGCTTGGTTTTGGAAAATTCCATCGGTTTTGTAACCTCTAAAATATCCTATTGGATAACCTGCTTCCATTCGAGAAGGTGGTTCTTGACCTACACCAAATGAACCTCCAGCTAAGAAGTCATCTGCACCACTAACTGATATTACTTCGTTATCAATCATGGTTGCATTGTATTTAATATTGAATTTGAAATTTTCTCCTATTTGGTCAGAATATCCAATTGCAAATTCAAAACCTTTATTTTCTACAGAACCTGCATTAACTACTGGAGCCCCTGAACCTGGTGCTGCAATACCTAATAACCCAGATACTTGTGGTACAACTAATAGGTCATCAGTTCTACGCTTAAAGTAATCGGCAGTGATATCTACTTTATTATTTAATATTCTTAGGTCAACACCAACATCTAGTGTTTTTTGCTTTTCCCATCTAATTTCAGGATTGGCTACTGCACCAGCTGCAGCACCAAATACCAATTCATCATTAAACACATAAGTTCCTTCTCCATTAAGTAGCGACACATATCTAAAATCTGGAATTCTATCGTTTCCTAAAATACCATAAGACGCTCTAAACTTCAAGAAGCTAATAAAGCTATTGTTTTCAAGGAAGCTTTCATCTGAAGCTACCCAACCAATAGAGCCTGAAGGGAAATAACCGAATTTATTTTTTGGTCCAAATTTAGTTGAGCCATCTCGTCTAACTACAGCTGATAATAAATATTTTCCTTTAAAATCATATTGCAATCTTGCGAAATACGACAATAAACGCGAGTCAAACGTTGGATTGTATCCTAATGCTTGATTAATGTTTTCTTCATTAGAAGCTTTATCAACACTAGCATTTTCAACTTTATTTCCTAAAACGTCAAAAGCTCTTCTTCCAGTAAATAAACCTGAGGTTTTAAATACTGAAGTTCCTATTAAAGCTTTAATATTGTGCATATCATTAATGCTGTTTTCATATTTTATTAAACCATCAAAAGTGTAGTCTCTAAAGTAATTTTTTGTTTCGGCTACTTCATTTCTAAAAATATTGAAAACTTTTCCGCTTCCGTAAAATACTTCTGGTCTAAACACAAACCCTTTTACTTGAGAATAGTTAAACTGGAAGTTGGATTGCACAGTAAAATTGTCTAAAAAACTATAAGACAATCCTGCGTTTCCACTTATTTTATCTACCGCTGTTTTATTATAAGAGTCTTCTATTTGCGCTAGTGGATTAATAACTTCATTTCCTAATCCTTCAGCATACGTAAAATCTCCATTAGCGTCTCTTATAGAAAATGTTGGTGCCATATTTAATGCGTTAAATAATACCGACCCAAGTCCAGACTCTGCTAGCACACTTCTATTGGTATGTGTGAAAATAATTCCAGAGTTAAACTTGAAATTTTCTAAAATATCTACTTTATAATCTGCTCTTTTAGTAAAACGAGAGAAGTTTGCTTTTTTCCCTCCTACAATTCCATCTTGTGTTAAGAAAGAAGAACTAAATGCATAGCTAGATTTTGCTTTCCCTCCTTTTAATGTTATAGAATGGTTGAATATAGGAGCGTCCTGAAATACTTCGTCTTGCCAATCAACACCTTTTCCTAAAACTGAAAGGTCTGTAAACGGAATTGCTTGACCTCCTGCTGCAAATGCTTCGTTTGTAAGAATTGCATATTCTGTTGCATTTAAGGTTGGTATTTTTCTAGTTGTTTGCTGAAAACCACCATAAGCCGTATAGTCAATAGTTAATGGCATTTCTTTGCGACCTCCTTTTGTCGTGATTAAAATAACACCATTTGCAGCTCTAACACCATAAATTCCAGCTGTAGCATCTTTTAAAACATTAACTGTTTCAATATCGCTAGGGTTTACAACGCTTAAATCTTCAATTACGTTTCCATCTACCAATATTAACGGTCTACTGTCACCATTTGTAGAGATACCTCTAATGCTAATAGTTGCTGCACTACCTGGTGAACCTGAAGTAGATGTAATATTTACACCAGCTACTTGACCTTGTAATGCTTGCTCAACACGAGTTGGTTTTAAGTTTTCAATAGTTTCACTTGATACTACCGAAACTGCTCCAGTAATTTCTTTTTTGGTTTGAGTTCCATAACCAATTACGACTACTTCATCCAATTGAGCAACATCTGGTTGTAGTTGAACATTGATATCTGAATTGTCATTGACAGTAAACTCATAAGTTACATATCCAATATAACTAAATGATAAAACCGACCCTACGGATACATCTTTCATTGTGAAGTTTCCATCAAAATCGGTCGATGCTCCTTTGGTTGTTCCCTTTACAATAATGTTTACTCCTGGAATTGGCATTCCAGTTTCATCAAGAACAGTTCCTTTTACATCTAAAGTTTGGGCACTAATTGTTATTACCCCAAACAATGTAATTAGTATTCCTAAAATTCCTTTCATATAAATTGAGTTTTTATAATTCACATATCCCTGTTAAGTTTTCTTTTTTTTGAGTAAATTCTCAAAACAAGTTGTATGTGATTTTCGAACTTTATAAAACTAAATATATGATTTAAGAAATTTGCAAAAAACACCTAAACAAAAAGCATACATGATAAAAAAAGCACACTTTAATTGTTAATTCATCAATAAAACACTAGTAAATACGAGTAATGTGCAGTTAAAGCAAAAAGCACAGAAATAGCGTTAAAAAAAAGTTTGTAGTGGTAATGTTGTGGTTTTTTTAAGACTTGTTAAGCTATCACACTTCCAAAATATAATTTGTCAAGCTAGATTCATGGGTTAAACCCATTTTTTTTCGCAATCGATATCGTTTTACTTCGACACTTTTTGGCGAAATGTTTAGTAATGGAGCAATTTCTTTTGAAGATAAATTAAGCCTTAAATAAGCACATAAGCGTAAATCGTTTGGTGTAAGTTTTGGGTGGATTTCTTTCATTTTCTTTAAAAAGTCTTTATCGGCATTATTAAAGGCTTCTTCAAACAATTTCCAATCATCTGTATTGTTCAAGTTTTTATCTATCAACTTAACAACATGAGCCATGTTACCGTCTTTAGTGCTTATTAATTCAGATTTAATATTATTTAAAAACTCGTTCTTTTTAATCAAACTCATAGTTGAGATAGCCAACTCCCTATTTTTACTATTAATATCTTGCTCTAGGCGTTCATTTTTGTGCTTCATTAACTGTTGCTTATTCTCAAGTTCTTTATGCTCTAATTCCTTTTGGGTTTTTTGCAACAGCTTTTCCCTTTGCTTTTTGTAATACGATTTATAAAAATGGTGTATTAATATTATTGCCAGTAAAAACAACAACACATAAATAGCAATTGCCATATTCGACAATAGTAAGGGACGTTTAATTTTAAAAGAATATGATGCTTCGTTGGTTGTTATTGTATCGCCTACTTTTCCTCTTACCTTAAAAGTGTAATCGCCATAGGGCAAGTTTTCGAAAAACTCAGAAGAGCGTGTGGACCATGTACTCCATGAATCGTAGATACCTTCTAACTTATACTGATATTCCTTAACACTAAATTTTGAGTAGTCTGGGACACTAAATGAGAATTTGAAATTATGCTCTGGGTTTTCAAATATTTCTTTTCTAGATTTATCAACAAGCGTAAGGCTATCTTGATTCTTACTTCTACTATTTTCAACTAAATTTAAATTTACTTGATAATTGTTATTGTTTTGGTTTCTATTTAAATTAACTATTAAATAACCTCTAGATGTCCCAAATAAATATTGATTGTCACCTAGACTTAATACGCTTTCATAACTAAATATTTTATCACTAAGGTCGGCTGGTAAATAAATTTTATTAATGCTGGGTTTAGAGCTCAATTTACTTGGTGATACAAAACTAATATGCGTTTTAGAGAGTCCAACTAACGAATTGGTACTTTCATCCAACATTAATTTACCAGATGCATAACTTGTACTGTCATAAATTTTACTAAAATCTGGGTCTTTAGTAAATTCTTCTTTAGACGTATTATATTTAAAAACACCATCTTTAAAAGCATAAAAAATATCTTGGTTATACTTAGTTAAACTAGACCCTAGTCCTTTGGCAATACTCAATTCTTTTGCCTTTGTTGCTGTTTTATAATCATTAGTGACCTCTATTAGAAATACTCCTTTATACTCATGGTTAATCAATATGTTATTCTCATTATATACTTCGAAAAAACGTGACGATATTTCAAAACCATCAATTTTATTTCTAAACGACCATTGTCCTTCCTTTTTTTCTAAAACAGATAAGCCATTGTAACCTCCTTGTAAAATTAGATTTGGTAAGTGAGGCAATTGCTTTAAGTTCCAAATTCCCTGTTCGCTTGAAATTTTGATAGCAGAATTCCCATTTATTAGAAATGTTCCTGAATTATGTCCGCAAAACAGTTTGTTAGCTATAACATTTAAGCTCCATACTTGACCTTTAGTATTATTTACAAATTGAAAACCGCCAATATCAGATGTGTTTTTGTAAAACAGACCTTGATTGGTTCCTAAATATAGAGTTCCGTCATGTACTGCTGAAGTATAAACAGAACCTAAAGCTCCAACATAATCATAAAAAACTCTAAGTGGTGAGCTTATATTTATATTATTAATTCCATTATCTAACCCCAACCATATATTGTTATCTATATCTTCAAAAACAGACAAAACAGTATTATTAAAGAGTCCATTTTTTTGATTTATTTCAAACGTTATCTCTCCTTTATTTAGGTAAACCAGACCATTTGAAATGGTACCAAAGGCAAAACTCCCATTTTCTAGGTATGCACTACTATATACACTTAAATTTGATAAGTTGTTATTTCTTGAGATGTCCCATTCTTTTAATTGATTGTTATTAAAGGTATAAATTCCATTATCTTGTGTTTGAATCAATAAATTTTCATTGTGCTGAAAAATATTAATCACAACTTCATCCACAATTTCCAAGTCATTTATAAATAAAATGTCCCTTCCGTTTTCAATTTTAAAAATACCTTCATTAATACGCTGAAAGTATATAGCATCATTTACATTGAATATTTTAGTAATTCTTGAGTTAGAATCAATAATATTGTATGTATCGTCAACTAAGCTATAAATGTAAATTCTGTCAAGAGATTGAAACAATATGCTCTCTTCAAACTCTATAATATTCCAGAATTCTTCATCTTCTTTTAAGGGAATATTTAACTTTTTTGTTAACGATGTATAGCTTAATTGCCCGTAAGAGTTTTTTGTCCAAAACCCAAATTCCATATAGCAACCAGAATATATTCTATTTCCAATTGCTTTAACAGACCTCATTATGGACTCATTGGGAGATTTATACAACCTCCATCTAGCTCCATTATATTCCAAAAGTCCTTTATTGTTTGCGAAGTATAGTTTTTTATCGTCTGTTTGAGTTATAGACCAATTTTGTCTGCCTGCTTTATATGTATTTGGTGCATACTCATTTATAGGTGGTAATTCTTGCGAAAAAGAAAGCAACGGAATAGCTAAAATAGTAGCAATTACAAATTGAAAAATAGTCTTCATAGCTTAACGCAGATATTGCAAGCTGTTAAGGTACAAAATTTATTTACGATAGACTATATAAGGCTTTAAATAGGCTTTGTATAGTTAATGTATAGAATTGTAAAACCAATTATCGCATTAAAAAATAACGGTTAAGATATTTGTCAAATAAACTATTTATTTAAAGCCAAAGTGTTTTCTTCAAGTACAATATCTTTATTCACTACAAGTATATCTCCTTGTTTTGTAGGTTTTAAAATACTGTCAATTCCTTTTCTTTTTAAACGTTTACGACAAGCTTTTGTTAACAATGGGTCATTATCAAACAAAAAGGCGTTTAAATAATATTCTGGTTTGTTATTTTCTTTAATTGTAGGAAGTATTTTTTTCAACCCTTTTCTACGAGGAAATGTTACAGGTGAAATGGCAGCTCCGGGAACAAATGTATAGAAGGTATATTCACCATTAGCATTTGTTTTTACCCAACCTCTATGGCTCATGAACCGCTTATTGTTGTTTTCTCTAATTTGGTAATCTCCAGTTTCATCTGCTTGCTCAATAAAAAGAATAGCATCTTTTGCTGGTGTTACACCATCACTCTCATAAATGATTCCTGTAATTTTTAGTTTATTAGTGGCTGTTTGAAAACCTGGAATAGTATCGGTATTGTTTAATTGACTTTCCGAATAATCGTAAATAGGGTTACGTTTTTCGTAATCAACCATTGTTTCTTTAGCGTTTTGAGAATAGCCAAATATTGTAAAACAAGTGAAGCTAACAAGTGTAAGTAGGTTTTTCATGGGGATGATTTTTTGTTATCAAGCTTAAAATTAGCCCATTATACTTGCTTGAAAATAAAAATCGTTTGAAAGCCAAAATTTTACGACGTATGGAGCAGACATCAAATGAAAGACAAAATTCATCGATTAAACGATGAACTGAAAATAATTTAAAAAATATTGACTCATTTAAAAGTTTCAATTTGCCGTTTTATAATGAAATAATCGATAAAATGTTTGTTTTTTACGATTAATAACATAAATTTGTCGTATTAAACCCCAAAATCATAATCATGAAAAAGCTTATTTTAATCTGCTTTTTGTTAGTATTTGGTATTAGCAATGCTCAAAAAAAGGACAAGAACGAACCCCAGAGTATTATTAGTACAAAAGTTGCTATAAAAAAATACCATAATAAAGATGAGTTAAACCGTATGCAAAAAGGTGAACTCCTTGGTTTGTACATAGAGCGTGTTGAAAGCCTTGTTCAAACTTTACCATACATTGCGTTTGCCACAAAACCTGGGAAAACAATGTCAACTTACGGTATTCCTAATACTAAAGAGAATAGAAAAACACTTGAAGATAAAGTTGAAGGTACTAACGATTTTCTTGAAACTACTATTGAATTTCAGAAAAAAATGTTGCCATATTCAGATAAAAGTAATTTGATTGCTGCCATCTTATTCTATGAAGAAACTATGAAGTCACTTCATGAATACAATGAATTTAGGCATTAAATAACTTCTCAGTTTTTAAATAAAAAACTTAAAATTATATTAAAATCAGCTATGAAAAATTAATTTTTCATAGCTGATTTTTTGTTTTTATAAGCAAATTAATACAAACTACTTTTAAACTCATCTTCAAAAGAAAAGGTTTAATTATGTAAGAAATTGTTTATTTAATAATGTATTTCATCGATTATTTTTGTGTTTCATAGGTATTATACATAGGTTTGATGTAAATCAAGAAAATAAAATTTTGAATTATACGTTATGAAAAACTTTACCCAAATTATTTGCATGTTTCTTTTTGTTGTAGGAAGTGTTTCTGCCCAACAGGAAAAAGGAATTGTTGGTATTACCAATTGGTTAAATAACTGGACCGAATTTAACTCTAGCTCTGTGGACTATGGAGAACCTAACCAAATTCTAGCTGGTAATATTTCTCAAGATATTACATTACAAAAAAAACATGTTTATCTACTTATGGGTAGTGTGTTTGTTACAAACAATGCCACGCTCAATATAGAACCTGGAACTGTAATTATTGGTGATTACGATACAAAAGGCTCATTAACAATAACCAGAGGCTCTAATATAATTGCCGAAGGAGAACAAACAGACCCAATAGTGTTTACTTCCAATAGAGGCGTTAAGAGGTCTGGAGATTGGGGAGGCATTACTATTCTTGGTGATGCTCCAAGTAATAAGTTTGGTAATGGCTCAGTTGCCTCTTATCACCCAGAGCTTAAACCTACAGACTATGCATACACCAATCATGGTGGAGATAGCATTGCAAGTTCTTCTGGAGCTTTAAAATATGTAAGAATTGAGTATGCTGGCAAAAGAATTAAAGGCGGTGGGAACTTCAATGGGCTATTATTAGCAAGTGTTGGTAACCAAACTATTCTAGAAAACATCATGGTAAGTCATTCCGCAGGTAACTCATTTGAAGTTTGGGGAGGAGAAGTTTATTTAGAAAAAGCTGTTTCCTATAAGTCTGATAAAAATGATTTCAAGTTTAACTATGGCGCACAAGGGCAATTATACAATTCGTTAGCAGTAAGGTCTCCTTACGTTTCAAGTAGCGATGGCTCAAGATGCTTACTTGTTAAATCTTATGACAAAAAAGAAGAAGTTGACTTTACCAAAAAAGGAACCTCGGTCGTTGCCCAAAATTTAACCTTTATAAATAAAAGCGAAGATTTAAAATCTGATGTAGAATCTGGATTAGTAAAAGAAGCAGTGTTTATTGCTGAAAATGCCTCTTTAGAAATGGATAAAAGTGTTATCTCTGGTTTTAATCCTGCGGTATTATTGGATGAAAACATTGTTGTTAATCAAGAAAACCTTGAAAAGATAAAATTCGTCAATATGTATTTTAATAATTGTAACGGAAACATTTTTACCGAATACAATTACAATAATGAAGATTTAGAAAACTGGTACGGTAATAGAGCTTTCTACAATGTGTATTCTAAAGGTAAAGACACCGAGACATACATCAATATTGAGAATGAAAAAAGGCCAGATTTTAGATTAAGAATTAATAAAATACTAGCCTCAACCGACGACTAATCAAGAGCAAAACTTATTAAAAGAATCCTATGGAATGAAGAACTTTACTATTACTTTATTTGTTGTTTGCTTTTTTACTTTCACTAATACCATTAGTGCTCAGTTGGTAATTAGCACCCCAAGTTTAGGTTTTAGTCAAGCGTGCGCAAACGAATCTTTTAACACATACTATGTTACATTTACATTTTCGCCCGAAGCAAGTTTAAACGCAACAAATCAATTTATTATAGAACTATCGGATGAATCAGGAAGTTTTTCAAATCCTACAACAGTTTATACATCAGCTCAAGGTGCTGTAACACAATCGCCAGCTACCTTAGGCTTTTCGTTACCAACTAATACAGCTGGTGAATCCTATAAAGTTAGAATAAAAAGTACTGCTCCAGCTGCAACAAGTAGTGGCTCGGTATCTTTTCCTGCGTATTATAAAATTCAAGACGAACCGTTTTCAATTAATAACTTAATCTCTACTGCTGTGTTTTGCTCTGGTAGTAGTTATGTATTAAGCATAGATAATCCAGGAAACGACGACAACAATTCACCTTTACAATATTCTTCATTAACCTTTAATTGGTATAAGGAAACGAGTCCAACAACATCCGTTTTTGTTGCAGAAGGAGAAACATTAACAGTAACCGAACCAGGAACATACTTTGTTGAAACTAATTATGGTTCTTGTACGTCTGATTCTTTCTCAAACCGTGTGACTGTAAGCGAAGGCTCATCAGGACAAACCACCTCATCAATTAGTTCTAGTCTAGGAAATCCATATTGTTCTACTCAAGGTGCAACCACGTTAAGCGCCATTAACGGAAATAGTTACCAATGGTTTAAAGATGGAGAAGAAATTTCAGGCGAAACCAATCAAATGCTAACAACAAACGAATCGGGATTATACGAAGTTAATATTGATTTAGGCGACTGTACAGCAAGTGCTTCAATTCAACTTGACAACACAGGTTTTACAAGTAGCATTGATGCTTCTGATGTAAATTATATAGCCGAAGGAGAAACGCTAACGGTCACTGTTACCACAACTGCCAACACTCCTGAGTTTATTTGGTACTTAAACAATGTTGTCATTTCTGGAGCTAATAGTAATACTTATGAAGCCTCAGAAATTGGTAATTATAAGGTGGTCGTAACCCAAACTATTGGTTGTAATGCATCCAAGGAATTTGAATTTGTGATTAGCAATCCATTCCCTGATGTGTCAAACATTCCAAATTTAATAAGCCCTAATGGCGATAATATAAACGATACGTGGATGATTCCACAAGCCTATGTGTCTGGTACAAATACTGAAGTCATCATTATGGACGCAACTGGCAATATCGTATTAAAAACAAATGATTACAGGAACGATTGGCCACAAAACGAATTGAATTTTAAAAACGTAAACCCAGTGTATTTTTATGTTATAACAACTCAAAATAATAATACAAAAAAGGGTACGATTACTGTTTTAAAATGAAAACAAATTTACTAATCATATTGATTTTTATCTGTTCAACGCAGCTTTCCTATTCGCAAGAAGATGGTGTGGCTTCGCTTGATATTCCAGTAAGAAACTCTTTGAAATTTAATAGATTTATTGTCAACCCAACATTTAGTTTTGTAAGAGAGCAAAATAAATATTTAAGTTTCACCAATAAAAGAGAATGGGTACAATTTAACGATGCTCCCCTAACCTATTTAGCTAGTTATTCTGGTAGATTTAAAGAAAATATAGGTATTGGTGTTGGGATGTTTCAAAAAGATTATGGAGTACTCACATCATTTGGAGGTATATTAAATTTCGCATACAATGCAAGACTTCAACAAGACAACAATCTAACTTTTGGCTTAAATTTAGGTGTTTACAATAGTGGTATAAACGAAGGAAAAGTAATTACAAATACACCAGACCCATCACTTGATAATATTCCGTCGAATTTTTTATTGAGTATAAGTCCTGGTATTAATTATGGGTCACAATTTTTCGATTTAGGTGTGTCTGTAAACAATTTGGTTCAGTATAATTTAAAATCTTCTGAACTTATTGAAGAAGACCCTCAACAAAGCATTCAAGCACATATAATGTACACAGGCTACATGGATTCACGAGGCTTTTTCGACCAAAGTAAATTCTCAACGCTTGTTAAATCTGAATTTAAAAACGACAATACAATTATTTCTGGAATTGCGATGCTTACTGTCCCTAAAGGCATTTGGACACAAGTTGGTTATAATACGCTCTATGGATTTTCTGGTGGTATTGGCATGAACATTACTGAGCAAATAGCTATTGAATATAATTTTGAAAAAACAATTGGGGATTTAGAAACATTTGGACCTTCTCACGATATTACTTTGGCATATAGATTTAAGAAAAAAGAGAGCTTTTATTATGGTGGCGATGATGAAGAATCTGCGTTTGTCATTCCAAAAACCAAAAAACGAAAACGTGTTGTAACAACATCAACCTCAACTAAAGCAGATAGAGAAAAACGAGCGCAAGCTAAAGCAAAAGCTGAGGAACAAGCCAGATTGAAAAAACAGGCTGAAGCAGAACAAGAAAGATTAGCTGACGAAGCAGCGGAAAAAACCAAGAAAGAGGAAGAAGCTCGCATAGCTGAACAAAAGCTTAAGGAAATTGAACTTAAAGCTAAAGCTAAGGCTGAGGAAGAAGCTGAAGCGAAGGCTAAAGCTGAAGAAGATGCGCGTATTGCAGAGCAAAAACTTAAAGAAATAGAACTAAAAGCTAAAGCAAAGGCTGCCGAAGAAAAAAGATTAGCAGATGAAGCAAAAGCAAAAACTGAGGAACAAGCCAGATTGAAAAAAGAAGCTGAAGCAGAACAAGAAAGATTGGCAGCAGAAGCAGCAGCGAAAGCTAAAGAAGAGGAAGAAACTCGTATAGCTGAACAAAAGCTTAAGGAAATTGAACTTAAAGCTAAGGTTGAAGAGGAAAAAAGGTTAGCTGCTCAAGTCAAAGTAAAAGCTGAGGAACAAGCCAGGTTGAAAAAAGAGGCTGAAGCTGAACAAAAAAGATTGGCAGAAGAAGCAGCGGAAAAAGCTAAAGAAGAGGAAGAAGCTCGAATAGCAGAACAAAAACTTGAAGAAATAGAACTAAAAGCTGAAGCTGAAAGAGAACGCTTAGAAGCTGAAAAAGCGGTTCAATTTGATATTACCCATAAAGATGAACTAGCGAAATCTATGTTCAATATGACTGAGCTAGCAAAAGCGTCTAAACAAAAACAAGACGATTTAATTACTAGATTAAATAAAGCAGTCGAAGAGAAAAATGTTGACCTTAAAGACTTAAAAGAAGAAAACGATTTAAGCGACCAAGGTGTCTTTAAAGAACCTAAAGCCTTCAAAAGTGTTACCGCACAAAACAGAGTAATTGAAGCTCTAAAAGTAGAAGTAGAAAATGCCATTAGTGAGCGTGCAAAAAATATTGAAGAGCTAGAGAGACATTACAATAACAGACTTAAAAATGTAACTGATAAAAATGATGCCACCAATGAGTATTATAAAAATACCATCAAAGAATTAAAAGATGAACAAGCACAATCGGTTAGAGAAAAAGCATTATTAGTGTCTCGATTAGAACGAATAAATGCTGACCTTGAGTTTGAGCGCAACCGACGAATTAAAAAAGCACTTTATGACAATGAAGAAGACAGATATAAAAAAGATAGAACAGCACTTAATGTTATAAAACAAAATACAGAAATAGGTGCAAATAGGTTATTAACCGAAGGCGATTTTGATTTTGGAGAAGAGCGTGTTTTAGACAATATACAAATTGTTAAAGATGTGAATCATGCTGACGAAGGGTATTATGTGGTGCTTGCAGTTCACAATGATGTTGATAAAAGAGATGAGTTTTTAAGAAAAACAATAGCTTCTGGGCAGCCAAAAATAGATTTCTTCTATGATGCTAATACAAGTAAATACTTTATTTATTATGAAAAATTCTATAGCATAGAAGAAGCTAGAAAAGCCCTTCAAACTGATAATACCAAACCATCTAACAGTAAAATGTCAATAGTCAAAATTGAAAAATAAAAAGCTTTTAGCTTTATTGCTGCATAATAAAATGCAGCAAAATATTATCTATCTTAAAAGGTCAAATTAATTGAAATTTGACCTCTTGTTTTTTAAGTTAATTTTAATAAAAATTGATTCACTCTTCAAGTCATTACAAGATTCGAAAAGAAGTATCCAAAATTTCTAACAGCCTAAAAAATAATTATGATATCTAGGGATATTACGATTTATACTAAAATTATTTGGATGGGTAATGCTAAAAAAGGTCTAAAAAAAAGAATCTAAGCCTATTATTCGTGAGGTATTCAACAAGAGATAATAAATTATATAAGAAAAAGATTACTTTATAATGCGTTTGGTCGATTAATTATAGTATTTCACAGAATAATTAATTAGATTTGGCTTACAAAACATAGACCCTTATAAAACAAAATTAGAGCAAACATTTTTTAACGTCTCCCCAACGGTGAAAAAATGGTAAATATTCAACCATGAGAAAACCTACTTATTTAAAGACTATCCTAGCTATCTTGTCACTAATTATTGGGTTACAGTCTTTTGCACAAAATTATGTTCCCTTTACACCTAGATTCGACCAAGATGTAAAAGGTGACATCGTCTTAATTGGTAATAATATTTTAGGTCCAGACAATAATGCCTTTAACGATAACTCAGTATACAATCATAACGTTGACATGCGATATATTGATATTGATTCTGATGCAACAACCTACAACTCTTCTAGTGCCGATTTAGAAATACCAAACCCAAATTGTTATAGAATTATACATGCTGGTTTATATTGGGGAGCGGTAACAGATGGCGCTGAACCCATTACTGATGTAAAATTCAAAGGACCAGTTGGCCCTTATCATGATGTCGTTGGAACTGTTATTTTTGAAGCTAATGGTACCTCTGTTGATGGTGGAGATAGTTTTCCTTATGCCGCTTACGCCGATGTTACATCTATAGTTACAGGTATTGGTAATGGCACCAATCTTGGTACGTACACCATTGCTAATGTGTCTAGTGCACAAGGACAAACTGATACTTACGATCCTTATAATGGTACAGGTCATTCAGCAGGTTGGTCACTCTTCATTGTGTATGAAGACCCAACAATGCCTGGAAAATCCATTACAAGTTTTGATGGTTTTAGTGCCATTAGTGTTCCAGGAGGAAATCCTGCATTAGATATTCCAGTATCTGGATTTAGAACCATTCCTGCACCAGCACCAGTAAGAGCCAATTTTGCTTTTGCTACGTTAGAAGGTGATAGTCCAATTTTAGGTGACCAATTATTACTTAATGGCCTAAATCTTTCAACAGCAGACCGTCCAGCGACCAACTTTTTTAATAGTTCGGTTACACGATTGGACGCCACACCTGTTACCAATAGAAACCCTAATAGTACCAACACCTTAGGATTTGATACAGGTGTCATGGTCGTTCCCAACCCAGGAAACGCTGTTATAGCCAATGATGCAACAAATGCCACAGTACGTTTAGAAACTGATGGCGACACTTTTTTTCCATACTTTTTTGCCCTAGCAGTAGATATTATTGAACCAAATATAGTCCTCACCAAAATTGTTGAAGACACCATGGGCAACAATATTGGCGGTCAGTTGGTAAATCTTGGTGATGAACTTAACTATGTTATTGGGTTTCAAAATACTGGAAATGACGACGCTACAAATATTACTATAAGAGATGTACTGCCAACTAATATTATCTTTAATTATCCTGCAGATATAGTCTCTCTGCCAGCAGGTGTTACGGTAGATAGTTATAATCCAACAACAAGAGAAATTGTTTTCAGGATTGATGAATCGCTAGTTGAACAAAACGACCCTGTTTCAGAAATTAGATTCAAAGTAACCGTTGTAGAATCTTGTAGTTTACTAAGTGATGCTTGTTCTAATATTATAAGTAATCAAGCATTTACAACTTATTATGGAACACTAAACCCTACATTCCAAATTACTGACGACCCAAGTTTAAGTAGCAACACAGGATGTTTATTAACTCCTGCAGCAACTAACTTTTTGGCTGATTTAAACTGTACGTTTTCAGAAGAAGTAATCCTTTGTGGTGACAGTGTAACTTTAACTGCTGCGAATGGATATGACTCTTATTCATGGTCAACGAGTCCAACTGGTACGCCAGTCATTGGAACTACACAATCGATTACTGTTACAACAACAGGAACTTACTATTCATTCAATACAGCAGCAGCTCCTTGTCAATCTATAGAACAAGAATACAACGTTATAACGTTTGGAGCCAATGTTACGAATCCTATAATTCCTTATGCAGACCAAATTGTGATTTGTCCAAATGACGGAAAAGAACTTCCAAATATATTCTTGTGTGGTGCAAATGATGAAAGATTTATACAAACAGGCATTACAGATACCACATCTATGATTTGGGAAAAACTAGATGAAACTAGTTGTCCTGCAGTTGCCAATCAAGATTGTGCCAATGAAGATGCAACCTGTACATGGAATCAAGTGGCTACAGGTCCAGATTATTTAGTGGATACTGCTGGACAATACCGACTGACTTTAAACTATCAAGGAGGTTGCTTCAATCAGTTTTATTTTAACGTTTATACAAATTTATTAGAGCCAACAGTAACTTCAAGGGATATTGTATGTACAACACCTGGAGAAATTGTTGTCAATAATGTCCCTAGCGGTTATGAGTTTAGTATTGATGGTACAAACTATCAAGCTAGTAATGTGTTTTCTGTGGCAACACCAGGAATTTATTCTGTATATATCAGACAAATAGGCGTCTCTCCTAACCCATGTATTTTTTCCGTTCCTGATGTTCAAATTAGAGAAAGGGATTTTACGGTATCTACGATTATCACACAACCATACTGTAATGGAGATTTAGGAAGCGTTCATATTGCTGCCAACGATGCAGACCCACAATATTTCTTTTCAATTTATCAAGGAGCAACACTTATTAATAGCGTTGGACCTATAGTACCAAGCGATTATACGTTTAGCAATTTAAATCCAGGGACTTACACTATAAATGTATCTACTGAAGATGGTTGTACATTTACCGATGATATAGACATAATTGAACCGCCTTTACTAACAGCAACGGCGGCACTTACAAAACCACTAACTTGTACTGATGGCGAAATTACGGTCTATCCAGTAGGTGGAACGGCTCCATATTTCTATTTTGTAAATAGCTCTACGGTGTTCCAAACAACACCTATAATCACGGTAACCACACCAGGCGTTTATAATATTACCGTTGTAGATTCTAATAATTGTACAGCAGAAACCACTATAACTGTAGATGTGGCACCTGCACCAGATTTTAATATTACCACAACAGATATTTTATGCTCCGATGCTGGAAATGTTGGAGGTATCAGTATTAATGTGACTAACCCTAACGGAAATATGTTGGAGTACAGTATTGATGGAGGTACCACATTTTTTAGCTCACCTGTCTTTACTGGGCTTGCCACTGGAAATTATGATGTGGTTGTTCAATATACTCTAGGAACAGATGTATGTACAACTGCACCGCAAACAGTAACCATAAATGCTACTGATGCTATTGATGGCACAGCAACTTTAACAACCCCATATACTTGTAGTACTGACGGCGTTATTACAGTTTCAGGAGTTACAGGAGGCACACCACCTTATATGTACAGTATTGATGGCTTTACATTCCAATCTGGAAATACTTTTACAGGATTAACAACTGGAACATACACGATAACTATTCAAGATGCTAACAACTGTACATTTATAGCTGCTCCAATTACTATTGACCAATTAAATCCACCAACCGATTTAATGTTCAGCAATACATCTTTAAGTTGTCCTGCCCTAACATCTGATATTACAATTACAGGAACTACAGGAGGAACAGCACCTTTAGAATACCAAATTATTACTCCTGCAGCCTCAGCAACAGCATACCAAACATCGAATATATTTACAGGTCTTGCTCCTGGAACTTACACGTTTCAAGTAAGAGATGCTAACGATTGTACGTATAGCGAATCTTATACCATAGCACCATTACCTCCAATTACGGTAAGTACTGTGTTAACTAAAGATTTAGATTGTACTGCATCACCAGATGCCATCATTACTGGAACAATTTCAGGAGGTGTTGCACCATTTACCTATGCAGTATCATTTAATGGAGGCGCATATACGACATTAGGTGCAACAGGTTCGCCTTTTACTTACAACGCTCCTACTGATGGCACGTATGAATTTCAAATAACTGATGCAAATGGTTGTACTGGAACATCAGGAGTACAAACTGTGAATGCCATTTCGTTACCTGAAATAAGTTCAGTAACAGCAACATCAAATGTATGTAATGGCGATTTAAATGGTTCCATTCAAGTGACTATTAATCCGTCAGCTGGAACACCACCATTTACAATTAACGTTTATAATACTACTACAAGCACAGATTACGGAACGCAAACAAGTGGTTTGCCTGCTGGTGATTATACAATTACATTAACAGATTCTAAATCTTGTACAGATGTCGAGACTATCACTATAACTGAACCAGACCCAATATTGGTAACCTACCATACAGTGGATATTACCTGTAGCGCAGGCGGTGTTTCACAAGGCTCCATAATAATTGATGGTGTTACTGGTGGAACTGCTCCATATAATTATTTTGTTACTGGAACCAATGGGTATTCAGCGTCTGAACTTAATGCTTCTGGAACAACCTCAACGACATTTGATGTGGTGGATTTCGGATTATATCAAATTAATGTGGTCGATGCCAATGGCTGTTCTGTGTTAATTCAAGATGTACTCGTAGCATCGCCACCAGATGATTTAGATATTTCTATAACATCAACGGTTGATTGTGCTTTGGGTGGAGAAGCTGTGGTGAGTATTGGCACAACACTAATTGGTACAGGGCCTTTCTATTTTGATATTTATAGAGGATTTGTTCCAACTGCTCCACCAGGAGGAACTTGGGTTACTAATGGAACTTCGTCTTATACATTCACAGGTTTAATACCAGGAGTTACCTATACTTTTATAGTATATGATGCTTCTACTGGTTGTAGTTATTTTGAAACAGCTACAAGTTCTATACCAACAAATTCAACTTTAACAGCAGATGCTTTAACAGCAAATAATATTACCTGTGTTGGTAGTGATGACGGAAACGTATCATTTACAATAAACAGTGTTTATGGTGTACCAGTTAATGTTGATTATGAAATCTACGATTCCTTATCAGCCTTACCAGTTGTACCGAATGTTTCTGGTTCAGGAACAGTTCCAGCTGGAGGTTCATTACCTATAAACAATTTAGGCGCCTTACCTTTCGGCAACTATTTTGTATTGATTACCGAAACTACTGGTCCTAACGCTGGATGTAGTGTCGTTACTGTACCATTCAACATTACTGAGTCTGCTTTTGATTTGAATATCTCAGCATCGGTTGATAAAAACGCTAATTGTAATCCAAATTCAGGAGTTATTAGTGCTATTGCCACAGATGGAACTGCTCCTTATGTATATCAATTAACAACATCTGCAACGCCTCCATTGGCTACAGACCCTTCTTGGGCTTCAGCAAATGTGTTTAATGTAGATGCAAATAATTACTACGTTCATGTTATGGATGCTTATGGATGTATTAGGTCTACTCCTATTGTATTACCAGCAGACCCTGAACCAATAATTGCTGCAACAGTAAGCAATCAATGTACTGTAACTGATGGAAATTTTGAAATAGATGTGACGTTAACAACTGTAGGAATTGCACCTTACGCGTATAGTATTGATGGTGGTGCTTTCCAAACACTTACTGTACCATTTACAATCTCTAATTTAGCATCTGGAACTCATACTATTGAAATTCAAGATGCGAATGGTTGTGGAAACTTAGTATCAGTTGATATTGAAGCACCAATAGGATTAATCCCAGATATTACAACAATACCTTCATGTAACAATGATGATGGTCAAGTAACTGTAACAGGTTCTGGAGGAAGTGGCACATATAGTTATGCAATAAGTCCAAACCCAGCATCAATCACCTTAGCTGGTAATGTGTTTTCTGGTGTCCAATCAGGAACATATACTGTTACCATGACTGACACAGTAACTTTATGTACTGAAGATGTTGACATAGTTGTTCCAGAAGCAACACTTCCAACATTAACCACAACGCCAACAGCAGTCACTTGCTTTGGAGATAATTCAGGAACTTTTGAATTGAATGTCAGCGGTTATACAGGAGCTTATAATTATGAAGTATTTGATAGCACAAGCACCTCTGTTTTTGGAGTAGTTTCAGCAAACACCTCAACAAATCCAGAAATTGTTACAGGATTAATCGCAGGAACGTATACAGTTGTAATAACTGAAACTGCTAGCCCTTTCTGTTCAAATACATCAAGTGTTATAATTTCATCTCCAACAGATGCTTTAACAGTAGTTGCTACAGAAACATCAAATGTTACCTGTGATGATGATAGTGGTACTATCACTGCAGTCGCCAATGGTGGATGGGGAACTTATGAATATGAATTAACGGGAACAGCTACCGTTGCTTACTCATCAAATGGAACGTTTACAAATTTATCCGCAGGTACTTATACAGTAAATGTAAGAGACGCTGGAGGTTGTATAGCATCAGATACTGTGACGTTAGATGTTCCGCCACCAATTACTTCAACTGTTACTGCAAGTACAACAATGCTATCTTGTTTTGGGGACTCAAACGCAACCATAACAGCAAATTTAACTACTGGAGGACAAGGAGTTAATTATACCTATACCTTGAATATGTTGTCACCAACAGTAAGTACTTCTGGTCCGCAATCATCAAATACATTTACAAATTTAGGAGCTGGAACGTATCAAGTAGTGGTGACTGATGGTTATAATTGTGAGTTTATTTCAGCAGATATTACCATTAACGAACCAACCCAAATACAAGCTAATTTAGTAGCAGCTACAACGCCTACGTGTACCATAGACGCAACGCTTACGTTAAGCGCTTCAGGAGGAACAGGAACTTATAGCTATAGCGATGATGCCAGTTTCTCTAGTGTTTTAGGAACGTTCACGACATCAACAACATTTTCTGTCACACCAGGAACGTATCAATACTATGTAAGGGATGCCAATGGTTGTGTGGCGAATGTATCTAACGAAATAACAATTGACCCACTACCAACATTGGATGTTATTTTAGAAGCAACAGATGTATTTATTAATTGTGTGGGCGATAACACAGGGGTAATTGTAGCCACAGCAGAAGGTGGACTGGGAAGCTACATTTACACATTACAAGACACATTAGGAAACGATATTTTACCTGCACCTACGCAAAGTTCACCAGGAGTATTTACCGATTTACCAGCTGGAACGTATCGCGTAGAAGTTGAAAGTGGTGATTGTTTAGAAACTTCAGATGTGATTACTATTTCTGAACCCTCGTCACCGCTCGTTGCAAGTTATACAGTTACTGACATTACCTGTAGCGGAAGTAATAATGGCATGATTGAGATAAATGCATCAGGTGGAACAGGCACAATCAAATATGCTATTTCACCACAATTGAATCAGTTTTTTGACTCACCAATTTTTGAGGATTTAGCACCTGGAACTTATCAAGCCATTGCACAAGACGAACTTGGATGCTTTGTGATTATCGATTTCACTATTAACGACCCAATTCCTGTATCGCTTACTATAGTTGGTGGTTCCATACTCCCAGAAATTTGCGATGGCGATTTAGATGGTGAATTTAGTGTCGATATTTCTGGAGGAAATTTACCTTACAGTGTTAGTTTGGATGATATAAATGGGACTTATACAACTGGAACTGCCACCCAAACACAATTTGATTTTACAGGATTAGCTGGAGGCGACCATACGGTGTATGTACGTGATGCTTTAGGCTGTGAATCGGAATGGAATATCACGTTCCCAGAATCGGTTTTAATTGACCCTCAAGTAGAAGTAGAATTTGGTTGTGTGAACAATGTACCTTCAAACATTGTTACTGTTACTGTTGATGGTAGTATTACAAATCTTTCAGATTTAGATTACTCATTAAATGGAGGTTCTTACCAAGCTAGTAATGTATTTATTGATGTGCCAGCAGGAACAGGACATTACATTGATGTAAGGCATACAAACGGTTGTATACAAAGAACCGAGCTTTTTGATATTCCAAGTTTTGACCCATTAACATTGACATTGCAAGAAGGTGAAATAAATCAAATAGTAGCAATAACAACTGGAGGTTCTACACCTTATGAATATACCTTAAATGGTGTATCGCAAGGAAACAACAATACCTTCATTATTTATGAAACAGGAATTTATACAGTTACAGTAACCGATGCAAATGGTTGTGTCGCTATGGCTACCATAGAAATGACCTATGTAGATGTATGTATTCCAAATTACTTTACGCCTAATGGTGATGGTGTTCAAGATGTTTGGGGGCCAGGTTGTACCGCTCAATACCCAAATCTCACGTTCGATATTTTTGATAGATATGGTCGTGTAATTGCAACCCTAAATCAAGGCGATAAATGGGATGGTAAATATAATGGTAATGAACTGCCAACTGGAGATTATTGGTACGTGGTAAAGTTAAATGATGCCAATGATAATCGTCATTTTGTAGGTCACTTTACTTTATATCGCTAATAAAAAATGATGTCATGGTGCCCAAAATTAAAACCGAGAAAATGAAAAAACTTAACCTCTATATTTTACTACTAATTGTAACTTACAGTCATGGTCAAGAATTAAACTTGCCTGTTTTTACGCAGTATTTAGCCGATAATAATTTTGTAGTGTCGCCAACGTATGCAGGTATTGGAGATAATTTAAAGCTAAGAGCTAATGGGTTAACACAATGGGTTGGCATTAAAGGTGCACCAGACAATCAATCGTTTTATGGAGATTTTAGAATTGCAAGTCGTTCGGGAGTTGGTTTATCATTTTACAACGATAGAAACGGAAATACCATTCAAAAAGGAGCTAAATTTTCGTTTGCGCATCATCTTATTTTGGATTTGGTTTCTGAGCAATATTTATCTTTTGGGCTCTCTTACAATTTCAATAATTTTAGAATTGACATCGATAATTTTGTGGCTACTCCTGAAAATCCAATAATTGACCCATTTATTACCGATGATAGAAGAACAAGCAATAGCAATTTTGATGTTGGTGCATTATACAGATACAAAGCTTTCTTTTTAAGTTTAAACCTTAATAATATCTTGAAAAAAGAATTAGATGAAAATGTGAGAATATTAGAACCTAGCCTATTGCTAAACTACCAACTTTATGCAGGTTATACCTATGGACAAACTAAAGAAGGCGGCGTAGAGTTTGAACCTTCAGTTTTTTATCAATATTTCTCTAGTGATAAACGCTCAAGTACCGATGTTAACATGAAAGTACGAAAGTTTGGACGAGACGAAAGCTACCTCTGGGGAGGTATATCGTATCGTTTTCTTAACGACCAATTTTTTAAGCCACTTAACATAGGTCCTATGATTGGGTTTAAAAAATCTGTATTCTATTTTGGGTATGCTTATCAATTCACCACCAATGGACTATCAGCTTATAATTCTGGAACACATGTAGTTACTATTGGTTTGGATTTTCTTAGAGGTGTTAGTGAATGTGCTTGTACCAGTGATCGTAGTCCTTGGTAGATTAGTTTCATACACAGAAAGTGCTGTATATAATCATTATTTGTAACTAACAACTGAATTGGTAATTATCAACCAAGAAAAAACATATTCACAACAAATTCCATGAGTTTTTGATGAAATGTCTAAAAATTTAAATCAATTATTAAAAAAATCTTAGTCAACTAATACTTTTTTTAGTTTATTTTTCAATCCAAACTCTAAATACTTTAGTTCTACTCGTGCTTGTAATAATAAGTTTTTTAATTCTTTTCATTTTTATTGCTAAGCGATTTCTGCTATGGGATTCCATTGCCTCAATAAAATTAATATTTACTATTTGACTTCTATTTATTCTAAAAAACATTTGTGAAGATATTTCATCCTCAATTTGTCCTATACTTTTTGAGGCATGCGAATGATTTCCAGAAGAATCAACGAATTTTATTAAATCTCCAAAAGCTTCTATTAAAACTATGTTTTGCATTTCTAGAACCTTATAAACTGGCCCTTTTTTTATAAGAATACGTTTTTTAAATTGTTGTTGTTTATTATCGATAAGATTACTTAATAATTGTAGTTTTTTGGTTGATGTAGCTGGTGTAGAAATTAAATTTATATATTTTTTTAATGCTTGATTAAATTCTTCTTGTGTATATGGCTTAATTAAGTAGGCAATTCCATTCTCTTTAAATGCATTAATTGTATATGAATCATAAGCTGTGCAAAATATAATAGGAGCAGAAACAGTAATTTTATTAAACAAATTAAAAACATTTCCATCAAGTAATTCTATGTCTGATAATATTAAATCAAAACTTGAAGTTTTAATATATTTTATTGCAGCCTCAATTGTTCTTGAATGAATATGCACATAATTTTCATCAAAGAATATATCTAAATAGCTCACCAATTTTTTATAGGCAGGTAATTCATCCTCAATTATCAATATTTGCATTGAATTTTTCTGATTTAATTAATGGTAAAGTTATTTTAAAAGAATTATTTGTATCATTTACTAAAATTCTTTTATCAGTAAGTAAAGTGTACCTTTCATTAAGGTTTTTTAACCCTGTACCTATTCTTTCTGATTTAGAATGGTTCAAATTAGTTTTATTATTAGTAATAATTATCTTAGACTCATCAATTATTATATTTACCTCTATTTTTTTATCTCTTTTTGCTTTATTATGCTTTATAATATTTTCCACAGTAATTTGAAGGGCGTTACTTAGTATATATTTGTTTTCTAATTCACAATCAACTTGAATATTGAATTTATAATCATTCTCAAACCTAATCTGAATTAAATAAATGTAATCTTCAACCAATGATAATTCTTCAACCAAAGGCATAATATCTTCATCACTATTAGTAGTCAAAGCTCTATATAATGAAGACAGTTTAGATAAATATTTTTTTGCTTTTTGTGGTTCATAATCTATTAGTGCATCAATAGTATTTAAACTATTAAAAAGAAAGTGAGGATCAAATTGTGCTCGCAAAATTCTTAATTTACTTTCTTTTTGAATATTGATTAAATTCAAAGTGTTTAACCTGTTTTCAAAGAATTTTTTTCCAAAAATCAATGCTAAAGGCAGTGCTACATCTGGAGCAGAAGTTGTGAAACCTTTAATTACAAATTCATCTAATGGCTTAAAAAAATTTGAAATGTTCTCGCCTCCTGACAGGAGTCCTATTAGATAAGTGGTACAGCCTAAAATAATTAAAAAAATAAGAGAAGTAACGAGTGCAAAAATATATTTTTTTTGCTCTAAAATATATACTTCAATAATCCATCTAAAAAAAAACAAAGCAATAATAATTTGAACACAAAATTTAAAAACATCTATTAAACTCTCTAACAAATAAATACCTTGAGTAATATATTTGAACATCAGCCATATGCTAGAAATAATTAAATATGCAATGATTAATCTATAATCTGACCTATTAAAGACGAAAACGCTATTATTCATTCTTTATAACATTATAATTCCCTAAAATAAGCCCCTTATTAAGTACTGCTTTTCCAATATAGTTAAGCGTAACACTTCCCAATCCTGAAACCTTTAAACTTTCATTAACATTGAGATTTAAATTACTATTCCCATAAGCAAGGACTCTAGCTCTATTTACTTTAACTTTTTTTAATTGGACATGAGAATTTCCAAATGCTCTTATTTTCATTGATTGTATATTGCCAGATTCTATTGAAATATTGAAATTACCATAAATTCGAGTTTTAAGATGTTTTAATGAAACATTGCTAATGTATAAATTCGAATTACCATAACCTACTATTTTTAACTCATCGGATTTTATTAGATTCTTGCAATTTATTGTCTGGTTTCCTTTAATTGCAATTTCTACTAATTTGTTATAAGTAATTTTAAGATGAATATATTTTTCTTCAATAGTTATTTTTCTTTTAGGCTTTTTTAATTTTAAAAATAATTTATCTCTATTGATTTTATAATCTATCTCTAGATCATTATTGTTTTCAAGTATTTCTATTGATTCTTTATCTCCAAAAATTAATGTTACTTTAATAAACTTATCAATATCTATTTTGTTAAAATTCAACAACGGAATTTCTGTTTCAGAATTTTGAGAGATTGAGTAGATACTAAATAAGCAAAAAAATACGGCAATATAACTGTGTTTGTAAATCATAACTTTGTTCAATTTAATGTAAAGGTTTATCAATTTTAGCAATAGTTAAAATGTAATACGCTAAACGAGTTTTTATACTTGATAAATAAGTATAAAATAACATTGAACTAATTATTATATGAATATAAAAGCTTTATAGACGATATCCACCTATTCATTGTGATAAAATACGCATTAAACTTTTTTAGGTTTTAAACCTTAGTATATCAAGTTATTTTTGATTAAAAATACGCTACATGAAAAAAACTTATCAAATATCTTCAACTCTACTTATTATTCTATTTATTTTTTTTTCGTTTTATAGTTTAATTCCAAGAGATAATATAACAAGCAAAACTAACTTTGAAAGTTTTTCTACAGATAATGTTATTAACGATCTAAAGCAAATAGCAAAAACCCAACATTATTATGGAAGTCGAGGGCATAAAGAGGTTAGGGAATATTTAGTAAAAAGATTAGAATTTCTAGGAATTGAAATTCAAATTCAAGAAAGTGATTTTTATGATGAAGAATATAATTGCTTCATAAAGCCTAAAAATATAATTGGTAGAATCAAAGGGACTAATAGCGAGAAAGCGTTATTGATAACTGCTCATTATGATAGTGCGCCAATAGCATCTTTTGGTGCGTCAGATGCAGGAAGCGGCTTAGCAACTATACTTGAGAGTCTTAGAGTGTTTTTGAGTCAAAATAACAGTCCTAAAAACGATATTATAGTTTTATTTACAGATGCTGAAGAATTAGGGATGTTAGGCGCTAAGGTTTTTATGAAAAAACACCCATGGGCAAAAGATGTTGGGTTTGCTATTAATTTTGAAGCTAGAGGGTCTAGCGGGCCATCACATATGGTTATCGAAACTAATAATGGAAATTCTAAAATCCTAAAATCCTTCATAGATTCTGGAATTGATTATCCGGTTACATCATCCCTTTTATATTCAATTTATAAAATACTTCCTAATAATACTGACTCGACAGTCTATAGAGAATATGGGGATGTAGAGGGAATCTTTTTTGCATTTATTGATGATTATATGAATTACCATACAGAAAATGATAATTTAGACAATATTAGTAGAAGTTCAATTTACCATCAGGGCACATATTTGATACCTATGCTTAGGCATTTTAGTAACATTGATTTGTCAAATCTAACAGCCAATGAAGAGCTAGTATATGTAAATTTTCCATTTCTGAAAATAATTCACTTCCCCTTTACGGTAGTTCTGCCGCTTGCTATTTTAGCTATTTTATTGTTTTTTATTCTTATTTACCATGGATTAAAGAAAAATGAATTAAAAATAAAGTTAATTTTAAAGGGTTTTATTCCGTTCCTTATTTCAATATTTACATCAACAGTTATTGGTTTTTTTGGATGGGAATTATTGCTTAAAATTTACCCTCAATATTCCGACTTACAACATAACTTCACTTACAATGGGTATTATTATATTACTTTTTTTGTACTGCTATCAGTGTTAATAACTTCATTAGTTTATAAGACATATTATATAAAAAATGATATAAAAAATAGTTCCATAGCACCTTTATTTACCTGGATAATAATAAATGTGTTAATTAGTCTGTTTTTTAAGGGAGCAGGATTCTTTATTATACCTTTATTTTTTGGGTTATTATCTACATTAATTTTAATAAGATATAGTGAAAGATCAATTTTAATAATAACATTTTTATCGGCTCCATTATTATTTATTTTCCCTCCTTTGATTGAGTTTATTCCTGTAACTCTTGGGTTGAATTCAATTATGATAAGTTGTTTACTTGTAGTGCTAGTTTTTGGATTATTACTTCCAGTTTATGGATATATTCAATTTAAAAAGGTTTTCATATCTCTTGTTCTATTTGCATCAATTGCATTTTTTACACTTGCTCATTTTAAAAGTAATTATAGTATTTTAAGAAAAAACCCTAAGAGTCTCGTTTATTTTGAAGATAAGGATGTGTCTACTGCTTTTTTTGCTACCTATGACGATAAAATAGATAATTGGCTAGAAGAAAATCTTGGGGTTAACCCTAAAAAATCTTCTAACTCAAATCAAGATATTTATTTTAAAAATCAAAATTTCTCATATTATAATGAGGTTCAATTCATGAATACTAATAATAGTAGTTTTGAACTTATAAAACATCATATTATAGATGATAAAAGCTATTTAAATTTTAAAATTAAGCCCAACAGAAATCTAAGTAATATCATTCTTTATTTAGATCGAGAAATAATAATTAAGAACCTAACAGTAAATGGACTTTTAGTTAATGATGATGAATTTTTCACTGAACGACAAACTGATCAATTAATAAAATATTATGTTGATAATAATATACCTCTTGAAGTGTCTTTTACTACTTCTAAAATCAATTTACCATTAAAACTTATTGTAGAAGAAAAGTCATTTGATCTTTTTGAACATAATTTGCTTAAAAGAATTCTAAAACCTCGCCCATTAGATGTTATGATAAGCCCATATTATGAATCTGATGCCATAATTACAAAACAAACGTTTTATATTAATTAATTTTCACTATGAATTTTATTAGAAAAATAAAGTTAAAATTATTTGACCATTCTGAAGAGAAAACTATTATTGGTGAATGCGAAGTTCATGAAGATAACTTAATTCTTAGTCTTCAAAACACCTATCAAGTTATTAATTTAAGAGACTTAGCATACTGTATGTCAGATAAAGGTTATACGACATTTTATCTTTACTCTGGAAAATCATTTTTAGCCTCAAATCCTTTAAAATATTTTGAAACACAATTACCAGAGTATATCTTTTTCAGAACTCATCAATCATATTATGTTAATATAAATTTTGTTGACAAATACGATAAAAGAGGGTTTTTGATACTAACAAATGGTAAAAAAATCCCTGTATCAACTCGTAAAAGAGATGCTTTTATAGCGAGACTACTAAACTTATAGAGTTTATTTAATTAATGGTATGAATTAGTGTTTTTTATTTAATTGAAATTGTTTAAAATTGCACATATAATATTGACGATTAATCTGAGAGGTTTATGGATTTTTTTTCCAAAATTTTATTTTTTTTTGGAGCAATAGGCTTGTTTAATAGCTTTCTATTAAGCTTATATTTTATCTTCTATAAGAAGCCTAAAGTTTTATCAAACAAACTATTTGGGATTTTCTTATTATTTCTAAATATTAGAGTTTTAAAATCTTTATTTTACTATTTCGCAGGAGCAGATCCAATCTCTTTTCTACAATCTGGACCTGTAATTTTTGTTCTTATTGGGCCCTTTTTGCTTTATTATATTTTATCTGTACTTAATTCGGAAAAGGAAAAAATAAACTTTATTAAATATCAATCTTTAATTTGGATAGTAGTTGTAATTTTTGCATATGTTTTTTATCCGTTTCAAGATAATATTGTTTTATGGAAAACGTATCTTTTGAAATTAATTAATTTTCAATGGTTACTTTATATAATTTTTTCGGCATATTTTTTAAAGTATCTTATTAAAAAAAAATGCTCACCAAAAGAATTTTGGCTAATATTTTTGTGTATTGCAAATTTAATAATTTGGGCTATTTATCACTTTATTGAGTATTCTTATTTTATTGTTGGATCAATATTTTACTCAGTTATTTTTTATTCAGTTTTTTTGTATTTCTTATTTAATAAAAAAGTGTCTAACAAGATTTTTAATACAGAAATAAAATACGCAAATAAAAAAATAAAAACATCTACTGCCGAGGTTTTAAAGAATCATTTAAAAGAATTGATGATTGAAGAGAAATTATATAGAAACCCAAGCCTTAAACTATTTGAAGTAGCAGTAAAATTGAATATTACAACGCATCAATTTTCACAGTTACTTAATGATAATATTGGAAAAAGCTTTTCTACTTTCGTTAATGAATATAGAATTGAAGAATCAAAAAAAATACTTAAATCTAATACCAAGTATTCGTTAGATGCTATTGGATTAGAATCTGGATTTAATTCCAAAACAACTTTCTATAAAGAATTTAAGAAAATTGTTGGCACTACACCATTGAAATATAAAGAGCGATTTAAAAGTACATAATTATAATTATGTACTACTTGCTTCCAATTCAATAACGTTTATTTTGCAAATTTTTAGTTCTTTGAGCATACTAAAATTTTCACAAATGAAAACTTCTTTTAAATCATATTTATTATTTATTCTTATTATTCTAAATTTTTGTTGCAAAAAAACTAAAGTAAATGAAGATAAACAGTATTCAATAAGCAAAGCTATGGATTATGTGTTTGAAAAAAATATTAATGAAACTATTGAATTTTATTATGAGTTAAAGAAGGATAGTTCCGATTACTATAATTTTAATGATGAAAATGAGTTGAATAGTTTTGGTTATCAACTTTTAAATGAAGGAAAGACTGAAGAAGCAATTAAAATATTTGAACTTTTAGTGTCAGAATTTCCAAATTTGGCAAATCCATATGATAGTCTTGGCGAAGCTTATTATTCAAATGGAAACTTGCAAGAATCTTTAGTTAATTATCAAAAAGCTTTATTATTAGACTCTGAAAACTCAAATGCAGCTGAATGGGTTGATAGGATTAAATACCCCAGCATTGATAGCACTAAGTTTTATAAAATTTATTCTAAAAAAGAGTATATTGAGGATATAGATGAACTAGCAAAAACAATTACAACAAGAAACCCTCATCCATTTAAATTTATTGAAGAAGAAGAGTTTTGGTCAGCATTAGAAAGCAAAAAGGAAAAAATAACAAACCAAACTACTTTTAGTGAATTCATTTGGCACTGCAGTGAAATAATTGCAAATATTAATTGTGGGCACTCAGGATTTGGTTATTTTAATCAAGAAAATGCAATACTTCCAATTACGTTACGATTTCCTTTAGAAACAAAGTTAATTGGTGGAAAACTATATGTTTATGACCCCTTGACTAACAAAGGAAAAATTAGTGCTGGAGATGAAATAATTGAAATAAATGGGAATAAAATTTCAAAAATTAAAGATGATATTTTTAAGCATATAAAATCGCAAGGGAAAATCGAAAGCTCAAAAAGACATGTTTTTAATGCTTATTCATCTGCATACATTCCTTATTCTTTGAATTTTCCTAGTTCTTATAATATAACTTTAAAAAAGACAAATGAAAGAATTGAACTATTAAAACTAACTAATTATAAGCCCAAACCTAGAATAAATTCTTCAAATGTGTGCCAAAAAAATTTATGCTTGCAAATAAATAATGAAAAGGACTTGGCGATAATAACAATACGTTCTTTTGCATACTATGGTGGTAAATTTTCTGAATATAAAGAGTTCATAGATAAAAGTTTTAAAGAAATTTCTGAAAAAAAGGTAAGTAATTTAATTCTAGATGTGAGAATGAACGGTGGAGGACCATCCGATGCAGGTATTTATCTTTTACGATACTTGGCAAATGAACCTTTCGTATATTTTTCAAGCTCAGCTTTTAATGAAAAAAAGGAACCTATTACTCCATTTTTATCAAGATTTAATGGTGAAGTCAAGTTTTTAATTGATGGTAATGGAGGTTCAACTACTGGGCACGTAATGTCTATTGTTAAGCATTTAGGATTAGGGGAAATTATAGGCGAAGAGTTAGGCTCTAATCAATTTTGTACAGGAGGTCAAATTAGTCACCGAATGCGAAACACTGAGATATTCTACGCAGTAGGACGATATACATACATTACTTCGGCAAATTCATTTTCTGATGAACGAGGAGTAATGCCAGATTTTTTTGTGTCTAAAAATATTGATGATTATTTAAATAATCAAGATGCTGTATTAAAGTTTGCCTTAGACTATATAGGAAATAAATAATATTTTTTCTTTAATGAAAGCAAATAATAGTCAAACAGATATTTTAATTCTCAACCTTCAAAATGTCTATCAAATAATTAAGTTAAGTGAATTATCTTTTTGTAAGTCTGAGAACGGGTATACAACTTTTTATTTATCAAACGGTAAATCTTATTTGGTTTCAAAACCATTAAAACATTTTGAAGATCAACTACCTAGCTGTTGTTTTATAAGAACTCATCAATCATATTATGTTAATATTAATCATATTAATAGATATGATAAAAGAGGTTTTATTATACTGGACAAGGGTCAAAAAATTCCTGTATCTAATCGTAAAAGAGAATTTTTTCTTAACAGATTATTGAATAATTAAGTTTTGTTTGCATTTTATTGAGCAAATATATATTAGTAATTCACAAATAAATATTCATGCTTCATTGAGATTTTTTTTAAGTATAGATTTGGTTTATAAAAATTTATTTCTAATAAAAAAATCATGAAAAAATCAATTCTCTTACTCTTTTTTCTTTCACCAATAGTCACATCATTTGCGCAAAACACTTTTCCAGAAGAAGGGAATGTTGGGATAGGCACACTTTCACCTAATGCTTTATTATCTATTAATCCTTTTATAAATTATGAGGGCTCTTTACTACAAATGGGGTCTCAAATATCATCAAATAAAAGATTATTTAATTTTGATGAAGGTGCAACAAGTCCTTATGTGAGTCAGTCAATATATAGTACTAATGGGAGTCTTAGGTTCAGTTTTCAAGCTAGTGATATAAACACTTCATTGTCTTTATTTAGAAAAAATGAAACAAAAATATTTGAGGTTTCAAGATCTGATGGTGGAGGTAGTTATTTGTCTATGCCCAAAATAGATTCAAAAATTATTATTGGTGAAGACGCTTCGTATCTAGAAAACGAAGGACATAAGCTAATCGTTAGACATGGTAGTGCCCTAGTTGAAGGAAATATTATTGTAAATTCAAACATTGGCATTGGTACAAATTCCTTTGCTGATGAAGATATTAATTATCGTTTATCAGTGAATGGAAAAATTAGAGCTACGGCAGTAAAAGTTTATACAAATTGGGCAGATTATGTGTTTGAAAAAGATTACAAATTACCAAGCCTTTTTGAAGTAGAAAAATATATTCACGACAATGGTCATTTAAAAGATATTCCTAGCGGAAAAGAAGTAGAAGAAAAGGGAATAGAATTAGGGGAAATGAATAAACTTCTATTACAGAAAATAGAAGAACTCACATTATATGTTATTGAATTAAATAAAGAAATTACTGTTCTTAAGAAAAACAATTAAGATGAAACATTCAATAATAGCATTGATATTCCTTGTGAGTTTTTTTAATGGTCACTCACAAGAAACAACACTTTTTAAGTATTACGTCCATTTAGATAATTATTTAAGTGCTCCAAAATTTGTTGAATTAGATGGGGAATTAAAATACGATGGAGAGGATAATGAATTGAAGGTTTTTTTTGATTTATACAATGTTAAAACCTTCAAGCAAACATTTCCTTCATCACCAAGAGTTAGAGATTTAAATGTATTTTATTTAGAAACTACTAGCCCAGATTTATCAAAAGAAATGACATCTAAATTTTCTTCAAGATTTACTTTAATTGAAGATTTAACAAATGTTATTAATAATCTCGCATCTTACCCAAATGATTATGGACCAACAAGTCCTAATACAAATGTTGGAGTTTTTGATAGAAGCGAATTAGATTATATGGGTGCTCCTATCGCATGGGATATCACTACTGGAAAAGGTACTACCATTGTTATTTCGGATGCAAAACTTAATAAAGAGGATCCTGATTTTCTTGAAAAAACGACTTTTTTTAATGAGAGTATTTTTCAACATAATAATCCATATGACCCTACAGATTTAACAAGTCATCATGGAACTGGTACTGCGATTAAAGCAGTTGGTCAAGGTGATAATGGGTATGGGACAACAGGAGTTTGTTATGATTGCGACCTAATAATGACTGCAGCACCTACTAGTAGCAGTACATCTTTGACGTATGCTGTATATGAAAATCTTGTACAATTAGCGAAGATGGGGTTTAGAGTATTTAATATGAGTTGGGTTAAGTATTTTTATAATTCTCCTGTAGATGTTGGATTTGTTGCAGAACAAAACATTATTAATACTCTAGTTGAAGAATATGATGCAATATTAATAGCCTCTGCAGGTAATAGAAATAGTTATCAAACAGAAACAGATTTTATAGCCAAAATAAATGGTGGTAACGGGCAATGGGCTCCAGAATATACTGGTGTTCAATTTGGCTACCCTGCATCTTATAATGGTGTTATTTCTGTGTCAAATATTATGCATTCATATGAAATTAATGAGCATCATGCAATTGTATGGAGTTCACCAACAGTTAATTATGGTCAATCTTATGTAGAAGATTCTTTTGCCCCAAATGTAGATGTTGGAAATCCTGGTTTTCCTATTGGATTAATATATAATGGTTACCCAAGAGAGGTAGAATTAGATAATCTTGGAGAAGGAACACAAGTTATCAGTCCTAATGGATTAGTTGTAACTACAGGAAGTAATAATAAAGTAGATATTTTAGCATCATCAGATTTAGGTATGGTGTATAGTAAATATTCGCACTTGGGTGAAATAGAATATATTACTTACGGAGGAACAACATCTGGAGCAGCACCCTATGTGTCTGGAACTGCTGGTCTAATGATAACAATCAATCCTTGCTTGTCTGCATATGAAGTTGAAAACATCCTTAAACTAACTGCAAAAGATGTGGAGCATATGAGTATTAATCAAAACTATTTTGGGAATATTGGAGCTGGAAAGTTAGAAATGGGTAAAGCTGTTATGTTTGCAGATGAAATAAATAAATTAGATGGTAATGCTGAAATAACAAACCACATATTTTATCGTTGGGATTTTAAACTAAATAATATTTTAAATAACCTTTCAATAAGTAATGTACAGTTTATTGAGAATGCTACTGTAAATTTTAAAGCTAGGAATAGTATAAATATTATAGAAGGCACCTTACTTGAACCTAATAGTTCATCTTATGTATCTCTTGAAATAGATCCATCTATTACTGAATGCAGCGACTTCAAAACGGCCAAATTTGTTAGACCTAAAGATAAACACAATCCTAAAACTAATCATCATCCATTGTTTGACTTTAAAGTTCAACCAAATCCATCTAATGGTGTTTTTGAAGTTCAAATCAGTAAAGAACTAGAAACTTTTTCCTATCAATTATTTGATTTTTCGGGTAACTTACTATTAGAGAATTCAGATTCAAACAAAAGTTTATTTACAATTAATAATAAAAATCTAAAGGAAGGGATTTATTTAATTAAAGTAAATTCAGGTAAAGAGTCAATAACCAAAAAAGTTCTTATTTTATAATGCTAAGTTTTGGTTTTATTTACCATTTAATTGTTTAAATCGCACACGATTAATTTGTTTTGCACTCGAATATACATTCATAGCCAACAAATAAATGTTGAGAGTATGATGTCATGAGTATGTTTTTTAATTTTATAATTAAAGAAACTATCAATGAAGAAATATTACACAAAACATTTTTTTTTAATAGTTGGCATTATATATAATGTGTCTATTTTAAGTGCTCAATCTACTGAAATTTTTGAAACAGAATCAGCAGGATTTACCATTTTTTTTGATAACGGCCAAAGTTTTAATATTTCAAGTGCTTCTGCTGAAGGGTATGATATTTTTACGCATGGTTATACCTCTGGAACAAATACTGATACTTGTTTAGGATGCGGATGGAACGGTTCTTCGCCTGACAACAAATTTGTTGATAACGCAGGAGCTAATAATGGCAGCAACAATGGAACTAGTATGGAAATATCTACTAGTGATGGTGCTTACTTTACAATTAGCTCATTATATTTATTTTGCTCCACTCTTTCACTATCAAATACAACTGGAACACTTATATTATCAGGTATGAGAAATGGCATAGAAATGTTTTCTATTACCAAATCTTCTGGTTTTGCAAGCCCAGTCACTTTTTCACCCAATAACGGCTATACCTATATCGACTTTGCTACAGAAGGAGTTTCAGATTATTCGGATACTGCAATTGATGAAATTATAATATCTGGAACTGGTGATTTGGATTATATGGCTTTAGATGCATTTTCTTGGAGTATTTCAACTTTATCTTCAAAAAGCAATGCATTTACACAAAGCGTTAAAATATTTCCAAACCCAACTTTAAAAAATATTACTATTGCTTTTGATAGGGTATATGAAAAAATCAATATAAATGTTGTTAATATTACTGGTCAATTAGTTAATACATTTAAAAAATTAAATGTTTCCAGATTTAATTTTAATATAAATTCACCTCCTGGGGTTTATTTTGTAGAAATAAAATCTAGTCAGGGAGAAAAATCGATTTTTAAATTGATAAAAAATTGACACTTAGTTTAACAAAGTTGAAATTTTAAAAGTTTAGTTTTAGTGAAGTTTAATAGCAAAAAAAGTAGATCTCATTTAAGTGTTCTTATTATTTTGAATATTTTTTTTATTGGGATCTTCTTTTTTGATTTAATTAGTAACAGTATTCAGCTAATTAACGGATTAATATACTTTACTTTTATATTTTTTTTGACCATTATTATTTGGGGTTTCTTTAATACAAGCTATTATATTGAAAATAAATATTTTAAATATAAAAGCGGACCATTCTATGGTAAAATAGAGGTTTCTAGAATAAATACAATTGTTAAGAACAAAACCTTATGGAGCGGATATAAAATGGCAACAGCTACAAAAGGTTTAATTGTTAAATTTGACAATTATAAAGAAATATATATTAGCCCCAAAAGTAACGAGTTATTCATAAAAGAAATTCTAAAATTGAATGATAAGATTAAAATTGTATAATTTTTTTCTATGAAAAGTAAATTACTTTATATAATATTATTAACCTATTCATTGATTTATTCTCAATCTGCACCAATAATTATTGATGGTGTTTTTGATGATTGGACTTCAGATTTAACCACATTTACCGATTTAAATGAAACTATTGAAGGTATAGATTTTTTAGAAATTCAGGTCACAAATGATAGCGAGTTTTTGTTTATTAAAATAAAGGCTAATTCAGAGTTTGATTTAACAGATAATCAAATTTCACACGAATTAGGAATCTTTATTGATACTGATAATGATACAAGTACAGGTTTTAATATACAACAGGGTTATGGAACAGAAATTGGTATATTATTTACAGAATTGTTTGCTCATTATAATGTAATACCTTATTCGCAAGTTGGATTTACAGATATAAAATTAAGAGCTGCTCCAACAGTAACTTCAGATGAATTTGAAATAGCAATTGCAAGAGATGTTATACCTGACGGAATTAATCCTTTGTTTTCACATTCAACAATAAAAATATTACTAAAGAATGAGAATAATTTTGACAAAATTCCTAATGTAGGAAGTGTTTTTACGTATATTTTCGATGAGACTCCTGTAGAACCATATACGCCAATAAATATTAATAAGTCTGATGCCTCTCATATTAGAATTTTAGCCTATAATACTTTGTTAAATGGTTTATTAGATTCTAATAGAATCGATGATTTTGAAAATATTATTAAAGTGCTAAATCCAGATATAGTAGGGTTTATTGAAAGTGCTGATACATCAGAACCCTATGTTAAGTCACTTTTTGATACTTGGATTCCCTTGGGGAATATGGATGGTTGGTATGTTGAAAAGCATGGAGGAGAAGTTACAGTCTCAAAATGGGAGATTATACAAAGATGGGATGGTTTAACTAGACAATTTCCTGTTTTAATTGATTTGCCAAATAGTTATGGTACAGATTTGCTTTTTACTAATGCTCATTTAAGTTGTTGTGGGGCTGATGTTGACCGACAAGATCAAGTTGATCAATATGCTGCATTTATTTTAGATGCCAAATCAATTGGTGGAGATATTACATTACCTGAAAACACCCCATTTGTTTATGGAGGTGATTTAAATTTAGTTGGTTTTTCACAACAACTAAAGACCTTGAAAACTGGAGACATTCAAGATACAGCATCTTATGGACAAGGCGCTCCTTTAGATTGGGATGACAGTGATTTAACTGAAGAGAATTGTATTCAAACCGATATTAGAATGGGATATACTTGGCGATCAGATGGGCAAGTTTTCCCTCCAGGTAAACTGGATTTTATAATTTTTTCTGATTACACATTAATCGCAGAAAAATCATTTGTATTACAAACAGAAATTATGTCTAATATTAGATTATCACTATATGATCTCAATCAAATGAATACTTCAAATGCATCAGATCATTTTCCTGTTGTCACAGATTTTTCTATAAATCAAACATTGGAAATTAAAAATGCAAATAATTTGATTACAAAAATATTCCCAAATCCAACTTCGGGAAATATATATATTAATTTAGGTAAAAAATATAGAAAAATTAATGCGAAAATTTTTGATGTTTTTGGTAAAGAAGTTGATAATTTTTATCATTATAATGCTTCTGATTTTGATTTCGAAATTGATTTTGCGTATGGGGTTTACTTTATTGAATTAATACTAGATGATAAATTTAGAGCAGTTACAAAAATCATTAAAATATAAAGAGATATGGTTTATGACCAATAATTTATATGATTTACACACTAGTATATTATTTATTTACCAATACAATATTTAACTAACCCTATATCCATTGGTACTATTGCATTTGGGCAACAAATAGCATACAAAAAATACATAATAAGAGAAGATTAGTAACAATTATTAACAAATAGCTGAACAAATATAACATAAAAAAAACCGCTCGATTAGAGCGGTTTCTAAATAAAAACACCAAGCATTAATTAGCTGTTCCAGAGCCTAAATAAATACTATTAGATACTTGACTACCATCAGCAGTAATAAAAGCCATAAATAGCTCTACTGTATCTCCTGCATATGTTGTTGGGATTGGAACAATTTGAGTCCCTACTGTTCTGTCCGCACCATCAAGTAAAGAAATAGATTCCTTTTTTGATGGATTGTAAACCATCAACATTGCCTTGTCAGTAGCATTTGCGTTACCTTCAGCAGAGTTATCATCCCAACCAAAAGTTACTTCTCCAGCAGTTGCTAAATCAGACGTTGGGTTTAGCACACCAGATAAACCTCCACGACTTACTAAAGCGTTTGGATAGTCAACAACAAAGTTAGGTTCAGTACCTGTAATTGCATTATTTAATACATACGACATCGCAGCATTAAATTCTGTTTTCTTAACAGCTAACCCTTTATATCCTAACTTAATAAAAGGCTTTACAGCCTGTAAAAATTCTAAAGTGGCAGTAAACTTTGTTCTTTGGTTTACTTGACCAACAGTTCTTGGATTGGCTACACTTGAAGGTTTAATTCTAATGTAGTCAATTCCTTTCCAGCTTCCACCGATAACGTTTCCAACCTTACCTGAAAGCCCTCCTAAAATACCTTGAGCTATTTTACCCATAACATAATTAATTTAAATGAAACTTACTTTTCTTCGGACTTGGTACGGACTTAACACGAAGTTGTACCTTCCATTGAAATATAAGGCAAGTATTATGCAATTCTTTAGATATGGATTTTGTTGCTTTAGATTGCTTCCTTTTGCATCAGAACTAAAAAAATGAATATTTTTTTTACAAAGAAAA
>CAKZMU010000020.1 GCA_937129145.1 uncultured Lacinutrix sp. | reverse complement strand
GTTGTAAAACCAGCCATTCCAGATGCAACTATAGACATAGGTAACCGAGCCGAGCCAAACTTAGAACGCTTGGCTCAACTTAAACCAGATGTCATTCTTATTTCAGATGCACTAAAGTCTCAACAGGCTCGTTTAGAACACATCGCTCCCGTTGTTGTTTTTGATACCTATAGAGAAGATCACAATAATGCAAAGCAAGCTGATTTAGCTTTTTTAACAATAGCCAAATTACTCAATAAGACCGCATTAGCACAGCAGAAACTCACCGCTAGAGAAGAGGTTTTTAACACTTTATCAAATCAACTAAAACGTTCGTTTCCTAACGGTATTCCCCCCGTAACCAGCCTACGATTTGCCTCAACAACCTCTGCCTATGTATATGGAGACAACTCTATGCCTCAATACGCTCTTAACCGTTTAGGCATAGAGCCAGCATTGTCATTACCAACCAGTCAGTGGGGAATTAATCAACAACGTTTAAAGAGCCTTAAACAAATAGATCAAGGTATTCTTTTATATTTCGAGCCTTTTTATCAAGTGAAAAAACTCCAAGAATCTAGGTTATGGCAAGCCATGCCGTTTGTGATTAACAAACACACCGCTTCAGTTGAATCCACCTGGACATATGGCGGAGCCATGTCTTTAAAATATTTAGCCGAAGCGCTGACAACCGCATTATTATCGGTGGCACCCTAAACAATGATACGCGCTTTCCTCTTAGTAAACGCCTTTTTATTTACGGCGGTTTGCTACTTACAAATCGATTCCTCGTTATCAATTTCAACCCAACTCTCCATTATTTCAGGACAGGAAGCACAAGGGTTCGATGAAATTGATTGGGGATTTTCTCGGCTTCCTAGACTGGTGATGGCACTGTTAGTAGGCTCTGTAATGGGATGTATTGGGAGCGTAATTCAACAACTTACACTTAACCCATTGCTATCTCCGGTAACCTTAGGAACGTCCAGTGGTGCTTGGTTAGGATTAATTGTACTCGCCATTTTTTGGCCTCAAGGACAGACAGAGTTTCAAGTTTTTGCCGCTATGTCAGGCGCGGCACTGGCATTAGGGTTTGTCTTGTTAATATCAGGTGTCCGTAATTTATCCGGATTATCTTTGATACTCTCAGGTATGGCCGTCAACTTGCTTTTTGGCGCCATTACTACAGCATTGATTTTGCTAAACGATCAGTATGCTCGAAACCTATTTATTTGGGGAGCAGGGGATTTAAGCCAAAACGGCTGGGATAAAGTTCAATGGTTTTGGCCTCACTGTCTTCTGCTACTTACTATTCTGGCTTTTGCAGGCAAACCACTCACTTTACTCAGATTAGGGCAAGCCGCTGCGGCCGCTCGAGGACTCAACGTAGTATGGTTATTTGTTACTTTAATTATTAGTGGTTTATGGATACTTTCAAGCGCAATAACCATGGTAGGAATTATTGGGTTTATTGATGACTACATTAAAAAATTTAAAAATGATAAAGACGGTTTAAAAGGAAGGTTTAAAATACTGGGTCAAGTAGGTCTTGGAGTTATAGTGGGAACTACCTTGTATTTTAATAATGATGTGACCATTAAAGAAAAGTTACCTACTGCTCAACAGCAAGAATTAATAGCTGAAAATCCTAATATAGCACCTGCAAAACTATTTGAAGACGAAATAAAGTCAACAAAAACAACCATTCCGTTTGTGAAGGGAAATGAGTTTGACTATGCGAGCTTAATAACGTGGATTAGTCCTAGTTTAAAGCCTTATGCTTGGATAATTTTTATCCTTGCAGCCATTTTTATTATTACGGCAGTATCAAATGGTGCAAATTTAACCGACGGTATTGATGGATTAGCTGCTGGGACATCAGCTATTATAGTCCTCACCCTGGGAATTTTTGCTTGGGTGTCTGGTAACATCATTTTTTCAGATTATCTAAACATCATGTACATACCACGTGTTGAAGAAATCACGATTTATATAGCGGCGTTTGTAGGAGCACTTATTGGGTTTTTATGGTACAATACATATCCAGCACAAGTGTTTATGGGAGACACTGGGAGTTTGACCATTGGCGGAATTATAGCAGTAATAGCTATTGCAGTTCGTAAAGAGTGGCTTATTCCATTATTGTGTGGCATCTTTTTAGCTGAAAATTTATCAGTTATGCTACAAGTAAGCTATTTCAAATACACAAAGAAAAAATTTGGTGAAGGCAAGCGCATATTTAAAATGTCGCCATTGCATCACCATTATCAAAAATCAGGATATCATGAAAGCAAAATTGTAACGCGATTTTGGATTGTCGGAATCTTATTGGCAATACTTTCTATTGTCACATTGAAGATTAGGTAACATTCCTGCGAAGGCAGGAATCTCATAGTTGAGAAAAAATAATTAAGGAATTGAAAGAAGAAATTTATAAAGACATAATCAATAAAAGCAGAGTGGTAAGTCCTTATCCTTTGGGGAAGGATTTAGGATGGGGCTTTTAGTAATATTAGGAGCAGGAGAAAGCGGTGTAGGTACAGCACTTTTAGGAAAGAAAAAAGGATATGAAGTGTTTGTTTCTGATAAGGGGAAAATAAAAGAAAAATATAAAGAAGTTCTTATACATAATGAGATTGAATGGGAAGAAGAAACGCATACAGAGTCTAAGATTCTAAATGCAGATGTCGTAATGAAAAGCCCAGGAATTCCGGATAAGGTGGCTTTAGTTCAAAAATTGTTAGCAAACAATATTTCGGTTATTTCTGAAATTGAATTTGCATCACAATTTACCGAGGCTAACATTATTGGAATTACAGGGAGCAATGGTAAAACCACTACAACTATGTGGACACATCACATCCTTAAAGAAGGAGGTTTAAAAGTCGCAATGGGAGGAAACATTGGTGATAGTTTTGCGAAGCAAATGTTAGATGCGAGATATGAGCATTTTGTGTTGGAGTTGAGTAGTTTTCAACTGGATGGCATTAAAACATTTAAACCGCATATTGCCATTATTACAAACATTTCTCCAGACCATTTAGATAGATACGAGTATAAGTTTGAAAACTATATCGCTTCTAAATTTAGAATTGCGATGAATCAAACGAAAGAGGATTATCTGATTTATGATGCCGATGATGAAGAGATTACAAACTATCTAAAATCACATCCAGTTCAATCAACATTATTACCATTTTCTTTAACCAAGAAATTGGAACAAGGAGCTTATTTAGACAACAATAACATAAAAATATTAATTGATAATAGCCAAATAATTATGCCAACAGCAAACTTAGCTTTAGAGGGAAAACACAATATTAAAAACGCGATGGCAGCATCAACAGTTGCTCATTTACTAAAAATTAGAAGTCACACGCTTCGTGAAAGTCTTGAGAATTTTCAAGGTGCAGAACATCGTTTAGAAAGTGTATTACGCATTAATAAAGTACAGTACATAAACGATTCAAAAGCGACAAATGTCAATGCGACATATTTTGCTTTAGAAAGTATGGATGCACCAACTGTTTGGATTGTGGGTGGTGTGGATAAAGGCAACGATTATAAACAATTGTTTCCGTTTGTAAACGAAAAAGTGAAGGCCATTATTTGCTTGGGAGTTGATAACAAAAAACTGTTTGAAACTTTTGGAAATATGGTCGAAATTATTGTGGAAACACAGTTTATGAGCGAAGCTGTTAAAATAGCTTACAAAATTGCCGAAGCAGGTGATAATGTATTGCTGTCGCCAGCATGTGCAAGTTTTGATTTGTTTGAAAATTATGAAGACAGGGGTCGTCAATTTAAAAATTCAGTAAGAAAACTATAATGCAATTATTGTTTAACAACTTAAAAGGAGATCGGTTAATTTGGGCTATTGCGGCGTTGCTAGCAATATTCTCATTCCTTCCTGTGTATAGTGCTGCCAGTAATTTGGCATATATAAGCGGTGATGGTGATACCTTCAATTATTTTGTTAAGCATTTTGTGCATTTATTTCTAGGTTTTGCAATTATGTATGGCGTACATAAAGTACCCTATAGATATTTTAGAGGACTGTCTATGGTTATGATTCCTGTAGTATTAGTATTGTTGGCTGCTACCATGTTTCAACCAGAAACTTCCGAAAGTTTAACCAATGCAAAACGCTGGATAAAAGTGCCTATAGTTGGTTTTACTTTTCAGCCATCAACTTTAGCTTCTGTCGTATTAATGGTGTATGTGGCAAGATATTTATCTAAAATTAAAGATAAAACAGTCACGTTTAAAGAAACTATTTTACCGCTCTGGCTACCTGTATTTTTAGTGTTGGTATTAATTTTACCAGCTAATTTTTCAACAACAGCTATCATTTTTACAATGGTAATGGCATTGGCTTTTTTAGGAGGTTATCCTATTAAATATTTGTTGTTGATTCTATTGTCAGGAGTTGTGGCATTTTCATTATTTATTTTAGTAGCTAAAGCATTTCCCGATGCTATGCCTAATCGTATTGACACTTGGGCAAGTCGAATAGAAAATTTCGCAAATGGAGAAGATACTGAGGCAGACTACCAAATAGAAAAGGCAAAAATTGCTATAGCATCTGGGTATATAAAAGGCGTTGGTCCTGGAAAAAGTACTCAAAAGAATTTTTTACCACAATCATCATCCGATTTCATTTTCGCAATTATCATCGAAGAATATGGTTTAATAGGCGGATTATTTTTAATGACACTGTACTTATTACTGCTTTTTAGAATAGTAATAGCATCACATAAAGCCGACACCATTTTTGGTAAACTTTTGGTGATAGGTGTAGGAGTCCCAATAGTATTTCAAGCATTAATTAATATGGCAGTTGCTGTTGAATTATTCCCGGTAACAGGTCAAACATTGCCTTTAATAAGTAGTGGTGGAACGTCTATTTGGATTACCTGTTTAGCAGTAGGAATAATTTTAAGCGTAAGCGCTAGACGACAAGAAATTAAAGAACAAGAAGAACGAGAAGACAATCCACTTGAAATTTTAAGTGAGACAATATAAATGAGTAATTATAAAATCATATTATCTGGAGGAGGCACAGGAGGGCATATTTATCCTGCTATTTCCATTGCTAACGAGTTAAAACAGCGTTATCCCAACGCAGAGTTTTTATTTGTTGGAGCAAAAGATAAAATGGAAATGGAAAAAGTACCACAAGCAGGTTACAAAATTGAAGGATTATGGATTTCAGGTATACAACGAAAATTGACCTTGAAGAACTTATGGTTTCCTTTCAAGCTTATTGCTAGTTTGTTGCGGTCTCGAAAAATAATCAAGCAATTTAAACCAGATGTAGCGATTGGTACAGGAGGTTTTGCTAGTGGACCATTTTTACAAGTGGCAACGTCTAAAGGGATTCCGAGCTTGATACAAGAACAAAATTCGTATCCTGGGATTACCAATAGAATACTTTCAAAAAAGGCGAATAAAATTTGTGTTGCTTACGATGGATTAGATCGATTTTTTCCAAAAGATAAAATCGTTAAAACAGGAAATCCTGTGCGACAAGATTTACTCAGTTTAGATAATAAATCTATTGAAGCAAAAGACTTTTTTGGGTTGAAACATAACAAAGTCACATTGCTTGTTTTGGGAGGGAGTTTAGGTGCTAGACGCATTAACCAATTAATATTAAAGAAACTGGATTTTTTCCAGGAGCAAAATGTTCAAATTATCTGGCAATGTGGGAAATTATACTATCAAGAATATAAAATTAATGGCGATATAAAAGATGTGCAAGTACATGCCTTTTTAAACAGAATGGATATGGCGTATGCAGCAGCAGATATTATTATATCTAGGGCAGGAGCGAGTTCAGTATCGGAATTATGTATCGTAGGGAAGCCTGTAATTTTTATTCCTTCGCCAAATGTTGCCGAAGACCATCAGGCAAAAAACGCCAATGCTATTGTGGAAAAAAATGGCGCCATTTTAATTAGGGAAGAAGATTTAGAAGTGGATTTTGAAAACAAGTTTAAGCTTTTAAATAATTCAAAAGAAAAACAAGAAGCATTAGGTGAGCATATAAAAAAATTAGCATTAGTAAATGCCACAAATGATATAGCAGACGAGGTAGAAAAACTTTTAAAAAGCAAATGAATTTAAAAAGCATACATAATATCTATTTTATTGGCATTGGAGGCATTGGTATGAGTGCGCTTGCTAGATATTTTGTGGCTAATGGTAAGCAAGTTGCTGGATACGATAAAACAGCAACAGAACTTACAAATGAGTTGGAATCTATAGGAGTGGAAATTCATTTTAATGATAGTGTTTCTAATATATCTCAGGACTTTTTAAACCCAAAGGAAACCCTTGTAGTTTACACACCAGCAATTCCAAAGGAACATAGTGAACTCAACTATTTTTTAAATAACAATTATCAAGTACTAAAACGCTCTCAGGTATTAGGCTTAATAACCGAAAACACCTATTGTTTGGCAGTTGCAGGCACGCATGGTAAAACAACAACAACGAGTATTTTAGGGCATTTATTAGCCGAATGTGATATAGAAATGACCGCTTTTCTTGGCGGTATTTCAGAGAATTATAATTCAAACCTTATTTTAAAAGGAACTAAAGTGACTGTCGTTGAAGCCGATGAATTTGACCGCTCATTTTTAACATTGTCTCCAGACTTGGCTTGCATCACGTCTATGGATGCAGACCATTTAGATATCTACGGAAAGAAAGAGAGTTTAGAGGATTCTTTCAGGGATTTTGCCAATAGACTAAAACCTAACGGAAAACTATTTATAAAAAAAGGACTTCCAATTAATGGAATCACTTATGCTGTAGATGAAGATGCCGATTATTCAGCAACAAATATTAGAATTAAAAACGGAAGCTATGTGTTTGATGTAAAAACACCTAGTCAACATATTAAAGATTTTTTATTTAACCTACCAGGTAGACATAATTTGTCGAATGCATTAATAGCACTGGCAATGGCTATAGAATTAGGTTGCGCTCCTTATAGCCTTGCCAGCGCATTAGCATCTTACAAAGGTGTTAAGCGTAGGTTTACATATCAAATTAAAACGGATGAATTGGTTTTTATTGATGACTATGCGCATCATCCAGAAGAAATAAATGCAGTGCACCAAGCGGTACGAGAAATGTATCCAAACAAAGAGGTTTTGGTGATTTTTCAACCGCATTTATTTAGTAGAACTAGAGATTTTATTGATGAATTTGCTGAAAGCTTGTCAAAATTTGATAGTGTGTTGTTATTAGACATTTATCCAGCAAGAGAATTGCCTATTGAAGGTGTGGATTCAAGTTGGTTGTTAAGTAAAATCAACAATCAAAATAAAGCTTTGATAAGTAAAGAAAATATTGTTTCTGAAATTAAAAAAAGTAATGCCCAAGTTGTAATGACACTTGGTGCTGGAGATATAGGAGTTGAAGTTAATAATATAAAAGAACAATTAAGTATTGCGAGTTAATTGGAAATACATAAAAGGCTTGATTTTAATAGCTTTAGTGAGCTTTGTGTTTGTGTTTTCTTCATTTAGAAATAACGTAAGAAAAATCACAGAAATTAAAGTGAGTTTTTTAGGCGATAACAATTTATTTATGACGGAAGAATCGGTTAATAAATTGTTAATACAAAAAGAAGAGAACCTTACAAACGTGCCTAAAGAAATTTTAGATTTGAATGATTTAGAGAACGCCCTAAAATCTAATCCAATGATAAAAACCGCAGAAGTGCATCTTACTGTTAATGGCGTGGTTCGAGCCGATATTTTACAGCGAAAACCAATAGCAAGAGTAAGCACAAATGCGTCATATTATATTGATGACGAAGGCGCGTTTATGCCTTTATCTGCGTTTCATACAGCACGTGTGCCTTTGGTAACAGGTCATGTTAGAAAAAATAAATTAGGTAATGTTTATACAATTGCCAACAAAATTTTTAATGACCAGTTTTTAAAAACACATGTTGTAGAGATTTATCAAAACGAAGACGAAACTTTTGTCTTAAAAACAAGAGCTTTTGATTTCGAAATATTGCTAGGTGATTTAAACAACCTAGAAAAGAAAATAAGCAATTTGAAAGCATTTTATCAAAAGGCAAAAAAAGATAACATGCTAGATACATATAGTAAAGTGAATTTGCAGTTTGATAACCAAGTTGTATGCACTAAAAAGTAAATTATGGAGAGTAATAATATTTCAGTTGGACTAGATATCGGAACCACAAAAATTGTGGCAATGATTGGACGTAAAAATGAATACGGTAAGGCAGAAATCCTAGGTATAGGAAAATCTAAAAGTCTTGGTGTTCATAGAGGTGTAGTGAATAATATTACACAAACCATACAATCCATTCAGCAAGCTGTACAGGAAGCCGAAGCTGCTTCAGGAATGAAAATTGAAGAAGTTACGGTTGGTATTGCTGGACAGCATATTAGAAGTCTTCAGCATAGCGATTATATAACTAGAGCAAATTCCGAAGTGGTTATTGATGAGGATGATATAGACAGACTCATCAATCAGGTACATAAATTGGTGATGTTGCCTGGAGAAGAAATTATTCATGTTTTACCACAAGAATATAAAGTTGATGGGCAAGCCGAAGTAAAAGAACCAATAGGGATGTATGGAGGAAGGTTAGAAGCCAATTTCCATGTAGTGGTTGGTCAAGTATCTTCAATTAGAAATATAGGAAGATGTGTAAAAAGCGCAGGATTGGAGCTGGAAGGTATAACATTAGAACCTTTGGCTTCGGCAAATGCGGTATTGAGTGAAGACGAAAAAGATGCTGGAGTTGCGCTTATAGATATAGGTGGCGGAACAACCGATTTAGCCATTTTTAGAGATGGTATTATTCGTCATACTGCTGTGATTCCTTTTGGTGGAAACGTTATTACCGAAGATATTAAGGAAGGATGTTCCATTATAGAAAAACAAGCCGAATTACTTAAAATTAAGTTTGGTTCTGCGTGGCCTGGAGAAAATAAAGACAACGAAATTGTATCTATTCCTGGGTTAAGAGGAAGAGAGCCAAAAGAAATTACGTTGAAAAATCTGTCTAAAATTATTCATGCAAGAGTTGTTGAAATAGTGGAACAAGTCTATGTTGAAATTAAAAATTATGGACACGAAGAGCAAAAAAAGAAACTTATTGCAGGTATTGTTTTAACAGGTGGTGGAAGCCAACTAAAACACTTAAAACAATTAGTAGAATACATCACAGGAATGGATACCAGAATAGGCTATCCAAATGAGCATCTGGCAGGCGAGAGCGATGATGAAGTAACAAGCCCATTATTTGCAACAGCAGTTGGATTGGTTATGGACGGTCTAAAACGTCAAGAAAAAAGAAGATTAGAAAAAATTAGTGTTGCACAAGCTACCCTTGAAGCGAATGAAACACTAGACGATAACGAACAAGAACAAACCATTGAACAACCTAGAAAAGAACGAAAATCTTTTCTGGATAAATTAACCGAACGCGTTAAAGATTTTTTAGATAACGCTGAGTAAAAAAATATACAAAACCAGTAAAACTAATTTTATGAGTAGCAACAAAGACATTGGGAATATTACATTCGATTTACCTAAAAATCAATCCAACGTCATTAAAGTAATTGGTGTTGGCGGTGGAGGTAGTAATGCTATCAACCACATGTTCCAACAAGGCATTAAAGGCGTAGATTTTGTAATCTGCAATACGGATGCCCAAGCCCTTCACAATAGTGGTGTCCCAAACAAAATTCAATTAGGTGTAAGCCTTACCGAAGGATTAGGAGCAGGAGCAAATCCAGACATTGGAGAACAAGCAGCTGTAGAAAGCTTAGAAGACATTAAACGCATGTTAGATACCAACACAAAAATGGTATTTATCACTGCAGGAATGGGTGGTGGAACAGGAACAGGAGCTGCTCCAATTATCGCAAAAATGGCGAAAGAGTTGGATATTCTAACGGTAGGTATTGTGACGATGCCTTTCCAGTTTGAAGGAAAAATTCGTATTGCCCAAGCCCAAAAAGGTATTGAAACACTTCGCGAACATGTAGATTCTTTAGTTGTTATAAATAATAATAAACTTAGAGAAGTTTACGGAAACTTAGGCTTTAAAGCTGGTTTCTCAAAAGCAGATGAAGTACTATCTACTGCATCAAGAGGCATTGCCGAGGTAATTACACATCACTACACTCAAAATATTGATTTACGTGATGCAAAAACAGTGTTGAGTAATAGCGGAACTGCTATTATGGGGTCTTCCAGTGCTTCAGGTTCAAACCGTGCACAAGAAGCTATTATGAAAGCTTTGGATTCACCATTATTAAACGATAATAAAATTACTGGAGCCAAAAACGTATTGTTGCTTATCGTTTCAGGTTCACAAGAAATCACTATTGATGAAATAGGTGAAATTAACGACCACATTCAAACCGAAGCTGGTTATGGTGCGAATATTATTATGGGAGTTGGTGAAGATGAAGATTTAGGCGAAGCAATTTCAGTAACAATTATCGCTACTGGATTTAACGTAGAACAACAGGATGAAATTTCTAATACTGAAACAAAAAAAGTAGTTCATTCTTTAGAAGAGGAGCAGGATTTGTCAAAAGATAAAGAACCTGCCATCATAACACCAGATATTACTTTAGAAAAAGAAGTTAAGGAAGAAAAAGTGATACATACGTTGGTTGACGAAGATGAAGTAGAGCATGACATGGATTTAATTCCTACAACCGAAATTATTAAGAATATTAATGTGGTTTATGATGAAGTACTTGCAAACGTAAGTGATAGTACTGAGTTTATTATTAATGAAGTTGTAGCAGAAGAGACTATTGAAGAAGAGCCTGTAGAAGAGGAACAAATAATGCTGACTTTCGACTTGCCACTATCTACACCAAAAGAAGAAGTTGAGGAGGAAGTGGTCAATGAAAAAGTCACTTTTGAGCTGGATGATGAGATAAAAGATATGTCTGTAAAAGATTATGTAGAGCTTATTCCTGTGACAGAAGCAAATAAAGAAGGTGAAACCAAATATGCACTAGACGATTATATTGTTTTAGAATCTGCCATTAATGAAAAAGGGCAAAAAGAAGAAGTAGTTCTTGAAGTTGAAGAAGACATAGTTTTTGAGAAAAAAATTATTCAAGAAGAAACTGAAGAAAATTTGGGAGAAGAGTTAGACCCAATGAATAGCCCAATTTCTCAAATATTAAAAGAAAGAGCAAATGAGCGTCGTCAAAAAATGAAAGAATTTAATTATAAATTCAATAATGCAAAAATTGACGATATAGAAAAAGAACCAGCTTATAAAAGACAGGGTGTCGATTTAAACGAAGCGCAGCATTCATCGGAGACAAGTGCATCTAGAATGTCCATAGGTGTGGACGATAACGACGATGTTCAATTACGAAGTAATAATTCTTTTTTACACGATAATGTAGATTAATTAATAGCAGTAGTTTTAACACTTATTTTTTTAACCCTAAAAATTTTCCTCAAGTTTTTAGGGTTTTCTTTTTAGGTGTTTATTAAATATCTAAAGGTTACTTTTTAGTATCTTTGCACAATCTAAAACAAGTATAAATATGAGTTTACAAGACCAAATCATGGCTGCAATGAAAGAGGCTATGAAAGCAAAAAACCAAACAGTATTAACAGCTTTAAGAGCAGTAAAATCTGCTATACTAATGGCAAAAACAGAAAGTGGGGCAGCGAGTGAACTTACCGAAGAACAGGAATTAAAAATACTCCAAAAGCAAGTAAAGCAGAGAAAAGATAGTGCTGCAATTTTTATTGAACAAGGTCGTGAAGATTTAGCAAAACCAGAATTGGCAGAGGCTGAAGTTATTTCTCAATTTCTTCCAGAAGCAATGAGTGACGAAGATGTTGAAAAAGTTGTGGTACAAGTTATAGAAAACCTTGGAGCAAGTGGTATGAAAGATATGGGTAAAGTTATGGGAGTTGTTAGTAAACAACTAGCTGGTCAAGCCGATGGTAAAACTATTTCTACTATTGTTAAGTCAAAATTGATGTAATTCTCATTGCTTGTAGTATTCCTTTAACAGGTTCTAAATATTAATACTGGCCTCGTAGTTCAACTGGATAGAATATCAGATTTCGGCTCTGAGGGTTGGAGGTTCGAATCCTCTCGAGGTCACGAATAAAAAGAAAAACCGTACGTCAAATCAAGCTCGCTTAAATTTGTAAGCATGGCTTTTCTTTTTTCAAAGCGGAGCTTTGAGGAAAGACGACCAAAGGGAGTCAATCCTGAAGCATTTAATGAAAATGATATAAAGCTTGCTTGAGCATTTTTTTGTTTGAAGTATTTTCAAAGCGGAGCTTTATGGATGCGAGAAGTGAACCTTCTCGAGGTCACTTAAATTGTTTTAATTTATACGATATTAAAAAAAGAAATTTTTTAACTAAAACATGATACAATGATAATCAATAGACTAAAAGAATTAGGATATTCCTACACGCCAGCACCATTAAAACCAGAAGGTTTCCCTTTTAACTCTGCTGTTAGGGTTGGAAATTTAGTATTCACATCTGGTCAAGTACCTTTTTTGGAAGGCAATAAAATACAAGGTAAAGTTGGTTCTGAAATTGATGTCGAAGAAGCTAAAAAAGCTGCTGAAATTTGTGCATTTAACTGTATTAGAGCTGTTGGGTCTGTTTGTGATATAGAATCAATTTCTAGAGTAGTTAAGGTATTTGGTATGGTTAATTGTAGTAAAGAATTTAATAATACGTCTTCAATTATTAATGGTGCAAGTGAATTTTTTATTGATGTGTTTGGAGATAAGGGCATGCACGCAAGGTCAGCAGTTGGAATGCAATTACCATCTGATTGGGCTGTTGAGGTTGAAGCAATTTTTGAAGTAACTGATTAATTTTCTATTACCAGTTGACGTTCTATCTTAAGAGTAATATACGTAGACTGATATAACTATTACAACTATAATTAAACCAACTGCTTTTGCATGTTTCCAAGGTGTAATATCTACATCGTTTGTGAATCTTTGTTCGTATGCTATTTGTTGAGGCCTAAAATGCCCTATAACTAACATAATAACCATATTTAGCAAAAATAAAATGGCCATAATATGTAAAAAGTGAGGGTAAGCATCTACCTCAACTATTTTTAAAGCTTCAGGAGATGTTATTCCACTAGCTTCAGCTTCTGCTAAGGCATTTGATATTCTGTTAGGTCTAATAATAAATTCACTAATTATATACAAAATAGAACCAGATAGCAATCCAACTTTAGCAGCAATAGCTGGTACTTTTTTAGTAACAAACCCTACAAAAATTATAGTCAAAATAGGAATACTATAAATACCATTCACTTGTTGTAAATAACTAAAAATACTATCTAAGTCCGATAAAAATGGTGCAATTAACATAGCACCTATAGCTAAAACAATACCAAAGAGTTTTCCGTATTTAACTGTAGTTTTTTCATCGGCTTGTTTATTGATGTGTTCTTTGTAAATATCAATACCAAATAAAGTCACAGAACTATTAAGCACACTATTAAAAGAACTTAAAATGGCACCAAATAATACAGCGGCAAAGAACCCTATTAATTCTGGCGGAAGTACTTTTTTTACTAATTCTCCATAAGCTTGGTCTGGGGCAGAAACATCTAACATTCCTTGTTGAGACATATAGTATGCAATAATACCAGGAAGCACAACAATTAAAGGCCCAAGTATTTTAATAAAAGAGCCTAATAACAATCCCTTTTGTCCTTCTTGAAGATTTTTAGCGCCTAAAGCACGTTGTATAATTTGTTGGTTGGTACCCCAATAAAACATTTGTACCAACATCATACCTGTAAAAATAGTTACAAAAGGCACAGATGCAGTTTTATCACCAATAGAATTAAATTTTTCGGGTATTTCGGTTTGTAATTTAGCAATACCTTCAAATACGCTTCCATCACCAACTAGCATTAATCCAAATATAGGAATAAGAACACCTCCAATTAATAGTCCAATGGCATTAATAGAGTCTGAAACTGCAACAGCTTTTAAACCACCAAAAACGGCATAAATTGAACCTATAACACCAATTCCCCAGATACATATCCATAGTGCAACCTTATCGGAAACACCTAATAATTCAGGAATATCAAACATACCGCTAATTGCCAAAGAACCAGAATATAAAATGGTTGGCAATAGCACGACAACATAACCTGTTAAGAATAATGCAGAGGTTAGTGTTTTGGTAGTGACATCAAATCGGTTTGATAGAAATTGAGGTATGGTTATTAATCCACTTTTTAAATATCTAGGCAATAAGTATAAGGCTGTTACTACCATAGCTATAGCTGCTAAGGTTTCCCATGCCATAACTAAAATACCTTCGGTATATGCTGAGCCATTTAGTCCTACCAATTGTTCGGTAGATAAATTAGTTAATAAGAGTGAGCCTGCTATGACGCCTGCTGTTAAGCTCCTACCTCCTAGAAAATAACCATCAGATGATGATTCATCGGTTTTTCTAGTTGCTAAATAAGCAATGATTGCCACAAGAACCGTAAAGCCAATAAAAGAAATTATTCCTATCATAGTGTTTGTTATGAGTGTCTACTAAGATTTAGTTTTTAAGATTTACAAAATATGAAGAAATCTTGTTATATCCATTAAAGCCAATAGTTTTTGAACCTAATATTTAGCTACAATCATTGTAAATTTATTAGCTTTGGGAGCTAAATGTAAATAAAATTTACCCAATAAATAGTTTACTTAATGAATTTTCAAATTAAAACCCAAAGACTCCTCGTTATTGCCATATTGCTTGTGTGTTTCAATTGTAAAAATGAGACAAAAGAAACACCCAAAAACAATGTAATTGAGCAAGAAATAAAGGAAGAAGTTTATGATGTTTTAAAAGAAAAACCTTCCAATATTGTAACGCCTGAAGGGATGGTTTGGGTAGAAGGGAAAACTTTTTTACGAGGTGCAAAAGCATCTGATAAATTTGCGATGATGCGAGAAAAGCCAGCTCATAAAGTTAGTGTGGATGGGTTTTTTATGGATATTACAGAAGTAACAAACAAAAAGTTTAAAGCCTTTGTCGATGCCACAGGTTATGTAACTGTTGCCGAAAGACCTATAGATTGGGAAGTCATGAAAAAAGACCTGCCATCTGGTACGCAAAAACCTCATGACTCCATTTTGCAACCTGGGAGTTTAATATTCAACAAAAATGTAAACGCTGTTGTTAATATGAATAATTACAGCCAATGGTGGACATGGAAAGTTGGAGCCAATTGGAAACACCCAGAAGGCCCAAATAGTTCTATTAAAGGTAAAGATGATTTACCTGTTGTACATGTTGCTTATGAAGATGCTCAAGCCTACTGTAAATGGGCAAATAGAAGGCTGCCAACAGAAGCTGAATGGGAAGCCGCAGCACAAGGCACAGCTACCGATAATATTTTTACTTGGGGGAATGAGTTTGACAAGTTAAACGACAATGCCAATACATGGCAAGGAACATTTCCTGTGAAAAATGAAGGGATTGATGGCTTTAAATATATTGCTTCGGTAAAATCGTATCCAGCTAACAGCATTGGTCTGTACGATATGATGGGAAATGTTTGGGAGCTTACAAGCGATTTACTTAACGTTAATTATTACAAGGAGCTTGATACCTCAAAAAATCAAATAAATCCTAAAGGTGCCACTACAGCTTATAGCCCTGACAATCCTTATCAAAAAGAACATGTGATAAAAGGAGGGTCGTTTTTATGCCATGCATCTTATTGTGCAAGTTTTAGGATTTCGGCTAGGATGGGAGTAAGCATTGATTCTGGTTCAGACCACAATGGGTTTAGAACTATAGCTACGCCAGATATGTTAGTAGTTTCAGAAGATTAAAAATAGCATGTAGCAAACAAGTTATAAGTGAATAGGTTGAAGTATTGTTAAATCAAGGGGTAAATACGCTGTTGATTAAAAAGATTATTATTTCAACGTATGTAATAAAGAAGAGAAAAGTATAAGTTGAAACAAACAGCAATTATAATTCTAATTTCACGTTTACCAATCAATGATTATTAGCATTACGTTAAAAGATTCCAGCCTAAATAATACAATCATTGCAATATTTTTAATTGTATTGGTTGTTATGATGTTGTACTATGGATTTAGAATGGCTGAAATGGCCTATATAATGCGACAAAAAAAGCCACTCTACAATCATGTTTATTTACAACTAAAAAAGCTAGAACCAAATCAAAAAGCGATACTTAAAAATAACTTCAGTTTTTATAATAGACTCACACCAAAACAAAAAAAATATTTTGAGCATCGTGTTATAAGTTTTATGGATGATAAAACGTTTATCGGTAGAGATGAATTAATAATCACGGATGAAATAAAAGTGTTGATTTCTGCAACAGCAATCATGCTCACTTTTGGATTTAGGGATTTTTATATTGGCTTAATAGACAAAATATTTGTGTATCCAAAAGCTTTTTATTCTCAAACAAACGAAAATTACCATAAAGGAGAGTTTAATCCAAAGTTAAAATCTTTAGTCTTGTCGTGGGAAGATTTTAAGCATGGGTACGATATTGATGATGATAATTTAAACTTGGGTATTCATGAATTTGCGCATGCCATTCATTTAAATAGTATTAAAGAGCGTGACGTCAGTTCTACTATTTTTAAGGATTCGTTTAAAGAATTAACCACACTTCTTTCAAATAACAAACCGTTAAGGGATAAACTTGTTGCATCTAGATATTTTAGGGAATACGCTTATGAAAACCAATTTGAATTTCTTGCGGTTTTGGTAGAATACTTTTTTGAAACACCTATTGAATTTAAAAATCAGTTTCCAAAAATTTATGCTAAAGTTAAGCAGATGCTAAATTTTAATTATGCTAAATATTGATTTAGTGTTCTGCATGACTTTTATCATAATTTAAAACGTTCATCTTACTTAAATTTAAGGATAATTTTAAATTAAGAGTGATGAAAAAAAGAACACCAATTTCGGATATAATGACCAAAAACGTCATTACATTAAGTACAGCAGATAATTTAGAAACTGCTGAACGTTTATTTAAGCAAAACCATATTAGACATATTCCAGTAGTAAGTGGAAAAGCCATAAAAGGCATGTTAAGCCTTACAGATTTATTGCGTATTAGTTTTGCTGATGCTGTAGATGATACTGAAGACTATGTAGATACAGTAGTGTATAATATGTTTGCTATCGAGCAGGTAATGGCAAAAAATTTGGTAAGTGTTACCTCTAAAACCACTATTAAAGAAGTTGCTGAGGTATTAGCCAAAAAAGAATTTCATGCTATCCCTGTGGTTGATGATAATAAGTTAGTTGGTATTGTAACCACAACCGATTTGATAAACTTTTTGCTAAAACAGTTTTAAAGGTTGATACCGTAACTAAGAATTAGCTAAAGCCTTTAAATCTTTAATGGTTTGGGTTTGGTTGGAGCTTTTAAAAACATAACTACCTGCAACCAAAACATCGGCTCCTGCATCAACTAATTGTTTAGCATTTTTATTGGTAACACCACCATCAATTTCAATTTTGGTTGATGCACCTTTTCTTGTAATTAATGCTTTTAGCTGTTTAACTTTGTTATAGGTGTTTTCAATAAAACTTTGACCTCCAAAACCAGGGTTGACACTCATCAAGCACACTAGGTCAATATCATTAATGGTGTCCTCTAATAGACTCACATTGGTATGCGGGTTTAGGGCAACTCCGGCTTTCATGCCTTCAGCTTTAATCGCTTGAAGTGTTCTGTGTAAATGTGAGCAAGCTTCGTAATGTACAGTTAATACATCGCTTCCCAAATCAGCAAAAGTTTTGATGTATCTGTCTGGGTCAACAATCATTAAATGTACATCAATGGTTTTTTTTGCGTGTTTAGAAATAGCATTTAAAACAGGCATTCCAAAAGAAATATTTGGTACAAACACACCATCCATGATATCAATATGAAACCAATCGGCGTCACTATGGTTTACCATTTCTATATCACGTTGAAGGTTTGCGAAATCGGCTGCTAAAATTGAAGGTGCTATTAATTTGCTCATTAGATATTATTGGTTGTTTGCGCAAAAATAGTATAAAAAAATGAACCCAGAGTAATCAGCTCTGGGTTCTTCATCAATCAAAAAACGAACAGTTATGTAACTGTTTGTTGCGTTTATTAGGATATAAATATAACTATCCTAAGTAAGTTTTTAAAATTTTACTGCGAGATGTGTGTTTTAATCTACGTATTGCCTTTTCTTTAATTTGACGAACACGCTCTCTAGTTAGGTCAAAAGTTTCACCAATTTCCTCTAAAGTCATTGGATGTTGGTTGCCTAAACCAAAGTATAAACGAATTACATCTGCTTCACGAGGCGTTAACGTTTCAAGAGCTCTTTCAATCTCAGTACGTAATGATTCGTGTAATAAATCTTTATCTGGATTTGGAGATTCACCACTACGAAGTACATCGTATAGGTTAGAATCTTCACCTTCAACTAAAGGAGCATCCATAGATACATGACGTCCAGAATTCTTCATAGATTCTTTAACGTCATTAATTGTCATATCTAATTCTTTAGCAATTTCCTCAGCACTTGGTGGGCGCTCATGAGATTGCTCTAAGAATGCATAGGTTTTATTAATTTTATTAATAGAACCAATTTTGTTTAATGGTAAACGTACAATACGAGATTGTTCAGCTAATGCTTGAAGAATCGATTGACGAATCCACCATACCGCATACGAAATGAATTTAAAACCTCTGGTTTCATCAAAACGCTGTGCAGCTTTTATAAGTCCTAGATTACCTTCATTAATTAAATCAGGAAGTGTTAATCCTTGATTTTGGTATTGCTTAGCTACAGATACAACGAAACGTAAGTTAGCTTTTGTTAGTTTTTCAAGGGCAATTTGGTCTCCTGCCTTGATACGTTGTGCTAACTCTACTTCTTCGTCTGCTGTAATTAAGTCAACCTTACCAATTTCTTGTAGGTATTTATCTAAGGAAGCGGTTTCTCTATTGGTAACCTGCTTGGTGATTTTAAGTTGTCTCATTCTAAAGGGCTCCTATTTTAAGGGTTTATTACTGTCGTCATATAGTTATACGTATACTTTTACCAAAATGTTACAAAAAATCAAAAATAGTTATAATAAAAAGTTTAAATATTAACCTATGTTTATAAAAAAACCTCTCAAAATTAATTGAGAGGTTCTAAAGTTATAGTAGATAGAAGGGTTATTCTTCTTTTTTATCGTTTCTAGGTCTTCTATCGTCTCTGCGGTTATCACGCCCACGATTATCTCTACCTCTATTGTCGCGTCCACGATTATCACGCCCACGATTATTATCTCTAGGAGGTCTTTCAACATAACCTTCTGGTTTTGGCAATAATGCTTTACGAGACACTTTTTCTTTACGTGTACGTTTGTCAATTCCAAAATATTTTACATCAAATACGTCTCCCATGTTTACAACATCAGTTACGTTTTCTGTACGTTCCCAAGCTAATTCACTAACGTGTAATAAGACTTCGTTTCCTGGAGCTTCCATATACTCTACGACAGCACCAAAATCTAGCATCTTGATTACTTTTACTTCATATACGCTACCAACTTCAGGCTTGAATAATATGGCATCTATTCTTGCCATTACAGCATCGATACCAGTTCTACCAACTCCTAAAATTTCAACAATACCTTCTTCAGTAACTGGGTCTTCGTTAATAACGATAGTTGTTTCAGTTTCTTTTTGCATTTCCTGAATCACTTTTCCACCAGGTCCAATTAGAGCTCCAATGAATTCATTAGGTACTCGTCTAGTTACCATAGTTGGTGCATGATCTTTAACATCTGCGTTTGGAGTAGCTATAGTATCAGTCAATTTCTCTAAAATATGTAAACGACCATCACGAGCTTGATTTAGTGCATTTACTAAAATCTCGTAACTCAATCCTTTTACTTTAATATCCATTTGGCAAGCTGTAATACCATCAGCAGTTCCTGTAACTTTAAAGTCCATATCACCAAGGTGGTCCTCATCACCTAAAATATCAGATAATACAGCATATTTTCCTGAATCTGCATCTGAAATCAATCCCATAGCAATTCCAGAAACTGGCTTTGTCATTTGTACACCTGCATCCATCATTGCCATTGTTCCTGCACATACCGTTGCCATAGAAGATGAACCGTTAGATTCTAATACTTCAGATACAACTCTTACTGTGTAAGGACAATCATCTGGCACCATTCCTTTTAATGCACGTTGTGCTAAGTTACCATGTCCAACTTCTCGACGAGACGTTCCACGAATTGGTCTAGCTTCACCTGTACAAAAAGGAGGGAAGTTATAGTGTAAATAGAAGCGTTCTTCACCTTCGTAAGATGGCATATCTACTTGGTTTGCATCTCTAGATGTTCCTAAAGTTACTGTGGCTAATGCTTGAGTTTCTCCACGAGTAAATACAGAAGAACCGTGTGTAGATGGTAAGTAGTCTACCTCACACCAAATAGGTCTAATATCAGTTGTCTTACGTCCATCTAAACGTAAACCTTCGTTTAATGTTAAATCTCTTACAGCGGCTTTTTCAGCTTTACTATAATATTTAGAGATTAAGCCACCAAAACCTTCCTGTTCTTCTTCAGAAAATGACGCTTTAATTTCTTCTTTAATTTCAGAAAATGCAGCACTACGTTCATGCTTAGCAGAACCTGCTTTTGCTACAGCATATACTTTATCGTATGCCATATCATGAATTTTCTTTGCTAAATCTTCTTCTTCTCTTTCGCCTTCATATTCACGAACTTCTTTTTTACCAAAGGCTTCAGCTAATTTTACTTGTGCAGCACATTGTACTTTAATAGCTTCATGTGCAAACTTAATTGCTTCAGTCATTTCTTCTTCAGAAATCTCATCCATTTCACCCTCAACCATCATAACAGAGTCAGCAGATGCACCAATCATCATATCGATGTCAGACTCTGCTAATTGAGCACGCGTTGGGTTGATTACAAATTCACCATTTACACGACCAACTCTTGCTTCAGAAATTGGGCATTCAAATGGAAAATCACTTAATTGAATAGCTGCTGATGCTGCTAAACCTGCCATAGCATCTGGCATAACATCGTCATCATGAGACATTAATTGAATCATCACTTGTGTTTCAGAGTGATAATCTTTTGGGAATAATGGACGTAATACTCTGTCTACTAAACGCATAGTTAAAACTTCGCCATCACTTGGTCTTGCTTCTCTTTTAAAGAAACCTCCAGGATAACGTCCAGCTGCAGCAAATTTTTCGCGATAATCTACCGTTAACGGTAAAAAATCGACATCTGCTTGTCTGTAATTGGAAACAACTGTACATAATAACATACATTTTCCAGATTGCACCACAACGCTACCATGAGCTTGTTTTGCTAGTTTTCCAGTTTCGATAGAAATTTCTCTACCGTCCCCTAGGTCAATGACCTCTTTAAATACTTGTGGAATCATAAATTTTTAATTCTTGTGCTGACATGCAAGGCATTGTCAGTACTGTTAAACAATGGTCGTTGTGTTGTTGTAGTTGTTGTGTGGTACTAAATACCTGACCAATGAAAAACTGTAATTAGCTTCTTCAATGCGCAGTTTATACTCTCACGCTAGAGTTGTATTAAAACAAAAAAAGAGGCACAAAGCCTCTTTTTTTAATTATTTTCTTAAATTTAATTCTTTAACTATGGCACGATATCTTAAAATATCTTTCTTAGTTAAATAATCTAGTAATGCACGACGCTTACCTACTAATTTCACTAGTGAACGCTCAGTATTAAAATCTTTACGATTGTTTTTTAAATGTTCAGTTAAGTGATTGATTCTGTGGGTGAATAATGCAATTTGCCCTTCAGCAGAACCTGTGTCTTTTGCATCTTTCCCGTGCTTTTTAAAGAGTTTCTCTTTTTCTTTTTTGTCTAAATACATGCTAATATTATTGTAAATGATTTTTATGTATTGATTACGGTTTTCGTATTCAAGCGGCAAAGATAGTAAAAATTAGCTATTTACAACTTTTTTACACCTGATTTGTGTAAATCATTTTTTGACTGATTAAACCATTTTATTTTAAGAAAGTCTTAACATATATAAACTTAAAATTTGCAATGATGAAAAAATTAAATGTAACAAAACAAATGTTAGTGGTATCATTAGGTTTAACATTTGCCTTTTTTGGCTGTAGTGATAATGAGCCTGTTGAGAATTTGGAACAAGACCTCAATTCTACTGAAGTAGCCCTATCTGCCGAAATGGATGTAGCTTTAGAAACTATGGATGACATAGCCATAGATGCTTATGAAGAACAAGAAGTAAATGAAGATACTTCTAGTAGAACTACAAATGGAAATGAATTTTTTACACTTCCCGACTGTGTAACTATTACTGTGGTTGCGCAACAAAACTTTAGAGAGTTGACCATAGATTTTGGTGCAGAAGGTTGCGAAGTGAGAAACAATATTTTAAAGGGTAAAATTATTTTATCCTATACTAGAGACCCTGAAGCTAGGGAAATTCTTATTTCAAAAACGTTAGAAGATTTTTACTTTAACGATAAGAATATTATTGGTAGCAAAACAATTTTACGAGAACGTTCTAATGATAATGGAAATCCACAATTTACAAAAACTGTAGATGTAACTGTTGTTTGGCCTGATGGCGTAGAAGCTTCTAGAATTGGTACAAAAACTAGAGAGTGGGTAGAAGGACACGGAAGCGGCGTGTGGAGTGATAATGTGTTTGAAGTTACTGGAAACTGGACATCTAACTTTAGAAATGGAAATACACATTCGTATGAAGTAACCAATCCGTTACGAAGAGAAGTTATATGTCGCTTTTTTGTAAGCGGTTTGGTAGATGTGGAACGCACCAATTTTTCTGGTGTGTTTGATTATGGTAATGGCGATTGTGATAATCAAGCAACGTTTACCTTTGAAGACGGTACAGTAAGAGATATTACACTTAGATAAGTAGGTTTTTTAGTTGTGTAATTATAAAAAGAAAAGCGAACCAATTGGCTCGCTTTTTTTATGCTCTTAAAGGCTGATTTGTTATTAAATCTATATAGAGATTTATTTTGTCTTTTAAGTCTTTTCTATGCGATATAAAATCTAAGAAGCCATGTTCTTGTAAAAACTCAGCAGTTTGAAAACCTTCTGGTAATTCTTTTCCTGTAGTATCTCTTACAACACGAGGTCCAGCAAATCCAATTAATGCTCCTGGTTCACTAATATTAATATCTCCTAACATAGCGAATGATGCCGTAGTCCCTCCAGTAGTTGGGTCTGTACATAAAGAGATGTAAGGAATTTTAGCTTCAGCTAGTTGTGCTAATTTTGCTGAGGTTTTAGCTAATTGCATTAATGATAAAGCAGCTTCCATCATACGCGCACCTCCTGATTTAGAAATAATCATAAAAGGTATTTTCTTTTTCAATGCATAATCTGCAGCACGTGCAATTTTTTCGCCTACAACACTTCCCATAGAGCCACCAATAAAACTAAAATCCATACAAGCAATAACCATATCTTTTCCTTTGGATTTTCCAACAGCTGTTCTAACTGCATCTTTTAAATTGGTTTTCTTTTTTGCTGCTTTTAAACGGTCTGTATATTTTTTGTTGTCTGTAAACTTTAAAGGGTCTTTAGATTCTAGTTTTTCGTCTAACTCTTTAAATTTGTTGTCATCAAAAAGGATTTCAAAATATTCTTTACTGCCAATACGAACGTGATAACCGTCTTCAGGACTTACGTAATAGTTTTTTTCTAATTCTTCGGTATCAATTACTTTTCCAGTAGGAGATTTATACCATAAGCCTCTTGGAGTATCTTTTTTTGCTTCTGTAGGAGTTTGTATTCCTTTGTCTTTACGTTTAAACCAAGCCATTTTACTCATCTAAGTTATATTAGTTAGAATGCAAAACTACATAAATTTTATAATGTATTCACATTATTTAAATCTTCAAATGCTTTCTTTAAACGTTCAACAAAACTATTTTCTGCTTCACGAAGCCATTTTCTAGGGTCGTAGTATTTTTTGTTTGGGATATCATCACCATCAGGATTTCCAATTTGCGATTGTAAATAGGCTTCGTTGGTTTTAAAATAATCGCGAATACCACTCATAAATGCATATTGCATATCTGTGTCGATATTCATTTTTATAACACCATAACCAATGGCTTCTCTAATTTCTTCAACGGTTGACCCTGAACCTCCATGAAATACAAAATCAATATGATTATGACCTAATCCATATTTTTTAGAAACATATTCTTGCGAATTCTTAAGAATTTTAGGTGTTAGTTTTACATTTCCAGGTTTGTAAACACCGTGTACATTTCCAAAGGCTGCTGCAATGGTAAATTGGTCACTAATTTTGCTTAACTCTTCATAAGCGTAAGCGACTTCTTCTGGTTGTGTATATAGTTTGGAATCGTCAACATCTGTATTGTCAACACCATCTTCTTCACCACCTGTAATACCTAATTCTATTTCAAGCGTCATTCCTAATTTGCTCATCCGTTTAAGGTATTGCTTACATATTTCTATGTTTTCTTCAATAGGTTCTTCGCTTAAATCAATCATGTGCGAACTGTACAACGGTTTTCCAGTTTCGGCAAAATGTTGTTCACTTGCGTCAAGAAGTCCATCAATCCATGGTAAAAGCTTTTTTGCGCAATGGTCTGTATGTAAAATTACAGGAACACCATATTCTTTTGCCAATAAGTGCACATGTTTTGCACCAGCTACTGACCCAGCAACTGCTGCTCTTTGGTTTTCGTTAGACAACCCTTTTCCAGCATTAAAACACGCACCACCATTAGAGAATTGAATAATTACTGGAGCATTTAAGTCACGTGCTGTTTCAAGCACACCGTTTATACTATTTGAGCCAACAACATTAACAGCAGGCAATGCAAATCCCTTTTCTTTAGCAAGTTTAAAAATTTCTTGAACTTCTTTTCCTGTTGCTACTCCAGCTTTAATATTATGTCCCATTTTGTGATGTTTTTATAGATGTTTTGTAAAATACAAAGCTACATAAATTTTAACCAAATTTGGTTTGTAAAAACGTCAAATAAAACAAAAAAATGTACGCAATCGTTATAGAGGAAAAGGATAAAATTATACTAAAAAGGGTAGTTAATACCAATATTGTAAACGGCATTTCCAAAGTTATAATCATTAAACCAACGGTTGGCTGTTTTATATGAAGGGTCATAAGTTTTAAAGCCAATATCACCTCTAAACACAAAAAAACCAAAGTCATATCGCAACCCAAATCCTGAGCCAATGGCAATATCTTTTAGCGACTTAAAATTTGTAAAAGTGGCGTTAGGGTCATCCTCGTTATCCAATACATTCCAAATGTTTCCTGCATCCACAAAAAGTGCTCCGTTTAGGTTTCCAAATAAATTAAAACGATGTTCCAAACTAAGTGCTATTTTCATATTTGCCTCATTAAACTCGTTATTGCTATCGGAGCTTCCAGGACCTAAATTATAGGCAGTCCAAGCTCTATTATCATTAGCACCACCAGCAAAAAAACTTTTGGAAAAAGGAATGCTATTAGAGTTTCCATAAGGTATGGCTATTCCAAAGAAACTTCTAATGGCTATCACATTATTTCTACCAATATCCCAATGTTTTATGTAGTCGAATTCGGTTTTAATGTATTGTGAGTATGATACGCCAAACAACTCATATCTATTGTCATTATTTTTATTTAAGCCTATTAGTTTTGATGTTGTTGTTAATAAATTCCCTGCGGATTCCAGCTTAAATCTAAATATAGAAAACGTTTCATCAACCAAACTTTCACGCTTATCCTTTATATAACTAAAACTTGTAGCAAAAATTAAGTTGTCTTCAGTAAGCCTATCTTTTCGCTCTTTAATATTATTTACGGTTTTGTACTCGTCGTTATTTGAGGTTTCAAAACCTGAATCTTGTAATACCAAGTCTATAAATTCATCGGCTTTACTTCTAATTAACTTATCTGTTCCATTGGTGTCTGAGATAAATTCTGGAGGTGTATTGTAGGTGTTTAAGGCGATATTTTCTAATCGATTGAATGAGTTTTGATACACTTGAAAATAATTTCCAGGGTTTAAATTTCTAACATATTGTGCATTAAATAAGTCCAGATTATTTGTAACTTTTTCGGATGGATTCCAATTGTAATTTAAAATACCATTTACCGTTTGTTTGTCTAAACCAATATTGGTTTGACTTGTAAATCCTAAGCTTAACCTAGTAATTGGCGACATATACTTAGGAATGATTTTTTCGGTATTTAAAGGAAAGAAAAATCTAGGAATGGTTAGCTTTATGTTGGCGCCAACCTCATTAATATCAAAAAATTGGTCACTGTTTGAAGAACCACTTTCTGATGCTCCAATAGCTCCTAAAGCCGAAATTTCTAAGGTCTCAGCGCCTCTAAAAATATTACGAATAATTAGTCCTGTGTTAAAAGAAAATCCTATGGATTGAATATTACTTCTAGATACATTTACATCAAACCCTAAACCGTATTTCTTCCTTGGCGACAGTTTTATGTTTGCTGTTAAAGTCGAGTCTTGTTCATGAACATCATAACGAATACTTGGGTATTTAAAAACACCAAACTTAGACAGATAACGTAAGGTTCTAGTTCTATTTATATCGCTAAACAAATCACCACGATTAATAAATATGGCTTGTTGTAAAGCTTTTGGGCGAAAACGTAATTTTCCAAAACTGTAAAACCTAGCGTTGCCATATTTAGCACTGTCTTGAGCTTTTTCTCCATCATTTTCAAACGAGGCGTCAGTAAAAACATTAACGTTTCTAATTCTGTAAGGCTTAAAAGGGACTGTTGCTACCGAATCTTCATTACGTATAACACGATTGCCAATTTTTACATCGACATCTGCTGCTTTTATGCTATCATCGTATATAATACCAAACTCAATATAATCTTGAGAAAAATGATATAAGCCTGAGTTTCTAAACGATGCAGTAAGTCTATCCCTTTCATTGTCAATATTTGCTTTTTTAAACTGCTCGCCTTTTTTTAATAAACTAGTTGCTTGTACACTTTGATAAAGGGAATCTATTAATTTTGAGGAATTAGAGGTGTAAATAGAGTCTAAAAGATATGGTTTGCCAGTTTCTACAAAATAGTCTATTGTAGCTTGCTTGTTTTCTTTTTTATTAATGGTATAAGTAACTTCTCTATCAAACCAACCGTTCCAATAGTAATACGCTTCTAAATTATTTTTTGAACGTTCGGTTTTTAAGCTGTCTAAAATGGCTGGAGGTTCGCCTGTTTTTTTTAACCAATTATTGAGGTTTTTTCTTGACTCAATATCTTTTTCCAATTGTTTTCTTGACAGCTTTTTAATTTTTCGAGCTAATTTTTCAGGGTCATTATATATTTTTTCATTTAAAATAGAATCTATATTTGGGCGTGCTAAATTGTAAATGTGTAATCTTAAAGGAAATCCTAAAAGTTTTGTGTTTGCTCTTTGGTATATAAGGTTGTTTATCTCTTCGGATGATGCAGTTTTATCATTAACAATAACCGAAGTTTTAGTAAGTAAATGTTCGTCTTCGGCAACTCTTTTAACAACATTGCAAGACACAATACCACTAAAAAAGACTAATAGAAATAATATTTTTGTAAAGTTGTATTTCAATTAAAAAGGAAAAAATTAAAGTTTATAAAAGTAAAACCTTGTTAGCATCAAAAATACATTATTTCCATCGAAAAAAAATAATTAGCCAAGAGGTTATTAATGTTTATAATTAATATGTTTCTTTATTTAAATTTAAAACGATAAAATCCGATATTTGTTGGAATGTTAAGTAAAAACCAAATAAAGTTTATAACGAGTTTAAAGCAAAAAAAATACCGTGAGCAACATAAGCTATTTGTTGCCGAAGGGAAAAAAACCATTTTTGAGCTTTTACAATCCAATTTAAAATTACACCAACTATTTACAACTACGTTGGAGTTTGATGTTTTAGACGATTTGGTAACACAAATTACAGATAAGGAGCTTAAAAAAATAAGTTTTTTAAAAACACCAAATACGGCTTTGGCGGTTTTTGAAATTCCAAAAGAAATACCTATCGACTTTACGAAGTTAGTTGTGGTTCTTGATGACGTTAGGGATCCAGGAAATTTAGGAACTATTATTCGTTTATGTGATTGGTTTGGTGTTAAAGACCTTGTTTGTAGTCACGAAACGGTAGATTGTTATAACCCAAAAGTCATACAGGCGACCATGGGTTCAATTACAAGGGTTAATGTGAGTTATACAGATTTAACACAAACATTAACCAAGGCTAATACAGAAGTTTTTGGAGCATTTATGAATGGAGATAATGTCTATGAATCTCAATTACCAAATTCTGGAATTTTAGTTTTAGGAAATGAAGCCAATGGCATTAGTGCCACTATTGAAAACCTTGTAACACAACGGGTTTCCATACCACGTTTTGGCGAACTGCAAGAAACCGAAAGTTTAAATGTTGCAAATGCCGTAGCTATATTGTTGAGTGAGTTTAGGAGAAGGTAATAATTGGTAGTGTCAATCTTCAGTCTTGGTTACAATAATCTATTTATGATTAAAAACCACTTACTGTAAACTGCGACTGCGACTGAAAACTTAGATTTATTGAAACGTAAAGTTTATAAACAACCCTCTAGACTTCATGGTGGTTATGTTACTGGTCCAAGGGCTATCTGGGTCAACATCCCTTACGAGTTCGTCATTAATGGCAAACACACCTCTAACTGATGGCGTAAATTTAAACCATGGCAAATAAATGTCAATTCCTGCACCAACTTCGTAAAAAATCACGCCGTTTTTTGTTCTAAATTGTCCATTACTGTTATCGTCTGGGTTGCTTTCGTTACTTGATAAATTGACTGCAGTAGAAAATCCTCCAACTACAAACGGTTTTATATTGTTTACGCGTTTGGTAGATAATTTTAATAATAACGGAATGTGGATGTAAGTTGAGTTTACTTCTCGTAATAAGTCTGAATCGTTATAAGATAAACCATTAAAATAGCTACTATGGTAATGTAATTCGCGTTTGGTAATATATAAACCAGGTTCCAAACGTACATCAATATAATCGTTAACACGCATGTTGCCTACAAGACCAACACTAAAACCAACAGTTTTTAATGTTTGAATATCTGGTAAATCTTGGTTGTAATCAAAATTGTAGTCGTAACTATTAAAGCCCAAAAAATAACCATAAGACCATTTAGGCTTATCCATGTTTTGGTTATTTTGAATTTTGTTTTTACTAAATAGTTGCGCCGACGCTGTTTGCGTAATTATTAGTAATGTTAAAACTAAAAATATATTCTTCATAGTTACTGCTTAGTTGCTTTATATATGGTTGCCACGCCAAACGTTTGTGGCAATGCTTCCGCATTAATAAACCCAATTTTACTTAAAATATTGTTTAAAGCTTCGCCATAAGGAAAAACTGAAGCCGATTCACTCAAATAAGAATAAGCAACTTTATCTTTTGAAAACAATTTCCCAATTAATGGCATAATACCTTTAGTGTACACATTATAACCTTGTTTAAAAGGAAACTTTGTTGGGACTGATGTTTCTAAAATCACGAAAATGCCTTGAGGTTTTAAAACACGTAAAATTTCGGAAAGTCCTTTTTCTAAATTTTCAAAATTTCTAACACCAAAAGCTACAGTTATCGCATCAAAAATATTGTCTTCAAATGGAAGGTTTTCAGAATCGCCCAAAACCATTTCAATAGTATTATTCAATTGTTTTTTAGTGATTTTCTGTCTGCCAACTTCCAGCATGCCATCACTAATATCCAACCCAATAATTTTAGAAGCATTGGTTTCTGTTAGGTTTATGGCTAAATCTCCTGTTCCTGTGGCAATGTCGAGTATAGTGTCAGGTTGTGTTTTAGCAACAATATTTACTACTTTTTTTCGCCATTTTACATCAATGCCAAAAGAAATAACACGATTTAAGCCATCGTATTCCTTAGAAATGGTATCAAACATTTTTGTAACCTGCTCCTTCTTGCTTAAATCACTGTTTTTGTACGGATTTACTTTTTTTGACATAAATACCTTAAATGTGCGGTTGTTGTATATTTAATGCAAAGAAATACAATTCACATACAAATCCCTAAAAATAAATTATATTTGCACATCTTTTTACTCAATACATCACATGAAGATTATTATTGCTGGCGCAGGTGAAGTGGGATTTCATTTAGCAAAACTTTTATCTTACGAATCACAAGAAATTACATTAATAGACTCAAAAAAGGACAGCCTTATTTATGCAGATACGCATTTAGATATTAAGGTTGTTAAGGGTGATGCGACTTCTATTGCTATTTTAAAAGATTGCAGAATTGATAATGCCGATTTATTTATTGCAGTAACATCTTCTGAAACTACAAATATTACAGCTAGTGTTTTAGCGAAACAATTAGGTGCAAAACAAACTATTTCAAGAATTTCTAACACCGAGTTTATAGATTTAAAAGATGAGGTTGGGTTTACAAAGTTTGGAATTGATGAGTTGATTTCTCCAGAATCTTTAGCAGCTTCGGAAATTGAATTGCTTTTAAGTCAGTCGGTTTTTAGTGATACGTACCAGTTTGAAGACGGTGCTTTAACCATGTTAGGATTAAACTTATCTAGAACAGCGGCGATTGTTGGAAAGTCGGTAAAAGACGCCGCAAAATTAATTCCTGAGGTACATTTTATGCCAATTGCTATTCAACGTTTTGGGTCGCATTTAACTATAATTCCTAGAGGTGATACCTTGTTTAAAGAAGGTGACCATGTGGTGTTTATGACCTCAAAAGGAGGTGATGAGGAGATTTGTAAACTCACAGGAAAATTTAAAACCGAAATCAAGAATGTGATGATTCTTGGTGGTGGAAAAATTGGTTCTAAAACAGCAAGGGATTTAACCGATAATAAATTCAATATTAAACTTATTGAGAAAAATAGAGACATTGCTATGGATTTAGCCGATGAGCTTCCAAACACCTTAATAATTAATGGTGATGGAAGAAATGTCGAGCTGCTTGATGAAGAAAATATAGAGGATATGGACGCCTTTATTTCGGTAACTGGAAATTCCGAAACAAATATTATGTCTTGCTTAGTTGCTCACTCTAGAGGTGTTAAAAAAACCATTGCACTAGTTGAAAATGTTGACTATTTTGAGTTGTCTCATTCCATAGGTATTGATACATTAATCAATAAAAAACTGCTGGCGGCTAACAATATTTTTAGGTATATACGTAAAGGTGAAGTCGTTGCAATGACCAAGCTTAACAATATGGATGCCGAATTACTGGAGTTTATAGTTAAGCCAGAATCAAAAATTTGTAACAAACTTATAAAAGACATCAAATTTCCACGCTCAGCAATTATTGGAGGTGTTATTCGTGACGATGAAGGTATTATTGCATTAGGTGATTTTAACGTAGAAGCTGGAGATAGAGTAGTGGTATGCTGTTTACCACAATCTATTAAGAAAGTTGAAAGTTTTTTCTATTAACAAATGAAACTCAACTACAAAATAATTTTTCATTTTTTAGGATTACTACTATTATTTAATGGAGGTTTTATGCTGCTTGCTGCCATTATGAGTTTTGCTTATAAAGATGGTGCTACATTAAACATTTCGTTATCTGGAATTATGGTCATTATAATTGGCGTTGTAATGATGTTAACTACTAGAAATCATGAAAAAGAAATAAACAAACGCGAAGGTTATATAGTCGTAACTTTTGGATGGATTGTTATGGCATTGTCAGGAACATTACCTTATGTGTTAACCAATTCTATCCCATGCTTTACTAATGCCTTTTTTGAAACCATTTCAGGTTATACAACCACAGGTTCAACCATTTTAAATGATATAGAATCACTGCCAGAAGGTATATTATTTTGGAGAAGTTTAACACATTGGATTGGTGGTATGGGAATAATTGTGCTCGCCATAGCCATTTTACCATTATTGGGTATTGGAGGTATGCAGTTGTTTGCAGCTGAAGCACCTGGACCAAGTGCCGATAAATTACACCCAAGAATTACCGATACTGCAAAGCGTTTATGGCTTATTTACTTTGGTTATACGGCAGCCGAAACTATTTTGCTTCAAGTGGCAGGTATGTCGTTTTTTGATGCCATTAACCACTCGATGAGCACGTTGTCTACTGGAGGGTTTTCTACTAAAAACGCCAGTTTAGCCTATTGGAATAATCAGCCAATGATTCAATACATCGTTGTTTTATTCATGTTTTTGGCAGGGACAAATTTTGTATTAAGTTACTTTGCGTTTAAAGGTCGTGTACAAAAAATTATAAAAGACGAAGAGTTTAAATTGTACTTTAAGTTTATAGTTATATTCACGGTTATAGCATCCTTGATTATTTATTTTAGAGCAGATATAACAGCATCTTCTATTGTGCATCCAATGGTTTGGGGAGAAGCCGAAAGTGCTATTAGGCATGCCTTGTTTCAAGTGATAGCAATTATTACAACCACAGGTTTTGTAACTGCCGATTTTACGCTTTGGACACCGTTTTTAACTGTGTTGTTTTTCGGACTCATGTTTTTGGGTGGTTCCGCAGGTAGTACTGCTGGTGGTGTGAAAGTGGTGCGACATTTATTAATGATTCGTAATGGATTTATTGAGTTTAAGCGTACACTTCATCCAAACGCTATCCTTCCTGTGAGATACAATAAAAAATCCATTGATGGTAAGATTATCTTTAACATACTAGCATTTTTTATTTTGTATATGTTGTCATTTATTGTTGGTGCTTTGGTATTTTCAATGCTAGGGTTGGATTTTGAATCGGCTATTGGTGTGGCAGCGTCTAGTTTAGGAAATGTTGGGCCTGCGTTAGGCGATTTTGGACCAGTAAATAATTTTTACGATATGCCAGCAATTGGTAAATGGTGGGCGTCGTTTTTAATGCTTATTGGACGTCTAGAATTGTTTACAGTGCTTATTTTATTGACACCTTTTTTCTGGAGAAATAGATAATTTTTTAAATTTTTTTAAAATCTATTTTCTTCAATACCCACAATATTTCCCACGATTTTTGCTATTGATTTTTAGTGGTATGATAGCATATTACGTGTAACATTTTTATTTAGTTCTCGTCTTATATGTATAAATCAATCAAAAAAATCAAATCATGGAATTAGTATTATCACAACAAGACATTGAACCATTACCCAAACAGAAAAGCACACCTTTTATTTTTAATAATGAGGGTATATTGAGTTCAGCTTACAAAGAAGAAACAAGACACAACTTCTTTGAGTCAAATCCAAAATCTGTGTTCGGAGTGAAGCAACGTATTAAAAGTTTTAATTATCAGTACACTTCTGGTGTAGATGCCTTTTTAAAATTGTCAGTATTTGCAATAGCAGTCATTGCAGTTTTTAGTTAAGAAACACATAGCAACATATATTTTAATTTAGTTAGTTTAGTAACCTTGGTTGGTTATGCTAAAAAGCCACATCTTTAATAAAATGTGGCTTTTTATGATTATATTAGAATAGTCTTAAATTTTTTTAATATGCCTTTGCCAGAATACATGAGAGCTGTTATTAATAACAATAACAAATTAAAACTTGATAAAGAAAACAGGTTTAAACGCAAGCATTCAAGTATTGATGGAAAAGTTGATTTTAGCAATTACCCAGATTCTACGCCTGAATTATTAGCTGAAATTAAAAACAATTTAAGAAACGAAAATAGAGCAAGATTTATAAAAAGAATTATTGCAACTGTTGTAGTAGGTGTTATACTCTACTTTTTTATAAAACTAATTACTTAAAATTAACTAACAGCATCTTTAATACGTTTCATCGCTTCAATTAATTCTTCTTGAGACGCTGCATACGATATTCTAATGGTGTTATCGTTTCCAAAAGCTTCGCCAGTAACGGTTGCTACCAATGCTTCTTCCAGTAAATACAATGAAAAATCAGTAGCATTATTAATGGTTTTTCCTCGCAAGGTTTTACCAAAATAACTTGAAATATCTGGTAATACGTAAAAAGCACCTTCTGGCGTGTTGGTTTTAAAACCTTCAATATCTTTTAATAAATCCAATACCAAATCACGGCGTATTTTAAATTCGTCAACCATGTATTTTACAGCACTTGGGTCAGCTTCCATAGCAGTAATTACAGCACGCTGCGCGATACAATTTGCACCACTGGTTACTTGACCTTGCATCTTGTTACAAGCTCTAGCAATGTCTGTTGGAGCACCAATAAAACCAATTCTCCAACCTGTCATGGCAAATGCTTTTGAGACGCCATTTACGGTAATGGTTCTGTCGTACATATCATCAAATTGTGCCATACTTGCATGACCTCCTTTAAAATTGATATGCTCGTAAATTTCATCAGAAACTACGTAAATATCTGGGTATTTCTGAAGTACATCTGCTAAGTCCCTAAGCTCTTGTTCGCTATAAACAGAACCACTTGGGTTGCATGGTGAGCTAAACCAAAGCATCTTGGTTTTAGGTGTAATGGCTGCTTCTAGTTGTTTAGCTGTCATCTTGAAGTCAGTTTCAATAGATGTCTTTACTTCAACAGGAACACCTTCATTCAGCTTTACAATATCATTATAACTTACCCAATAAGGACATGGTAAAATTACTTCATCACCTGGATTAATCATGGTAGCTGCTACATTTGCTAAGCATTGCTTTGCACCAGTAGACACGACTATTTGCGGCAATGTATATGTTAATCCGTTATCACGTTTAAACTTTGTGATAATTGCTTCTTTTAACTCAGCATAACCATCAACAGGCGTATAAGAATTATAATCGTCATTAATAGCTTGTATGGCTGCCTCTTTAATAAAATCTGGTGTATTAAAATCTGGTTCGCCCAAACTCAAACTAATAATGTCTTTTCCTTCAGCTTTTAGTTCTCTTGCTTTAGCTGCCATGGCTAACGTAGCCGAAGTGGACATATTTAAAACTCTCTCAGAAAGTAGGCTCATTGTAATATGTTGGTTATTGTAGTATGAAGAACTAGGCTAAAGTTGGCTTTTGACCTAATACTTTTAATTGTCTGTAATGCTCTGCAATGGCTTTCCAAATGGTGTTGTACTCGTTGTATGGTAAGCTACATTCTTTGGCAGTTTCTTTAACAATTTTCGCAATGTTTCTATAATGAATATGACTGATATGCGAAAATAAATGATGTTCGACTTGTCTGTTTAAACCACCAGTGTAAAACTCTACCAACCAACTTTTAGGTGAAAAATTTGAGGTTGTAAATAATTGATGAACAGCCCAAGTGTTTTTCATGTTTCCATCTTCATCAGGTAAAGGCATTTCGGTATTTGGCATAACGTGCGCCAACTGGAAAATTACGCTTAAAATAATGCCTGCGGTATAGTGCATGATTAAAAAGCCTATTAACACTTGATACCAAGTATATCCTATTGATAATGGTAAAACTACCCAAATTGAATAATAAAGAATTTTTCCAATAATTAGCTTCGTCCATTGTGTTGCTGGGCTTGGCATTTTACCGTAAGATAATTTTCTTTTTAAGTATTGGTAGGTTTGCTTAAAATCGGTAGTAATTGCCCAATTTACAGTTAATAAACCATATAAAAAGAATGCATAATATTTTTGATATTGATGAATTTTTAACCATTTAGAGTGCTTCGAAAAACGAATGATTCTGCCTGCGTCAATATCTTCATCGTGACCTTGAATGTTAGTATACGTATGGTGAAGCACATTATGTTGTACTTTCCAGTTATAATCGTTTCCAGCAAGAATATGTATGCTGCTTCCCATTAATTTATTAACCCACTTTTTACTAGAAAAAGAACCGTGGTTAGCGTCGTGCATAACATTCATGCCAACTCCTGCCATACCAATACCAATGGTAATCATACATAAAATAAGTGCCCAAGTTGGTAAAGTAACAGTTAAAAGTAGCACTAAAGGACCTAGAAGTAAAGTAAACATAACAATAGCTTTAATGTATAACTTCCAGTTGCCTGTTTTTTTAAGATTATTTTCTTTAAAATAGTTGTTTACTCGCTTGTTTAAAGTTCTGAAAAATTTTGCTGAGTCAGTTCTTGAAAAGGTGAGATTTTTTGTATTCATATGTTGTTTATTATCCATATAATAACGTGTTTTTGTTCGTTTTTATATAATAAGTTGCAAATATATTAATTATTAAATCGATAATCTTTTTTACAAAAGATTTTTTATCAACTTAAAAAGTTAATTTTGCTTAAAAATAGTATTTAATGGAATTAATACAAAACTATTTTCCTAATCTAACCGATGTTCAAAAAGAACAATTTAACCAGCTTTTTGACCTATATTTAGATTGGAACTCCAACATTAATGTTGTTTCAAGAAAAGATATTGACGAACTGTATTTGCGCCACGTATTACATTCTTTAGGTATTGCAAAAGTGGTAGGATTTAAAGAAGGTACGACTATTTTAGATGTTGGCACAGGTGGAGGGTTTCCTGGAATTCCGTTAGCTATATTATATCCAAACTGTCAATTTCACTTGGTGGATAGTATTAATAAGAAATTAAAAGTGGTGAATGCAGTTGCTGAAAGTTTAGGGTTAACGAATGTAAAAACATCACACAAGCGCGCCGAAGACATTAATGAAACCTTCGATTTTGTGGTAAGTCGTGCAGTTACTGCGATGCCAACTTTTGTTGGTTGGGTAAAAAACAAGGTGAACAAGAAAAGCAAACACGATCTTAAAAACGGTATACTATATCTAAAGGGAGGCGATTTGACTGAAGAACTCAGTAATTTTCCAAAAGCAACACTATATAACCTTAGCGATTGCTTCAAAGAAGATTTTTTCGACACTAAAAAAGTAGTGCACTTACCTATAAAATATAGAGGTTGACAATTACCTAACTATGACTTTAAAAGTCATTTGACCTTCATTGCTCTTAATATTTAAAAGATAGAGTCCAGAGCTTACATTTAAAGGAATAACAGTCCTGTTACTTAGCTCACGATTCTTGTTTTGATACACTATTTTTCCAGTAAAGTCCACAATGGTTAAATCACTTTGCAATTTATTGGAATTGTTTAGTATAATCAACTCATTATCAATTGGGTTTTGAGCTAATTTTATATCAATCGTATTAAAATTGGATACACTTAGAGCTCCTTGTCTAATTTCAGCAAGTGCAAAATTGGCATTGGCTTCTGTAATGGTTACGTGAGGCTCATTATTTGTAGGCATAAATACATCATCAAACGGAGAATTAACAGCTAAGGGTGTTGCGTACCAATCGTTATTGGAAATGGATAAACCACTTAACGTAGGAATGAAATCAAAATACTGTGAATTTAAATTTGCTACAAATTCTGTTATTAAAGCATTAGAACCATCATCAAAAGAAAATAAATCAAACTGTCCTCCTGGAGCACTATCAATACCATCTGATAAACTAGTGGATTCAGCAGTGGCATCATAAGAATAAATAGTATTCCAGCCTATTAAATTTGCTTGACCTACAAAATCTGTTACTGTAATATTTTGATTTTTTAGGGGTGTAAAATTAACTGATATGATGGCTCTTGAATCTACAACTCCAAACGGAAATCCTGTATCAACAGGTCCTGTGTCAAATGTATGATTAAGAAGTTGCATTCCTGGAGAACCAGTCATTTGACCACTACCACTACCATTAGAAATGGCAATGTTTTTAGTAGTGTTTTGCGGTAAGCCTTTATTGTTCAATTCGGTTTGAAAAGCATCCCTGAAATTTGGTGCGCCTTTTGGTGTGTGGGTAGAACCATCTTGATTAATACCACCACCATCAACATGAGCTAGGTAATGGTCAATAAGCATTTGTTTTGCTGCTGGACTATTTAATAAGCCGCTTACAATAGGCTCGGCATCTGTTATTCCTGGGTCGCCATCTACCATATAATTGAACAGATATTGTAAACCAATAGGCACATTAGCGCCTAAGTGTGGTGCATCAAACGAAATAAACAAACGTGTTTCATGGTCCATGGTGTTTTCTTCCATGTGCCTAAGAGCATATTGCGATATTAGTCCTCCCATACTTGGGCCTATCACCACATTTTCTTCTGTTCCAACTTTTAATCCATTAATAACATTTATTAATTCTATTAAAATAAAGGCGTTTCTTTGTATAAAGTCTGCACCACCTTTAATGACCGAAGTGCCATCTGTAGGGCTAAAATATTCTTCAGGAAAATTTAGAACTATAAGGTCAAACCCTTCAGACCTAACTATATCACCAAGGTTTTCAACAGGATTTCCGTAGTCCAATAAATCGTACATAGCTGGAATATCGCGAGAGTCGTTAGGGTCAAATCCGTCGACAAAAATAATGGGCTTATCTATAACAGCAGTATTTCCGCTATAAAATATTTTGTATTCAGCACTCCCTAAAAGAGGCATAGCTTCACCAACACCTTGATAAGGTATGGTAGCGTCAATATTTAAAATGCCGCTTTCTGTTTGAGATACTGATAAAAAAGGAAGGAGTAAAAGTAATAGGAAGTAATTTTTTTTCATAACGTTGTTGATTAATAGCAGTTAAATATACGCTATATTCAACAAAAAAGAGCCTTTAAATAAATTTTAAAGGCTCTTAATATTAGTGTAGTATCTTGTTATCCTAAAAACGGATATCTATAATCAACTGGCGTTACAAACGTCTCTTTAATCATACGTGGAGACACCCAACGTAATAAGTTTTGAGCACTTCCAGCTTTGTCATTGGTTCCCGATGCTCTTGCACCACCAAATGGTTGTTGACCTACAACTGCTCCTGTTGGTTTATCATTAATATAGAAGTTTCCAGCACAGTTTTGTAGTGCTTGGGTTGCTTCAACAATAGCATATCTATCAGCCGATAAAATAGCACCTGTTAAGGCATATTCGCTTGTTTCATCCACAAGTTTTAATGTTTCAGAATACTTATCTTCATCATATACGTAAATTGTGATTACAGGGCCAAAAAGTTCTGTACACATGGTTGTGTATTTTGGGTCTTTGGTCACAATTACTGTAGGCTCAATAAAGTAACCTTTACTTTTATCGTAACCACCTCCAGCGATAATTTCAGCATTATCATCAGCTTTGGCTTGGTCAATATATTTTGCCAATTTATCAAAAGAACCTTCGTGAATAACCGCAGTAATAAAATTGTTTAAATCTTCAGGAGAACCCATTTTAAATGAGTTAACGTCTTCAATCACATAATTTTTAACATCATTCCATAAATTTGACGGAATATATGCTCTTGAAGCTGCACTACATTTTTGTCCTTGGAACTCAAAAGCGCCTCTTGAAATAGCAGTTGCTACTTGTTTTGCATTTGCCGATTTATGAGCAATAATAAAATCCTTTCCACCAGTTTCTCCAACAATTCTTGGGTATGTTTTATAGTTATGGATGTTGTTTCCTATTTGTTTCCACAATTCTTTAAAAATGAATGTAGAACCAGTAAAATGCAGTCCAGAAAAATAAGGACTTGCCATAACGGTATTTGTTATCATCACTGGATCACCAAATACCACATTAATCACACCTGCAGGAACGCCAGCTTCTTTAAATACATCCATAATTACTTTTGCAGAATATACTTGACTGTCACTTGGTTTCCATACGACTACATTTCCCATTAATGCCATACAAGCAGGAAGGTTTCCAGCAATAGCAGTAAAGTTAAAAGGTGTTACAGCATAGGTAAATCCTTCTAGAGGTCTGTATTCAATTCGGTTCCAAGCATCACTTGTGCTTTCAGGTTGTTCCATGTAAATGTCAGTCATAAACTGTACATTAAAACGTAGAAAGTCAATCAACTCACAAGCTGCATCAATCTCTGCTTGATGTACTGTTTTAGATTGAGCAATCATAGTTGCTGCATTTATTTTCGCTCTGTATGGGCCTGCAATTAATTCAGCAGCTTTTAAAAAGATGCCTGCACGCTGTTCCCAAGGCATATCTGCCCAAGCTTTTCTTGCTTCCAAAGCTGTAGAAATAGCTTCGTCTATATGCGATTGTTCTGCTACATGATACTGCCCAACAATATGTTGATGGTCATGTGGAGGAGACATGGTTCTTGTACTTCCAGTTGTTACATCCTTGCCATTAATGTACATTGGCACATCGGTTTTGCTGTTAAACATCTCTTTGTATGCTTTTAAAACAGCATCACGTTCTGGAGACCCTGGAGCATAGCCTTTTACAGGTTCGTTGACTGCAATTGGTACGTTAAAGAAACCTTTTCCCATAATATATTTTGTTTTGTAGTTATTAAAAATGACTGCAAAGTTACAATATTTTTACTGATATTTTGTAAGTTGCTCAATGGATTACAGACTTAAAAATTCATGTGTACAGTAACTCTTATTCCAACTGAAAAAAATGATTTTGTGTTGACTTCAAATAGAGATGAAGCACCTAATAGGAATACCCTATCTCCAGAGTTTTATGAAATGAATAATACTAAGCTATTATACCCAAAAGATGAAGTAGCAGGAGGTTCGTGGATTGGTGTTAGCGAAAAACAACGTGTTTTGTGTGTGTTGAATGGTGGTTTTAAAATGCATGAGCGCAACACACCTTATAGGTTAAGTAGAGGTGTGGTTATGAAAGATTTATTGGTAGCTGAAAATTTAACAAAAGCCATTTCAGCTTATAACTTAAATGGTGTTGAACCTTTTACTCTGGTAATTGTTGAGTGGCGTTCGTCAATGAAATTCATGGAACTTGTTTGGGATGGCCTAAAAAAGCACTTTAGCAATTTGCCTTTAGAGCCTAAAGTTTGGTCGTCCTCTTCATTATATAATGATTCAATGAAAAAAGAACGATTGCAATGGTTTAACGATTTTAAAAATGAAAATGAGTTGTCTTCTAAAAATATTATGAAATTTCACAAAACAGCTGGACAAGGAAATGAAGACTATGGTGTGATTATGGACCGATTTTTTGTAAAAACGACGAGTATTACTCAAATCAATAAGATTAAAAACGAGGTTAATATGCGTTTTGAAAACCTTCAAACTAATTCAAACTCTAAGCAAATATTTAAATTTCCAATAGCTCTAAATGACTAATTCAGGAATTATTTTAACCTTGGCATACCCTGAAACTATTGTTATGGTAGCTGATGAATGGTATTCACCATACATGCGCTATTTTGGTATTGGAAAAAAGAATTACGTAAGAGCAGGTCATGCTGCATTGGTGCTTATTGATAAAACCACAGGTGTTTTAGAATATCATGATTTTGGACGTTACATAACGCCAATTCCCAATGGTCGCGTGAGAGGAAGAGATACTGACCATGAATTAAATTTCCCCATTAAAGCAGACATTAAAGACGATAAAATACAAAACCTAAACGCCATTTTGGAGTTTTTGGCGACTCACCCAAAACTAACCCATGGCGACGGAAAATTAATAGCTTCGGTTTGTAATGCTATTGATTATGCTAAGGCTAGAAGTCATATAACTAGAATGCAAAACCGTCATTTTATTCGCTATGCTGCTTTTATAAAAAATGCTTGTAATTGCGCTCGATTTGTTACCGATAGTTTGATAGCTTCAGTTACTGATACTGGTATTAAAAAACGTTTAAAAAAATCGAAATGGTTTACACCAAGTACAGTTGGAAATGTGATTATTGCTGATACTGAAAACCATATTTACGAAGTAAGCGAAAATGGTGAAATTTCAAAATATTCTTCAACAGTTAAAAAAGATAATCTACGCTATTTTTTAGACCGTTTACAAAATCATAAGCCAAATTTTATTGGCACTTTAGAGCCAAAACATATTGAAATAAAAAGCCATCATGCACAATGGCTAGATGGTATTGCAGCTGGTGCTTGGTTTGAACTGTATAAAACTGATGTTGCTCATGAGTATAGGTTTAGACGTGTGTCTCCTTATGGAAATATTGATGTTCACGGCTTATACAAAGTAGATAAGGAATGTTTTAACTACGAAGAAACTTACACATTTGTACACTATTCGAATTGTGCGTTCTATCATATAGAACAGCAAGAAAAAATTTATAGATTTGATTTAATAAAAAGGCTTAATTAAGCGCAAAAGGAGCACTCAACTTAAAAGTGGGAATAACAACCCTAAATTTCTTACCATCAGAAAAATTAACCATGTTGTAGTGACCTTGCATCGCACCAAATGGTGATGCTAATAAACTTCCAGAATTGTACGTATGAGATTCTCCAGGTTTAATAATGGGTTGTTTGCCAATAACACCTTCACCATCAACTACTTCTACATTATTAAGTGCGTCTAGAATTTTCCAATGTCTGGAATTTAATTGTACAGCCTCTTTACTTTGATTTTCGATGGTAACCTTGTATCCAAAAGCGAAGTGTACTTTATAATTTTTGTAGAAAGTACCTTCAAAGTTTGTTTCAACAGAAATTTTTATGCCTTTAGTTACTTGTTGTACCATTTATCGAGGGATGTGATTAATTATACCAAAAATAGTAAATATTTGTGTATAGAATTTCAAAACTCTAATTTCTATAACGATTTTAACAATTTAATGGATAATCAGTTAGTTATAGTCGTTGACGAGCCTTCGCCAACACCAACAAGCCTGTCGTAACGAGCTCCTAGGTTACGATAATAGACCAAAACTTTGTAGTTGTTTTCGGTAACATCAAAATTTCCGCTAATAGCGCCTTCATCTAATTTTCCATTATTATCTACCATTACATGTTTATAATTGTAGAAGCCTTGTTTTAAAATTAATGAGGTCTCGTAAAATCCAGAATCTGGGTTAAAGGTCATTTTAGTGTCTTCAGTTATGGCGTAGTTATTAAAACCTCCATATACGTGAATATCTTTATCAAACATTTCGGGATGTTGTAATGAAAAATGGATGACTGTATAATCGGCTTCAATATCTATGTTATCTGTATCAACAGCAGTAATTAAATAGTTTCCGTTAATATCTGGGTTGTAAGTATAAGGTCTGTCTGCTCTAATAATATTGGTAAACAAATAATGTTCATATATATCCTTAAGGTCAACGTATTGTACACCAATATTGGCGGCACGAACATTTTTATTTTCAAAATATAAGTATTCATTACCTCCCCAAAAACTAGATTCGTCATCATATTTATATATGAGTTCACGACCAAGTGTGTATTGCGGTTTTAAGTTAGTAATGGCTGTATGTAAATTATTATTCTGAATAACCGCAACCTTCACGGTTTGCTTTGGGTTGTTGAATAAAATAGTAGGTGACGATATTTTAAAATCTACCGATTGCTTTTTTTGAATATACCTCACATTTCGAGAACGCTTAATAGCCACGCCAACGTTAGTCAAATTTTCATAAATCATAAACTTTCTACTAAAAACAATGTCGCCATTGTCATCAAATATTTTAAGAATATAATTACCAGATTTTTTTATCCTAGTTTGCTGATTTGGAATTTGTAACCTGTAATGCGAATAAATTTGATAGGTATTAAACGAGTTTTCATAATTTACAATTCTAATATTATCAAATCCTTGTAAATATTCCGATTTCATGAGTTGTGAAGGTGTCCAATCGAAATTATAATGGTCGATTACGTAATAAAAATCATCTTCATTTCCATTTAAAGCATCAAACGATAGCTGTACTCTTTCATTAAGTTTAATTATAGGCAATTCACTTTCGTTGGTATGTCCCTTAAAGTTGATGGTTTTAATATAGTTTGGAGGATTAACCTCTTCTTCAACTTGAGAAAAACCTGTAAAAGCAGATATTAAAAGTATTGCTAAAAGCTTGTGCTTAATCATAAAAATTAAATTGTCTGGGTAAAGATAAACAAATTCTGTGCCTAAAATTATTGCAACTCTAAAGGTTATAAAATTCTAAGTCAAATATTATAAAAATTGCATTTTAAATTCGTATTTTTGCACGGATTTTTAGACAACTAATCTCAAAAAGTTAAATATGTCAAACGACATTCGAATTAAAAAAGGTCTAGATATTAACCTTAAGGGTGAAGCCGAAAAGGCTAAAGAAGCTGCTATTATTAGTAACTTTTACACCGTTAGACCTGAAGACTTCCACAGTGTAATTCCTAAACTTGTTGCTAAAGAGGGTACTAAAGTAAAAGCTGGTGAAACCATTTTTTACGATAAATCTCATGAAGCTATAAAATTTGCTTCGCCTGTTTCTGGTGAAGTTATGGAAATTGTACGTGGTGAAAAACGAAGAATTTTAGCCATTAAAATTCAAGCAGATAAAGAGCAAACTTATCAAGATTTTGGTTCTTTAAATGTTGACAACGCCTCTGCCGATGAGGTAAAATCAAAATTATTAACTGCTGGTTGTTGGCCATTTGTAAAGCAACGTCCTTACGATGTAGTTGCAAACCCTGATAAATCACCAAAAGCGATTTTTATTTCAGGATATGCATCAGCACCACTTGCAGCCGATTTAGATTTTACACTTCAAGGTAAAGAAAAAGAATTGCAAGCAGCTATTACTGCTCTTGGAAAACTTACTGAAGGAAAGGTACATGTATCTGTTGGGAAAAATGCTAATTCGCCATTGGCGAATCTTTCAGGTATAACTCCTCATAAGGTTTCTGGGCCACATCCTTCTGGAAATGTTGGTACGCTAATCAATAAAGTTGACCCAGTAAATAAAGGTGAAACTGTTTGGACGGTCAACGCCCAAGATTTGGTTATTATTGGTGAGCTATTGCTAACAGGTAAATTCAACGCAGAACGTGTTGTTGCTTTGGTTGGCTCATCAGTACAAAAACCAAGATACTTTACGACCAAAATTGGTAGCGAAGTGGCAACAATGATTTACGACCATGGTATTGAAAAAGATGCCAATGTTAGAATTATTTCTGGAAATGTTTTAAGCGGCAAACAAGTAAAACCTGATGGTTGTTTAGATTATTACAGTAATGTTATTTCTATAATTCCTGAAGGAGATGATTACGAATTTTTTGGATGGAACAAGCCAATATTCAATAAAATATCAACATCTAGAGCAATGACGTTTTCTTGGTTAACACCTAAGAAAAAATATGATTTAAACACCAATACAAATGGTGAGCATCGTGCATTTGTAACTACAGGAACGTACGAAGAAGTATTTCCTCTGGATATTTTTCCGATGCAAATCTTAAAGTCGTGTATGTATAAAGATTTAGATGAAATGGAAGCACTTGGTATGTACGAAGTTGCTCCTGAAGATTTTGCATTAACAGAATTTGTGTGTGTGTCTAAGCAACCACATCAAAAAATTATAAGAGAAGGTTTAGACTTAATGCTTAAAGAGATAGGATAATGGGCTTAAAACAAAACTTACATAATTTTAAAGTAAAAAATAAAGACAAAAAATGGTTGCCAGCATTTTCAGCAATTCATACGTTTTTATTTATGCCAAATGAGACCACTCACAATGGGACTCATATTAAAGCAGCTGATGATTTAAAGCGAACAATGAATACCGTTATCATGGCATTAATTCCATGTTTAATTTTTGGTATGTTCAACGCTGGATACCAACATCATTTAGCTTTAGGAGATATTTCTCGAGCTAGTGGATTTCTTGACACGATTTTTTGGTCTTGGGATAATTTAGTTATTGGACTATGGAAAGTTCTTCCTTTGATTATAGTGTCATATGGAGTTGGATTGTTAATTGAAGTTGTTTTCGCTGTAATTAAAGGACACGAAGTAGAAGAAGGTTATTTAGTAACTGGAATGCTAGTTCCATTAATTGTTCCTATTGATATTCCATTATGGATGTTGTCTGTTGCAGTTATATTTGGAGTAGTCATTGGTAAAGAAGTATTTGGTGGTACAGGAATGAATATTCTAAACCCAGCATTAACTATTAGAGCGTTTCTATTCTTTGCTTATCCAACGTGGATGAGTGGTGATAAAGTTTGGGTGCACGGAGCAGTTGAAAGCGCTGGAACTCCTGATGCTATTTCAGGTGAAACAATATTAGGAAGCTTAGCGCAAAATCAAGAAGTAGCACATAGTGTCATGGATATGTTCTACGGAATTATTCCAGGGTCGGTTGGTGAAACATCTACATTGCTAATACTATTAGGTGGATTGTTCTTGATATTTTCAAAAATTGGAAGTTGGAGAATCATGCTATCTGCAACTGTTGGAGCATTAGTGATGGGATTAATTTTCAATTTAGCAGTAGATTCAGGATGGATATTAGAAGGCAGTAAGTTCTACGGATTAATGAGTACAACTTGGTGGCATCACTTACTTATTGGTGGTTTTGCTTTTGGTGCTGTATATATGGCAACAGACCCAGTTACAGCCTCACAAACCAATAAAGGAAAATGGATTTATGGATTCTTAATTGGATTCATTTCAATCATGATACGTGTGTTTAATCCAGCGTATCCAGAAGGTGTCATGTTGGCTATTTTATTAATGAATGTCTTTGCACCAACAATAGACCATTATGTAGTTCAAGGTAATGTTAAACGTAGGCTTAAACGTCTAAAAACAAAAACGGCTTAACAATGGAAAAGAAAACAGATAAAAATTTATATACAGTACTATTTGCCACAGGAATGGTAATAGTTGTAGGATCGCTATTGGCTTTCGTTGCTTCATCGTTAAGACCGAAAATCGATGAGAATAAACGTATTGAAAAGCAGCAAAACATTTTGTATGCAATGGGTGTGAACGAAAATGATGAGAGTAGTGCAATTTTTGTTGCTGGAGATAAAGTAGGAGAGGAGTTTACTAAATATATAACGAGTCAATTAGTTATCACCAACGGTACAGATGCTAAAGAAGATAATGAAGCTTATTTAATTGATGTAAAAAAAGAACAATCTAAAGCAAAGGATGGTGAAGAAAGACGTTTACCACTATTTGTTGGCGAGAAAGATGGAAAAACGTTTTACGTAGCACCAATTAGAGGTAAAGGACTTTGGGATGCTGTATGGGCTTATGTTGCAATGGACGAGAATATGGTTGTTCAAGGAGCTTATTTTGACCATCAAGCAGAAACTGCTGGTCTTGGAGCAAATATTAAGCAACGATTTTTTATGGATGATTTTATTGGAGAACATTTATTAGATGATTCTGGAAACTTTGTTGGAATTAATATTTCAAAAAGTAACGGAGATCCTTTAAATAATGATAAAACTGATAATGAAGTTGACGCCATTGCAGGAGCAACTATTACAGGTGATGGTGTAGCAGCAATGTTACGAAAGGACCTTAAATTATATGTCCCTTATTTTAAAACATTAAAGAAGTAATCATGGCAAAAGATAGTAGATTAATATTAGATCCATTAGGAGACGATAATCCAATTACAATTCAAGTACTTGGTATCTGTTCTGCATTAGCGATTACTGCAGAATTGAAAGCATCCATTGTAATGACCATCTCAGTGCTTTTTGTAATGGGAGCAGGTAACGTTGTTATTTCTTTAATAAGAAATATTATTCCATCAAAAATTAGAATCATTGTACAACTTACTGTAGTTGCTGCTTTAGTAATTATTGTAGACCAAGTTTTAAAAGCTTACTCATATCAATTGAGTAAAGAGCTTGGAGCATTTATTGGATTAATTATTACCAACTGTATTATTATGGGACGTTTTGAGGCCTTTGCTTTAGCAAATGGACCATGGCGTTCTTTTCTTGATGGTATTGGAAATGCATTAGGATATGGTTTAATTCTAATCATTGTTGGATTCTTTAGAGAGTTATTAGGATCAGGAACTTTATTAGGTTTTCCAGTATTAGGAGACCCAATTGCAAAAACAGGATTATATAGCATTGGCTATGAGAATAACGGATTTATGTTATTAGCACCAATGGCATTAATTGTTGTAGGAATTATTATTTGGGTGCAACGTAGTAAGAACCCAGCATTAATCGAAGATAACTAGAATATAGCATTATGGAACATATAGAATTATTTTTCAAATCAATATTTATAGATAACATGGTATTCGCCACCTTCTTAGGGATGTGTTCATACCTAGCAGTATCTAAAAAGGTTTCAACAGCTGTTGGTTTAGGAGCAGCAGTAATATTTGTATTAGCGATTACTGTGCCTTTAAACTGGTTGTTAGACCAATATATTTTACAAGAAGGAGCATTAGCTTGGTTAGGTGAAGAGTATGCAAGTTACGACTTGAGTTTCTTATCATTTATCATGTTTATTGCAACTATTGCTACCATGGTGCAATTGGTAGAAATAGTAGTAGAGAAATTCTCGCCATCGTTATATAACTCACTTGGTATTTTCTTACCATTAATTGCTGTAAACTGTGCTATTTTAGGAGGTTCGTTATTTATGCAATCTCGTGAAATTGCCACTTTTGGTTTAGCATTTAATTATGGAGTTTCTTCAGGTATAGGTTGGTTTTTAGCAATTCTAGCTATTGCAGCCATTCGTGAAAAAATTAGATACTCAAATGTGCCTGGTCCTTTAAGAGGTTTGGGAATTACATTTATCATTACTGGTTTAATGGCGATTGGGTTTATGAGTTTTGGAGGTATGCTAACTGGAGGTGACGAAGAAGTTAAAGAAGAAACAACAGCTCAAGTTGAAACTGTAGAAGAAGATACTAAAGAAGAGTTAGCTAATAACACTTTAAAAGAAGAGGAATAACATGATATTAGCCGCAAGTACATTAGGAACAATATTAGCAACGGTCGCTGCATTTTTGGTTGTAACCTTATTATTGGTAACGTTGTTATTATTTGTTAAACAAAAATTATCACCATCTGGTCCTGTAAAAATCATGATTAATGGTGAGCGTGAAATAGAAGTAAGTTCAGGAGATAGTTTATTAACTACACTTGGAGCTGAAAAAATATTCTTACCATCAGCATGTGGTGGTGGTGGAACATGTATTCAATGTGAATGTCATGTATTAGAAGGCGGTGGTGAAGCACTTCCAACGGAAAC
>CAKZMU010000019.1 GCA_937129145.1 uncultured Lacinutrix sp. | reverse complement strand
TTTAGATATTGAAAAACGTGCAAGGAAGTATAACAAATAAAAATAAAGCTGGAGCATCGAATAAATATTAGATGCTTCAGCTTTATTTGTTTCAATCGAGTAGAGTAAAGTAGGCGGTTTAATCCAAGTATCCATAAATATATGGAACAGCCAAACAGACTACCTACTTTATCCCTCTCACACCACCGGACGTACGGTTCTCGTATCACGGCGGTTCGATAAGTTTCCATGTAAACGGATATAAATCTCTTCTAGGGATTTATATCCGCTTTGTTTTAATCTTTTAGTGGTGATAGTACGTTGGATAATCGGACTTGCACTTATTCGCCAATATCCTTTCCGAGTATTTGCCCATTGGTACGCCTGGTCTTCACTTACTCCTAAACGTTGTAAGTTTCGCATTCGTGTTCTGACTAGCTTCCATTGTTTCCATATACAACATCTTAATCTGTGACGTAGCCATTCGTCTATTCGCCTTATTTTCGTTTTCCCATCTGCTTTCGCAAAGTAAGCTAACCAACCTATGGCTACTTGATTTATCTTGGCTACTCGTTTACGGTGATTCATGGACTTAGAACGCTTCGTTAGTCCTTTCAACTTGCGTTTAAACCTTGCGTAAGAGGTTGATGTAATTCGACTGGTAATCACTTTCTTGCTATTCTTATAAAAGCCAAACCCCAGTAATTCTACCTTGTGGTATTTCATTACCCCTGATTTCTCTTCGTTGATTTGCAATTTCAGTTGTTTTACTATCCAGTCTGTTATGCTTGACAACACCCGTTCTCCTGCTCGCTGGCTTTTTACATAAATACTTATATCATCTGCATAGCGTACAAACTTGTGTCCTCGCTTTTCTAATTCCTTATCTAAGCGGTCTAACACTATGTTCGACAAAACTGGACTTAGGTTGCCACCTTGCGGTGTACCTTCCTTCGTTGGTTCTTTGACACCATTACTCATTACCCCACTTTGCAGATATTTCCGTATCAATTTCAGTACTCGTTTGTCGCTTATTTCTTTGCTTAAACTGTACATCAACTTGTCGTGGTTTACTCTATCAAAGAATTTGGAAATGTCTATTACTACTACATATTCATGTCCTTCATTTAGATAAGTTAATGCCTTGTCTATCGCTTGGTGGCAACTCCGACCTTCTCGAAATCCATAGCTGTAATCACTAAATTTTGGTTCATAGTAACGACTTAACTCTTGCGCAATGGTCTGTTGTATCATCCTGTCCAGTACCGTGGGAATGCCTAATTTACGAACCCCTCCATTGGGTTTTGGAATTGCTACTCGTCTCACTGCTTGTGGTCTATAACTACCGTTCTCTATTGAATGCTTGATGTTATCCCATTCTGCTCGTAAGTATTCTCCTAGCTTCTCAACAGGCATTTTATCTATTCCTGCTGCGCCATGGTTTCCTACTACTTGATGATAGGCTTTCAACATATTTAATCGATGCAATATACTCTCGATTGTTATTTCTTCCATTTACAGCTTCATACTTTAACTAAAGTTCACTAAAGTTCACTAAAGTTCACTAAAAAAAAAGATTTAAACTTGCGTTCACTGTCTATTCAACCTTCATGTTGCACTTGAATACTCCACTCTCAAATCTTACCTCCGAATGCCGTTCGTACTTCCGATTTAAGTTCCTCTTAGTACTAAAAAAAGAGCAGCCAAGAGGTTTGACTGTTTCTTTGTATTCAATGTAAAGTTTGATGTTGCTAGACACCTTATCGTTCAGTCCTTCGCCTATATGAATAAATCATTGGGCTACTATGACTTCGGCTGACTTCTGTTTACTCCTTTCATTATCTCTAATGTTCGTTCCTTCTCCGATTGTCGCTCCAATCTTTGACAGATAGTAAACAGACCTCCCTCGGTAAGAATATTAACCTCCATCCTATTCTGCTGAATTTACTCTATACATTTCCGTGTAGCTGTTGGGCTTTAATTTGTTATGCAACCTTACCCAATGTACAAAGCCTTAATATTCAGTTTCTGTCCGTCAAAACAGGAGTTTGCTAATGGCTTCCTTCAGACAATACTTCACAGTAACGCCCTTGCCTTTCGCTAACACTTCTTGCTACAAAGCGTGTAGAGGACTTGAACCTCCTAGTTAATATTCATGCAAGGCACACATAAAAAAAAAAAGCCTTCTAGGTATAGAACCTTAGAAGACTTTTTCATTAAAGACTCAATTGACTTAAACCTTATTCAGTTTCTTCATTTTTTTGAAAATGCTGCCAACCTTGCGCCTTGATAGGATGAATATTTCCGCCTTTGGTATGTAAATTAATACCTTGAGAAGCTTCTACTATTTCTCCAGCAATGAAAATGTCTGGCATATATTTGACTTTCTCCAAATCCTTTGGGTCTACCGTGAACAACAATTCATAATCTTCACCACCACTCAATCCGCAAGTAATCGGGTCTAATTTGAATTTTAGTGCCATCTCTTCGGTCTGCGGATGCAAAGGAACGCCATCTTCTTCCAAAATTGCGCCAACACCAGATT
>CAKZMU010000018.1 GCA_937129145.1 uncultured Lacinutrix sp. | reverse complement strand
TGACCTTGTATATGGCTCGCGTAGAGTTGTTAAAAATAAAGAGATGGAAGACCCGAAAGCCAAGGACCACTTCTTTGGCTACGATCTTTGGGAAGATATTAAGAACGAGGTAGGCGATAAAATTCCTAAAGGATACACTTTGTACGGGGAAATGCTTGGGTATGATAAAAACGGAGCCGCAATTCAAAAAAATTATGATTATGGTTGTAAATTCAATGATCCCTATACAAAAAATGGAGTAAGAATATTTCCGAATCATAAATTAGAAGTATATCGTATAACTAATACAAACCCAGATGGACTTGTTACAGAGCTGTCATATCCAGAGATAGTTGAATTCTGTGAAAGAGCGGGACTCACACCACCACATCTATTTTATTACGGCCAAGCGAGAGATCTTTATGATATAGGTACAATGGACGAGGAATATTGGAGAGAAACCTTTATAAGAAAGTTAGAAGAAACCTACAACGAAAAGGATTGCTTCATGTGCAAAAATACTGTACCTGAAGAGGGGATCGTAGTTAGAAAAGAGAAATTATTTGAATTTGAGGCGTATAAGTTAAAAAGTTTTAGATTCTTAGAACATGAAACAAAGCAATTGGATAAAGGAGAAACAAATATAGAAGACAATGAATAAACTAATACTAACAGTAGGAATAAGTGGATCAGGTAAAAGCACGTTCGCAGGAAGGACAGTACAACACAATCCAGATAGGTATATCAGAGTTTCAAGGGACAAACTAAGAGAAATGCTATACGGTTACACAGAAGCTTCGGTAAATGAGTATTACCAAAGAAATGACATGCATAAACTTGAAGGGTGGGTCACTAGTATTGAACACGATATGATCGAAGGTCTTTTAACCGATGAAGACACTACTGTCATAGTAGACGAAACCCATTTAAAAGCTAAATATCTCAACAATTATAGTAAGTATGCGGAAAACGGTATTGAGATAGAATTAGTGTTTTTTAATATCACTTTAAAAGAGGCCCTGATAAGAAACAAATCAAGAGTTAGACAGGTAGATGAGGATATAATTATTAGACAATACGATAATTATGTTAATCTTAGGAAATTTTTAACAAGTGGTAAGCTAAAATTTGATTACATTTGTACAGAAATAAATAATTAATATCATGGAGTTAGAACAATTATTAGAGCTAGAGTTTAGAATGTATGGATTAGTCCCTTATAATTTATCACCTATCCAACAAGGTATCCAATTTGGACATGGTGTGGTGGAATATATGTTGAAATATCCAATAGATAATATGGTTACCAATGAAACTTGTAAATGGGCGAGTGAAGATAAAACTTTCATCATTTTAAATGGCGGAACTACTAATAATGGACTATTAAATCCTAAAGAATTAGGAGATGATAAAAAACTTATTTTTAAGGGGAGCCTAAACAATCATGCTTTAACACTAAATAATAAAGGTGTGAAGATAGCTAAATTCAATGAACCAGATTTAGGAGACCAATTAACAGCAGTGGCATTTTTAGTTGATGAACGTGTTTGGAATCGAGAGAAATACTCTGATAGAATTTGGTATGAAGATAAAGTTAATGAAGTAGTAGTAAGTGATGAACCAGATAAACATTATACCGAAAGATTAGGAGGAGAAAAGAATGTATTTTTAAGAGAGTTCTTATCACAATTTAAATTGGCATAATATATAAAAAAATAATATTATAAATGCAGGATAAAAATTATATATCTTTAAAAGGTAAAGACTTTGAAGTTGAAGATGTACTTAAACTATATGAAGAATTAAAATCCTCCAGTAAAGTAGCAAAAGAAGTAGGTATATCTTCAAGAACAGTTCGAAGAATACTCTCAGACAAAGGTATAAAAAGAAATGAAAATATTTTTAAAAAAGACATAAATTGTACTAATTGTAATAAAACTTTTAAAAGGAGTATAAGATTAATAGGAGAAAATAATTTTTGTAGTAGGGATTGTTATGAAAGCTACCCCAGAAAAAGTATAGGTTTTAAAAAAGATAGGGTAGGAGAAAAACACAACAGTTGGACTGTTTTAGAGTTTGCGGGTAAAAATAGACATTCTGAATCTTTATGGCTTTGTAGGTGTGATTGTGGATTTGAAAAAATACATCCAGGAAGTAATATAGTTAGTGGAGGCTCAAAATCTTGCTTAGAATGTTCTTGGAAAAGAAGATTATCTTTTGATGATTATATATCACCTCAACTGTTTAAAATTATTAAAAACGCAGCGGTTCAAAAAGAAAGAGATTTTAATTTGGATATAAGATATTTATCAAATCTACTAGAAGAACAAGATTTTAAATGTGCTTTATCAGGAGAACCTTTAATCTTTAGAAAATCAGGAGAGATATTTAATAGGAAACAAGAAAATCTATCATTAGATAGAATAGATAATAAAAAAGGATATGTAAAAGGAAACGTACAGTGGACTACAAAAATTATAAATTTTATGAAAGGGATTTATAATAACGAGCAATTTCTAAAAGCTTGTAAACAAGTATATGAATATAATAATAAGTGATGATAAAATTTGAAAGTTTAAACGATTATAATGATGTATGGCTAACCTCAGACACGCATTATTCTCATAAAAACATAGTAAGAGGAGTAACTACTTGGGACGTAAAAGACCACGGGGGAATACATTCCTTAAGAGATTTTGATACTGTTGAGCAAATGAACAATGTCCTTATTGACGGTATAAACAATAATGTAGGTGAAAATGATATCCTAATTCATTGCGGAGATGTGGCTTTTTCGGGAATAGGACAATACTACGAATTTCTACAAAGAGTTAAATGTAAGAATTTTGTACATCTTAGAGGAAACCACTGCCATCAGAAAGAACATGAAGGTTTAAGGGATATTGGTTATTATCAATTCAAAGGGTTTAAATTTGTTGCAATGCACTATCCAGCTTTAGTTTGGCATCAGTCACATAAAGATGCTAGATTGGCGTTCGGACACGTGCATGATAGTAATCCAGGAGTAGGTAGATCCCAAGATGTAGGAGTAGATGTAGCTAAAAGGTTGTACGGAGAGTATAGACCATTTAACTGGACAGAATTTAGGGATTTAACTAACAATAAAAAGGCGTATTTAGAATCACATCACAACAGTCGCACTAATTAAAATAAACCGATGAAATACAAACTATATTACGTAGGGGGAGCAGTGAGGGACAAGTTTCTAGGTCTTAAGCCGAAAGATATAGACTACTCTGTTGTTATAGAAGATTACAAAAATGATATAAGATGTGCTTTTGCTGATTTTCAAGTACAAATTGAGTCAGAGGGGTTTGAAGTATTTTTATCTACACCTGATTGCTTTACAATTAGAGCTAAATTTCCCGAAGGACATCAGTTCAAAGGTACTGCGGATTTTGTGCTCTCAAGGTGTGAGAAATCTTATATACCAAATACCAGAAGACCAATATCTGAGTTGGGAACTATATATGACGACATGCTTAGACGCGATTTTACCGTCAACGCCATGGCAGAAGATGAAGAAGGTAATTTGTATGACCCATTCAACGGACTGGCAGATTTAAATATAATGACATTAGACACACCAGGAGATCCAAACCTATCATTCAAAGATGATCCTTTACGTATTATCCGTGGAATGAGGTTTTGTATAACAAAAGGTTTTATCTTTTCAAAGGATGTTAGAAACGCAATAACGGAAATAGGAATTCAAGGCATGGAAGTGGTATCAGAAGAAAGAATTAGAGAAGAAATGTACAAATGTTTTCACCACGACACTAAAAAAACATTGGAATATTTAAATTATATGGAAGATACCTTGCGATTTCCAATTAGAAGTTATATATTTGATAACACCAATCTTTGGTTGGATATAACAAATAAGAAATGATGAAATTAGAACTAAGACATTTAGCACCCTACTTACCATATAAATTGAAAGGTTTTTACGATGGTGAAAATGAGGGTATTGAAATTATGAGAGGATTGGTAGAAGATGAAATTATTACTGATGTAGACCAATTTGAATTAACTGATTTCAAACCACTACTAAGACCTATTTCTGATTTAAGTAGTGATGAGTTTGATATGGATACAATAAGTAAAGGTGCTATACAATTTTTAGATGAAACTGCAAATTTACCCCACAACAGTAGAGAATCTCATATTGGTTCAATACAATATTGTGATATGAAAAAACTATTAGAGTGGAAGTTTGATATTTTTGGCTTAATAAAAGAAGGATTAGCAATAGATATAAATACAATACTATAAATAATGACAGTAGAGACACTTAGAGAAAAAGGTTGGATAGTATATGAATGTATTGCAGGTTCACATGCCTACGGTACGAACATAGAAGGCTCGGATACGGATATTAGAGGAGTATTTATCATACCCACAGACGAACTTCTGGCTGGTCGTTATATTGAACAGGTAAACGATAAGACCAACGATGTTACTTTCTATGAGATTGGTAGGTTTTTGTCTTTATTATGTGGTGGCAATCCAAATATCCTGGACATACTAGGTACACCAGAAGATTGTATTATATATGAGTCAGAGAAATGGAAAGAGTATTTTCCAAAACATCTTCGTCACCAATACCTAACCAAAAAACTCAAAAACAGTTTTGTGGGCTACGCTCATACTCAAATTAAAAAAGCTAAGGGACTCAAGAAAAAGATAAATTGGGATCACAAGAAGGTTGTCCGTAAAGATATTTTGGATTTTTGTTATATTTTAAATGGACCTGGTTCAAGACCGATAAAAAAAGTATTTAGTAGCGAATTATTAAATACAGCAGGTGTAACCAAGGTAAACAATGCCAAAGGAGTATATTGTTTACATGTCGATCCATGGGGAGAGTTTAATTTTAGGGGAGTGGTAAAAGAAAATTCCAATCAAATAAGATTATCCTCAATACCAAAAGAATTTATAGAACGCCATCATTCAGTGGATGAACCCATAACGGCAATAACTAATTTCCATTATAATGAAGATGGATACTCATCTCACTGTAAAGATTATAGAGAATATACAGAGTGGTTAGAGAAAAGAAATCCACAACGATATGCTGATAACCTCAAAGGAGAACAGGGGTATGACCATAAGAACATGATGCACTGCATGAGACTTCTTATGACAGCCAAAGATATAGCTAAAAAGAAAGAGCTAGTTATCCGAAGACCAGAAAGAGAATATCTTCTATCTATTAGAAACGGTGAAATGAAGTACGACGAACTGTTAGAAAATGCGGATAATCTCGTAGATGAAATAGCCGAGGCATTCGAGAACAGTCAATTATCGGATTCAATATCCAAGGAATTTCAACAAAATCTATTATTGAAAATTAGAAAAAATGGATGAAGAGCTTGAAAATGTACATAAGGCATATGAGATACTGAACGTACTTGAAGTAATAAAAAGTATGGATTACGATTGTTATGTCGATTGGCTCGAGCACGGAACGGAAGGAGATGTAAAGACCAATTTAGAATGCGCCAAAAAAGTTTTCCAAGAGCACAACATGCCACAGGACTATATAGATATAATCGATATTAAATTAAAGGACTATGAAGATTAGCCAATATTGGGCGAATTTGAAATACAAGTGGATGTGGCTTAACATATTGAACAGCCCGTTTAAAACACCTAGATTACAGTTTTATTTTGGTAAGATAGAGAGAGGTGTACCTTATTTTCTGCCCCGCAGATGGAAAAAACTAACCTACACCGAAAGAGTAGAGAGTGTCAATGAGGATATCGAGAGAAATAAAAAGGCTTATGAAAGAGCAGGTAAAGAATATAAAAAACCCGATAAAGAAAAATTTAATGCTCTTGTAGAAAGTAAAAAAGGAACGCAAAGAGCTCATCCAACAAAATGGCAGATAAAGTCAATAGGATTAGGTTACAAATATAAGTGGGACTCTCCGCGCCACGAGTGGAATCCACAAATAAGCATAGTAGGCTTCAACAGACAGTTTTGTATCTATTTCGGACTAAAGGATTCAATGATAAATATGTGCTACTGGGAGGGGTTTCTTTATTATCGCCACGAAACCAAAGGTACAAAAAGAGAAAGAATAGAGAAATGCAAAAAAGATAATCCAATTAGTTGGGGAAGCGATAAAGAAGGTTATACGAACTATTATCCACTAATATTAAAGAAAAAATATCTATGACATCACCCTACAATATAGGTCAAAAAGTTTTCCATATAACTCCCAGTAGTGATCCAGGCATAATATTGGAAGGAAGACAATATCTATCCGACGGAACATGGCAGTACCTAGTAGCTACGGGATACGGTACAAGTTATTGGTGTGGCGAAGAAGAACTGAGCGAAGAAAAAACTATAATATAATAAACAATACCGTATTAATTTTAGAACCTTGCAAACGCGAGGTTTTTTCATATCTTCGCGTTATGAAAATTTCCCTTACGATAGCCCTGGTACTTATTTTAACGAACTTAATTATTATTTTAGTTAAAGAAAATTTTAGTTTGTTGGCAGTCTGGAGAAAGATTCGCATCTTTGTATCAAACATTAAAAAAGAAATATTATGAGTACATTTTGGATTGTTATACTATGTATCGCGGTAGCTGCGGTATTTTCATTAGCGGGAGCATTTTTTGCCCGTGCAAATGGAGAAGGGACCGATTTTGATAAATGGGCCGATAAAAGAGACGGTGATTGGGATAAAGCGGAAGATAAGGTTAAAGAAATTACTGATAAAGTGAAGTCCGAATTCGATGAAACTGTTCTGGATTTAAAGAACGAAGTTAAAGACTTGAAAGCAGATATTAAAACTTTATTGGAAAAATTAGCTGAAAAAGTATAAGTTATGTGGCAAGCATATTTAGAGGTAGCATCTAGTTTTTCCGCTTTTGCCGTAACGGCCCTTATAGCCAATTCACTGGCAGGTATCTTAAAAAGTACCGATAAGTTCAGTTTGGATATATTGTGGAGAACCAACATAAGACCCTTTTTATGGTCTTTGGCATCTGGTCTGCTTATTGCGGCTGTAGCTATTTTCACTCCCGCCAATAATATTTTCATAGAAAGTGTTACTGGTAAGGACGTTGATTTGGAGAATATGTATTATCTCTGGTCTTCTGCCGTAATACTGGGAGAACTTTTAAAAGCTAAATTCGCACCGAGCGTAACTACGGTAAAGGCCCAAATAGCGGCAAACAAAAAATAAGTCTAACCAAAGAAAGGAGGGACACGATATCTGACCTTGTTGTTAATTCAACAAGGTTTTTTGCGTTAGATTCCACGGAGCATATTAAACAGTATGAGTGTCTCGAAGTGCTGTTCCTGAAGTAGAAGTTCTCCAAATCGTTCCATAACCTCACCGCGAGAGAAAGCATCCACAAGTTCAGAGGTAAAATAATCCAAATCAGGGTCGTCCTTATCTTCCGTAGGACATAGAAAATAACACAGTCTACCAAGTATTTCTTCGTTCACCGAATCTACCGTACCATAATTCAGAAGTTGGATACTCATATAGAACTGAATGGCTTTTTCGTTATTTAAGTCCATCCAGTATCTCTTTGCAAAGTTCCTCTGGTATTACACTTCTTTCGTAGCTCCCCTTTTTACCTTGTGTTCCTGTCTTGGCCCCCCTTCTGGCGGATTCATGGTGACAGTGTTTATCGATTATATTTCCCTCTTTATCGTACTTGTAGTTCCTGCACATTGGCCTAGGTTCCCACGTAGTACTATTAGTCCAGATATCGGTAGGTTTAGCCCTAGAATCGCCATACTGACAATACCATACAGTATGCCTTTTTAATCCTTGCATAAAAGGCATGTGTCTAAGTATTCCGCGCGGGTTCTCTATAAAGAACACTAAGTCTGGATTCATAGTCCACCAATCAACTATAAGCCATAAAAAATGCCTATTTACAGCATCACATTTTCGAGCGTATTCAGTTTTACCAGTTCTATCTTTATTTCTATGAGTTGAACATGCGGCAATTGAGTATGTACTACAATCTGGAGATGCCCATACTACATCTGGAATAAAAGGGACATCACTGATTTCCATTTTTTCAACGTCCATCTGAAGGTCTATACCCTCATAATCCGTCCAATCAACCGAAAATACTTCCATCCCCATTGATTCGGCTACCTTACCTACACTTCTACTACCTGCAAAAAGTTCTAGTACTCTTATTTTACTCAAAATAAAAAGGTATTTTAATTTTAGTCTGTGATAGTTCATCTACGTTAAAAAACATGAATCCCGATTTACTATTTTTAAAATTGCTTTTCACCCAGTTGGACGGGGGAGAAAAGGCAGGGTAGTTGTAGTAAACAAAATCATTACTGGTAGTATCGTCAAAAATAGATTGATGCGAATCTCCTTTACCAAATTCTATGTAGTTACCATTATAGAGTTTATGCTCCTTACAATACTGGTCTATTTTTTCTGCTTGTTTGGTATCAAGAACTGGTTTAAAGCCAAATTTAAGTGATTCCGAGTCCTTTCCGTGGCAAATAAGGAAAGTATGCTTACCTATGGAATAGTGGTCTATAAAACGCTCTATTACATTGTAAGTGACATTAGCATACTTCTCTTCTAGTATACTTTTCACTGTACTATTCACAAAATAAGAAAATATCCCACTATGGTTATCCTCTGTTATACTGTTACATATTACTTTATCATAGATGTTTAATAAGCCCTCTACTAAGGAAATCTTAAAATCTACAGCGCAATCAAAAGATTCTTTATCCGACATATTCTGAGGTAGTTCATGTCCTTTTCTAGTAGTTTGTCCACCTAAACCATCTACTAAATCGCCAAGTTCATCTATTACTAAGGTATTTCCTTTTTTGAATCTTATTACATGTTGTATGGTAGAGTTAAGTCTTGTAAAAATTTCCTCTTTATCCCATTTTCCATTGTAGAGAGGTTCAACGTTTTTACTTCCGTTTACATCCATTCCGATATGAACGTCGCTGATAACCAACCTATCAAACCACTCCCTGTCCCCTAAATCCTCTACTACTATAGGAATAGGTTTAATATATTTTTGTACAATACTTTCTATAAATTCTTCATCAATACCTGTTTGTTCGTGTATGGTGGGGTTAAACGCGATATTGTAAATCATATGACTAGAAAGGTGAGAAACAAGTTTTGAGCTCCTCACTTGGTCTTTCGGCAGATTATACCTCTCACAATATTCGTCTATCGAAAGGAACTTATCCGACTCCGCATCCCAAGCACTTGGCATAAACATTTCCTGAGACTCTTTATCGTTAGAGTACTGATTAGTCTCGGTAACAGTATCGTTGTCCAAGTCTTCTTTCAACCCGTTCTTGTTGATTATCTTACTGAATTTTCGTCGAATACTATCGCTGTACGTTAAATTGTGTTTTTTACAATACTCTCGAGCAGTATTCGCAATATTTTCTTCTGTTTGATAAATCTCTTGAATTTCTTCTAAGTTATATTCCATATATTATTTTAATTGGTAAATATACTATTTATTATCGGTTTTTGCAAGTTTATTTATTCTATTCCAAAGAAATTATTGTATTTTTCAAATATTTTATCAAATGCTTCTTCATGTTCCCTCATTTCTTTAGCGGACTTTTTAAAAAGCCAACCACTATCCTCCCAATCAGAACCGTACATGAAATCCATAAGGTCTTTTCTAAGTTCATTAAGTTGTTCTCTTCTCTTATCATTGCGTTTTTTTACTTTCAGGCATTTTTGATAGTCATTCTTCGTTACCTCTGCAAAATCCGCCGCCAAAGTTTCAAAAAGTTCTTTAGTGAATTTAATACTCATTCCGTCTAAATCGAATCTGTACTCCATTGTAGGACCTCCACCTAACCATTGTGATGTATAAATTTTACTTTCTTTTTCCATAATATTTTTAATTTTAACAACTGTATGATACTTTCCAATACTGTTCACCCTTAGTAGGAATCAGAACATGCCCGTAATAGTCATCACCTAAATACCCTGTTGTCTGATTTACATAATATTTTAATTTCTTACCTTCATACTTAGAATTACCTTCCAAAGTTTCCAAATACATTTTTGTTTTTAAATATAGTTTGTACTCTCCTTTTATCTTACAACATTCTCCTTTAGGGTAACCGTGCACTTTATCATCGGTTTTTTCAATATTAACCAGACCTTCACTTGAATATGTTTCGTTATCTTCCACAAAATCAAAATATTTAGAATGTACAATATCTTTTAGCTCTTTTTTAGCTTTTTCCCATTCTTTTTTCAAATTATCTTCATATTCGATTAAATCGTCGAATGATTTGTCCATAAGTTCTTCTTCTGTCATAATTCCAATAATTTTAACCAATCCGTATCTTCTTCCATAACTATAATTTCTTTACCTCCCTGTTTAACTTTCTCGCGCAGGGATTCTAAAACACTAGAAGAGAATCCTGATAATCCATACCCTTTCTTATGACATCTGTATATAGAACCGCTATAACCGTGAAAATCTATATAATCACCATCTTCTGCAACCATTGTAATTCCACTGTTCATTCGCCAACTGTCACCCGACGTATAGCCTCCGTACCAAGATGCAAATACTTTGTAGATATCATCTAATTTAAGTACTATCCATTTGTCAGGTGTGTTCATTTCACTAATTTTTTAAAATCTTCTAATATGGCTATCAAATCATCTATTTTATCAAAAGCCCACCTTTCAGTTTCCATAACAAAATAATTACCTCCTCCTGCATTTTCTACACCCAATTGAAGTTCCTGTGCTCCGTCTACATCCTCATCATTACTGTCGGAGTTTTGAATATAGGTTACAAGAGATGTAACTCTATACACCTCACCGTCTTTGTACGCAATATCATTTGTTTTAATTTTCATATTTTTCAATTTTAAGTTCATTCTGATTATAGTATTCCCCTGTCTGTATACATTGATATACCCTTATTTTGCCCCAAAAATGTGCCTCCCTGAATTGCAAGGTACATCCTATAAAGGCTTTTTTCTTATCGACAGATTCTTCTTCCCATAAATGGTACATTCCTGTTTCGTTATCCTCTTCCACTCTCTGTATTGTTGCCCACAGCATTTCACTGTGACGGTGTGTTTCCTTGGAATATAGATTACCTGTATCAATACCGATATAATCTCCGTCGGCGTTCATAACACATCTCCTGTCCTCAACACCTGTATGATCTTTCCATACTATATAAACTTCACTTTTCACCATTTCTTATCTTTATCCAAAGGTTTATATCGTTCTTACTCCAGTTTAATGAACAAGGTTTTTGCATTTTATTATCTAACCAACTTTTGTATGCAAGGTATTGCTGCCAATCTATCCATTTATTTTTCGCCATAACCTTTCTTAATTTCAAATTTTATTTTAGGGCACAGGAGCTTGAATCGTTTTTTATACGTTTTTAAATCGTCGCGTAAGAAATCTTCTTTTCTACTCTTCATCTTCTCTTAAATATAGAGGAGATACCATACCTCTTACAAGCATGTTTTTACCAGTTCTAATATATCCTCCGTGGTCTTTTGATAGATAATCATTATTAGAAATACATTCTTCTATTAAAATTTCAGCTTCATCTTCAGATAAATATCCAGACACTACATAGCCTCCAAGTGCGCTAGAAAATCCTACTACCGTTGGATGACCGTTATCCACTATATTCCCTATGCCTCTTGTGTATATATCGATTACTTTTTGTTTTTTGTATTCGGGCACATCTTCCAATACCGTTATATCTCCCTCGAACTTCTTGAAAGCATTGATTTTCTCTCCCCTTACCGTACTTACAGTTGCGTCTTCCCTCCATTTTGTATCTGGGTCATGGAAAATATATAAAGGTAACGCTGGATTCTGTGGTGCTATATCGAAACCTTTATAGTCCTCCAGATAATATCCCATACCGTAAAAATAGCTCTTGTACTCTTCTACGGTCTTTACAATAGGAATTCTTGCTATGGCCTTGACCCCAAGTCCCGAAGAGGATACTCCCACTACTGTCGCACTTTTACAGTTTTCAAAAAACCAGTCCCTAAATTCGGGTGCATTGGTAATACCGTCAAAATCAAGTTGGGCAAAACCTGTGAAACTTTCTATATTCGAATATGATCTACCCTCACCGTCGGTGTTTATACAAGGATTAAAATAGAACAACTGTCGTTTTAGTTCCGATTTCAGTTTCAAATTACCCTCCGCCGATGCTTTTTTAATGTTTTCAAATAATTCTCTGACTCTTTCATTTGGTTCTCTTAACACCCTTATAAATTCTTTCAAAGATATATTACCCAAAGGTTTTGTTATCTTAACGTTGGAGGGGTAATATGGAAATGTAGTATCCAAATAACTACTCATAAATTGGTTTAAAAAATTCTGGATTATTAAGTAAATCTACCATATTATAAGCTACGGAAGAAAACTCCGTAGGTATATTAATCAGACCTTTGGCACCTTTGAATTGATATTGAACTTTTCTAACTGTTCCTTTCTTGGCGCAGGGAATATCTTTAATTATTTCAAAATGCGTTATCATAGTAAAGTTAAAAAGATTATCACTATTAAAATCATCAAGCAAATAATAAAGCCTGTCATAGAAGTGTAAGCATCTTCCGATCCCGTAGGGTTAGAAGTAAGTTCTGAATATAAAATAGGGTCAGCCTCTTTAAGCCACTCCATGTATTCTTTGTGATTATAATCGTCTTGATTGTCGTATTTCTCTTTGTAGTTCATACTAATAAATAGTGATTTGTGAGGTTAGGTGAAATACGGAATTATCATCTGTAGAACAATGTTGACATTTATACGTTCTTTTAGGTACATGGTCTTTCCAAGGTTTGTGTCTTGGTCTCAATATAATTCTTTGAAGTTCTGATTTAGCTTCCTTCTCTGTTGTAAATTTTATTTTCTTGCACATAATTAATTTTTATCAAATAAATCGTTTTCTTCTATATGTATGTCGGAAATAAGCCCTAACAAAGTATCTTTATTATCATCTTTTCTCCCGTCTGTAAACATTAATAGCTTGTATTCATCGGAACCAATCTCCATAAATCTTCCTTTATATACAACACCACTTCTTATTTTACCTATATTAAAATTTTTCATACTTCCTCCCATTCAACGGTTACAACTGTTTTTTCTACTTTTTCTACGCGGGTAAGTTCATCATAATCATCTGATTTACCCCAATCCGCATCTACAACTACGGTGTTGGTTTTCCAATGACCTATATAATCCTCAAAATTATCGACATCGGGAAAGTACTCCTTATCCTCTTCTTTAATTTCGACGATATGCTGTGTAAAGAAGTTGCTACCCCTTCTGTGGTTTTCTAATATATCTATCGAGAATTCTTCTATTCCGAAATCAGGAAATAATCCTGGTGTTTCTTTTGCTGTTACTTTTTTAATCATTTTATATTGTTTTTGTTATACCAATCTTGATAAATTCTCTGTTTCAGTTTGTATATCCACTAACATTCTATCTTTTTTAGTTTTGACCCATTCTCTCATATGTGGAATATAATAGTAAGATATTTGGTCTTTTTCTTTATGTGAGGATACAAGGTAAATACCTTCTTCTAATATAGGTAGAAAAGACTTGGTTTTCAATAGACAATCTTTTCCCCAATCATCATACTCTTCTTCGCTGCCACAAATAACAAATCCATAGTCAGAATAATTATGAAAATAAATCTCTCTCTGTGTACAATTAATGAGAAGATGTATAACCCCATTAGGTAGTTCCTCTACCCAGTAATTTTCTACGTATTTCATTTTTCTCTTGTTTTAAAATTCCGCCGCCAAAAAGTAAAAAGATGGAAGCAACAACTGAAACAAAGATAACACTAATATCATTAACCTAACTATAGTTTAAGAAAAGTTTAACTTAATGGAAATTTCATTTTTAATAATTCCCTTTGAGTTAGATATTCTATATAAGAGCTTAAATTTCTATCTATATACTCAATGTGAGAGTAATGATAAGGGATTCCAAGTTCATCGTACTTGGCAATAACAGATTCTACGGCTTCGTTTTCAGTATTAAATCTCTTACCTAGTTCTCGCTTACCTTTATAAAATACTGACCCAATCCATTTTTCTCTTGATTTGTCATAAGATACTCCCTTATATTTAGAAGTAAATTTATTTTTAATTTGTTTTTGATACTCAATCATTTTATCAAGTCCCTTTGTTTCAAGAATATTTAGAGCTTTTTTATAAATTTTAGCAGCTTCCTTTTCAACTTTATAAGAGCCAAGACAATACCTTTCTCCTTCAACTTTTATTTGAGCCCTAAAACTATTACCCTCAATAGAAACACCTAAATATTTACTTGCAGTTTCAATATTTTCGTAATAGTGACTGACATTTTGCCTATTATTACACCATTCTAAGTTTTCTTTTTTATTATTTAACTTAATCAAATCCTTATGATTTACCATTGGCAAATTATCTGGATTAGGTATAAATGCTTCTGCAACTAAAATATGAACTAATTTTTGAAACATTGCCCCATCTTCACAAAAATTTATAACATAATATCCCCTATTATCAACAATTAGTTTTAATAGTCTTCCTTTTTTATTGCTTTTAAAAGACCTAACCCTACCTAAATCCGATATTTGGTAATCTTTAAAGTCTTTTAATTGTTCCCATTTTTCTTTCATAACACAAATATACAAAAATAATATAACAACTCAATGACATTCGAACCACGAATTTCCTATCATGTACTCAAAACCCATATCTACCTTGATTTTAAGAAATTCAGTTATTTGTACTACAGATTCCTCTATTGCTTTTGAAACTACACTAGGTAAAGCTACGTAAAATCCGTTTTTACCCTCAGATATAGCACTTAATTGGTCGCCTTCCCAATTTTCAACAAATTCTTCGGCTTCTTCTTTAGTTTTAAATGTTTTAAATTTAAATAAATCAGGTTTAGCATACATATCTTGTTCATCGTGATATTCGATCATCGAGCATATATCGGGATCGCCTTCAAAGGGATTTGTGCAAAGACCTTGTTCTTCCATCTTTTTATTTGTAAGTACAGTAATGTATTTAGCGAATATTATTCCCGCCGATTGAAATAAGCTGTTTAAAGCTGCGTGTTTGCTACGCACCATTATTTTTCTTCCGTCTATACCTAATATATATTTTTTACCCGTGCTTTCCCAATACTGTATTAATTTATCTCTAAGTGCTTTTAAAGCAGGAGATCCATTCCAAAAATTTTCCACTATTTCTTTAGATTCTTGTTGGGTTTTTCCCGTCATTTTTTTAACTTTTGCCCATTGAGCTCCGTATAAAATACCGTAGTCAAGGCTTTTAACTTCAGTTCTAGGTATGTTCATCGCCCTAGCTTGGTTACTATGCCAATCGTTAGGCTTTTCCGCTATGAACATTTTTCCAAGTTCTATTCCTTTAGGGTATTTATATACATAATTTGCCATGATTCTGGCTTCCAACGACGAGTAATCAAACCCGAAAAACACATTGCCCTTTCCTGCCCTGAAAAGACTTCTCATTTCTTTACCATAAATAGAAGTAGGTCTTGCTATGTTGGCAACATTGATATGTGTGTACCTATTGGTAACGGCTCCTATTTCTATAGAAGGTGTAGGTATTCTGCCATCAACCTCTCTATAACTTTTTAAAAACCCGCTTGATGGCACATCCCCTTCTTCAAAATCCATATCGGACGTATCTCCTCCAGCAATTGAATTCCTCCTATGTCTGTAGGTCAACCAATCGGCAAAATCTTTGGCAAATGCAACTTTATCGCCTAATTTAATAAGGTTAGGGCAAAGTTCTTTTTCTACGCCTATTTTTATTTTAGGGGTTGTAGGTACTCTTACAGGCCACTTATCGCCCATTTTTTTCTGTAAAGTATCGTACACCTTACTTTTGGGCATATCTAGCTCTCTTAACCTTCCTTTTAGATATTTTTCATCTTCAAAAGTTTCTTTGTACCATCTGTCTAGTACTTTCTGTCTTTTTTCAAGGGGTAATATTTTTTTCTTTGAATCTTTGGTTATATCCCGTTCGTTCCATTCTATTGGGATCCAGCCAAGCTCTATTAGATATCCCTTAATGTGGTCGAGGTCTTTCATCTCCGCTACCGAATGTGACTTTAAAGGTTCATTATAGGGCATTTTATATTTCTTACCCTCAAATACAAAACAATCATCTTCGCATGTGGCACCTATCCGCTCTAAAAAATCTATCATGTATTTTGCCAATGAACCGTCCTTATTTATTTGAGATTTTGGGGGTGTCCAGTAATTAGTCTCAGTTTTATTCAAAGGTTTTGGTGGCAACATGGGTTCTACCTTAGCTGCTATATCGTCCATTTTTTTATTCAGGTCGTCCAGACATTTTATAGCCAATTCTTTATCAAAATCAAACCCAAGATGTTCTCGCCTAAAAGCAAGGTCAGCAAGCTTATGCTCCAGCTCTATGGATTTACCCCAATTGTGGTTTAAAAATTCTTTTTTTATCTCTAAAAAAGCCTTACCATTAGACTTGCAGTCCTGTCTGCAATAAGGCACCATAAGCGGATTATAATTTTTAAACTCTTCTCCAGAAGGTGCTCCCTTATCGATGTATCCTGCCTCTATACATTGTTGCCTATAATCATCCTTGAATTCCCCTGTCTTTTTACCCCAATACTTTAAAGAATGCGCAGGACGGTCTGGATTGGCAAGACGGGAAAGTATTAGGGAGTCTAAAAATTTACAGTCTCTGCCAAATATTGTGTCAGATTGTCCAGGATATCCTATAGTATATTCTAACACCCCAAACAACATAAGTTGTGGAAAATCGAATTTTATTCCGTTATGTGCCACTATGTAATAATAAGGCTCTAAAGTAGTTTTAAGCCATTCTGGCGTTATTTTATCCAACTCGGCATACCAATCCTCCCCTGTCTCCAAATCTCTCACTACAACGCACCATAAGGCAGCATCTGGCTTGAATTTATATGGAAAAGAGGAGTAATCCAATAGATTTTCAGTGAAATCCTTGGACTCTATATCGATAATGGCTGTTTTTTTATTCACTTTCTATTAGTATTTGCTCCAACTCCCGTATAAACTTCTTCGCGGCGAATTATTTATAAGTATCCCCATCTATCCAAGATTCCAATGTGAAATAATCTAATTTATCATCTTTGTTGGTTACATCTATGTCAACATCACACATGTATCCCGATATATAAATGTAATAATTATACTTCTTACAAAGTTCAGATAATTCTCGTTTAAATTCTTTTTCTCTATTCATCTATTTCAATATCTATAATTACACCGTTCTTGATTCTAATATTAACTCTGACACCCATGGAACTTCCCTTTCCTTCGTCTATTCCCATAGCATATAGAGCATCTCTTTTATGTTTTTCCGCGAGTTTTAGTTTATCTTCTAAGTCCATATCTCCAAAAATTCTTTTAATTTTTCTATTTTCTCGACATCATCGGAGTCATCTGGAAATATTACTATCCCTGTTTTTAAGGTGTCGTAATCTGGATCGTTGAAATCTAAATCTGCGTCTTCTGTGTATTCAATTCTCATCTTCAATTGTAACATGAAATTTAGCTCCTTGAGACTTACCTTCTCCTTCGTCTATTCCCATAGCATATAGAGCATCGTTTTTCAATTTTTTCGCGAGTTTTAATTTATTTTTCAAGTTCATAATTTCCCCGTAAAATCAAATTCATGGTACTCAAGTACTACAACTGGGCCCTCTTCAATATCGGATAACTTATAGTGGGATAAATCACAGTCCCAAAGGGAATCTTCAATTGCGCTCATTACAATTTTTTTATCGGTAAATTCAAAGTACATATGTACCCTAAGTTGTGAAGGTAAATATTTTTTCTCTATATTTTCTTTGTACCAGTGCAGAGTTTCGTAAAAATATTTACGGTACTCCTCTTTAAGTTCAGGTTTATTATAATACGTTGACCTTTTATCCTCCATCTCCTCCCACTGTCGAGCAAGTTCTTCGGATACCTCAATGACTCTATTGGTCTTCAATGAATCAGTAGATAAAGTAGGTAAATCATTTGATATAATCAACTGTCCTACTAACCACCCTATTTGTCTGTTTAAGTCTTTTTTAGTCATCGCCGAACTCTTTTACGCACGCCAAAATAAATTCTCTACTACAATCTTTATCAGCGTTCATTTCAAATAGTTGTACACCTACTTCCGTCTTCAAATCATCAAATCCTTCCGATATAAGGCATATCCCTGGTCTTTCAAAACAGTAGTATGTAAAAGGTAATTCTCCTCCCCATTCTTCCACTGTTACGTGTGTAGATTTAAATCCTAATTCGTTTAACTCCTTTTCTGTAAATTTATTCATAGTTTAAAATTTGTTGTTTTTGGGTACTATTAGTACCGATTTTTATCTAAATATTCTTTAATTATATCTCCGTGACAGGGATTAGGTTTACAGAAGCAGCCAAGCCGTTTTCCTCTAAGACTTTCAACACGTTCTTTAAATTCTTCATCTTCGTGTATTCTATTATAAAAATAATCAGTATAATCATCTAAAGTACTTCCTGGTTCTGTCCCTTTTTCCAGCATAAAAGGATTTCCAAAATAACCCTTTTGTCCGCTTTCACGGCCTATATAAACATCGTATTCATCATTTTTAATATTAACTACTTTTGTTGAACCTGAATTAGGTATGTAATATTGAAATTTTTCTTCAAATACAATATTGTCGGGAATATCAATACCTTTAATTGAAAACATTTTAGCCATCTCCCTATTATCGTATCCATTTAAATTTTTACCTTGACCGCTATAAGCAACATAAAAATCTAAATTAGAATTCTGCATTGCATACAAATATAGGTATAATATCTGACTTACAATCTTATCTCTTGATACACTAGGATGTTTTTTCTTTGTGAGGTCTTTTGTGATAATAGCAAAACTCTGTCCTTGCCTACCAAAAGATTGACCATAGATGGCACCAAATCGCTCTTTAGCTAATTTAGCTGCACCTTTACCGTGCCTACCTTCAGTGTTGGAACCAAATACAAAAATACCGTTATCTGGCAATTCCTCTATTTTACCTTTAAAAATACAATCCCCTTTTCGCATCTCCTAGTGTTTCGTACCATTCGTCCTGTAATTCTGGTGCTATGAACATCCAGTTTAAATCATCTTGGGTACATTCTATACTTTGAATCTCCGCATCTGTTTTTGCCGATTTTAGTTGTTCGATACACTCTTGTAATATCTCGTGTTCCATATTGTCGTTTATCATAATTTATTATTTATTTCCAAAAACCTTCCATATCCCAATAAGGGTTAAAATCTTTTCCACATTTAGAACAAGTGCAACCACTCTCTACAATATTATCGTAAGTTTGATATATAAGTAAGGTTCTGAATTGGTCGGTATATCCAGCCCATTTTAAATTAGTTTCTATTCCTATTCTCTTTCCGTTGGACAGGTAAAAGTAAGAGGGTCCGTTCCATTTGTGATCACAATCGTCTACGCCGTCTATAAAAGCTGTAATACCATTACCTAAATCAATTAATCCTTTCATCCTCTAAAAAATTTCTAATTTCTTGATATTTCATTGATAAATAATCCCTTACTATTAATTTAGCTTCTTCTAAATTATATGTTGAATCAATATATATTCCATCAATCTCAACACCATAATCAGGATTATTTTTCCATCCTTTCCATTCTATTTTTGCTTCTCCTAAAGGAGTTTCACAAGTACAATGATTATAATAACTTTTTCCCTCTGTTGGAGGATAATTTTTTGACCAATTCATAATTTAATCTTTATCTAATTTACTAATCCTATAAAATATATACTCTAAAAATGAATGTGTGTACCAGATTATTCTGATAGATTGTATTGTAGCATAAATTATAAAAAATGTGATTAAAAAACAATAAAACCAAGTACATTCAAGACCATACTCTGTATATATTTCCAACTCGTTCCAAAAATTTTCCCTGAAATGACTATAAGAAGATAGTAAATTTATAAAAGAAAATATTGCCGATGATATTAAACTTCCGTATTTATTCATCTTCTACTTTCAAATTACATTTATCCAATATTACATCCATATCAAAACTTTCAGTTCCGTATATTTCATCGGTAACATAGTCTGCATTTTCTTCTCCCATAATATTGATAAGCATCTTTTCATATTCCCTAAAGGTATTGTAATTCTTTCGAATCATCTCCATTATTCCCAAGTATATTAGGTACTGTTTTTTAGTTATTGTTTCTTTCATAATTTACCATTTTTAAGTTGTATTCTAATGTACATTATCAATCTACCTAAATGATTTTCTCCTACGTTAGGATCTTGTTTTAAATCTACACCCCAGAAAGTATCGTTCCAGTAATTTCCTTCAACTATATTTTCGTTACCTGTCGCCAACAACTTACTTCTCAACGGTTCCTGTATAAATTTTTGCTTTAGACATTCATACATAATACCTAACTTAACATCTTCCCAATCATCTCTTAGTTTAATATTTTTAGATTCCTTTTTTACTATATTTGGAGGATTATCTAAACAGAATTGAAACCATTCTCTATCTTGCGGATTTTTAGCGGCCATATAAGCGTTTTCCACCGATTTAAATGGATGATGCTCAAACAATATTTCACATTTATACATATTGGAAAGCCAATTATATTCTCCTCTGAATTTATTTATCATAAGTTTGCCCCTAATTTAGATAAACTATCGACGCATTGATTATATGCGCCATCTTTTGTTCCTTTTTTAACGCTGTGTCCTTTTATATGTTGTGTGATAGTTTTTATTTTTCTGTTTTTTAATAATTTTATAGTTTCCTGTACATCCGTTCTTATCTTCTTGTATTTAGCTGCCTTATAATGATTCTGTGCGCCTGATATCATCTCCATGGCGGTTGTACAATCACATCTTATGATAATTTGTTCAATATTGTCGAATTTACCTAAAGAATAATGGATACTGTTAAGTAAAGAATATACTTCCGCGTAGGTGGAGCTTATACACTCCACTTTAAGTTTACCATATTTTACATATTCTCTTTCCCCGTCCAAGATAATGAAAGCGTATCCAGATTGCTTTTTCTTTGTATGTAATAAGTATGAACCGTCTGTAAATATTTTCAATGTCATGATTCAAAGGTAATAAAATCCCACCAGAGATAAAAAGGTTTAAGAAAAATTTAACTACTAGAAGGGACTATCTTGTTCATCATCTGGGTCGCCAAAAGCTTCTTCGTGACTTAAGAAAGGTAAATTAGGTTCCTTGGCGAATACTGGCTCTGTAAACGTTGGATCGGGGGTTTGTTTTGTTTCTTCTTTTTTAAACTCTTTTAACTCTATGGTATACAAATCCACAAAATCCAAATCATCTACCATTCTATCTTTTAGAACCTCTACAAATATACACCCATCAGAATGTAAGCTCACTCTACCCTTTGAATCTTCATCTGTAAACCTGTGTTTTAAATGTAAATATTTATCTGGACGAATTTTTCTATACTCTGATACCCCTAAATATTTTGCATTTTGTAGCCCATAACAGTATGAAGCTATGTGAAATGCCGTGTCACTTTGATATACATCATTACGAGATAATTTCATTTCATTAGACTTTTCTTGAATTTTAGAATATATATTTCTATTTGCTTGCGTAAGAACTATCAATAGGAAATTAGGGTACCTTAGTTTTAAATCGTTCATCATTTCTACCAAATCGTCAATACTGTTCTTTTTGCTTCCTAACTTGCTCTTTAATAACGCTAAATGGTCTAGTTCAACTAATACAAGCTTTTTATCAATATGTTGTTTTAAAAATATTTCCGTTTGATTTACTATTTCCTCTGCTGTGCCCGTTTCATGATTTATAAAATATCGACCGTCCCGTTTTTTATCAAAATATTTTCCTAATTCTTCTTTATGTTCTTTGGAGAATTGAGAAGATAGTATATTTTTATAATTTAGACCTGTGACTTTTTTTATATCTTTTAAAGTTAAGCTGAAACTCGACATTTCCAGTGAATGAGTCACTACCACAAAATCCTTGGCATCAGGGTTAATGTCAATATTCATTATATCATCTGTGATATTTTGAAGTTCTGTAGTTTTACCAGAAAAAGATGCTCCTAAAATAAGAATAATAGATTGTAATAGTACTCCTCCTGGTTTGTCTAACCAAGGTCTGTTTGTCTTAATAAGTTTACTTTTGCCTGTTTGATAGTCCTGTAGTAGGGAAATAGAGGTGTTAACACTTTCTTTAAGATTTTTTATCGCCATATATTAATTCAATTTTTTATAAATATAACCCGCTATATTCGCCGCCAAATCCTCGGATAAAATGTAAAAATGAAGACCATTGACTGTAAGTGAGTCCATAACATCAGTATCTTCCTCAAAACCTATTTTAAGGCTTTTTATAGGCGTTCTATCTTGGTTCATATGTTCTTCTATCTGTGGTATAGGAAAGCTTCTCTTAGGTCCGTATTTGAGCATTATTTCGTTCTTATGGTCGAAGTAATTGAACCAGAGTCCCGACCAATCAGATATCTTCATATGGTTCTCGTAGATGTAAGGATAGATTTCATAGAACATTAAATCAAACTTCTGACCATCTAAAATATCATATTTTTCTTGTAGGTTCATAATCCTTTCTTTTTATCCATTAAATAGTGTAGTACTCCAAAAACTTCCTGGAGAGGTTACATCTTCTATTACATAATATGTTTTCATATATTAATCTGTTATTTCTACTTTCCAATTTATCATAGCTTGATAAACATTATCGGCTATTTGCCCCTTCCATTTTTCGGCAACTTCTTTTATGTATTTTTCCTTTGCTTTCTTATAAGCGTAAAAAGCTTCTTCAGGTGTTTGATAAACCCCTATATGTTTTTTCTTCCCTTTTATTGACAGTCTTGATAGAAATTTATTACTTTGGGATAGAGTAACTCCCATGGGTAATTTTCCTCTCTTATTTTGTCTTTTAGTAAAAAGATAATTTATTTCTTTAGGCACAAAACAACAAGTTTCTGAACTATATACTTTGTTACCTTTTACTAAAATATCTTTATCCAATTCCCACCCTTTAACGTAATTACCCTCATACCACTCAGCAAAATTTTGATAATTGTGCCATTCTTTTTTTACTTTACAGTTATGGTAAGTAGGGTAATTTATTTGATAGTTTTCAGAATAACATCTTGCCATTAAACTTGACCAACATGTATAGTCTTTACTCATTTTACTACCATCTCTACTACAATATTTCCCTTCACCTACGCACCCTATGCCAAAAACTGTTTTTTCTATCATAACAAAAGTATCATTCTTTTTTCGTAATCCAATAGCTCTGCTAATCTTTTTTTATCTATTTGTGTTTTCATACTCCTTTCTTTTTCCATAATTGTTTAACTTCTGTTTTTCTACTGTCAAAAAATTGATATAAATCGCTATCATGAAGACTTCCTCTAAAAGTTCTATAGGGCTCTCCTTTGCGATATCTAAGAAATATATATTCTAATTTTTTTGTGTAAGAATGCTCCTTTAAAAAAAACCAACATAACCAGTACATTTGATGAATACTTAAATCCATTAGCACTCTAAATTCTGTACAATATTCTAAAGTCTTCTTTTTGTTTCCAATGTGACGTTCTTCATCTTCGTGGGATAGATACATATCACACAAATAGGAAAACATTTTTTTATCATTCACGGTTACTTCAGGGTCTTGAAGAGAATTTAGATATTTTGTTCCTTTTGGAGTTAATCTCATTCTACTTAATTCACATTCTCCTTTCTTACCTTTATTGTATTTGATATATCCTTTTTCTTCTAGGAGGTTTACGGCAACATCATCTCTAATCAAAGTCGCAATTTGCTCTGACATATCTCTATTAGGTGCGTGTTTGAGTATCAATAATAAAGTTAACATTGTTGGGTCTGGAAGTTTGAATATGTTGTCTGGGTTAGTATACATATTAAAATGCTATTTGATCTTGCAATTCAGAAATCTCATCTGAAAGGCTATCATTTTCGTTCTCCAAGTCATTAACTTTATCTTCAAGTTCATCTACTTCAGCTTCCAGTTCTTCAATTCTACTAACCAAGTCTGTTATAATACTTTGTGCATCGTCCGCACTTCTCTGTAAATTGTTATCTTTCATAATATATGGTCGTTTCTAAGTTGATTTATTCCTACAAGAAGGTATTTAATAGGCATATCATTTTCTACTTTTTGATTTACTTTTTCTAAATAAGAGGTTGAATATGCTTCTATTATATGTCCTTCATGGTCTTGAAACACAAATGCCCACTCATAATCATTTTCATTATCTATCTCTTCATATTTTTTAATCTTGTCGTTCTGAAACACCCATTCGTAGCCGAAGTAAAAACTTCCTTGACTATTTTCCATAATAGCGTAATCATCCGATTCATAAATTGCGTTCATATCTTAAAACTCTTTAATTTTCATAAAATCCTCTTTTGTAAGTATAGTGTCCGAAGATATTAAATTTTGACCTAAAAACAAATATTTAAACACGTTTTTAAATCGCCGCCAAAAAGATTCTTTGTAACTTCGGTAAAAAGATATATAATACTCTTCTTCATCTGTCCACGTATCTATAGAGATACAAGAGCAATTATCTTGACATTTAATAATAAGTTCCTTCTTCTCTGGCAACGGACTTTTACCAAACTCTTTGTCCATACTTATATCAATAGTTTGTCTGTTTTTACCTACTGAACCTGTATCTGGATAATCTCCATAAATAATATCCCACTTTTCAAGCTGTTCTAAATTCATTATTCATATTCGTTTATAGTTGCCATAATTATATAATCACATCTTTCGTCCACTTGTTGTATATTCTCGCCAAAAATTGTAGCTACAGTATCTCCCGACTCTGTGTCAATTAAATAACATTGAAAAATATGCTCTGAAAGTTGGTCGTAACCTATATCCTGTTTTAATCTCATACTTTGTCTAATTCAAAATAAGTTACCGTTACTATGCATTTATATTTTTCCACTCCGTTCCAACAACAATCTATGTTCTGTTGCCAAGCTATATCAGAGAATTCTAAATCATGCCTGTAATCTTTTTTACCTTTAGTGCACGTCTTACCTTTAGCGTTGATTCCGTAATATTGGTCAATCATTTCATCAGCTTTCTCGGCAGAACTTGCCACGCCAATAACACTCTCTTCCTTATCATCTAAATCTTTCTCTATAATTACTAAAACTAAGTTATCTTTCATATCAAAATTATTTTACGTTCCCTTCTCCAATTAGTATAGTGTACGGTATATATTTCCGTGTAAGGGTCTTGGTATATTTTAGGTCTGCACCAAAGGTACAAAAATAAAATGATTAAAATCGGAATTAAGCCCATTATCTTTCAAATATTATTACTTTCTTACCTGCTTTCTTTGCATAGTTGATGGTATACCAAGTACCACCTTTTTCAATATTATCATAAGGACAGGCTAGTAATATATCACACTCATCTACTATATTTCTATTACGCTCAAAATAAGGTAACTCTTCTCTCAGCTCATCTACAGTTACCTCTGCCCTATTAGGTCTCATATCTCCATCATATTTACCATATCCTGGATGTCCAATTATTTTGCCGCCGAACTCTAAAATGAAGTTATGAAAATCTTGATCAGCACCAATGCACATACCGTGATGAACTTCTGTTATATTCATATCTTCAACTACATCTATTCTGACCATCATATCTCCTAATTCAGACAGTTGTTTCTCAGACATCCCTTTTCTACTTCCTGTGAATCCGATTTTAGTCATTTTTGTCTAGTGTTTCAATTAATATTACTGTACAGACCATTATAAGGTCGTTGGTACTCATTTCATCTATCATGTCTGTGAATGCCCACATAATAATAAGTGTAGTCCAAATAATGTAGTGCAGTGTTTTTAAAATTGTTTTAAATATGCTCATAATATAATTTTAAATTTAGTTTTATCGTTTTCCATTCGGTAAGACTTCAAAAAACTCACAAGCTTTTCTCCCGAGTTAATTCTATCTTCTAACCATACACTAGGTACTACATCGTTACGTAGTATGTGTGCTCCTATTTTAATTTGTTGGTGTGTTAGTTGCTCAATCATTCTGGATTATTTCTTTTAATTAAGATAGTTATAATAAACATTGTTATAAATCCTGCTACAAAAGCAATTGGATGAAATTCAAATGTATCACCTCCTATTAATAAGTTAATCATCTTCATTTAATTTATAGTTTTTACTCGCCCATTCAACTGTTAACATATGGTCATCTTTAGGACTTTTTCCTATCAACGTAAAACACTCTAATTCTAACGGGTCTATATTTTCATTACAACAGTATTTTAACGGTACTGTGTTTTCATCTCTTTCTACTATACCCATGAAAGCTCCCATGTAATTTGTCATATAGCCTCTCGGTGTAAGTTCTCCATCTATAATTTCCATCCTATATATTCCGTCGGCATAATCATCTATAACCTCTGAATAGAAGCAGATATCGTTTTCTTGAACCAATTTTCCTGTTTTATATTTATACATGTTCTTCTGCTATTTTCCATACCAACCATTCGGGTATTCTCATAACTTTATCCTCTTTCATTAATTTACCTACTGATTTGGGTATCCAATGTTCTATATTATTTTGTTCAAACAATATCAACCAAGCTTTTTCAGTTTGACTTCTTATTTCTCTTACATTTAGAAAATAAGGTAACGTTCCTGAATAATTATAACTAGAAGAGTATCCTACCTCATAACTATCATCATAACCGTTGGGTATATCGTGCCCCATATCACTAGCAAAACTCATAATATATCCGCGTTTTTACAATCGTTACTACAATACATTCTTTCACACGGTTCACCACAATAATAACATTCGTTCTCTTCTTCACTTTGGTTCCACGGTGCGTTCGGGTTATAATCAAATACTTCCATTAGTTTATACATATTGAATTAATAGGGTAATCTTCTTTAGAGTATTCTTCGGGGTCATCTTGGAAGTTTTCTTCAATAGATTCAAGCGAAGAGAATTCAGCATTATATCCACCTTCTGAATGACCTAAAGTAGGGTCATAATGTACTTCTTGATATCCATTACCCTCATCATCTTTTGCATAAAGAGTTATATATTCCAATGATTCTGGATTAGCTTCTGCAAAATCGTTTAACATTTTTAAATAATCTTTGAATTTCATAATGTTTTTTGTTTAAAAAAATACTAGGCACATGCTACACGAAGTCAGAGCACATCTTTCCTATTTAACGACTTCTCCTAGTATTTTAATTATTAAAAAAGAAAAGGCAGTTCCTCACAATCCTTTACTCTTGGAACTGACTACCTTGCGAGTAGCCTCTTTACGATTACCAATGGCAGGAATTTGGCACCATTAGAATCTTGAATCCTTTTCTTATACAAATATACTTCAAATAAAAAAGACTACCAAATTAATGATAGTCTTTTAATATAATTTTAACGTTTGGCTATTTACTTATTTTCTGCCAAACCTTAATTACCGTATCTTTTTTTAAATCTTCTTTAGTGGCATCGATTCCAAGTTCATCACATATAGTCAATAACTGGTCTTCAGTCAATTTCGCGAGTTGCTTCTCCGTTTTAAAAAGTCTGGATAAAAATCCGAGACACCCTTGCTTTTCCTGTTCCTTAACAAGAACTGTACGTGTCTTTTCAGTTACGTTCCCCGCAGAGTCCTGAACAGAGTAAAGTAAATACTGTAAGCCACTTTCAAAGGTGTCTATAAGCCCCTCTACCATTATATGGTCGGTAACATCACCATCCTTATTATCTACTGCCGTGGCTCCTAAATCTACATACTGGGTGCCATATTCAACAGTCTGATTTTGCTCTCCGTTTAAAGTTATAACTGGCGCAATCAAATCCTGTTCCGTAACCCCATATTTGTCCAATAGGAAAGCAAGATCCATCTCACTTGGTACTGGGTTCTCGTTAGTTTCGAAATTGCCTTTTGTCCACCTGTTGGGGAAATAGTAGAGCATTACCGATTTCATATCGAACAAAGTAGCGTCCACATTCTCTGCCAGTGCCTTGTTTATAACCTGATAGTATATATCCTCGTCCGTCCAATTATTAAGTGTCCTTATACCTATATCTTTACGGACTTCTTCTAGTATGAACTCAAAATCTCTGTTAGGCGACTGGTGCTCGTGAGTTAAGCCTAGCAAATGCCCTATCTCGTGGTACATCACCGCCCTTCCAGACCATCCTATATTAAGGGTTTCCTCTGTTTTTGGTATGAACCTACAGTCCGTTCCTAAGTAAGAATATGACCCCCATCCCGCACTGAACGAAACCCTTACCTCGCTTGTAGTAATATCCGAGTACACCCACGATAGGTCAAGGGGCTGTAGATATTCTTCCAATACAGAGATGAATTCCTCTTTTTGAGTATCTGTCCCGTTAATAAAAGCTACTCTTATTTCATATCCTTTTTCCCAGTACTTACTCTTGTAAGCTACCGCACTTTGTCTCCCAGATACCGATTTCGATATAGGTAAGAGTTTTTCGTAACAAAATTTAATTTCTTTTTCCATAGTTTATTTATTGTTTATCCTTCACATGAACTACACGTAAGTAATTCTTGTGAAAATTTTTGTGCTGAATTTATTGAATACTGATAATATAATCCTTTTAACCCTTCATCAAAAGCCATTAAGTGTAATTTTATAAGTTCTTTTGCTGGAGTATCAGGATGTATCATCAGGTTAATACTTTGTCCTTGATCAATAAATTTATTTCGTTGCGCCGCAAGTTTAATAACATCTGCTTGGGATACCTCTGAAAATATTTCAAATACTTTTTTCTCATGCTCTGTTAAAAAATCTAAATGCCTTGAACTACCGTTATAATCAGCTATACTGTCCCAAACTTCTCTAGTGTTCTTATTTTTAGCTATTAAAACTTTTTCAAGCTCTTTATTTTTAAAAGTAACTTGTATTTTAGCTAACTTCTTCTCATTGTAATTACTTTTATGTGGCTCTATACTCTCACTAAGAGCAAGATATGTACCACCATCTATAAACGTAGTTGATTTTTTAGGTGCCTGTGCAAGGCGGGAAGTATTTCTTTCTCCATATCCTTTTAGTACTTCTGGCTCTCCCCAGTTCTCTGCCATCCACTTAGAGGCAATATCGCTCTGCTCCCTTAACAATGAAAATATTTGATAGTTTTTTTGGTATGATTCCAATGAACCAAATACAATACTGTTCTTTTGTAAATAAGTACAAAAAGCCGTAGTACCTAAACCTATTGCTCTATGCTCTTTTGCAAATTTAACCGCTTTTTCAAGTCCTTTTAGTTTACTTCCCTTTTCAATGTATTCCTCAATAACACAATCCAACAGTATATTCATATCGAATATGAAATCTTTATCTTCTTTCCACTCATCAAAATAGTATAAGTTTACGGAAGATAAGCAACAAGCAAAAGTCTTTTCATAGTCTGCATACTCTGAAATTTCATTGCAAATATTAGATGATTTTATTTTCATCCCTTTATCTATATATGCTTGACATACACCTTTGTTTGCATTTGTCAAATCTTGGATATAGGGAAATCCCGCTTCTTTTCTTGTATTCAGTAATTTAGTAAATATCTTCTTTTTTTCAGAATTAGTTTTCAAATCTTCTCTCCATCCCTCTGGTATGGTTACGGCTGTAGTTATAGTTTGAAAAAATCGTTGTTTGTCAGAGGGAATTCTATGTGTCCCTATGTCAAGAAAATCCATTATTTCTGGATGGTCTATTGAGAGATAAGCTGTTAAAAACCCTCTTCTAGCTCTATTTTGAGCAGTTTTGGACATCATATCGGCATAGAGCTCTATCCAGTCAAGTACACTATTACTTGTACCCCCTGTCGATATATTTGAACCTATAGGACGTATATCGGAAAAATTAACTGCTGTTCCTGCACCATATTTTGCCAACATTCCAGTCTCATGTAATCCTTCGTATATACCAGACAAACTATCTTCAAGTATACTAAAATTACAGGAGATAGGTAAATTATCTTTTTTTCCAAAGTTTTTCAATACTGGTGTAGCCAAAGAAATCCACCCTTTTTCAAAATATCCCTCAAATCGTTTACCAATATTTTGAACTCTACTATAATCTAACACTTTTGTTGGGTGTTCGTTTAGAGATTTTGAGTGTATAGTATCTACCCAAAATTGCACATTGTCACATATTGTTTGAAACCTTTCTATAGGGGTTTCATCTTCGTCTAAATACCCATTATTTAGAAATTCTATTTGGTCAGCCTTAAGCCATTTTAATTCTTTTATCATTTTTACCAGTCGTCTTCAGTTACCATATTCACTTGTGCGTACTCACTACTTTTCTCATTGAAAAAATCAAATGATATTGAACATTTAACAGACATATCGAAAAATTCTGTAGGTTTTAAAATTTCTTCATCCAACTCATACTCTTTTTCATATCCTATCTGCATTAAAGAGTGATTGAATCTTTTTTTAAGATACTCTAATATAGTACTCTTTGGCATAAAATCCAATTCTCCTTCTTCAAACATCCAATCCAATACTTCTGATTCTGCTTTAAAGGCTTTTCTTATACTCCTCCTTATTTTAGCTTCCATATCTTCGTCGAACCATTCTGGATTTTCGTCCCTTATTATTTTTATAAGTTCTGCCCCAAACTGACCGTGTAAATTCTCTTCCCTGGCGGTAGCACATACGACTGTATTAAAATTAGAAAGTATTTGTCCTCTGTATTTATTAAAAGCCGCCATTGTAAGAAACTGTGAAAAAAGACTGGAGTTTTCAACTAGAAGGGTAAAGAGCATCAGGGATTTAGTAAACTCTTTGTTTGACCTAGAGGTTATACCAGAAAGGTATTTGTTTAAATACTTTATTCTACCTTCCATACACGGGATATCCGATATATTTTCAAATTCATTACCTAATCCTAAGAGGTTTAAAAGCTTTTCGTATGTCCTTCTATGTATCTGTTCGTTCCCTGCAAAAGTATGCCCTACATCCGCTATTTCGGTTTTAGGCATCCTCATATCTATTCTAGCCCAGAAAGTCTTTACTTTATTTTCAACAAGTCCAATAGCAAGCATAGATCTTTTTACGGCTTCTTTTTCGTGAGGCTTTAATTTTGATTTAAAATCATGTACATCCCTATCATAAGTAAAATGTTCAGGTGTCCAAAAACTTTCATGTATTGCGTCTGCGTATTTTAGAAGATGTTCATATTCATAAGGTTGTATATTTTCACGGTGTAGAAAAATATTCGGCATTTAAATTAAGTTGTTTTTAGTTAGTATCAAAGTCAAAAAAACCTTCAAGATATGTTATCCCGAAGGCTATGTAAAAGTATGTGTTTTATTTCAATTTTGCAAGGTTCTTAATTAATTTAGTAAACTTTTTCCTGTTCATCTTTTGGTCTGTCGCCATATAAGAAATCTTCTTTTTGTGCGTTAACCTCTTCTAATTGTTTTGCTGCCAAAGCTCTTCTTTCTCCCCACGCATTTTCCAGTTTTTCTCTTACTTGTTCAAGTATTTTGTGTTGCTCCATGCCCGGTAAATTTTCTAGCATTTCGCTTATAGCTATATGTAAATTTTTCTCTTCGTTCATAATTCTATTATTTGAGGTTCATTAACTGGTTCATATCTTGAGTTTAATGAAGACGCATTTATAAAAATTGTGTTCTCGTTGGAAGATATTCCATAACCTTCATGGATGTGTCCGAATATGTGGTATTTAGGTTTAACTTCTTTCACTCGTTTAAGTAAGTCTTCACATCCAACTATATCTCCGTTATCACATTTATCCAATATACCTTTAGGTGGTCCGTGCGTAATTAATATATCGGTATTATCTGGAATCCAGTCCCAATATTTACTTATTTGACCTCCACGTAATCTATTAAATGCCCAATCATGGAACCAAGGTGTTACAGGGGAGCCCCAAATATTTATACCTTCAATTTCAATACCTGAATCATTAAGATAAGTAATTGAATCGGGTATCATTTTTTCAACTGTCTCTGGTATATTCTCGAAGCCAAAATCGTGATTACCAGCAATAAAAATCTTATGACAATGAGGTTGTTTTTCAAACCAATATAAAAAATTACCTATACCTTGTACGCTACCTTTGTTAGATACATCCCCTGCGTGAATTAACATGTCTCCGTCAGGGACGTTTATTTTTTCATGTAGACCGTGGGTATCTGAAATTAAAACTATCTTTACCATCCTTTGTTATTTCTTTCCATTCTATTAAGTATTTCTTTTACTTCCTCCAGATCATTGGAAGCTTTTTTAACTATGGAATCATCCGCCGCATAATTTACATCCAATTTCACGGTATCGAGTACCATTTGAAAAAGGCTTAGTTTATTACGTATCTTCTCATAGTCCGATTCGTAAAGTCCAGATTTTTCATCTCCTTTCATAATTTTTTCTGAGCTTTTTTATCCATTATTATCCTAAATCAATTGTTGTATCCTTATTCTTCTTAAAATCCGATAATTGTTTCACCGCATTGTTTATAACGGGATTGATGTAAATCTCTTTCCTGATTTTAATAAGCCCCCAAAGATACGTTTTGGTACCGTTCAGTTCGTTACCGTTGACATAAGTGTTTGTGTAGCCTTTTCTGTCCATTGCCTTTGTCAGTAGATTATCATCAAAATCGAAATAATCCTCTAATCCCGTGTCTTCCTTTATAATAATTATTACCATCTTCCTGAGTTTAAGTTACCTCTTAATATTTCTACATATGTTCCTGCTATTTTTTCTTTTGTAGTCCCTGAAAACATATCTCCCCACTCATCATCATGTCCAAGATATACCAGATTTTCTAAATCATTTGGTTCAGGTACATTTTCATCTGACCATTTTTGATGTTCGTCTAAATATAGGTTTAATTCTAGTGGTTTGTTAGGAGTTAATTCCCTACCATCTACATATTTCACTTGCCCCATCTTAGTTTAATTTTGCGATTATTTGTTTAACTTTGTATATTTCTGCCAAAATCTGTTCGGCAGTATTGGCTCTCTTTAAAGAGCAGTCCATATAACGCTCTAGTGCTTGCTCTAATGTAGAGAAATACCATTCATCGGAAGAGGTGTACTTCTTACCATCTTCTTTTACTTTATCTTCCTTGTAGTGGAGGATATGATTGTTCGAGTCGTTCGATATGCTGTAATTTTCGTCTAACTGTATCATAGTGTAAAGGTAATAATTAATATTGGATTTAAGTGTTAATTTTTAGCTAAAGTATTTTTGATAAACTTGATATAAATCACTGATTTCATTTACTACCCTATCCACTTTGTCTAAAGCATATTTAACTCTTTTTTCATTATATTCCAAAGGTATTTCAAACTGTTCATCGGAAATATGAAGAGGTGGAGAAAGGTGCGATCCTGTTCTACGGATAAACCATACATCCGTTTTTTCTATTTCTATTCCCATATTTTCAATTGCATGGGCGTATAGTATAACCTGAGTATATTTTTTATCTGAGTATTGATTCTCTTTACCTTTACCTCCTGTTTTTTGGTCTCGAATATGTGCTTTAATTATTTTATCCTCAGTTCTCTCAGTGTATCTATCGATAAATCCAATAATTATATAGTCCTCACGAGGTATTACAATCATTTTCTCATACTCTGCATTTTTTGGTCGCAGTTCATCAAAATTCATATTTTCCTGACCAGTAAAACCGTGTGGGTTATACTCTGGAAATTTTCCATCTTCTAGGGCAGCTCCTGTGTAAGTTCCAAAATCACCATAGATACTACTAGGTAATTTTAAGCCCATGAATTTTTGTTTAATAAAATCATCTTTATAATCTTCCCAAGAACTGACTGAACTATATGAAATGTATGGACTGCCTAAATAAGGTTTTAAAAGTTCTTCGTTATCTTTGTAAAACCAACTTTGTTCCGTGATAATGCTTGGTAAGATTATTTGTTTTTTCTTTGCCATTATAGTGTTTTAATAAATTCTTTTACTTGTAATATTTTTTCTTCTTTCTGCGCTTTTGTATCTTGACGTTGATTAATAAAATCGTTCTGTGATATTACTGCCAAAAGTATGTCCCCTATTTTCTTCTTATCTCTTATCAAGACTTTCTTTTTACCTATTGTATCTTTTATTTCCGCAGCAAGTTTTTCAGTTAAATATCCTTCTTCGTACAATTTTTCAAATATGCTACGAGTATCTTTTGCTTCCTCAACTGTTCCCAATACTTCAATAGAGCGTGTTAGGTCAGTTATTGGCTCTAAATCCTCCGAAGCCCTATCAAGATTAATTAAATTGAATACATAGCTTATATCGCTGTCATCTACTTCTTTTTCTTTTCCTGATTTTAAATAAGAGTATACATCCGCTCCATCTATAATCATATCAGTAGAAATACTTTTATCTAAACACATTTGATTAAAATTATATGTCCAATAATCTACACCTTTCATGTACTCTGCTACTCCTTTTTGTAACTTTAATGTCCACGGGCGTTCTCCTAATGTTTTTATCTGCTTTACTCCATCATGCAAAGGTATGTTATTTTTGAATTTTCGAGCTTTAATATACCCTTGATTAAAGATATTATTAAAAGACACAAGTTCAGCTTCTTTAAAATAGTCTGATTTAAGACTGTTTACTAAATGATTCAACAGGTCTTTCTCTTCTCCTTTTAGTACTTTTATAATAGCTTTATCTTCGTGAATACAACCCAGAGTAATAGCTCTAATTCGATTGAAAGATGGACTCATATTATCATTGTAATAAGCATACAAAATATCCGCATCTTTTACAAACTCTTTACTTTCAAGATATTTATCTTTGAAATTTTTAAATTCCAATGAATCGGTTTGTAAATCTTCTGTTTGTGGGACTATTGAAAGTCTCAAATATAATTTATTGTATTTCATGTTATATCTTTTAATTCTTTTTTGGTGTATTTTCTAAAATCGGTCAATTGAAGTTCAGAGCATTCATACACTCCATCCCTTGCCGTACCTTCTTCGCCCATGATATTATCAAAGGTAACACATATTTTCCTCTTATCGGCCAACTTTAACAAAAGATTAAGATTGGTCACTGTATTTAGCAGTAACTTTTTCAGTTGTTTATTTTTCATATATCACTATCGTTACGTTACAATCCTTTAGTTCTTTCATTATTAAAAATTTCACTTGTTGCCATTCTCCTCCTGCAATCCCGCAACTGAGTTTGTTCAGTCCTATCTTATTTCCTGCAAACATTATGTTCACCTTTCTAAGGCAAAGTTCAAGTGCCGTATAGTCCAAATTTCTTCCAGGATATAACTGAGTGTACAAATTTATGATATTATCATCACTTACACTCATATCACCTAATTTTTCAATAGGTAACCTAGAATCTTTTTTGTCCGCTATATACGTATTAGGAAATTGCTCAGCAATCTGGCCCGCTATGCCAGCACCCATAACTTTTTGACAATTTGCGCTGTGACATACGTAGTCAAAATGACCTTCTTTGTGCATTTTCAATAAATCTCCTTTTATTTCCCTATACATAATTCTCTTATATCACGTTTATGTTTCTCCCCATTTTTTTGCAGCGCGTACTTTATTTTATATTTCAATATGTTCTCTATGGTATTAACTTTGTAGCTGTGACCGTTAAATTCAACTGTCTCATATTTGGTCTTATTATCCACTGCGAGATCTATTTTTATATTTTTGTATTCGTATGTTTCATCAAAAGTATTACCACTATTCTTATCATCTACATAATTTGCTCCAGCTTCTGTAAGATCTATCCAATAGGGGGAAATAAAATCAAAGTCCGAATTATTACTGTTTTCCAACCTTTTTAACTTAGCTCCCTGAAGATATAGTGCTATACTTCCACCTAATATTAAGTTGTGATATTTTTTTTGAAAATGTCTTACGTGCTCCAGTCCTAAGTTCTTCTCTATAACTTTAATTTTTTTATTCTCAACAACTTTTTGTATATCTTCTTTAGATATTTCTTCTAAGAACTTTATATGTACCGAACCGCTCTTTTCATCTAAAATGTTATCCTTGTACCTACCGATTATTCCTATCTTAAAATACCTACTTTCTTTTTCTACGTCATACCATCTAAAACAATCTTCTAAACTATTGCAGTAATGAATTACCTCTTTGGAACATAACCTTAAAGAATCATCCTTTGTGGGCTCACCATCTTGCATGGTACTTACTCTTATAAGCTCATTATCGTGTGACACTAAGTACTCGTTCCCAACTTCATATTGGAAATCCTTACATTTCATATCCTTATCGGTAGCTTTATATCCTATTTTCATAATATTTCCTTTAAATATACAATCAGTGTTATCACAGGAGATAAGTATACCATTATCCTAAAATGGACATCTTCTTTCCAAATCTTTTTGTATGCTTCTATCAGTTTTTTCACAACATTTTACTTTTAATAAATTCTTTTAACTCTTCTATTTATTAAACCAAACTACGTGAGTAAAATCTTTTCTATATTTATTATCCATAATATCACTGGGATAAATTGTTATGCTAGTTGTTTTATCTTTTGTGGCATAATATCCATGCCCATCATAATCTATAAAACCTCCGCACTCACAACACCCCACAAAATCTTCCATTGACATATGGTCTCCATAGTCTGGAATATCCTTATACTCAGGTTCTTCAGTTCTAGTTTTTTTCCTTCTTTCAATGTCCATAGCTAGTTCATAAGGTCTTAATATTTCTTGTACTTCATTCCATTCTAATCCTCCTGGAAGATTATTAAATTTTTCATGGTATTTTTCTGCTGCTGTCATAATGATTTACTTTTAATATACTCCTTTAACTTATCTACCTCCTGCAACAATTCTTCATTGTCACAATACAAAGATAGTCTATTTACTATGTTTATACTTTGATTTACCGTTAAAATTGAGTTAAATCTTTTAATGGGCTCCCAAAATATATGGTCTTCTTTTTGTTGTTCGTATTTCTCTTTACTGTTCATATTATTATTATTTTAGGTGACGGAACTGATTTTAATGTGTTTATTGATAAATGAATATAGACTTCCGTAGTCTTAGAGCTTTTATGACCAGCTATGTCTTGAATTGTCTTTAAAGCAACATTGTTGTCTGCTAACCAAGTTAGGTATGTATGTCTTAAAATATGCATATGAGCCTCTTTATTAAAATACTTTTTAATTAAATTGTTGCAAGATGTTGCCGAATATTTACCCCCGAATTGACCAACAAATAAATACTCTTTAGGATTATATTTTTTAAAATAAGATCTTAGGATTTGAAGCGTATCTTCTGAAAGCGGAACAATTCTATCTTTCTTACCTTTGCCTTCCCTAACATTAATTAACATTCTTTTACTATCAATATCTGATGGTTTTAGGTTTAATATCTCAGAAACCCTCAATCCTGATGTAAATGGAATAGCAAGTATTGCTTTGTGTTTTAGGTTTTTTATATTGCTTATAGTTGTTGAGGCTAAATCATAATCAATAATTTTTGGCAGCTTTTTTTCTTTTCGGGGTCTTTTTATATTTAGAGTATTTAACTTACTTCCAACAACATTTAAATAAAGAAATTGAATAGAACTTATGATTTGATTTTGCTGCGATCTCGAAGAATAATCATAATTTTCTAAAAAGTGTTGAGCGTCTTTAACGGGTATATGATACACATCTTGCTTGAAATGACTTAAAAACCGTTTAGAATAACCAATATAGGTCTTAATTGTAGTTTCAGCATAATTCTGAAACCTCAATTTATCTTCTAACTTTTCGAGAGTTGATTTGCCTTTTTTGTTCATAATCAATTAATTATCTATTGGTTTTTATATAAAATAGTTACCTGCAATTTAAAATACTATAGTACTTTTGCCTAATTGCATTTACGGTTCGACCGTTCGGGTAATCAAT
>CAKZMU010000017.1 GCA_937129145.1 uncultured Lacinutrix sp. | reverse complement strand
TTTCGCGATTGTGCGCATGCGCTCGCTCTTTGGTGTTGTCATGTTGCAGGGCGCCTATTCCTTGCTCAGCGCGGCCTGGTTTGTTTCCCTTGATGCCGTCGACGTCGCTTTTACCGAAGCCGCCGTGGGTGCAGGGGTGTCCACCGTGTTGATGTTATCGGCGATGTTATTGGCCGACCGTAAATCTACACCCGTACCCATGCGTCGCCAACTGGGCGCACTGGCTGTGGTTCTCGTCGCGGGTGTCGCCATGCTTTACGCGGTGGGTGATATGCCAGCTTACGGGGATGTGAACTCCCCTGCCAATGCCTATGTCGGGATGGATTTCATCGCAAAAACGGCGGAAGAAATTAAGATACCCAACGTCGTGACCGCTGTTCTGGCCAGCTACCGTGGCTATGATACATTCGGCGAAGTCGTCGTGATTTTCTCCGCTGGTTTGGGCGTGTTGCTGTTGCTCGGTCTGAACGGCAATGCGGGCCGCTGGATTGCGCGTCCCAACGGCGTGATGATCAATGACCGCACCGCGCCGTCGGCGGCGTTGGCCGTGGACAACCGCGTGGCTGAGACGCAAGAACCAGCGGCATCTGCGCCTAATTATGGGGAGCCTCAATCATGAGCGAACACCCCCCTGGCTTTGGCCGCGATCCGCATGTTTTGCTGCGCGTTATCAGCAAATTCCTCATTCCACTCATCGCGCTCTTTGCGTTTTATGTGCAGTTTCATGGTGATTATAGCCCAGGCGGTGGATTCCAAGCGGGTGTTATTTTTTCTTCAGCTATTTTAAGGATTTCCGTACTGTCTTTTTCGTTTTTTATCATTTGTACAATCTGTTCGGACATCCAAAGCTTAATTAATTTGCTTTCATCTACTTTTAATTCTTTTGCAAATGCTATTACCTGCTCTCGTCTTGCCAAACGGTTTCCTCGTTCAATCTTGCTTAAATAAGCCACATCCATATTGATATTAGCAGCCATTTCCCTTAATAGCAAATTGCGCTTTTCGCGTAATGAGCGTATGTATTCGCCAAACTCCATAATAGCATTAATTAGACTTGTCAGATTTTGTCTAATGTAAGAAAAAGAAAAAAAGAAGTAAGAAAAAGATATAAACAGTTATTAACAGAAAGTGAGGAAGTTAAGGAAATAAGGAAACTGTATTACTACACAAAGAAATGAGGATTTAAAATCCTCGTTTCCTTAACCGTGTTCGTACAGCTGATGCGGTGGTCTTTTTCAGGTTTTTGTTTAAGCAGTATTCTCAAAAGACCTACGACCAAAATTCGTCTGCTGATGTAATTACAGCATTGAATTTAAGATATTTACAGGAATATTGACCAAAATAAAATTACTCTAAATCCTCAATTCCTTTAAATCCTTAACAACTCATTTATTATAAGCTTGCTCGAAGCATCCAAGCCATTTTTTCGTGCTCTTCCAATAATGACCCCAACATACCAGAAGTACCTTCATCATTGTAAGAATTATTTATGTTATTTATGTTTTCACGAATAGAGTAAACAATACTTTCATGGTCAGACAGTAATGCTTTAATATAATCGTTACTATTGTTCTTGCCTTCGAATTTTTCTGTAAGATGGGTTAAATCCAAAAATTCGGCTAAAGTACCTGGTGTATAATGACCTATACTTCTAATACGTTCTGCAACGGTATCAATAAAACCATCTATTTGTCCAAACTGTTCTTCAAAAAACAAATGCATCGGTTTAAAGTCTGCTCCTTCTATATTCCAGTGTGCCTTTTTAGTCTTTGTGATAAGTATATACTCATCTGCTAATAGTTTAGATAATATTTCTGCAACTGCATTAGCATTTTCACTTGTTAATCCAATATGTGTTTTCATAATTAATGATGTTTATAAGGTGTTTCTATTAAGTGTAATGATAATCTGTCTAATTTAAGGATTAAATTTTACTTGAAATATTTGTTCAAGAAACATTTGTTAGATACTAAAAGTAACTCTAAATGATACGAAACAGGATAATTTAACTTTATAATTAGCAATAATTTGCTTATATTTACATCACCAAAAGGTTGGTAAAAAAGAAATCAATTAACTAAAACACAAAAAAGTATGTCAAGTAACAGAGGAGTTGTCTACAAAGGGGCTTGGAATTTAGAAGTAAATGATATTGCCTATCCCAAATTTCAAGATCCAAGAGGAAAAGATATTCATCATGCCGTAATCATTAAAGTGGTTTCTACCAACATTTGTGGTAGTGACCAACACATTTTTAGAGGACGTTTTACTGTTCCTGTTGGACATGTATTGGGTCATGAAATTACGGGTGAAGTTGTAGAGATTGGTAAAGATGTTGAATTTCTAAAAGTAGGAGATATAGTCTCCGTACCTTTCAATGTTTCCTGCGGACGTTGTAGAAATTGTAAGAAAGGAAATACTGATGTATGTGAGACAGTTAATCCAGAAGCTCCTGTAGGTGCTTATGGTTTTGATTTGGGCGGATGGCTTGGTGGACAATCGGAATATTGCTTAATACCTTATGCTGATTTTCAATTACTGAAATTTCCAGACAGGGAGCAGGCATTGGATAAAATGCTGGACTTAACATTAGTGTCTGATATTCTTCCAACAGGATACCACGGTGCTTTTGCCGCAGGTGTTACTACGGGGTCGACTGTTTATATTGCTGGTGCAGGACCTGTAGGTCGATGTGCTGCCGAATCTGCTAAACTTTTGGGAGCATCATGCGTCATTGTTGGTGATATGAACAAAGACCGTTTAGAACTGGTGAAAAAAGCAGGAATGGAAACCGTAGACTTAACTTTGGATGCAAGCGTAGCTGAACAAATTGAGCAAATTCTTGGAGTTCCTGAAGTAGATGCAGGAGTAGATGCTGTTGGATATGAAGCACACGGACATGGGGATGAGGATTATAAGAAAGAAAATCCGAATGCCGTAATCAATGACCTCTTTGACGTTGTACGTGCAAGTGGTGGTATAGGCATTCCAGGGATTTATACTCCTGTTGACCCGGGCGGAAGAGATGAAAACGCTAAACAAGGAAAACTGACTGTTGATTGGGGTAAAGGCTGGTTAAAATCATTACGTATCCAGACAGGTATGGCACCGATAGGGAAATACAATTATCAGATAATGCAAGCCATTCTTTGGGATAGAATCTCTATGAAAACTATTATGAACCCAGAGGTTATTACTTTAGATGAAGCACCTCAAGCTTATCAAGATTTTTCTGATGGCTCGAATAAGAAGTTTGTTATCGATCCACACGGTATGCTAAAGGGACGTTATTAATTTCAAAGAAAATAGATAAAATTAAAGGGGATGATTTAAAAATTATCCCCTTTTTTATACCGATTTAGTAATAAAAAATTGTTTGTTATTGTTCAAGGCTTTACTTGTTATGCCTTTACATTTATAACAACTTTTCCCTTTGTTCGTCCTTTTTTAACATAAAGCAATGCTTGCAAAGCATCATTAAAGGTAAAGACCTTATCTAAATTGGTCTTCACTATTCCTGATTCTACAAGTTCAGCAATTTCATTGAGTTGTTTTGCATTAGCTCTCATAAAAATTAAACTGTAGTAGGCTGACTTTAATCGAATATGTTTAGTGATTTTTCTTCTTCGCCAAGCTAAAATTAATTTAACGAAAAAATTCAACTTCATCCGGCTGGCAGTTTCTTTGTCAATAGGACCAACAAGCGATATTACTTTCCCTCCAGTTTTAATAACCTTAAAAGCATCTTCGGTAAATTTGTTGCCAAGTGTATCTAATACCAAATCAACATTACTTACAATATCTAAATAGTTTTGACTTTTATAATCAATAACAACATCAGCCCCAAGTTTCTTCACCCATTCAACATTTTCTGTACTGGTAGTAGTATACACATAGGCTCCCTTGTATTTTGCGTATTGAATAGCAAATGAACCTACACCACCAGAACCAGCATGAACTAAAACCTTATCTCCCTCTTTTAATTTTCCGCGTTTTAAAGCCTGAATTGCTGTTAATCCTACAAGTGGTAAACTGGCAGCTTCCTCAAAATTTACATTCTTGGGCTTTAGGCTAATAATATCTTTGTGTACAACTACGAACTCTGTAAAAGTTCCTTGTTTATTAACTTTTGAAAAAACTTCATCTCCAATATTGAAATCAGTTACATTTTTATCCTTATCCACTACAATACCACTGACATCATATCCTAAAGTAGCTGGCAGTTTGAATTTACGTACTGCTTTAAGTTTTCCTTCAATTACCTTAATATCCAAAGGATTAACACTAACAGAACGGGTTTCAATGAGCACTTCATCTTTGTTTAAGATTGGTTTTTGTATTTCAGAAATTATTACTTTTTCAGAAATATCACCGTAGCCTGTAAATTGTATTGCTTTCATTTTTTGATGCTTTACTAAAAGTTCATTTAGTTTTACTTGAAACAATAGAAAAACTAACTGTATTAAATATCTATTCTATCACATATAAATATACTGCCTGTATAGATTATCTAATTCTTGACGGATTTTCATTATAGTTTGTTCATCCTTATCATTAGAAGCTACCAAAAGTTGTTGCTCTTTTTCTGTAATCCTTTCACAAAGTTCATCAAGATTCTCACAAAAATCTTTTGGGTGGGAGAATGTTTCTTCCACGCTCTCATCTTCAACATTCAGTTTTCTTGCCGAAGTTACTGGTGTAACATTATGTTCTGCATTATAGGCTATTTGTCGTTTCCTGCGATTTTCGGTTTCATCAATAGCCTCTTTCATAGCAGGTGTAATATTATCTGCATACATAATAGCTTTTCCGTTGACGTTACGGGCCACACGACCAATCATTTGTATTAATGCATTAACCGAACGCAAAAACCCTGCATGGTCAGCATCTAAAATAGCCATTAAGGAAGCTTCTGGAATGTCCAATCCTTCACGCAATAGGCTTATTCCTATTAAAATATCAAATTCGCCTGCTCTTAATCCGTTGATGATTTCTGTACGCTCAATAGTTTTAAAATCCGAATGTAAATATCGTGCCCTAAAACCTTTATCTACTATAAATTCGTGAAGACTTTCTGCTGCAACCTTTGTGAGTGTAGTAATCAAAACTCGATTGCCTGCTTCTACACAGGTTTTTATTTCGCCCAACAAATCTTCAATAGCATTATCTTTAGGTCGTACTTCTACAACAGGGTCAAGTAAGCCTGTAGGCCTAACAACTTGTTCAACAACCCTTCCTTTTGAGACTTTTAACTCATATGCTCCTGGAGTCGCAGAAACAAAAATTGTTTGTGGTTTTAATTTCTCAAACTCCTCGAAACTCAATGGATGGTTATTCTTTGACGAAGGCAATCTAAAACCGTAATCAATAAGCGTGTCCTTACGTGCTTGGTCGCCTTTATACATTGCCGATATTTGCGGAATCATTACGTGAGATTCATCGATGAACAAAAGACCGTCTTTAGGCAAGTAGTCGAGAAGTGTTGTTGGCGGTAGTTTTGGGTCACGCCCACTAAAGTAACTTGCATAATTTTCCATTCCGGAACAATACCCAACAGTTTTGAGCATATTAACATCATCTGTAATGCGTTCGTAGAGACGGTCTGCTTCTATTAATCGATTCTCTTGATTAAGTTGGGCAATACGCTCTTCCATCTCTAATAAAATCTGGTCTGCCGCTTCGGATGCCTGTACATGGGACGGTGCAAATAACGTTTTTGGTGACACAGCGTATTGTGTGATGTCTTCTATATGGTTTCCTGATGCTGAATCGATATATCTTAACGAACTAACCTTTCCATTATCTATTACCAACTGTACTGCCTTATATTCAGAATCGGCAGGGAAAATATCGATTGTATTTCCATCAATTTTATAAACCCCTCTTTTTAAACTATGCTGTGTACGGTCATATTGTACTGATGAAAGTTGTTTTTCGAACTCATCAATAAGAATCGGCATCCCGAGTTCAAGATGCACTTGAAGCGCCTTATAATCTTTAGGGTCACCCAATCCATAAATAGATGAAACGGATGCTACTACAATTGTATCTTTTCGCTCAATAAGTGATTTTGTAGTTGAAAGACGTAATCGTTCTAATTGCTCATTAATTGACGAATCTTTTTCTATGAAACGGTCGCTACCAGGTAGGTACATTTCAGGTTGAAAATAATCATAATACGAAACAAAAAACTCAACCGCATTTTCAGGAAAAAGCTGTTTCATTTCTTGATATAACTGTGCTGTTAGTGTTTTGTTGGGTGCAAGAATCAACGTTGGACGTTTTAACCGATGGATGATGTTTGCCATTGTGAAGGTTTTACCTGAACCTGTAATACCTTTAAGTGTTTGATGGGTTGCTCCCGACTCTATTCCAGAAACAATTTGTGCGATTGCTTCGGGTTGGTCACCTGCTGGGGTGTTATTGGAATGTAAAATAAAAACGCCTGTTGACATAAAAATGGTTTCTGTTATTTCTGTTTAAAAATGATGTACAGACATAAAGATAGTCAAATTTCTGGCATACACATTATAGTAACTTATGTGCTTTAACCACAATTTCACCAGTAACTGGATATGGATGTTTCTATTGTGAATATTTCGGGAAAGGCTAAAAAAAAGTTGTCAGTCAGACTAATACTCTATTTCTAAAACATCATAAACTCTTTGTTTCTGTGGCAATTCTAAAATAGCCCTGTCACCCACTTTTTTATGAATTAGCATTTTGGCCAATGGTGAAATGAAGGAAATTTTCCCTTTAGAAATATCAGCCTCATCCACACCTACAATTTGGTATTTTTCGATTTGTTTTGTACTCTCTTTCTTGAGTGTTACAGATGCTCCAAAACGAATTTCATGCGGAGGATGTGTTTTTAAATCTACTACTTTTGCTGAAGAAATTCTGCTGTTTAGCAAATTTAATTTTGCATCAATATGATTTAAAGCTATACGACGTTCGTTTTCATCTTTAATACTTAATTCATTCTTTTCATCAAGTAGCACTTGCTTTTCAGTCAATAGTTCATCCATTCCCATTGGAGTTACATAGTTTGTTACACCTTCTGGTAAGTGGGCTCTTGGTGGTACTATAGGGATTTCCTCTTGGTCATCTTCTTTTACAAATCCTCTGCTCATAATTTATTCAGGTTTATCTTTTTTGTTTGAGTTTTCTTCTTTGTCAAGATGCAAAAATTTGAGACCAAGAGCTAACAACAACACTGAAATAGGAAGAATGGCAATTTCCCATTTAAGGTTGTTTATGTTAACAAAGACCGTTTCAAGAAACTTCACGAACAAAATTATAACAATAACCTCTGCAAGTACATTTTTGAGATGTCCAATATTAGGAGTTCGAACCCATTTTAGTACGCCATTTCCATCTTCATATTTTTTATTGGAAATGAACAATGTATATACACCATGAGCGAAAATAAATAGAATTAAAGCGATAAGAAAGGTGTCCAACGATTTGATAAGGTAGGTTGTAGCTACATCAGCACTATGTAAATGCGCTTTATCCTTCGGAACATAATCAAACAATACCACCCGTAACGCATTAATGGTTTTTAAAGCTCCTACCACAAACAAAAGTAATGACCCTATTAAAGAGCATATAACTGCAATCCAACTCACATAACGGAAGATGTAAAATAATTTTTTCATTTAATTCTTTAAATATTTTTATTTATTATACTTCAAATATAACATAAAATAGGCCTTTATTCTAACTCGAAATGACACCCAGCTTTGCCATTTTATCAATTTGAAAGCTTTTACTACATTAAATAAAACTTTTTTGGTTGAATAGGTTCGGGAATATCTTTTTCGTCCAATAATTGACGGATATTAATTTCAATTGTTCTGGACAAAGAAGTCATAGGTGTATCTGTCTCATGGTTGTCAAATGGGTCTTGAAGTTGATGTGCTAACTTTTGTAAAATGAAAAACAACATAGAAATAGAAAGTAGAATAATGATTTGTAAGAAAAGATTAAGTTGAAGCACAGGGGATAAACTTAAAAAAACAACAAACAAGTAGATAGATATATTTAAAGCTTGACCATATGTTGGTGGAAAAACGGTGTTTTTTATGCGTTCACATTTCCCCATAGAAGCTACTAATCTCGTTAGTGTTACTTCAAGTTGTGTTCTTGCAAACTCTTCAATCGTTTTTTTCTCATATAGCTTTCTAACGGCTTCTGTTTGAAGTTGATTTATAGCTAAAGGTATGTTGGATTGTTTTTTTATTTTTTCCAAATCCTCTTTATTTAACAGGTTTTCCCATCCGGAAAGAACATCTTGTTTTCTTAATGACTTGTCTAAAGCATAACACCAAGCAATTTGATAGTGGGCTATCTTGCGCAAAAGTTCATCATTCTCATTCAAATAAAGTTGAAGTTGTAATACCAAAGAACGACTATCATTCACTATGGCTCCCCAAATGGTTCGGGCTTCCCACCAGCGATTGTACGATTGATTGATTTTATATGACAGCAAAATAGATATGGCTATACCTAACGTGGTGGCAATACCTATCGGTATTTCAGGTGAAAAATTGGGGAAATATTTTGGTAACAAGCCAAAAATAAAGCCTAAAAGGACAACTATTATTAATGGAATTTTTATTTCGTTAAGTAAAAATTTAAAAGGGATTTTGCGGTTTATTATCATGGTGGTTTATGGTAACTAAAAATGAAAAGTTCATAATAATGAGTATTAAACTCAATCGATAAAACTAATGTACAATTTTTAAGCAATTGATGAAAATATTACAGATGCCTATACTAAAAAATGTAGGTTATAGTCGCAAATTATGTATAGTTTTTTCTCTTTTTGAAATAAAGAAACTAAATCATTGCAATTCAAAACCCTTTGACAATCAAACAATCTTTAAATAGACACCGTGTGCTTCTCTATGTATTAATCTTGCTTCTACAAACTTTGTAATATAACCCTCTGCTGTTTTGTGTGGGATGCTTTGTTTGATTGCCAGATCCAAATAATCTTGCCTACTGAATTTCTTTGGTAGGGTTTCTAAAAACCTTTCCTTTCGATTTAAACGTTTTGCCGCTTTCTGTTCTATCGGTAAATCGTTAAACACTTTACTACTGTGTTTTACCAAAATAGAAATAATAGTAAGCGCATTTTGAAAATCGACATCCTCACATTCTTTTACTTGGTTAACATCACCATCTTCCATAATGCGAAATACCGTAAATAACATCATTAAACGAAATGCAATTAAGCCTAATCGCCTTATGGTTGCAATATACTCTTCGGGTTGTAAGTTGATGTATTTGGTTTGTAAGGATTCAAAAAACGTATTGAATATCTGTTGTTGAGGTGTTGTTAGCCTTACTTCAATCTCTGGGTTATTCTTTAGTGTTTTATATAAGCCCAAAAACTCATTACCCAATTGTGAATAGTAATCATCTAAACCAACATTGTTGTTACTTGAAAATACGTTTTTCCAAGTAGGTTTTATATTCATATAATAGAACATAAAACGACTGAACAAACCATTTTCGGCATTTGGAATTAAGGTTGCTACTTGTTTAGGTGTACCTGACAATACTGTTGATAAACAAGGCTTTTCAATATCTACATACTCTCTATCTGTTCTACGATAATAGCTTATTGTTTCGTGATGGAAAGCTTTACGAAAACCATCGCTATAATTACCGTAATCGCTCTTAAAAGCTTGTGCTAATGTATCTCCTTCAGTTTCAAAAATCAATCCTTTACCTTCATTATCAGAAATTAATTGATATACTCCAGTAACACTATTGTTGGCAGGAATAAACAACATCCTTTCGGGTGGTTTACCTGGTTTCTCCAAGTTTTCATCTTTACCCTTGTTCATATTATACGTTGCCATTTCTGTATTAAATTGTTGTTTTAGTACTTTGGCTTGTTCACGTTTTAACTTATGTACAGGGTCTACCAAATTCTTAATTTGGTTAAGTCTGCCTTTACCTGCAGATGCAGGTGCGGTAACAAACAGGTATAAATTGGCAAAGACTTTACGTTGGTCGTAGATACCAAAGAGTTTAGGAAAGCAGGCACTAAAAGCCGTTAAAGCTCCTAACAACAAAATGTCCTTTTCCTCTTGACTGCTCGAAGGGTTTACAACTTGTTGTAAAAACTGCGGTAAGGTATTAAATACCTCATCTGGTATTGTTGGCATTGCTTGCTCTGGTACATCAACAACAGTTGCAACATTTGTTGCAACCTCGTTGTTGTTTTGTTGCTTCATTGGTTTTATACCTGCCTGATGCGCATAATGGTAAAACGTTGCAATGGTAATGCCGTGACCTTTAGCATTTAGGCATTTGTTAAACTGTTCGTCACATTCTTTTGAATCATAACCTACATAGTTTTTGCTTATTCTGTGGAAGTAGTCTCTTCCTGTTTCGCCATATTCTTCAGCTAAAGCAAATCCTAAATCTCTCCAAGTGGCATAATTTCCTGTTATGTCTATACCTGATTGCTCAATTGCTGAAATGTAGGTTTCAATGTCGTTATCAGCAACAGCAACAACATTCGTTGTTGCTTTGTTGCTTGTTGGTTGCGGTTGCTCTTCTGGAACTTCCAACCATTCTTTTGGATTAAATATTTTGGTCATAATGCTTGGTGTCTTTTATGTAAAAAGGCTGTTGGGTCGTATGGTAAAAAACAAGCTCTGGAAACGTCTTTACCTGACTGGTCAACCTCAATGTTATAAGTATGCTTAATATAATTGGCTACTGCCGTGAAATACTCTGAATGTGTTACTTCTGAAACATCTATTCTGATAATCCATTTTAGGCCATCACCAGAAGGTGATGTAAATAGCATTTCGGTTTCAAAGTATTCATCATTCAATAATTGTGTTCTTAACTCTTGTAGATTTTCTAAATGGTCAAAATCAATAGTTAATAGATTGGAATGCTGTAACAAATTGTTATCATTCCGCTTTTCAAACGTTCCTGAAAAAGTGACGTAATCAAAGCGATTAGCTTTGAATTTACGTGCTTCTTTTACATCGCTTATTGCTCTTAAATCTTCAGTAATTCTTTTGTATTTATCACTTGTGATTAATGCAAATACTTGATATAACCGCATAGTTTCCGCAGGAAACACATTGCGAACTGGGGCTTTGAAAAAGCTACAGTAAGCATACCAAGTATCGTCTGGACCATTCAACCAATCTAATTCGCTCTTTTCCTTGACTTCTAAATTGAGATGCAACTCTTGGTTAATCTTATGCAACAATTCTTCTTCATCGGTTATTCTAAAATGATATTGTGCAAAATCGAATACATCACCGTTAAAAGTTTTTAGTTCAGTATCTCGATGTGTTGCTATTACACCATCAATATGAATCCGTAAGGTTTCTTTACCACCATTAAAGGGGTTTCGGGTTATCCCACAGTCCCTTCCTTTTACAGAAAGGACTGCTGTATTAGGATAATACTGTCTTAACACGTAGGCATAAATCTTTAAGCCGTAATGTGTTTTGTCTAAAATTGCCTCTCTACTTACTTCCATCTTGCTTGAAATTATGATTGTAGTAGTTATCTTGAAGCAATTGCTCTACATCGGACACCTTGTAATAAAACTTACCCTTTACTTTGCTATAAGGCAGTGTTCCGTTGTCTCTCAAGGTCTGTAAGGTTCGCTTACTGATGTGTAAGGTCTGCAATACGTCTTGGTTGTCTATCCACGTATCTTTTAATACTTCTGCTCTCGAATGTCGTAACAACTCGATACGTGCCTTTAAGTCCTTTATTTCTTGTGAGAGCACCAAGAGTAAATCGATTATTTCAGTCATAACTTCACCGCTCCTTTCTTAATTAAGTAATCGGCAGCTTGCTGTTCGATTTCATCTTGTGAATCGACACGGTTACTCAATAACCATTGTTCTAATTCTGCTCTGTTGAAATAAATTTTCTTACCATTCGGTTTGTAATGCGGAATGGTTCCGGTACTTGTAAGCTTGTATAAATGGGATTGCGATAATTCCAAAAATTTACAGGCTTCGTTAAAGCTCAATACGTTTTTTACAATAATGTTTCTGTCTAAAACGTGTGCTTCGATAATTTTAAGACGTTCTAATATTTCGTCCATAACTAATTAATTTTAAAAATAGAAATGGACATCTGGCCAAATGTCATTCTTGGTTTTCAAGAACATGACAAAGGTTTGAAATTAGCTATCGGATTTTAGTAAGAGTGTAAAATGAGAGTAAGACAACAGTAAGATTTCTTACTAATCTTACTGTTTTTTATTGCAGTTGTTGGATAATATTGTCTATTTCTTCTTTTTCTTTTGGGTTGTGAACTTTGTTTTTATGAAGATTATTTGCTTTAAGCGGTGTATTTGTTTTAGTTATAAATTTTCCAGAACGTTCTATTGCTGTAGGATTAAAACCATTAAAAAAAGGTTTCAATTTTGTTACCAGATAACTAAACTGTGTTGTTTCGCATTGTAAATAGATTTGCGATTCTGCATCTGAAAAATCGTTTGCTATTAATAGTTTATGCAACTGTTCAACTGTTGTCCGGTTATCCAACAAATCTATTTTTAGGTTAATTTGTTTGAGTACAGAAAGTAGTGTTGAGGTGTCGTTGCTTTTATAACCAAAAGACGTTTTTGGCTTTGCTTTGGTTTTTGATGTCTTTTTAGTAACAACTTTTTTTGTAGTGCTTTTTTCAATTAAACTATTATCAAAATTAGCATCATTAAAGTACTTTTCAGCAATTTCTGAAATAGTAAATGTTGGATTTTCTGAATACTGTCCGTATTGCTCTTGAAGTTCAGCATATAATCGTATTACAGAAACTTTTAAATAGTTGATAATATAATTATCATCTTCACTTAAATCTTTTGTAATAGCTCTTGTATTAATATAAGTTGCAATATCATTTAAGTACTTATCAAATTTATTAAGCAGAATTGTAAAGCTGTATTTGTTTTCTGGTGTACTGGCGTTTTTAGGAAAATTAGTTACAAATGAAGCTATTGTTTTTTCTGTTTCATTGCATATAAGTTTTTGGTAATATTCTTTTTTGGCATTTAAAGGCTTTTTAAAGTGTATTTTATAAACTGCATTGATAGCTTTTGGTTGCATTTTAAAATTGGACAGTAAGTATTTAAAATCCTTCTCCTGTTTATTATCTCTATGTAAGCCTTTGGTTATTGAAACCAAACTTGAAAATATACTTCCTTTCATTATAAATCCAGTTGAATACGGTTAGCTGCTTCTTTCTTTTTATCATCAATTACTTTGGCATAAATCTGTGTAGTACGTAATTCTTTATGTCCTAACAATTTTGAAACAGTATAAATATCTGTACCCAAAGTTAACTGTAATGTAGCATAGGTATGACGTGCGCAATGAAATGTAATATTTTTAGTAATACCTGCTCTCATCATCCATTGTTGTAATTTTAAATTTGACCAGGCGCTATAATGTAAACCATCAAAAACTTTTTCTTCAAGTTTACCTTCATCGCCTAATAACTTTCTTGCTTGGTCTGATATTGGTAAGGTTTCTACACCTTTGGTTTTCTTTTGTCTAAATCTAATATAATATCCCATTTCTTTTGAGTGCTGGATTTCTGACCAAACGAGTTTTTCAATATCTGACCAACGCAATCCTGTTAAAGCTGAAAAAATAAAAGCATTTTTTAAAAGTGGTAGTTCACATTCTGTTTTAACTGCTTTTTGCAATTCATCAAGTGTTAAAAATTCTCGTTGAGGTTCACCTTGCTTAAAGTACTCTACACCATTGGCTGGATTCACTTTAAAAATACCATCTTTTACAGCTTGTTTAAGTGCTGCTGAAAATTTACCAAAATATGAATATTTTGAGTTTTGCGATAGTTGTTTACCTGCTCTACCAATTGCATCTTTATCTAAATACTCTTTGAAACGCTCAACAAAGGATTTATCTATATCTTGAAAACTAACATCAGTTGGACAAAACTTTTTTAAATGTTTTAGCATACTATTCCAATTTCCATAATTGCCAGAACTTGTATTTTTCTTTTCTGCCAAAGCTGTGATGTAAGTAATAAAACTACCCTTTAGTTTTTCAATATCTTGAAAGCCATAGATGCCATTTTGAATTTCAATTTGACGTTGAGCACAAATCGTTTCTGCAAGTTGCTTGGTTTTCTTATTTACTTCTCTTTCGGTTTTAGTTTTAGGATTTGATGTAAGATATAAACGTAAGTATTCTGTCTTGCGCTTACCTTTATGATAGTAATCTAAATACAGACTAATCTTATTATTTTTATTGCGTTGTCTTAATGTTACTTTCATAATCTATTAATTAAAAAGGTTCTCTATTTGCCATCTTGCCACGATACGCTTTCTACCAAAAGGAACAGCTTTTAAACGTCCTTGTTGTATCATTCTTTGAATGGTCCATCTACTAACACCAATAAGTTGTGAGGCTTCTGTAATGCTTAAAAAATCTTTATTATTTACAGCGTTTGGATTGTGAGACACAACAAGCTCTTTTTGTTGTTGCATATCATTTGTAAGAGTTGCTTGGATTTTCTCATTACGCTTTCTGGCTTTGTATGCTCTTTTAGCACAAGTGTCTCCACAGTATTTAGTAACTGTAGTACGTGCTGTAAACGCATTACCGCAATGCTTACAAGTTTTAGGAATGAATAAATTACTGCTCATAAATGGTGCTTTGTGTAGCGTAATGGTGCAACGTGGTGCAACGTGGTGCAACGTGGTGCAACGTGGTGCAACGTGGTGCGTTATGGTGCATCATTTCGCCTATATCTTCACCAACAGAATTGGGCAACAATTTTGTATTTTAGGCAACAGATATACAACAAATTTAGTTAAAAAAGAGCAAATAAACAACAAATAAAAGAAGATAAAATACTATAAAGTCAACAATAACAAGGGATTAACAAACAAAAGAAAGTAAGTTACTTCCCGATACAAAAATTAGCAAATATATTCCCAAGTAAATCATCGCTCGTAATTTCGCCTGTTATCTCCCCAAAATGATACAAGGCCTGACGAATATCAATCGCTAATAAATCTCCAGAAAGGTTACTATCCATACCTTGTTGCACTTTCTGGATTTCATCAAGTGCTTTTAACAAGGCATCATAATGACGTGAATTAGTGACAATGGTTTCATTGTTTCTCAGTGCTCCAGTATTAATTAAATTAAACAATTTGTTGGTTAGCTCTTCAACTCCAAAACCTGTTTTAGCCGATAGTAAAATGGCCTCAGGAATATTATTGGTGAGTTCAGCTAGTTGAATATCGTCCAACTTATCAATTTTATTTGCAATGATAATGAGTGGTTTTTGCGGGTGCTTATTCTTAATTTTTTCAATTTCTACAAGTACGACACCTAGGTTAGTGACACTTGTTTCACTATCAAATAAATAAATAACCACTTGAGATTGGTCTATTTTCTCAAAGGTTTTTTTAATCCCTATACTCTCAACTACATCTTTAGTCTCACGAATACCTGCTGTATCAATAAATCTAAAACCAATACCTCCAATGGTTAACTCGTCCTCTATTGCATCTCTTGTAGTTCCTGCTATATCACTCACAATGGCTTTTTCTTCGTTTAGTAAAGCATTCAACAAGGTGGATTTTCCAACATTTGGTTCGCCAACAATAGCTACTGGAATTCCGTTTTTAATCACATTTCCAACAGCAAACGAGTCTATTAAATGCTTTAATACTTTGGTGATACGCTCTATTAAATCTTTAAATTGGTCGCGATTAGCGAATTCAACATCTTCTTCGGCAAAATCAAGTTCCAATTCAATCAACGAAGCAAAATTCATCAATTCGTCACGCAACGCTTTTATCTCGTTACTAAAACCGCCTCGCATTTGCTGAATAGCTACTTGATGCGACGCTTCATTGTCACTGGCAATTAAGTCTGCTACAGCTTCAGCTTGACTTAAATCCAATTTTCCGTTTAAAAAAGCTCTTAAGGTAAACTCTCCAGGATTGGCAATGCGACAACCATGTCGAAGAAATAATTGAATAATTTCCTGCTGAATATAAGGGCTACCATGACAGGATATTTCAACAACATTCTCGCCAGTATAAGAATTTGGGTTTTTAAAAACCGATACCAACACTTCATCCAACTCCTTTCCGTCTTTTAAAATATGACCTAAATGAATGGTATGAGTTTTTTGACTACTTAGCTTTTTTTGGCTTTTTACAGACCTGAAAGCGCTATCGACAATAGAAATAGCTTCTTTCCCCGAAATTCTTATAACCGAAATAGCTCCAGCACCCGAAGGTGTTGCCAATGCAATTATGGTATCGTTGTGTGTCACGAAATCTAAATTTTAGGCAAAAATAGGAAATTGGCGACTGACTTTATACATATTGTCTAATTATAGCGCAACTTGTCTACATAAATTCAAAAGAAAACAAAATCGGTGTATATTTGTAAAAAATCAAAGAAAATGAAAAAGGCAATCCTACTTTTAGTCTCTATCATAGCGTGTTACAGTTGTAACACCAAAACTAACGAGTCTCTTCCTCCTAACACTTATGAAATTACTGCAAATGCTAAAGGCGTTGTTAATGGTTTAAGAGCATATATACATTCTATTGAAAACAACACTCAAGTGGTCATAGATACTGCTATTGTTATGAATGAACAGTTTGTGTTTCAAGGAAAAATCGCCAACTCATCTATTAAAACTATTAGCATAAATAGTATTCAAGGTAGTTTACCTTTTGTTTTAGAATCTGGAAAAACCACCATCAACATTAATAAAGATAGTTTATATTATTCGCCAGTTCTTGGCACTAAAAACAATGAAGATTACAACGCTTATAAAGCAGAATACAGAGAAAAAGGGTCAGCTATTGATGGTTTAAATGATGATTACAGAAAAGCCACAACACAAGAAGAAAGAAGTAAAATTATTGCAAGAGCAAGAGAAATAACCACTATGTTAGATGCTTTTGCTATGGATTTTATTGCTGAAAATTCAAACTCCGATTTTTCATTATTACTTCTTGAAACACAAATTGCTAATCCAGATATCAATTTAGAAAAACTAAAAAATAATTACCAAGCGTTGCAGCCAATTATAAATAAAAATGCTGCATACAAATCTATTGGCTCTAAAATTAAAAGTGAAATAGCTATTATTGAAGCCAGTGCTAGTCTCAATATTGGTAAAATAGCACCAAACTTCACTGCGCCATCCATTGATGGAGAAATGATTACTCTAAACGAAGTTAAAGGAAAAGCAACAATTATAGATTTTTGGGCTGCTTGGTGTGGACCATGCAGACGTGAAAACCCGAATATTGTAAAGGTTTACGAAAAATATAAAGATAAAGGCCTAGTAATTATTGGTGTGTCGTTAGATAAACCAGGACAAAAGGATAGATGGCAAAAAGCAATTCAGGATGATAAACTAGATTGGTACCAAGTTGGTAGCTTACAGTATTTTAACGACCCAGTTGCAAGAATGTATAATATAAGCTCAATTCCTGCTGCCTTCATTTTAGATGAGGATGGAAAAATTGTTGCAAAACGACTTCGTGGTGATGCATTAGAAAAACAAATTGCTTCAATGTTAGATTAATTTTTGCGTCACATTACCAGTATCTAAAGCAAATAGAGTTTATTTCGCAATGATATAAAACCAACCATGAACTATTATTCTCTAAATAAAAAAGCTCCAAATACATCTTTTAAAGAAGCAGTCATTAAAGGGCTTGCTCCAGATAAAGGTTTGTACTTTCCTGAAGCAATTACACCGTTATCAAAAGATTTTTTCGATAGCATAGAACAACTGTCTAATTCTGAAATTGCATACGAAACAATCAAGCAGTTTGTATTGCCAGAAATTCCTGAGAATGAATTGAAACGCATTGTTGAAGATACTTTATCGTTCGATTTTCCTATCGTAGAGTTGAATAAAAACATATCTTCTTTAGAATTATTTCATGGACCAACCATGGCGTTTAAAGATGTTGGCGCACGATTTATGGCACGATGCTTAGGCTACTTTAATCAAGACAACACCAATGAAGTGACCGTATTAGTTGCAACATCTGGAGATACTGGAGGTGCTGTCGCCAATGGGTTTTTGGGTGTAAAAGGAGTGAATGTGGTCATACTCTACCCTAGCGGAAAAGTAAGCGACATACAGGAAAAGCAACTCACAACTCTTGGACAAAACATTACAGCTTTAGAAGTTGACGGTGTTTTTGATGATTGCCAAGATATGGTAAAACGTGCTTTTTTAGATGAAGAGTTAACTAGCAACATGCAATTAACATCAGCCAACTCCATAAATGTGGCACGTTGGTTACCACAAATGTTCTACTTTATGTTTGCTTACAAACAATTGAAGAGCAAATACAAAAACATCGCTTTTTCTGTTCCTAGTGGTAATTTTGGAAACATCTGCGCAGGCATGATGGCGCAAAAATTGGGTTTACCAATTATTCATTTTATAGCATCTAATAATGCAAATAATGTGGTTACTGAATATTTGAAGACTAAAAAGTATAACCCAAAGCCATCAGTGCAAACCATAAGTAATGCGATGGATGTAGGAAATCCGAGCAATTTTATTCGTATCCAAGAGATTTATAAAAGTGATTTCGAATTGCTACAAGAAAATCTTTCTTCTTTTAGTTTTTCAGATGAAGAAACCAAAGCTGCTATGCTAGAAATTCATAACAATTACAACTATGTTGCTGACCCTCATGGAGCTGTTGGATACTTGGGTGCTAAAAGTTATTTAAAAAACAACTCTAATTGCCACTGTATGTTTTTAGAAACTGCGCATCCAACTAAGTTTTTAGATGTAGTCGAAGACGTCATTGAAACTACAGTTGAATTACCTGAGCAAATAAAGTCTGTTATAGATAAAGAAAAAACATCAATAAAGATTGATGCTTATGATGATTTAAAGAAATACTTACTAAGGGCATAAATGTTCTAATTTCTTAAGAAATCAATATAATTATCCAATAGCTTACTAAAATATTTTGGTGAGGTATGTCCAAGGTTCTTTATTTCAAAAAATTTATGGTCTAGCCTTAGTTCCTCAAAGCGGTTTTTGATTTTTAATGATTCTTTTTTATAGCGATAGTCCTTTTCTCCAGAGAGCAAAACTGCTTTCAATCTATTTTCTTTTGCTCTTATAATGTTTTTAGTTGTAAAAAATTCAGTTGTACCACCTCCATGATTTAGAGAAATAAAACCTTTTATAGGAATTGCTTGATTTAATGCTAAATCAACACTCATCTTTCCTCCTAGTGAAAAGCCTCCAACATATACTTCATTTAAATTAACATTATAAGTTTGAATAATTTCTGAATAATACTGCTTCACATTATTCCTTTCTTTGGCAAGATTCCTCCATCCCCATCTATTTGGTGCTCTATCAAGTGTAGAAGCTTCAAAATAAGCTACAATAAAGCTCTTTGATAGTATGCTCGAAGTCCACCATGTTTTCATATTCTTCATATTGCCATTTCCACCATGAAACACTATAAATAAAGGGTATGACAACTCTTTATGATAATCTAATGGCAACACAACATCATACTTTTTTTGACTAAAAACCGAAGTGTTCAAAACTAAAAAAACAATAAAAACAAACCATTTTCTCATATAACAATAAAATTAGATACTAAATATTTATGAAGATAGTTAATTATAATAGTAACTTTAAAATCATTCAATAAATTATAATATTTATGTCAAAAAGTAAAAGGTTTTTTAATTTGCTACTAATATTAATCTATGCTATACATTTAAATGTTTACAGTCAAACATCCAATCTAGATTCTTCAAATGGTAAAGCTCTTGCTATTGAAAAAATTTATGAAAACAGTACTATAGATGGCTATAATCTATTTATTCCAAGTAACTATGATGGCAACAAAAAAATGCCCTTAATAATGTTTTTGCAAGGTAGTTTAGGTGTTGGGGGAAAAATAAGCAAGATATTTTCTTGGGCATTGCCAAATCTTGTATTATCAAATACAGATAATGAATTAAATAATCATCTTAATAATTTTATTTATGTCATGCCACATCTAAAAAGTGGTCAGTTTTACAACAATGAGAATGCCCTAAGGAGCATTATAAATGAGGTATCAAATAAGTATAATATTGATGAAAAAAGAATCTATCTCACAGGCCTAAGTCGTGGCGGTTATGGCACTTGGGGACTTGCCAGCAAGATGACTGATGTATTTGCGGCCATTGCTCCAATTTGTGGAGGCTCAAGTGGTATTGAGACCTATGATGCTTTGTTGGATTACCCTATTTGGACATCACACAATACTGGTGACCAAAAAGTAAGGTATGAATTCACAGAAAAAATCATACGTATATTGGAAGAAAAGGGACGGACTTTTCAAAGAACAGACAATCTCTCAATGGTTAATTATAAATCCAATGACAGAATATTTGTTTCTACACCAAATGATAGCCACGATGCATGGACGGACTTTTACAAAAACAAAGATTTCTACAAGTGGTTATTACGATTCGAAAAGGGCTAAATAAATGCGTTTTAATCATCTAATTTAGGTAACGTAAAATCATCCAATGCACTTTTTTGTTTCATCATTGCTTCTATCTCGTTAGATTTTCTTGGTGCTTCACCAGATAAGTTTATTGGGCCTTTTTCGGTAATTAGGATATCATCTTCAATACGCACAGCAATTCCCCACCATTTCTCGTCACATGGGCTTCCTTCTGGGATATAGATTCCTGGTTCTATGGTCACAACCATATTTGGCATAAAACTACTACCATCATTTAAGTCATGAACATCCAAACCAATATGATGAGAAATACCGTGTGGTAAATACATGTGTCGTTCATCTAGAGACTTGATAATACCAAGTTCCAATAGCCCCTTGTTAATCACTTTTATAGCTTCCTCAAAAGTTTTTCTACCATTATTCCCAATAACTGCAGCTTCAATTCCAGCGTTTTGAGCTTCGTAAACAATATCATAAATCGCTTTTTGTTCTGGTGTAAATTTTCCGCTAGCTGGAATAGTTCTAGTCACATCAGCTGTATAACCATGATACTCTGCGCCAAGGTCCATGAGTACTAAATCGCCTTCAACCTTGGTTCTGCTATTCTCGATGTAATGCAGTACGCAACCATTTTCACCTGCACCAACAATACTTGGGTAACCTTCATACTCAGTGCCATATTTTTTGTAAACATACTCATGAATACCTTGTATTTCAGTTTCGCTCATATTAGGTTTCATTGCTTTCATTACTTCTACTTGCCCCATGGCAGAAATTCTCACTGCTTTTTTAAGCAGCACCATTTCTTCAGGTGTTTTTATTTGTCGCATGCTTCCCATTAATGTTCTTAATGTTCGCGTATCTATTTTCGCTCTTTGTGTTTGTATCGCTCCTTCTTTAGACATTTCCAAACGCATTTCTTCGGTTGCTTTAGGTGCGCCTTCTTCAATGTAGTATCCAACTTGCGTTTTAAACGATTCTACTAAACTTGCTAAATCTGCTTCATCACGCACATTATCTCTATAGTCGTCTTTAAAATCGTCAAACATGACGCTATCAAATTCCATGAAATTAATGTCAGAACTTAAAAATTCTTTTCCATTAAATGCCGTGTCAAACCCAAGTTCTTTCATGGTACCTTCAACACCTAAGCGTCTTCCGTCCCACATTTCGCTACGAGCATCTTTCTTCTGAACATAAATAAGTTCATTGAATTTTTTTCCATCCTTTTCTTGCATATCAGAGAAAATAACCAATACAGAATGTGGTTCTTTGTAACCAGTTAAATAGTAAAAATTTGGGTCTTGATGGTAGATATAATCTACATCATTGGCTCTATTTCTAACAGCATTTGCAAAAAATACAGCAACGCTATTTTCTGGCATTTTGCTACGTAGCAAATCTCTTCTTCCTTTATGGAATTCTGACGATAAATAGTCGGTCGGTAAGTCTTTTTGGGCAAAGCCACTAACGATAAATAAAACTGATAACACTAAGGTGGATAAATATTTCATTTTGTATTACTTTTTTTGAATTTTTGAAAATACATATTCTATCAAGAACAATTTAATTTTTAACATAATTTTTATACACAGTATCTTTAAAAATTTGCTTAGTTTTGCTCAACATTCAATAATAAATTTCTCATGAAGAATACAGCATTATCATCTACACACGAAGCATTAGGAGCAAAAATGGTGCCATTTGCAGGCTATAATATGCCAGTACAATACGAAGGCGTAAACGCAGAACACGAAACCGTTAGAAACTCAGTTGGTGTGTTTGATGTAAGCCATATGGGCGAATTTTTAATTGAAGGACCAAATGCTTTGGCGCTCATACAAAAAGTGACTAGCAACGATGCAAGCAAGCTTACTCCTGGAAAAGCGCAATACAGCTGTTTTCCTAATGACGAAGGTGGTATTGTTGACGATTTAATTGTGTATATGCTCAAAGATGAGCAATATTTATTAGTGGTAAATGCCAGTAATATTGAAAAGGATTGGAACTGGATTCAGTCCAAAAACGATGTTGGTGCAGATATGCGTGATTTATCTGAAGACTACTCATTACTAGCCATTCAAGGTCCAAAAGCAATTGACGCTATGCAAAGTTTATCAAGTCATGATTTATCAAGTATTAAATTCTACAATTTTATAGTTGGTGACTTTGCAGGTATTGAACACGTGATTATTTCGGCAACGGGGTATACTGGAAGTGGTGGATTTGAAATTTATTGCAAGAACAGTGAGGTAAAGCAAGTTTGGGATAAAGTTTTTGAAGCTGGTGCAGATTATGGCATCAAACCTATTGGGTTAGCTGCTCGTGATACACTTAGACTTGAAATGGGGTATTGCTTATATGGTAACGATATTAACGACACCACCTCTCCTATTGAAGCTGGTTTAGGTTGGATTACAAAATTCACAAAAGAGTTTACTAATAGCGAAGCACTAGAAGACCAAAAGCGTCGTGGCGTAGAAAGAAAACTTATTGCTTTTCAATTGGACGAACGTGGTATTCCGCGTCAAGGATATGATATTGTTGATGGTAACGGAAACAAAATTGGAGAAGTTACTTCTGGAACAATGAGCCCAAGCTTAGGCATAGGTATTGGTTTAGGTTATGTACCAACGGTGTTTACTGATGTTGGTAGTAAAATTAATATTCAAGTTAGAAAAAATGCAATTCCAGCAACCGTTATAAAACTTCCTTTCTACAAAGGCTAAAAGCTTGAATGAAGGAGGATACATGAAGCAAGAAAGTTTTAAACATAGAATCCTGATTTTAGGAGCAAGCGGATTTATAGGAAATGCCATTTACAAAGAACTTTGTGGCTATTTTAGAACCTTTGGCACTTACAACACCAACAGCAAATCCTTTGAAAAAAATCAGCATTTTTTTCAGTATAACGTTGAAGAAGATGATGTTGTTGAAATTATTAATGCTGTAAAACCTACTATTATCATTTCTGCTTTACGAGGTGATTTTTCTGCACAAGTGATAGCCCATCTACATATTTCGGAATATATCGTTGCCAATAAGTGCAAGCTTATTTATTTATCGTCAGCCAATGTGTTTGATGCGTATAGCAAATATCCTAGTTATGAGGATGATAAAACACTAAGCCATAGTGTGTATGGTCATTTTAAGATTAAAATTGAAAATATGCTCCTGCGCTTGCCAAAAATGAAAGTAGCTATTTTAAGGATACCTATGGTTTTTGGTGCATTTTCACCACGTGTTGATGAAATAAGACTGCTTCTTAAAGAAAAATTACCAATTGAAGTGTTTCCAAACTTGGTGATGAATGTTACTTCTGATAGTAAATTGACACAACAAATTCATTATATAATCAATCGCAACAAGTATGGTGTTTTCCATTTAGGAAGCACAGATTTAGTACATCATGATGACTTTATAAGCGACCTTATAAACACTTTAGGCGATTATAAGCCAATATTTAAGCACGTTTACACTACAAATAACGAACGCTACCTAGCTGTTCTTCCAAAGGAAAACAAATTGCCAAAACACTTGCAATCTCAAAGTCAAGATATTATACAGGAATTAGAAGTATAATTGATTTTTACTGATAATTTTAGTACTTTAAATATAAAATTTAAAAAATATGCCAAAACTAACATCTGATGAAATTGAACAATGCATGTTACGTTTTCCTGATTGGGAGTATTACGACAATGCGATTCATGCCGAATTTGAATTTGAAAATTTTAAAGACTGTTTTAGTGCCATGAGCCGAATAGCTTTTGAGTGCGAAGCACTAAACCATCATCCAAATTGGAGCAATGTATATAATGTCCTTACTATTTCTCTATCCACGCATAGTGTTGGTGGCGTTACCAAAAAAGATTTTGAATTAGCGGATGCTATTGAGAATATTGTAGAACCAGAAGAGTAAAAAGTATTCAGTACGCAGTTGCTGTATGCAGTTTTAAGTAGTGATTTTAAATTTCGTCATTGCGAGAGCAACGAAGCAATCTTAATTTTATAAACTGAAATTTTGAAAGATTACTTCGTTGTTCTACTCCTCGTAATGACGATAAATTTTATATTTTTGTGATTCATACAAATTTCAATTCAACAACAAACAAATAACAAACTATGGGAAGAGCTTTTGAATTTCGTAAAGCACGTAAAATGAAACGTTGGTCTGCCATGAGCAAAGCCTTCACACGCATTGGTAAAGACATTGTTATGGCAGTTAAAGAAGGTGGTCCAGACCCAGATAGTAACTCCAGGCTACGTGCAGTAATTCAGAATGCAAAATCTGTAAACATGCCTAAAGACAATGTTGAGCGCGCTATAAAACGTGCAAGCGATAAAAGTCAAGGTGATTATAAAGAAGTGGTTTTTGAAGGCTATGCACCTCACGGTATTGCGGTATTGGTTGAAACAGCTACCGATAATAATACACGAACCGTCGCAAACGTACGTAGTTATTTTAATAAATGTGACGGAAGTTTAGGCACCTCAGGTTCTGTGGTGTTTATGTTTGACCATACTTGTAATTTCAAGATTAAAAATGATAACATGGATTTAGAGGAATTAGAATTGGAGCTTATAGACTTTGGTGTAGAAGAAGTATTTGAAGATACTGATGAAGATGCAGATGGAAACGAGGTTACTAGTGTGATGATTTATGCGCCTTTTGAAAGTTTTGGAAAAATACAAGCCTATTTAGAGGAAAACAATATTGAGATTTTGTCTTCTGGTTTTGAACGTATTCCACAAGTGACAAAACCATTAAGTACCGACGCAGTTGCCGATGTTGAAAAACTACTTGAAAAGCTGGAAGAAGACGATGATGTACAGAATGTATATCATACTATGGAGGAATCAGCTTAGGAATATAAGTTACTAGTATCCAGAAAATAATGTGTGGTAATGCGTATATTAGTCGGCATATATAAGTAGTTGTGCTTCATTTTGACAAACCGTTAACCAATGATAAAATTCTTTCGAAAAATTAGACAAGATTTACTTTCAAGAGGCAAAACCGGGAAGTATTTAAAATACGCTATTGGAGAAATTGTCCTTGTGGTTATCGGAATTTTGATTGCATTGCAATTGAATAATTATAATGACACCTTAAATCAAGATGATTTTGAACAAAAGGCACTTCTTAACCTTAAATTAGATTTTGAATACAATCAAACAGAATTAAACAAATCTATTGCAAAACTAAAAGAAGTTAAAAAAAATAGTTTAATAATACTTGATAATACAGGTTCTAAATATCAAGCTTCATTCGATATCGATAGTTTACTGCAATCGGTTGGAAGCGTTCCTAAATACTATCCCCAAAATGGATTTTTATTGGATTTAATTAACTCTGGAAATCTCGGAATAATTAATAATGATAACTTAAGGAGTAAACTTTCTTCTTGGTTACCGACACTTGAGACATTGAAAGACAGAGAAAATTCAGCAATCATCTTTAATCATGACCTTTTGAGATATGTTATAAAAAATGGTAGTTGGTTAAATTCTGACGAGCAAACTAATGACAGCGATATTACAGGAATAAAATTTCCAAAATCAGGATTTGAAATTAACAATAATGAATTAGTTAAAAATGTTGAATTTGAAAATATGATAGAAAATTTAAGCGTATTTAAATCACTATTACTTGATAGACATAAAAAACTTTTGGACCTTAATACTGAAATAATTAATCTGTTAGAATCTGAAATTAAAAAAAGACAAAATTAAGACGTGTATAATTTATTACTTATAAAATTCCTTACACTTTTACTATCTTTCATAATCTAAAACAAGCTCTTAGCGAATATGGCATATAGGATATGTTTTATAATTGGACTCATGTTTTTTTTAATTGGTCAAATTATCTTAGCTCAAGGTAATGAGTTTGTTTATAGCCAAAAGCCTATAGATTTTGCTCATTGGTTCTTATTTGTTGGTGCGGTTTTTTTAATTCCCCAAGCGGTATCTTTTCCTAAAAAAATTGTTAGCTATGTTGGAATACCTCTAACACTTATAGGCATTGCCTGCATTATTGGTATGTGTGTACTTGATTTTATTTGGTGGAGTTTCCCTAATGAAGAAGCCCGAATTGAATTTACTAACCATGTATCTAACGTTCCTTCAATTTGGAAACCTTTTATAACAATAGGTTCAAGTTCTAAGGTTTTTAATATTGGTTTATTGCTACTAAGTATAAATTACTTTAAACAAGAAAAATTAGGAGTAATATTGGTTTTTATTGCGACACTTATATTACTTCACATCATTCCAGTGCCTTACAGGTTAGTTTTTGGATATTCATTAACGTTAATAGGTTTTAGCATAATTTTCATTAAGAAAGATTTTAAAAACACTCTACAACAAAAACCGAATTATAAAACTAATACGTACTAAACTTATAAACACAAGTAGATGTATAGGTCTCACTTGGAGACAATAACGTACTTGGGAAATTCTTTTGGTTTGGTGAATCTGGGAAATGTTGTGTTTCCAAACAAAAAGACCCTCGATATTCGTAAGCTTTTCCGCTTTTACCAACAATACTACCATCTAAAAAATTACCTCCGTAAAACTGTAGTCCAGGTTCGTCTGTATAAACTTCCATCACACGACCGTTATTAGGTTCCATGACTTTTGCTGCCAACACAAGTCCTTCAGCATTTTTTGGTGTATTGTTCAACACAAAATTATGGTCATAACCATTACCAAATCCCAATTGTTGGTTTTGGGTTTTAATGTCTTTTTTTATAGGTTTTGGTTTTGCGAAATCAAAAGGCGTTCCTGTCACTTTAGCAATGTCACCAGTAGGTATTAAACCTGAGTCGATTGGTGTATAATGGTCTGCATTAATCATTAACACATGGTCATTGATATTATCTTCGCCCTCGCCTTTTAGATTAAAAAAAGAATGGTGTGTAAGGTTTATAGGTGTTTGCTTGTCTGCATTAGCAAAATACCTGATTTTTAACTCGTTATCATCAGTTATCACATAATTTACTTTAACCTCTAAATTACCTGGATAGCCTTCTTCCATATTTGGTGAGGTTCTGGTAAACTCAATTTCATTAGTACTAATTTGGTTGGCAGTCCACACCACATTATGAAATCCGTTTGGACCACCATGTAAATGGTTATCGCCATTGTTAGTGGCAAGCTCATAGGTTGTTTCGTCAATTTGAAACTTTCCTTTGGCTATTCTATTGGCATATCTTCCAATGGTTGCGCCAAAATAAGGTTCTTTGGAATTGATATAGTCTTCTAAATTTGAAAAACCAAGCACAATATCTTTCATATTCCCATCCCTATCTGGAACATATAATGAAATTAAACGCTGCCCATAATTGGTAAAAGACGCTTCAATACCATTCTTATTTTGTATCACAAAAAAGCGTACTTCTTTGCCATTCATAACTCTATTAAAATCAGTACTATCAATGGTTGTTAGCAATTTTTGTGGTGTTTTATTGTTAATTTCTGTAGGTATCTTGCTGTTTTTTTGGTCTTTACAAGTAAAAAACAGCATAGGAAAAAGACATATCAAATATAGTGGCTTCTTAAATTAGTGTTTTCATTTTTCAATATATTAAATTAAAAATATATTCTCTGGTTTTTGTTATTATAAGGCGAATACAATCTTAAGACAAAACAAAAAAGCTGCATCCAAATTAATGAAGCAGCTTTTAAAAATGGTTATTCTTAATTAATAGCAAATGTTTCTTTTTAGGGATACGTATTTCACGTATTTAATTTATGTTTCATTTTAAAAAAAGCACTAACCAATTATAGTACTACAAATCTCGTACCAATAGTTTAATTATGCAATCGGTTGATGCATAAATAATTGTTATTCATCGAAAAGTAGTCTTGTTTTATTAAGGTAACAGCATAGTTTTAAACTAATGGTTAAACAATATTTAGTAACTTAGCTTTTAAACCAACCACCAAAATGAAACTATTAAAACTACTATTAGTATTCGTGATATTAACATCTTGCGAATCGAAACAGGCTACATCTCCAAGATTTAATCATGTAATGTTAAGCGTTAGTGACTTAGAGGCTTCAGTAAAATTCTACACCTCTGGTTTTGATTTACAAATCACCAATCAATTAAAGAAAATTGAAGTTTTTAATGACGATGGAACCACACTTAGTCGTGATGTAAATATGGCTTTTTTAAAATTTCCAAACCAAAATTTTGTTTTAGAGTTATCAGAAACCCCAGGAATAAATTATGAAAGCCCTTCACCATTTTATCAACATTTAGGTATCGATGTAAAAGATATTGAAAGTGCTTTTAAGCGTTTACAAGATATTGGTGCAAAAGTCATGGTTCCTATTAGACAAGTAAAAGCAGATGGCGTTGAAGCAAAACAAGCCTTCTTTTACGGACCAGATGGCGAGCCAATCGAGTTAATGGAAATTATTTCAGGGGATTTTTAATAGTCTATAATGCACTTAATATGAGTTGGATAAAAACTATTCCGTTTGAGGAAGCCACAGGAAAATTAAAACAGATTTACAAAAAAATAAAAGGCCCTAACAACCAAATAGACAATGTATTGAGCATACATAGTTTGCGACCTCATACATTGGTTGGTCACATGAGCTTGTATAAAAACACCTTGCACCATAGCAATAACACCTTCCCAAATTGGTTATTGGAATTGTTAGGCACTTACACAAGTTATATTAACAAGTGTGATTACTGTTATGAGCACCATTTTGCTGGTATGAAACGTTTTCTAGATAACGATACCAAAGCTGATGAATTAAGGCATCATATAGAACATGACACTTTAGCAAATTATTTATCTGAAAAAGAATATGCTTTAATTGATTATGCTCACAAACTAACCCTAAAAGCTGATTCGCTTACAAAAGCAAACATAAGCTATTTAAAAAGTTTAGGGTATGATGATGGAGACATACTGGAAGTCAATCAGGTAGTAGCGTACTTTAATTATGCCAACAGAACAGTTATGGGTTTAGGTGTGAATACCGATGGTGAAGTTTTAGGTTTATCACCTAAAAACAAAGATGATGAGAGTGCTTGGGAGCATGAATAATTAAGAATATTCAGCCACCTTCCCTTTCACGCCTTCAAAGAATTTACGCATAAATTTAAAGTCGGCTTCTTTATCATCCGTAGGATAAAAAGGCTCTGAAAACTTATTTTCCTTGTTTTCAAAATCCAAAGTAAACATGATTATTGGTACGTTTGCTGTTTTTGCGATATAATAAAACCCTGTGCGCCACTCTTCTACTTTTTTTCGAGTACCTTCTGGAGCCATGGTCATTCTAAATACTTCTTTTTCTTCAAACAGTCTTGCAATTGCCTCTACTTGATTCTCGTTACTTTTTCGTTCAACTGGAGCACCACCCAACCATCTAAAAAACCACCCGAACGGAAATTTAAACAATCCTTTTTTACCAACATAATTTGTTTCTATTCCAATAACCGAGCGTAATAACACACCAATATAGAAATCGTGCCAACTCGTATGAGGAACTGCTATAATCACTGCTTTTTTAATGCTTTCAAAATCATTAAAACCAGTAACTTTCCAGCCTAAAATTTTATGATATATAAATTTTGCCAACCAACGCATATTACATCTTTTGGTACATCGCTTTTAATTTTTCTCTCGTTATGGTCTTCTTCCAATCTTTACCAACAGCATTTTCCCAAAGAGGTTCCAAACTCAAAGCCACATCAATCATGGTATCAAAATGATGTTCTTTTAAATGTGAGCAAATCCCTTGTGGTAATTCAATGGTATGTGCTTTCATCATTTTTTTGAACATTGCCACACCATCTGGATAAAATTCTTCAAGATGATTAAATACAATACAGTTACCAATACCATGTTTTGTGCCCAACAAATACGACAAACCATAACTCATGGCGTGAGCCACACCAACTTGCGAATAGGCAATGCTCATGCCTCCATGCCACGACGCCATCATTAATTTGTCTTGTGAAGCTTCGGTAGATAATTTATCTTTTACAAATACTTCCAAACACAAATCATAGGCTTTTTCACCATAACTCTGGCTAAATGCATTTAAATAGGTTCCGTTGAGCGATTCTATGCAATGTATAAAGCAATCCATTCCTGTATAGAACCATTGGTCTTTGGGAACGTCTTTGGTTAATTCTGGGTCTAAAACTACTTGGTCAAAAGGTGTGTAATCGCTATTGATGCCTAATTTTCTTTCAGGACCTGTTAATACGGTTGTTCTAGACACCTCTGCTCCTGTTCCAGAAATTGTTGGAATACCAACATGATATACTGCTGGGTTTTTTACTAAATCCCAACCTTGGTAATCGCTCGCACTTCCTTTGTTGGTCAGCATAATAGACACTGCTTTGGCTAAATCGAGAATAGTACCTCCACCAATACCAATAATGCCTGAAGGTAATTCTTTGTTATTGACAATTAGCTGCTCCACCAATTCGTCAACCTGTGAGGTTTTAGGTTCTTCGTTTGCTGAAATATAAATAACCTTATCGTTGTACGATAGCGGAATTCTTGAGGTTAACCAATAATTACCTTTAAAAACATCGTCCACCAAAAAAATAAAAGGCGCATGACTACTTAAACGCTTTGGAGCGATGATATCGTTTAATTGATTAAAACTACCACGACCAAAAACTACTCTTGGTACCATTGGGAAATTTTTATAACTCATGTATTGTTTTTATCTAATTCAAAAAATTTAATATATCTCGTAAACTACTCACTGTTTTATAGGCTTTACCATTGGTTTCTTCTTCACTTACTTGCTCATGTGCCCAAGTGGTATGGAATGGAACATGAACAGCATGTGCTTTAATGTTTACTAATGGTAAAATATCAGATTTTAATGAGTTTCCTATCATTAAAAATTCTGAAGGATTTATATCTAAATGATGTAACAGTTTAGAATAGTTTGCTTCCTTTTTATCACTTAATACTTCTATATGATGAAAATAATCGGTCAATCCTGATTTTTCCAACTTTCGTTCTTGGTCCAACAAATCGCCTTTGGTTGCTAGTATTAATCGGTATTTTTTTGAAAGTTCATTTAGAACCTCCTCAACACCATCCAATAATTCAACTGGCTGATTAAGCATTGATTTACCAATATCCAATATTTTATTTATTGTTTTGTTTGATACTGAACCATTGGAAATTTCGATAGCAGATTCGACCATTGACAACACAAACGCTTTCACACCATAACCATACAACTCTAAGTTATCCATTTCCTTTTTAAAAAGCTCTTGGTCAGTTTTATTGGCTGTTTCGTAAGGGCTTAACAAGCGTGCAAACTCAAGTTCAGCTTCTCTAAAAAAGGTTTCGTTTACCCAAAGGGTGTCATCGGCATCAAAGCCTATTACTTTTATATGTTGGTAATCTATTTCCACAAACGTTTTGCTCTTGCTAAATCTTCAGGTGTGTCAATTTCAACGCCTTCCACATTGGTTTCTACCATTTTTATTTTTTTACCATACTCCAAATACCGAATGCATTCAATCTTCTCGGTAGCTTCAATAAATTGCATTGGTAAATTACTAAAATCTATGAGTGCCTGCTTACGAAATGCATAAATACCTTTATGTTTAAAATATCTAGCACCAGCTTCTTTATCTCTTGGAAACGGAATTGGGCTTCTAGAAAAATACAACGCAAAATCTCGTTGGTCAACAATAACCTTTACTGTATTAGGGTTTGAAATCTCATCCCAATCTGATATTTCAACCATTAAAGATGCTAGGTCTATTTCTTTATTTGGGTCGTCGTGAAATACATTCAGGACTTTTTCCAAACTCGCACGCTCGGTAAATGGTTCGTCGCCTTGTACATTTATCACGATATCACAATCAATTTCTTGAACAGCTTCAGCAATACGGTCGCTTCCAGATTCGTGTTCCTTTTTGCTCATAATGGCTTTTCCTCCATTTTTGGTAATTTCATCATAGATTATATCACTATCTGTTACCACATACACATCATCAAACAATCCAGTATTTACAGTCGCTTCGTAGGTACGAAGTATCACCGTTTTACCTTCAAGGTCTTGCATTAATTTACCAGGAAATCGAGATGCACTGTAACGTGCAGGAATCATTGAAATTATTTTCATCTACTTGCATTTCTCTAATATCAAAAATACAGTTTTTAAAAGATTTAAGTGCTTGTTCTTTTAATCTTTTTATAAATTTTAAAAATGATAAATCCGATTATCAACACCAATATAAAACCAACTACTGGAAGAAAAATTGACACTATTGAAGTAACCACTGCTGTTCCTGTTTCAACCGTTGACACTACAGGGTTTCCAATTCCTGCTGTGGTAGCTGTTGATGCTAATCGTGTTGCACCAGAAGTCCCTGAAATGGCTGCTGCTGTTCCGCCTCCTGCTATAATGGCCAAAGCCCACGTTATTTCTGGACTTAAATTAGCAACCGTAGATACCATGACTGCTGTTCCTGCAATGGCAGCTAAAGGCACAGCAATAGTGTCTAATAAATTATCGATATACGGAATGTAATACGCAAAAATCTCAACCAAAGTGGCAACTCCTAAAATGATTAAAGCAGTGACACTTCCAATCCATTGCCAACTCTCGTTGAGCTCCCAAACATTAAAATACGACGCTAGACTTAATGCAAATAATGGCAAGAAAATTCTAAAACCCACGGAAGCTGCGAGTCCAATGCCTAAACATATACTAATAATGGTTTCTGTGGTTATTTCCATGTGTTGTTTTATGTATGGTTTCGTAAAGGAAAATACTTTCGCATTTTCCATCATAATTGAAAGATAGCAAATACGCTAGACCTCGTTATTTTTATAATTAACCGTGCGATGATTTCCAATCGATTAATAGTTCCATTAATTCATCCATAGCCTTTTGTAATTTATCAAGTTGAATCAAGGCATTTTGGTTATGCCGATTCATAATAGTTAAGATACCTAGAGTATTCTGATTGTTTATGACCTTTGTAAAATCTTCATATTTGGATACTTCATTTATATATTTTAAATTTTCGTATTCCGTAATATCCATTGGTGTTCCAAGTTCTTTTCTCAATTCATTGTACCTTGAAAACCCCCTGTCAACATACTCATAATTAAAAAAGACCTTCTTTAATTGGTCTAAAATTTCTGGCGAAGAAATGTAATTTCTGAAATCAGGGTTATTTTTAATCAAAGATGACTCGAATGCTAATCCTGCTCCAAAGGCATATTGAGAAGGTAATTCTTTTTGTGATTCATTACTTATACCTTCATTTTCAATTATGCTAATGAAATTATTATGAATTTCTAAAAAATTGTTTAACACCAAAACTCTTGATTTGTAAAATTCTTGGTCATTCTTAATGTCTTGTATAAGATTATTGACATATTGTATTTCAATTTTTACTTTTTTTCGATTCTCATTCCAATTATTAATCCCAAGAGCTATCAAAATTCCAATAACCACAAGAATTATTTCTCCAATTGCATATTTTAGATACTTTCCAGATTTTCCCTCTGAAAGTAAGTTTTGTCTAATTTTTCTAAAGAATTTTATCATTGGTTTAGTTAGACCTCGTTTCGAGGTAATTAAGAACTTTGTTTAATTGATTTAAAGTTTTTTTCTGATCGGAAACCCAAGTGTTGTGTAATATCCATTTTATTGATATTAAGTTTTTATATTCTTCATCATCATGAAGTGTTCTATATTTTATATCTTTTGATATATTTTTTCGCACTACCTTGTCAACAATTGAAAGTGCAAATTTCTTTCGAATTAAAAACTCACTCGTATTCGAATTCCAAAAGTCATCAAGAAATTTCTCATTAATTTTCATTTTTCTATACAGTGAATTCAACTCTCTTAAAAGTTTTAATAAACCTGTGTCTGATAGTGGTGTGGTTTCATTATTTTCTAATATAGACAAAATTAAAGGTAATTCTATATCGATGTTGTTGTGTGAAGATAAGTATATTAGAGTAGGAGAATTTTTATCAGTTTCAGGTAATTGTTCATCTAAATAAAGAGACATATCATTTAAAATCTCATTGTTTCGTTTTAAGTCGTTGCTTAAATTTATTTTGGACGCTTTTATCTCATCAACAATTGAGGCAATAAGATTTCTTTCATTATTAAGCTTTACACGTGTTTCGTTCCAATTATTCACCTGAAGCGCAATTAGAATTCCAATAACTACAAGAATAATTTCTCCAATCGCATATTTAAAATACTTTCCAGTTTTTCCTTCTGAAAGTAAGTTTTGTCTAATTTTTCTAAAGAATTTTATCATTGGTTAGTGGTTTCTGGTAATAAAGCACAACTTGTCATTAATATTAATTGCAATATAACAAAAAGTCCCTTTTGGAAATTTAGGGAATAAAATAATCATCCTTAAACCCAATGAGGTATAGTTTTTCCTTTGCTCTTGTAACTGCTGTATAGAGCCATCTCAAATAATCTCTATTAATGCCTTCTGGCAAATACGGTTGCTCTACAAAAACTGTATGCCATTGACCTCCTTGAGATTTATGACATGTAATAGCATAAGAAAATTTAACCTGAAGCGCATTTAAAAATGTGTTGTTTTTAACTTTTGAAAACTTCTTGTAAGACGATGTTTCGTCTTCATAATCTTTTAGGACTTCTTGATATAAGTTGTTGGCTTCTTCATAAGGCAAAGAAGGTGTTTCAAGGCTAATAGTATCTAGCATTAACACTGTTTCAAATGGGCGCATTTTTGGGTAATCGACCATTCTTACTTTTACTTCAGCAAAGCGAAAGCCGTATAATTCTTTAATGCTAAAAATTTCTAATACTTCAATAATATCACCATTAGCAATAAAACCTGCCTCACTGGAGGGTTTTAACCAAAAATAATTATTGCGTACAATCATTAAATAATCACCAGCAGTCAATTCATGCTCGTTAAACAAAATACGTGAGCGAATTTGCTGATTATACATATTAGCACGTTTATTTGAACGCACAATAATGGCAGTTTCTTCATTTCCTAGCGTACTGTAAGCATCATTTATAGCATCCATAATTTCGTAGCCATCCACTAAGCGCACAATATCTTTAAAGCCTTTTAAATTAAACTGAAATGAATCAAAATACGAGCCTGCAATGGCTTCTCGCAAAAGTGTTGCATTAAACAAAATTCCAGAATCTTGTTCTTGTCTCACCACTTCATCCAACTCCATTCTGGTGACTTCTTTGTTGTAGCTTAAGCTAAGAGCATTTTCATCTAACGCAGGACTTAAATCAAGTTTTACTGGTGGCAATTGCGCTGTATCACCAATTAATAGTAGTTTACATTGATGACCAGAATATACATATTGCATTAAATCGTCCAACAAAGAACCGCTTCCAAATAAACTGCTTTGGCTTGGAATATCTGATATCATAGACGCTTCATCAACAATAAAAATAGTTTTTTTATGCTTGTTTGGTGCCAATACAAACGACATTTTACCACTATTAGAGTATCTAGCAGTATATATTTTTTTATGAATGGTAAATGCTTCTTTTCCTGAATAGTTTGCTATTACTTTGGCAGCTCTACCAGTTGGCGCCATGAGTACAGCATTTTTTTTTGCTTTCCATAAATTTGTGACAATAGTTCCAATAATAGTTGTTTTACCAGTACCTGCAAAACCCTTTAAAACATATAAGCCACTTGGTGATGTATCGAAAATATAATCTGCAAGTTGCTGTAAAACAATAGTTTGCTTTAGTGTTGGTTCAAAAGGAAACGTGTTTTTTATAAGTTTATAAAATTCTGAGGAATTCATTAAGATTTAATACAATTATTGAATTTATCAAAGATATAAATGATTTTTACTAACAATAACTTTCGTGAATAAAAAAAAATTGTAGATTTGCGTTAGTCCATTAATTAATTTTAATAAAATCACTATGTTAAATATTATTATTGCAGCTGTAGTTGTAATCGCTCTCACAATTGGAATCGTATGGGTAATTGACAAATATGTTCCAAAAAAGGTTAAGCCTTTAATTATGATAGTACTTTGGGTACTTATCGCATATTTAGGATATTCAACTTTTATGTCTGTTTACGGAGAAATTAAATTTAACAAGTTAAAAGATAAACGCTACGCAGAAGTTATTGAAACTTTAATTGATATTAGAGATGCTGAATTGGCGCATAGAACGGTAACTGGGAAATTTGAAGGTAATTTTGATAACTTAATTAAGTTTATTGATACTGCACAATTTACAATTACTGAGCGTCGTGATACTTCGGTTCTTGACGTTGAACAAACAAGGATTTTTCAGGTTGACACCTATAAAGATGCTGTCATTATTGATACACTTGGTTATGTATCGGTAAAAGATTCTTTATTTGGTGCAGACCCAAGATATAAAACCATGATGAATATTCCTTCGGCAGAACCAGGTGCTAAATTTGAATTAAAAGCTGGATTCCTTGAAGAGAATGGATTTAGAATCCCTGTTTTTGAAGCAAAAGCAATGAAGTCGGTAATTTTATATGACCAAGACAAGAACTTAATTGCTAAAGAAAACGAAGTAATCTCGGTAGATGGTGTAAATGGAGATGCTATTAAGGTAGGTTCTATGGAAGAAGTTAAAACAATTGGAAACTGGCCTAAAAACTTTTCAAACGAGCAGTAAAGCCAACATATTACAAAATAATGTATTGTCCATTCAGGTTAGCTTGAGTGGACTTTCTTTTTGTATCTTAAATTTAGATGCAAATACCATTACCTTTTACAAAAGTTTTGCGTTCGAGAAAAAAGGAAATCCAAATGATTTACTTGATAAATTGATTCATCAATTTAACACTGAACCTAGTTTAAAGCAATCTTTCAAATCGGTTAAAGTGATTCATGAAAACGAATTATCGGCTCTTGTTCCAAAATCACTATTCAATGAAGAGTATTTGGCCGATTATTTAAAATTCAATTCTAAAATACTTCGTTCAGATTTTATCACCCATGATGGGATTTCGGCAAACGAAAGTGTTAATGTGTACGTTCCGTATGTAAACATCAATAATTATATATATGATATTTTTGGGGAATTTGTGTTTAAACATTTCTCTACCATCGTATTGGAAACTCTGCTAAATCTTGAAAAAAATGCTACTGACACAAAAATGTACGCTCATATAAGCAACACACATTTTGAAATAGTAGTTATTAAAAAAGGGCAATTACTTCTATACAATACGTTTGATTACAATACAAAAGAAGATTTCATCTATTACATTTTATTCACGGCAGAACAGTTAGAACTCAATCCTGAAGAATTTCCGTTAATCCTTTTAGGTAATATCACAAAGGATGATAAATTTTATGACATTGCTTACAAATATGTGCGTAATGTCTCTGTTTTAGAAACAAAATCTACATATAATTTTGAAAGCGATATAGATGAAACTTGCTCATCTAACTTTGTACTTACAAATAGTTTTTAATGCGTATTATTTCTGGACAACATAAAGGCAGACGAATAACTGCACCAAAAAAACTTCCCGTAA
>CAKZMU010000016.1 GCA_937129145.1 uncultured Lacinutrix sp. | reverse complement strand
TGATTTGCCAGACAATTCTTCGGCTTCCAAGATTGGATTTAAACCTTTTAAAACAAATGTTTTTGGTGTTAAGAATGACGCGTTAAACGCTTTGGCCACGAAACCAACTTTTCCACCGCTGTATTTTGGTGCAGAAAGTAAAACTGCAACAAAATTCAAATGGAAAAATGCTGAGCTGAAAAATATAGAAACTATGGCAGAACGTTCTGCTTCAGGATTAAGCAAAACTGCTGGTGTCTTGGTTTTATCGCTTCAAGAGAATAGTATTTTGAAGAAGTCGGGTATTCAAGTTGGAGATGTTATTATTCGTGCAGAGGATAAGGAAATCAATAAAATATCGGACTTTATCAGTAACTATCAAAAACTAAATTGGAAAGGTGAAATTGCATTGGGTGTTTTTAGAAATCAGAAAGAAGAAACAATTAATTTAATGACAAAATGAGAACGTTTCAACAATATATTGTAGCTGTATTTGTACTAATATTTCTTGTTGCCTGCGGTGATAAGAAAAAAGACAGCGAAACAATTGAAGAGAAGAAACCAAACATTATTTATGTGTTGGCAGATGATTTGGGTTATGGTGACATTAAAGCTTTTAATCCGAACGGAAAAATAAAAACACCGTATTTGGATAAATTAGCATCAGAGGGAATGAAATTTACAGATGCGCATACATCATCGGCAGTATGCACACCAACGCGTTACGGAATTATTACGGGTCGTTACAACTGGCGAAGCAGATTAAAAAATGGTGTGCTTACAGGTACTTCCAACGCTTTAATTCCGCAAAGCAGAACAACGGTGGCATCATTCTTAAAAAAGAATGGGTACCATACAGGTTTTATTGGCAAATGGCATTTGGGCTGGGATTGGGCAAAGGCGGATAAAGATTCTGTATTTGGTTCGGGTTGGAATCCAAAGGATTTTAAGAATATAGATTTTTCAAAGCCAGTTACCAATTCACCCAACGATTTAGGCTTCGATTATGCTTATGGACATTCGGGCTCTTTAGATATGGCACCTTATGTGTATGTGGAAAACGGAAAGCCAACTGCGGTGCCAGATACGGTTACAGTGGACAAAGGAAAATATACGTGGTGGCGTGAAGGACCTACGAGTCCAGATTTTATACATACAGATGTTACGCCAAATTTCTTTAGAAGATCGTTCAACTTTATTTCGGAAAGTGCCAAAAAGGAAGAACCTTTCTTTTTGTATTTGGCCTTGCCATCGCCACACACTCCAATTCTACCTACGGAAGAATGGTTGGGCAAAAGCGAGCTGAATCCTTATGCAGATTTTATGATGCAGATTGATGACTTTATGGGGAAACTTTCGGCGACGATTGAAAAAGCAGGAATTGCAGAAAATACAATTGTAGTTTTTACAAGTGATAACGGATGCTCACCTCAAGCCGATTATAAAATTTTAGGTGAAAAAGGACACGATCCTAGTGGAGATTTTCGTGGTCATAAAGCTGATATTTTCGAGGGCGGACACAGAGTGCCCTTTATAGTTAAATGGCCAGCAAAAGTAAAAGCAGGTCAGGTTTCTGATAAAACAATATGTACGACGGACTTATTGGCGACTTGTGCCGATATTGTTGGTGATACATTAAAAGATAATGAAGGCGAGGATAGTTTTTCAATTTTACCATTGTTGACTGCAGAAGGTTCTGATTATAAGCGCCAAGCTACAATACACAGTTCTATCAACGGAAGTTTTGCAATCAGAAAAGGCGATTACAAATTGATAATGGCAAAAGGATCTGCAGGGTGGAGCGCTCCCAGACCTAATGCAAAAGAGGTGAAAGATTTGCCAGAAATTCAGTTGTACAATCTTAAAAATGATATTTCTGAAACCAATAACATTCAGGCTGAAAATCCTGAAAAAGTAAAAGAATTAAAGTCGTTGTTAGCAAAACAAATTACCGATGGTAGAAGTACTAATGGCGCAGCACAAGCAAATGATTCCGTTGAAAAATGGAAGCAAATAGAGTGGATTACAAAAACAGAATAAAAAGATAGAAAATGAAATTAATACGATTTGGAGAAGCAGGAAAAGAAAAACCTGGAGTGCAAAAAGAAGATGGTAGTTGGATAGATGTTTCCAGTTTTGGACAGGATTATTCGGAACAATTTTTTGAAACTGGTGGAATTGAGCGTTTAAAAACATGGCTAGACAAGAACGAATATACATGTCCAACAGTAAGTCAAGAAACTAGATTGGGCCCTCCTTTTTGTCGTCCATCAAAATTGGTTTGTGTTGGTCTTAATTATGCTAAACATGCAGCAGAAGGGGGTATGGCTGTTCCTAGTCAGCCTGTACTTTTCTTTAAGGCAACATCGGCCATAGTTGGACCAAATGATAATGTTGTAATTCCAAAGGATAGTAAAAAAACCGATTGGGAAGTAGAATTGGCGATTGTAATCGGTAAAAAAACATCCTATGTTTCCAAAGAAGAAGCGATGGATTATGTTGCTGGATATGTGTTGCATAACGATTATAGTGAGCGTGAATTTCAATTGGAACAGGAAGGACAATGGGTAAAAGGAAAAAGCTGTGATACATTTGCGCCACTTGGGCCTTTTATGGCAACAAAAGATGAAATTAAAGACCCGCACAATCTCCGACTTTGGCTAAAACTGAATGGCAAAATGATGCAAGACAGTAATACGTCTGATTTCATTTTTGATATACCTACACAAATAAGCTATATTAGTCAGTATATGACCTTATTGCCTGGCGATGTAATTTCTACAGGAACACCATTTGGCGTTGGCTTAGGTTTAAAACCGCCAATGTATATGAAAGAGGGTGACGTAGTTGAATTGGGAATAGACGGTCTGGGAACCAGCAAGCAAACAGCAAAAGCATATAAATAGTATGAATAATGTCATTTCGAGTGATTTTCTGTCAGATTGAGCGCAGTCGAAATCAAAGAAAGTAATATATAGAACAATTTTAATCATAATTTAATCGGTTAGTAAAATAAAAGAATATGAGCAAATCCAATAACAATTTTGACAGAAGAAAATTTTTGAGGTCGTCCGCTATGATGGGGGCATTTATGGGATTGCCCGCAGCGGCATTTTCCCAAAAAAGCAGAGAAGATATTTTGGAAAAAATATCAGAAACAAGACCGTCTTATGGTAAATCTGTTATTGGATTAAAAGTTGCACCAATTGCAAAGGTAAGAGTTGCTTTTATAGGTGTTGGTAATCGTGGTAGTGGTCATGTAAAACAAATGCTAAACTTGCACCCAAAGGCTGAAGTTGTAGCAATTTGTGATATTCGAGATAAATATGCCCAAGGATCAGTTGACCGAGCAAAAAAAGCAGGACAAAAAGTAAAAAAATATAGCGGAACCGAAGAAGCTTGGAAAGAAATGTTGCAACGAGACGATATAGATCTTGTCATTATAGCTACGCCTTGGGCAAATCACGTGCCAATGTGTGTGTATGCTATGCAACAAGGAAAGCATGTTGCGGTTGAGGTTCCTGCAGCAGTAACTTTGGATGAACATTGGCAACTGGTCAATACAGCTGAGGAAACCCAACGTCATTGTATGATGTTAGAGAACGTCTGTTACGGTAATGAAGAATTAACAATTCTTCAGATGGTAAACGAAGGTGTTTTTGGAACATTGACACATGGAGAGGCAGCTTATATTCATGATCTTCGTCATTTAATGTTCAGTAAAACAGGTTATTATGACCAATGGCGTTTGCGTCATCATGTAAAATATGATGGCAATTTTACTAGCATTAGTATTGGCGATTATTCT